>JASBSR010000001.1 GCA_030148865.1 Gammaproteobacteria bacterium
CTGCTCGACAATGAAGGTTATGTCGCCGAAGGCAGTGGTGAAAATATTTTTCTGGTGAAAAACGGTGTGATTTACACACCCGATCTCACCTCGGCGCTGAACGGGATTACGCGTAATACTTTGTTTGCGCTTGCCAGTGAAGCTGGTTACGAGATCCGTGAAAAGCGTATCACTCGTGATGAAGTCTATATTGCAGACGAAGTATTTTTTTCGGGCACCGCTGCAGAAGTCACGCCGGTACGCGAAGTCGATAATCGCATGATCGGTAATGGTGATCGTGGTCCGGTAACTGAAAAATTACAGACCATGTATTTTGATCTGGTGCACGGCCGTATCAAAATGCATGATGACTGGTTGACGTTGGTAAAAGAATAGTCCGCAAATAAACACTAATAAAAAATTACGAAATATAGTCCGCAAATGAACGCGAATAAACGCCAATATGGTTCGGAAATGCTAAATATGATGGCCCACGCTATTATCAAAGCGAATTAAGCGTATTTGTATTTATTAGCGTTTATTTGCGTTCATTAGCGGAAAAATATTGATCACCTAACAGGAATAATAATGCCGAATCCACATACTTCAACAAAAACCGATCTGGATATTCCGAATCAGGATGCGCGTCAGGAAGTGTCGCGCAGCATTTTACCGATTCATTGCCCGATGAAAGGCAGCTCGTTGTGGAATTCACACCCACAGGTATATCTTCCTGTGGAAGAAACCGGACATGCGAAATGTCCCTATTGCGGCACGGAGTATGTGCTGAAGGATTAGGCCCACAGCATGAGCATACATATCCCAGATTTTTCCAAAGCGCGCGTTCTTGTGGTCGGTGATTTAATGCTGGACCGTTACTGGCATGGTCCGACGTCACGTATTTCGCCGGAAGCGCCGGTGCCGGTGGTACACGTCAACGACATCGAAGAACGTCCTGGTGGTGCCGGTAACGTGGCGCTGAATATTGCCGCGCTCGGTGCTGGCTCTACCGTGACCGGTCTCAGCGGCGATGATGCTGCTGCTGATGCGCTGGAAACCAGTCTGCAGGCCGCTGCTGTCAACACGCAGTTCGTGCGCCTGGCGGATCATCCTACGGTCACCAAGTTGCGCGTCATGAGCCGCCATCAGCAACTGATTCGGCTCGATTTTGAAGATGGCTTTGCTGGCCAGGATTTAAGCGCGCTGGATAAAATGTTTGCTGCACTACTGGACGACCACGATGTAGTGGTGTGTTCGGATTACGGCAAGGGCAGCTTGCGCCAGGTGCAGAGCCTGATTGCGCAATGCAAACAAAAAAACATTCCGGTACTGGTCGACCCCAAAGGCACAGACTTCGAACCTTATCGCGGTGCCAGTCTGGTGACACCGAATCTGTCTGAATTTGAAGCTGTGGTCGGTGTCTGCGTCAACGAAGACGAACTGGTGAGCCGGGCGCAGGCTCTGTGTAAACAATATGAGTTTGGTGCGCTGCTGGTGACGCGCAGTGAACACGGTATGAGCCTGATTCAGGGTGATGAAGTCAAGCACCTGCCGACCCGCGCGCGCGAAGTTTTTGATGTGACCGGCGCCGGCGATACCGTGGTTTCAACACTGGCGGCGGCACTGGCAGCAGGCGAGACATTGCCGCAGGCGACGGCGCTGGCAAATCTGGCGGCTGGCCTGGTTGTGGCGAAATCGGGGACTGCCAGTGTGAGCGTGCCGGAACTGCGCGCAGCACTGCGTCAACACTTTGCGGTAGAGCGCGGGGTGCTCAGTGTGGAAGCACTCGATCAGGCACTGGCGGCGTGTCGCGAACGCGGTGAAACCATTGTCATGACCAATGGTTGTTTTGATATTTTGCACGCCGGCCATGTGACCTATTTGCAGCAGGCGCGTGAACTCGGTGACCGTTTGCTGGTGGCAGTGAATGTCGATGCCACAGTGCGTCGCCTGAAAGGTGAAGACCGCCCGGTCAACTCAGTCGATTTTCGGATGCGCATGTTATCGGCGCTGGAGTGTGTCGACTGGGTGGTGAGTTTTGAAGAAGATACGCCAACACGTTTAATTTGCGAGCTACTGCCCGATATTCTGGTGAAAGGCGGCGATAATAATCCCGATGAAATTCCCGGGGGCGATTGTGTTCGCGCCGCTGGCGGCGAAGTCAAAGTACTGTCCTATGTCGATGGTGTTTCCACCACACAGATTATCGGTGCGATTCGCAGCAAGGCATAAGCACTATGTCTGTCGATAACGCGCTCGCCGTAGACGTCGTGATTGTGGGCGGCGGGGTCGCCGGCCTCTGGACACTGGCGCGACTCAGACAATCCGGCATACAGGCCGTGCTGTTAGAGTCAGATGCACTGGGTGCCGGTCAGACACGTTATGCACAGGGTATTATCCACGGTGGTACCAAATACGCGCTCACCGGCAAGCTCACTGCCTCATCTGAAGCGGTCGCGACTATGCCGGCCTTATGGCGTGAGTGTCACGAGGGTGTAGGCGAAATCGACCTGTCAGCTGCAATCAAACTGTCTGACGCACATTATCTCTGGTCGACATCGAACCTCAGCTCGCGTATTTCCGGGTTCTTTGCCAGCAAGGTGATGCGCGCACGCACTCGTTCACTCGACAAGACTGCGCGCCCGACATTGTTCGCCCATCCAGAATTCAAGGGCCAGATTTATCAGCTTGATGAGCCGGTGTTTGATACTCTGAGCGTGGTGCGCGCGCTCGCCGAGCCGCATCGACAGGCGATACTCGATGTTGCAGCAGACACAGTGCAATGTCAGAACAATACATTACGCCTCGCGGATAAATCGGGACAGGAGTTTCAGCTGAATTTTAAAAAGCTGGTGCTGATGGCCGGGCAGGGCAATCAGGCATTGCTCAGGCAACTGAAAATGCAAGAACCGGCGATGCAACTGCGACCATTAAAAATGGTGATGCTGCGCGGTGGCCTGAGTGATACTGCCTACGCACATTGTCTGGGCGCGAGTGTAAATCCGCGTGTCACCATCACCTCGCACCGCGATGAACAGAACAATATCGTCTGGTATCTCGGTGGTCAGCTCGCAGAAGACGGCGTCCACCGTGATGATGCCGAACAGCTGCTGGCTGCAAAAACCGAATTATCAGAACTGATTCCCTGGCTCCAGCTCGAACACAGCGAGTGGGGTATTCTGAATATCAACCGCGCGGAAGTGCGCAAGCCGGATGGTTCGCGGCCGGACACTTTTTTCGTAGCAGAACACAATAATGTACTGACCGCCTGGCCGACCAAGATGGCGCTGGCGCCGCTGCTGGCAGCGCGTGTTGTGGATATGATCAGTGGAGCGATATCCGCAACTGACAATACAGTATTACCAGAGTGGCAACAGCCGGAGTATGCAGATTTTCCGTGGTGCGAAGCTGATCGCTGGAGCCGTTCATGAATAAACGCATGTTAGGCAATAGCGGTATCGAAGTCAGTGTGCTGGGTCTGGGCACGGTGAAAATCGGTCGCAATCAACAGGTCAAGTACCCGAGTGGCTTTGAACTGCCCGAAGATGCAGAGGTGCAGGCGCTGTTCGAACTGGCGCAGTCGCTGGGGATTAACTTTATTGACACCGCGCCTGCCTACGGCAGCAGTGAGCAACGGATCGGTCAGTTGCTACCGAATCGACACGACTGTGTGTTAATGAGCAAGGTCGGCGAGATATTTGAAAACGGCGAGTCGCGTTTCGATTTTAGCGAAGCGCACACGCGCAACAGTGTCGAGCAAAGTCTGCGACGCTTAAAACGCGACATGCTCGATATCGTGCTTGTACATTCTGATGGCAATGATATGGATATCATTAATAATGAAGGCGTGTTCGAAGCACTGGAAGCACTCAAACAAAAAGGCCTGATACGCGCGTTTGGCATGTCGACCAAGACTGTCGAAGGGGGGCTCTGGACAGTAAATCATTGCGATCTGGTGATGGCGACATTCAATCTTGAAGACGAAAACGATAAACCCATAATCGAACTGGCCGCGACACTCAACAAAGGAGTGGTCATCAAAAAGGGCCTGCAAAGCGGGCACGCGCAGAGTATCGACACCGCCTTTCGTCATGTCCTGAACCAGCCGGGGGTGAGCAGTATGATCGTCGGTACTATCAATCCCGGGCACCTGCGCAGTAATGCTGAGCTTGCAGATGCAGTGCTGGCAGACGGCGGTAATGCGTAAGCCACGGCGCTATCTCATTGTCGGACCATCCTGGGTAGGTGACATGGTGATGGCGCAAAGTCTGTTCATCACGCTCAAGCAGAAACATCCCGATTGTCGTATCGATGTGCTGGCGCCAGCCTGGTCATTGCCCGTGCTAGCGCGTATGCCACAGGTGGATCGCGGAATAGAAGATACCACTGCTCACGGAGAGTTTGGGCTCTGGAAACGTATTCGTCAGGGCAAAGAATTGCGTAATGCAGGTTACACGCACGCCATTGTTACACCACGCTCGTGGAAATCAGCGCTAGTTCCATTTTTTGCCCGAGTACCGGAGCGAACCGGTTACAAAGGCGAACAACGCTACGGTTTGCTCAATCGTATTCTGGCGCTGGATAAAACTATCCTGCAGCAGACCGTGCAGCGCTACGTGGCGCTCGCCGATGGTGGCAGAGTAAGCCACGCACCAGAAACGCCGTTTCCTGTGCTGGATATAGATGTTGATAATCGCGCAAAAGTGATGGCACGACTAGAACTAGATACCGATCAGCCGATCATCTGCATGATGCCGGGTGCAGAATATGGCCCTGCAAAGCAATGGCCGATCGCCTCATACACAGAACTCGCGCGGCAACTTCTCGACGATGGCAAACAGGTCTGGGTACTGGGTTCTGATAAAGATGCAGTACATGGAAATGAAATTAGTCAGGCAGGCAGCAGAGTAAAAAACCTGTGTGGTAAAACCAGCTTGACTGAGGTCATTGATTTAATGTCCTGCGCATCAGCGGCAGTGACGAATGATTCAGGCCTGATGCACATCGCAGCCGCGACTGGCGTTAAGGTGGTCGCGATTTATGGCTCATCGAGCCCAGGCTATACGCCACCGCTGACAGATCAGTCAACGATTATATATAAACAGCTCAGTTGCAGCCCGTGTTTTGCAAGGACATGTAAATATGGGCATTACGACTGTTTAGGAAAGGTGAAAAGCGCAGATGTGTACAGATTAGTCTGAATATGTTTTGTCAGAACTTATTGCTTTGAATGAAGTATGTATTAATGATGCATAGGAATATTTTAAATGATAGATATAGGTAAGTTATTCCGTGACAGAATGGTGTTTGTTTCTGTGATGGTGCTCCTGTTCCCTTTATTCGTGAACACGATTAGACACTGGGTGTCGTCTATCTACGTGCTGATATTTATATTGTCCATATCGGCAATCAAGCAGTATCGATGGGATTTAAAAAAAGAAGAAAAAATCCTGCTAGTGATATTTGCTCTACATGTAATAACTGTATCAATATCAAATGCACTGGCTGGTTGGACGTATGCATCTAATACATGGTTTTTTTCAGGAGAACTAAGGCTGCTAGCGGCTATACCGATATATCTATATCTGCGACGTATTCCTGAAATCTGGAAGTTGTTGCTAACGGGGATACCCATAGCAGCTACTATTATTGGTCTTACCGGCATATCTGATTTTTTGATTCGATATTACAGTGGTGACGTTGCAATGATATTTGCAGAGGGGGTATATGGGCATATCTTTATGGGGAATATAGCGGCCCTGTTATCAATCACCAGCTATTTGTGTATCGACTATTTCAAAGAAAATAAATATTTTTCAAAACTATGCGGGATTGGTGCGATGCTAGCGTTTGTGGCAGCTTTGTTGTCTATCACGCGGAACGCATGGCTTTCACTAATAGTTTTGTACTTTATAGCATTCATAATAAGTGGAAGAGCCAGGCTGATAATCTCAAGAATAAGACTAAGACAATATATTATTGCTATTGCAGTGATTACGCCCACTTTATATTTTTTATCCAGTATTGATTATGTAAAAGCAAGGTTTGAAAGAATTGTCGAAGAGCCGGTGGCTTATTTTAATGCGGATCGAAGCGAAATCCTTCCTTACACATCAATTGGGTTTCGATTCGAGCAGTGGCGTGGCGTGTTATTGGCGTTTCAGGAGAAGCCGCTATTTGGGCATGGAGTAGGTAATATGGCAAATATTTCGAATCGTCTTGTTAGGGAGGGAAAATTAAACAGGATGGTTTATCTTGAGCACAATGAGAGGGAGGGTGAGCCAACACTTGTTCACAGTGCATACTTTGAATATTTAGGTGATACTGGCATAGTTGGTTTTATAGTAACTTTGTTAATGATATTTTATCCGACCTATGTTTCTATCAGGAGAAGGGCAAAAAGCATTCTCGCATGGAAGTTTGTGTTGCTTAATAGTATTGCATTTTCGGTTGCATCGTTAACAGAGGTCCCGTTTATTAGAAATAACTGGACTTCAGTATTTGTTGTTTTTGGGGTGGTTGGGTTTATATGGTTGATGCAAGAAGATAGCAAAGATAGCCGACATCGTAATGAGGTAAATAATATAGGTGCCTCTGTTTAGTGTGGGTAGTAGCATGATATGAAAGCATTGCTATGGGTTGCAGTGAATGGCCGCTATTTGTGAGGTGCTAGCGATAATTGAACGCTGTCTGTGAATTTGTTGAAGGGCAACTAAAGGTGGATTTGTCGCTACTCAATCCAGTCGCTACTCAATCCAGTTGGATGAAATGCTGGTTTTTTTATATGTGGCTCGCTCGCTTTCTGAAAGTGTATCGGCGTCCTTGAACCAGGGAAGATGTACTGAACAATAATCTCCAGCTACACGCACGCCAGTATAGAAATTTCCGATATAGTTAGACTTTCTGTATAAAGCAAAAGTTGTGTCAATTGGTGCGGCATATATCTCGAGATCATTGTGCGCCAGTCGAAGTGTCCAGTATCTTGATTCAAATTCTTGTATTGACAGGGTTGCCTCATAATAAATTGGACGGTAGTGACAGCTGTGTAGGCTCAGTGCTTTTAAGGGGCCGTCACTTTTCAGTGAAAGCGCGAAACCAGCCTTAAATACCTGAAACTCAACTGTAAGATCTGACAGTGTTGACACAAAATTTTGAGGTAAGTTCTTGTTTAGGCTTATGTCAGGGTCGGTGTAGCAAAATAATTCTGGTAGAAGGTTGTATATGGGTTTCAAAAATCCAACCATGTGGCCGTAATTCTTTCTTGATCTTGCGATATGCGCCGAACCACTATTTTCGAGATCGAGTAATATCTTTTTTGTGATATCAGAAGAGGAGTTATTGTCAATTACTATTGGGATAATTTTGTAGTTGTTTAATTGATGGGTTAAGTTTTTAACGTAGGTGCCATTGTTATATGAAATAATTATGGTGGGTACGCCATTAATCCTATTGAGTGCGACCTCTACTTGACGCGCCAAATCTGCATACATCAAAGACTCGACCCAGTTTCGAAATTTGATGCTGAGTCGTCGAGATTTTTTTCTAATGCTTTTAGGGAATTTCATTTCTTGTGTGAGACTATAGTCTGACTATGGCGGATGCTGTGTCTCATATGCGCGCCTGCGATAACAAATAATGCTAATCTAAAATTATCAGTATTGAATAGTGATTTCCTGAGTAATCGAATAACAATAATAACTTTTAATAGCTGTTGTCTCAGAAGGCCGAAGTGTTTTCTGTAGAAATATAAAAATGAAATATAAAATTCCCTGCGGATGGCCATTGACGGTATCGTGCTGCCTCCGCCTTCGTGTGTATTTCTGGCACCTGGTACAAGGAATGCACTGTAGCCCGTTTTGGCCAGCCTGTATGCAATATCCTCTTCTTCACAATATAGGAAAAAAGTGGTGTCAAATCCTCCGATAGCAGAAAACGCTGATGCTCTTGTGAACATTTGGCTCCCGCTGATAACATCTACCTGTGTTGGTGCGGTGAATATCGATTTGCGTTTTATATAACGATCACCATAGCTAAGTCTCAAGATACCGAGGCCAAATATTTTTGTGCTTAGATACGGAAAATAACCAATGCATGGCTGATGTTTGCCATCTTCACTATATAGCTGTGGCGAGCATATTCCAACCTCGGTATTGGATTCGCAAAAATCAAATAGAATCTGTAAGCAGTCATTTTGCAACTTACAGTCATTATTTAAAAAGAAGTAGTATGCTGCATTTACAAATTGCACGCCGAGCATATTGCCAGCTGAAAATCCCGTATTAATTTTGCTTCGAAATATATGAATTTCCACATCGCTAGTAATTTGTGACAGGTGTTCAACTAAGTTGTTGTAGTCGAGATCTTCTGATGCGTTGTCGACAATACTAATACCATAAGATAGCGTACTGTTGGTTTGTTCAATAACAGATTGGATGCACTTGATTGTGTAATCGCTAGAGTTGTAGTTTATAAGTATAACCCCGATATCATAAACTTTTGTTTTGTCGATTGTTTTCATATTGGGTATCTAGATTAGTCCTTAAGTATATCCTGCATTATAACGTTAGTGCGCCGAGAGTAACTTATTGAGCTTATAGATAATTGGATCTATGTCAATCTGCAGGGTATCGTGTTTGCTGGTGTTCTTACGGGCTGAAGCGATTATACGCCTGTCATCTTCATTCGTCGTCTGCCAGCGTAGTGCAGTGGCAGAACGTCGTGATGGATAGAATGCTGCTGTGGGTACATTTAGTGCCCCTGCAATATGCAACGGCCCAGTCGATCCGCTGATGAACAGGTCACAGATACTGATTAGCCGGCTGAACTCAACTATACCGGAAGTTGAGTGATACAGGCTAACGGGAGCCCGTTTTATCATACTAGCGAGCTTACTAGCGATTGTGAGCTCATCGGGTCCGCAGGTGATCACGACATGTATGTTGTTCTGCGCTGCGATCGAATCGGCTAGCTGTGCGTATTGATCCAGGCTTAAGTTGATAGCTGAGCCCCCGCTGCCCGGGTGTATGAATACCAGCTTCATGCCGTCCTGTACCGCGTGTTCAGCTCTGAAGCGCGCCTTGAGTGTGGTTATCTCATCTTCCGGGAATGTTAGATACGGGGCACTCGGTGTCGCCATGGGATGGTCGCCCTGCTGTTCTATATAGAATCTGCTGAGGTCGATATTGTATTCGTATTCCGGTTTCGCTGAGCTAGACCTTCGTTGTCGTAGTGTGCGATTTAGAAATACCTGTGCGAGCTTGGTGGCTGGACCAATTCGATACGGGATTCTGGCTAACCAGAGTGCCAGCGCTGTCCGTGCTTCTGAAAAATAACTGATCGATGCGTCAAATGACTCGGCGCTAATAGTTTTGGCTAATGCATGAGCGCTGCTGACAATGCTGGTCTCATTGTTATCGAGTAGGATCTGATCAATCCACGGACAGAGTCTGGCCATGGGCTCGGTGTACGCGGGTACCAGGGCTGTGATTTCCGAATCCGGGTACTGCGTTTTTAGCAGGGCTATCGCTGGCCAGGCGAGCATAAAATCGCCCAGTTTATCGTTTCGGATGACGAGAATTTTATGCACGCTGTTTGCTATCGGATTTCGATATGCCAAGCTGCTGGCAAACAGCCTGATAGACAGTCGTGACGTCAATACTCGATATACCTCTTATCGGGTCATCGGATCTGAGTATGGTGAAGTCTTCAGCCTTCATATACGGGCCGCAGTCGCCTGGGTCTTTCATCGAGAAAAAAGCCACAATACGCGTGCCGAGTGCAGAAGCGATGTGCATAGGGCCGGAGTCGGGTGTGAGTAGTAGGTCAGCTCTCCTGAGTAGCGCCTTGTAACGGCCGAAGCTGGGCTGCGATTCGAGTAGTGTGACAGCGCCGTTGCTGTGCTCAACGATTTCTTTGCCCAGCGAGAGTTCTTTGGGTAACAGCGCAATGACTGGTTTGATTCGTTTTCCGTCGCTGGTTTCAGTGTCGGCGAGTTGTCTGGCGAGTGCACCATAGCTCGCGGGTGGCCAGAGTTTGCGTATCCGAGCTTTGCGTTTACGTAGCCCCAGTTTTGTATAGCCACTAAACGTTGGGTGCATCATCACAACTTTATCCTGTGATGTGATGCCAAGCTGCTCTAATTCATGATCGAGCAATCGAGATTGCTCAGGATCAACTGGTAGATAATTGTAGTAATCGGATACCGACTGCTTACAGCTGGAAGCGACCAGATCGAGATAATGCCTTGCAGTATGCTTGAATATTGTCGAGCCCTGAAACCAGTGAAAAGGGCAGTTGCTGTTAGCGAATAAAGCGGCAATGCGCGGGCTGGTGTCAAAGCAATATATGTGGTCAAACGAACTGGCGGCGATGTTCTTTTGCAGCGCGCGTTTATTCAACAAGGATTTTATCGGGCCATGGCGATCCCAGGTCCAGATGGCTTTTATCGAGGGAGAAAAGTCACAGAGCAGGCTTTTTCCTTCAGGGCTTGCTAGAATTGTCAGCTCGGCTTCCGGGTGGCACTGCAGGATTGCCTGCAACGCAGGCGTCATCATGACTGTGTCGCCAACGCGGCCCACTCGTACGGCTAATATCTGCATCTATGTTTCATAGTGTGTTGACTGAAAAATTGGGATAATTGTAGCATGAATGTAAAAGTTGAAATATCGATAGGCGAATTCTTCGACAAGGTGACCATCCTCGAAATTAAGAATGAGCGTATCAAAGCTGCCGACAAACTCAGCAATATTAATAAGGAACTGAGCGCACTGAACGCACTGCTGGCAGAGCTGCCATTTACGCGAGAAGATGTTGCCGATGAGGTCGCTGAGCTGAAACAGATCAACGAATCGCTGTGGGTGATCGAAGACGATATTCGCGACCTGGAGTCGAAAAAACAGTTCGATGATAAATTCATCGAACTAGCGCGCGCGGTGTACATCACCAACGACAAGCGCTCCGATGTGAAACGCCAGATCAATCTAAAACTGGGCTCGGACTTCGTTGAAGAGAAGTCCTACGAAGACTATTAAGCGAGTTGTTCATTAGACTGCCGTTCCAGCACAGTGATACAGGCCTGCTTGACCTTGTCGACTGAAGGCGGCCATGTGGGTTCAGGCAGCACGATCTCGTGGATCGGGTAGCGTGGCCAGTAGCGAAATGGATCGGCAAAGAAAATACCCACCGTAGGTGTATCGCAGGCGATGGCGATATGGCGGATGCCGGTGTCGTTCGAGATCAGCAGGCTAGCACCTTTTAATAAAGCGGTAGTGGCTTCGACAGTATCGGTCGATATCGACATTACTCGATCGCTGTCAGTAAACGGTGCAAGAATCGCATCGGCTTTTTCCCAGTCCTGTATTCCTTCCAGTACCAGATGATCGTGATCGGGGTAGCGTACTGAGAGTTCTTTTAGTAGCGCGCTATGATGGTCATGAGGCCAGCACTTATCGGGCACCGAGGCGCCTATGAAGTACACCAGATAAGGCCGCTGACGACGAACGGCGTCGCCCGGCATCTGATAGCGATGCGGGTATGCTGTTTTTGCACCGAAGACATGCAGCATGTTCATCATTTCGTTGACTTCAAAATTGAGATCGCTGCGTGGCACTGAAATGTCATAGAACAAACGTGCCTGCAATGCCCGGTACGGGAAGCCGATTTTGAGGCCGGCGCGGTTAAAAAAGCAGGCCATGACTGAGCGATTGGATGCGGCAAGATCAAAAATGATATCGTGGTAACCCAGCTCTTTGAAACGCGCAATGCGTTTAGTCATAGAAGTGCCGCGTTGGTCCGAACCGTGTACCGTGTGTACGCGGTCGACCAGATCTTCAGGTGCGCCGCGGGTGTAATTGCTGGCCAGGCTCAGAGTGATGCGGGCGTTTGGAAAAAGCTTTCTCGCTTCGATCAGGAAGGCGCGCGTTAAAATCATGTCGCCGAGTGCGCCGTGACGAATCACAGCGATCGAAGCTACCTCTTCAGCCTTGAGAGCAGAGAGTTTCATCAAAGCAGACTTTGACGCGCGTACGCCTTTATGGAACCACAGATTCATAGTGCGCTACTCTTGGCCGAGTTCAGCAGCATAAAGTGCTGCTCAAGTTTGACGAAGTGCTCGTCCTGATTAAAGAGCTTGTCGGCGCGAGCTTTGCCAGCGGCTGCTATTCTGTGCCTGAAATCAGGATCGGCATAGAGACGCGAAAGCTGTTCACACAGGCTGCTGACATCGCGACTGGTAAACAACAGGCCGCTGGTCTCGTGTTCGATGATTTCCGGAACACCGCCTGCCTTACTGCCAATCACGGCGACGCCAACGCGCATCGCCTCGGGCAAGACCAGTCCGAAGGTTTCTTCGTACGAGGTGAGTGCGATGCAGTCACAGATTTGCATGAGTTGCTGCGGCTGGTCGACAAAATCCGCAAATCGAATCTGCTTGTCAACGCCCAGCTCGGCTGCAAGGTTTTTCAGGATGCTGGCGTATCCCGGCGTCATTTCATGGCCGACGATGAGCGCGTGAATCCGATGGCCGTGGCGAGCGCCGGCCTCAGCGATTGCTTTGATTAATAGATGCTGGCCCTTACCATCTTCCAGTCGGCCGAAAAGCCCGACCACGAAATCGTCGCCTGCGAGTTGATGCTGGGCACGTTGTTGCTGAATAGTCTCGGAGGCTAGCAGCTGTTCTGGTGCAGCCACGCCATAATAGAGTGTGCTGATACGGTCCGCCTGACGATGAATGAAGGTTTTAGCTTCGACAGCGAGTAGTTTGGTAATGCATAGCATTGAATCCATCTGCGCGTACAAAAAGCGATGGTAGGGATCATTTTTGCTGCGCGTGATTTTCATCTGTCTGGTGTAGACCAGCGCGGGCTTGTAGTTGGAAAAACGCCTGGCGAGCGCAGACAAAGCCAGGTCTTTACCCCAGTGTATGTGTATGACATCGGCTTTATGCATATCGATGATTCTTGCCAGCCTGAGCGCGTTGATAATCGGCAAATAGCTACGGCTGTAGTGTAGTGATTGCGTGACAAGCTCCGGGTGTTCGGCGAAACGGTCACGCAGTTTGCCAGTGTCACCGGTCACACTGAGGACATTGTGTTGTGGTGACAGTGCAAGTGCGCTACGAAACACATACAGCTCGAGACCGCCGAGTCCAGGTGATAAACAGAGTTCGATAATATTCATCGTGATGCGCGACGTTTGACTAACGCTTTGCTGTATTTGATAAAGACGTGCATGAAGGACAGCATTGAAACCAGTAGTCCGGCAAAACCGTCGAGAAATCCGCGTTTAAAAATATAAAGCTTCACAAAGGTCCAGCTCGCGTGGCTGAGTGGGCTGAACACATTCACGCGTTTGCCTTTTTTAATGAGCTCGTCTGCGCCGATCTCGGTGAATTTGTCGATGGTGCTGAGATGCTCTGATATCGAATTAAATGAATAGTGCTGGATGTCGCCGGCGAGATGTTGAACGTTACCGCCGTCGGTGAGTATGCGATCGTGTGGATTAGTGCCACCCCAGCGTGCGGTAAACTTATTAAACAATCGTGTTTTCGTATCAGGGTACCAGCAATGATTCAGCCAGCGATAGACGTAGAATGTTTTACGATTCATGTTGTAGGCATCGGCCTGATCGATATCGTTTTTGATCGCGAGGATGGACTGTTGTAATGCTTCGGTGAGCCGCTCGTCACAGTCCAGACTTAAAATCCAGTCATGACTCGCTTTTGACACGGCAAGATTTTTTTGTTCGATATGGCCGAGGAATACCTGC
>JASBSR010000006.1 GCA_030148865.1 Gammaproteobacteria bacterium
GGTTGTTTAATCTGGTAGTGCAGCCCGCGCAGTACCCCCTTTGATGAGAGCGAATGATTGTCCTGTACGAAGTCACACTTAATGCCAGTTTCCTGCTCGAATGCCTTTTGATTATAGCTTTCATAAAAAAAACCGCGCTGATCTCCGAACACTTTAGGCTCAAGAATCAATACATCGGGAATCGCTGTTTTTATAACTTTCACGCGTATACCGGGTTGTCTATTAAATCCAGAAGATATTTTCCATAGTCGTTCTTTAGCAATGGTTCTGCGAGCAGCTTCAGCTGTGCTTCATCGATATAATTGAGTCGGTAAGCAATTTCTTCCGGGCAGGCAATTTTCAGGCCCTGGCGTTTTTCGATGGTTTCAATATAAGACGCGGCTTCAATTAATGAAGCGTGGGTTCCGGTATCGAGCCAGGCGATACCACGACCCATGATTTCTACTTCGAGTTTTCCCGTTTTGAGATATGCATTATTGATATCTGTTATTTCCAGTTCGCCGCGTGCCGAAGGCTTTACCTGCGCTGCAATATCAACCACTGCGTTATCATAAAAATACAGGCCGGTCACCGCGTATCGTGATTTTGGCTTAGAGGGCTTCTCTTCGATACTCAGTGCTTTTTTATTTTCGTCGAAGGCCACCACACCGTAGCGTTCTGGATCCTGAACATGATAGGCAAACACAGTAGCTCCATCTGTTTTACTGGCCGCGCGTTGTAATGCATCTGAAAAGTCATGGCCGTAAAAAATATTGTCGCCGAGTATTAATGCACAGGAATCATCACCAATAAATTCTTTACCAAGAGTGAATGCCTGTGCCAGCCCTTCCGGTTTCGACTGAACCTTGTATTGAAGGTTAAGCCCCCACTGGCTACCATCTCCAAGCAATTCCTGAAACTTAGGCATGTCATGCGGTGTAGATATAACAAGTATCTCGCGAATTCCAGCCAGCATTAATGTGGTCAGTGGGTAATAAATCATCGGCTTGTCATAGACCGGCAGCAATTGCTTAGAGATCACCTGCGTAACAGGATAGAGCCGAGTGCCCGACCCACCCGCAAGAATAATTCCTTTCATGAAAACATAGCTCGCTGTTGGCAGTAGGCAGTTGGCAGCGAAAACATAGTTATTAGTTTGCAGTTGACAGACATCAGTTAAAAATACCTTAATCCAGTTTTAGTTTTATTGAATTCATTAATCCGACTATCATAGCTGATATTTCTTTTGTTTCTGCTACCCATTGTTTTCCTTTATTTGGCGACAGATAGCCAATTTTAACTCCAATATACACCTGTGTTCTCAGTTCACCGCACGAGCCTTTTGCGTAGGATAAAAAATTCAGCGTCTCTCTATCAGAGCATCTCTCTATACCTTCGGCAATATTACTCGGGATTGACAGCCCGGATCGGGTTATCTGATCTCGGTACCCGTAATCATTCAAATTTTTTAGTGTACTGTAAACATCTGCACTTAATCCAGCAGATCGCTTCCACACCTCTAAATCTTCAAATGCCATGAAAAACTCCGTTTTTCAATTATCAGTTTTCCGTTATTAACTGCTTTTACTATGTACTGCTAACTGCCAACTGATGACTCGATTTTTATTCCAAGTCGTTCGCGTTGATAACTACCATCCTGCACGTGCCGGCACCATTCTGCATTATCCAGATACCATTGAATGGTTTTGCGAATACCGCTTTCAAAAGTCTCTTCCGGCACCCAGCCCAGCTGGTGTTTGATTTTATCGGCGTCGATCGCGTAGCGCAGGTCATGACCCGGACGATCTGTGACATAGGTAATCAAACTTTCGTGCGGAGCATGCTGTGCATCGGGCACCAGTTCGTCGAGCAATGCACAAATGGTTCTTACCACTTCGAGATTGGTTTTTTCGTTGTGGCCGCCGATGTTGTAGGTTTCGCCGAACTCACCTTTTTCCAGCACCAGTCTTAGCGCACGCGCGTGATCGTCAACGTGCAACCAGTCTCGCACCTGTGAGCCATCACCATATATCGGCAGCGCTTTTCCTTCCAATGCATTCAGCGTGACCAGCGGGATGAGTTTTTCCGGGAACTGGTACGGGCCATAGTTGTTTGAACAATTGGTTAACACCACCGGAAAACCGTAGGTGCGATGCCATGATCTAACCAGATGGTCAGATGAGGCCTTGCTGGCAGAATACGGTGAGCTCGGATCATAGGCGGTGTCTTCAGTGAAAAATCCGCTGGCTTCGAGATCGCCATAGACCTCATCGGTTGAGACATGATGAAACCGAAAACGGGATTTTCTCAGCGGCGAAAGCTCGCTCCAGTACTGGCGGCAGACATCCAGCAGATTATAGGTACCCACAATGTTGGTCATGATGAAGTCGGCTGGGCCGTCGATAGAGCGATCGACGTGCGATTCTGCGGCCAGATGCATCACCGCATCCGGCTGCTGCTGCTCGATACAGGCCTGCACAGCTGCGCGGTCACGAATATCAACCTGCTCGAAATGATAGCGCGGGTTATTTTCAACCGCCGTCAGAGATTCAAGATTGCCGGCGTAGGTCAGCGCATCAAGATTAATAATCTCGTGATCGCTGTGCTCGATATACTGCCGTATCACCGCAGAACCGATAAAACCTGCACCGCCGGTGACAACAATCTTCATGACAACAGCCTGTCAATGTTGAATAAAAATTTGGTGGAGCCAGGCGGGATCGAACCGCCGACCTCTTGCATGCCATGCAAGCGCTCTCCCAGCTGAGCTATGGCCCCGAAAATCTGTGGGTCTAAATGGGGTGGTGAATCTAAGGGAAGCATCATACTATGTCAAGCCATCGCCTGTTCGGCGAGATGGTCGATTGCACGCCTGAGCCGTGCCAGTGTCTTAATCTTGCCCAGCACTTCCAGCGTAATATCGATTGAGGGTGAGGAACCACCACCAGTGGTGGCCACCCGCAATGGCATGCCGACCTTGCCCATGCCAACGCCGAGTTGTTCGGCAGTTTGTTCAACAACGCCATGTATCGCAGCTGCCGACCAGTCGTCCAGTTTTTCAAATGCTGTCAGCAAATGCTGCAAGGCATCACGAGCGCCGGGTTTCATGTGTTTCTTCGCGGCTTTCGCCTCATAGCCATCAAATTCTCGATAAAAATACAGGCTCTCATCGACCAGCGCCTGCAGCGTGTTGCAACGTTCACGTAACAGCTCGGCCACGGCTTCCATGGCAGGGCCATCGTTAATATTGATACCACGCGCACTCAAACCCGTGCGCAATGCATTTGTCAGATCGTCTGTTGGCAGCTTCATGATGTACTGCTGATTCATCCAGTGCAATTTTTCCGGATTGAATGTCGAGGCAGAGGAATTAATATCCGCCGCATCGAAAAACTCGATCATCTCGGCACGGCTGAAAATTTCCTGATCGCCGTGCGACCAGCCGAGGCGCACCAGATAATTCATCAACGCTTCCGGCAAAAAACCATCATCACGATACTGCATCACACTCACCGCGCCGTGGCGCTTGGACAAACGCTTGCCGTCCGCACCCAGGATCATCGGCACATGCGCATAGCTCGGCAACTCGGCACCGAGAGCGCGCAGAATATTGATCTGCCGCGGTGTGTTATTGAGATGGTCATCACCGCGAATCACGTGACTGATGTTCATATCCCAGTCATCGACCACCACGGTGAGATTGTAGGTCGGCACGCCGTCGGGCCGCGCGATCACCAGGTCATCCAGCTCGCGGTTATTAATCACCACCCGGCCCTTGACCATGTCGTCGATCACCACATCGCCGTTGAGTGGATTCTTAAAGCGCACCACCGTGTCATCCGCCTGGCCCAGGCCTTTATCACGACAGCAGCCGTCATAGCGCGGCTTTTGTTTGTTCGCCATCTGGATTTCGCGCAGTTCGTGCAAGCGCTGTTTCGAGCAATTGCAGTAATACGCATCACCGGAAGCGAGTAACTGCTGAATGACTTCAGCATAACGATCAAAGCGCTGGGTCTGATAGAACGGGCCTTCGTCATAATCCAGCCCCAGCCAGTCCATGCTCTGCAAAATGGCATCCACCGAGGCCTGGGTGGAGCGCTCACGGTCAGTATCTTCGATGCGCAGAATAAACCTGCCGCCCAGCCTGCGGGCAAACAGCCAGGAAAACAGCGCCGTGCGCGCACCTCCAATATGGAGATAACCGGTCGGGCTTGGGGCAAAACGAGTACGTACGGTCATTTGAGTATCCAAAAATGTGCGCCTATTGTAACGGCTCGCGGCTCGCGGTGACAGTGACAGCGGTCGATCTTTGCCCATATTTGGCTTGATTCGCACATCGCCTCGCCGGCATCGGTACAATAGCGCCATGCCACAACCAAAGCCATCTCACCCGCCCACTGCCGATTACCCGCAGCTCGCCGACCAGATTAAACGCTGGGCGCGTGAACTGGGGTTTCAGCAGGCCGAGATCTGTGCCATCGAACTCGGTGAAGACGAGATCCACTTGCACAACTGGCTACAGCAGGAACGCCATGGCGAAATGGCCTATATGGCAAATCATGGGACAAAACGCAGCCGACCCGCCGAACTGGTCGCCGGCACGCTGCGGGTGATTTCGCTGCGCATGAATTACTACCCACCCAACGCCAAACTCGCCGAACAGGTACTCGACAATGCCGAACTGGCGTATATCTCACGCTACGCGCTGGGCCGGGATTATCACAAAGTGATGCGCAAGCGTCTGCAAAAGCTGGCCGACAAAATTCAGGCGCAGGTCGGTGAATTTGGCTATCGGGCTTTTGTCGACAGCGCACCGGTGCTGGAAAAAGCCCTGGCGCAAAAAGCCGGGCTCGGCTGGATTGGCAAACACACCAATCTGATCAACCAGAAAGCCGGCTCCTGGTTTTTTCTCGGTGAGCTCTACACCGATCTGCCCCTGCCCCTTTCCACCGTCAAAAGCGAAAACCACTGCGGTAGTTGTCAGGCCTGTATCGACATCTGCCCGACACAGGCCATCGTCGCACCCTATCAACTCGATGCGCGACGCTGCATTTCGTATTTAACGATAGAGTACAAAGGCGTGATTGCAGAAGAATTTCACGCTGCCATGGGCAACCGAATTTACGGCTGCGACGACTGCCAGCTGTGCTGCCCGTGGAATCGCTTTGCCGTACCCAGCGTGGAAGCTGATTTTGCCGCCCGCCACCCGCTGGACGCGCCTGACTTACTGGAATTATTCAGCTGGGATGAAACCGAGTTTTTACGCCGTACCGAAGGTTCGGCGATGCGCCGCATCGGTTTTGAGCAATGGCAGCGTAATCTGGTGATCGCACTGGGCAATGCGCCAGATTCAGATCAAATCAAACAACAACTCGAACGCGCACTACCGACAGCAACACCGGTGGTCGCCGAGCACATCAGGATGGTGCTGGCAAGACAGGAAAACGCCGTCCGCGAATGAACGCTACTAAAAACTATGGGAGTCGTCATTCTGCCCAACATTGCCAGCTCCGGCCTGTCATTCTGATGAGCGTTGTGTGCGAAGAAGAATCTGAAATTGCGGCGGTATAAGATCCTTCACAAAAACAGTTCAGGATGACAGAACCTGCGCTCAAAACCCAAAACACCTGCCGCGAAATACGCAAATAACGCCAAGTTAAAACCAAACAAAAGCTATCGCGAGATTGGCGTACTTTGCGGCCAGATTTAGCATTTATTTGCGTTTATTGATACGCCTGCGTTAAAAACAGAACACTCGCCGAAAATTACGCAAAAGAAACGCGAAGTTAAAAACTAAGCGCCAGCCTTTTGCGAAATTGGCGTGCTTTGCGGCCAGATCTATCGTTCGTCATTTTATTGGCGTTCATTCGCGGACTAGTTTTCATCACCAAAACGCAGCTGATAGTAGTGCTGGATCAAACCATTGGTCGAACTATCATAATCATCCGACACGCTGCGTGTGAGTAACGTATCGTGAATATGGCCGGCAAGTTTTTTGCCATACTCCACGCCCCACTGGTCAAATGAGTTGATATTCCAGATCACGCCCTGAACAAACACCTTATGTTCGTACATGGCAAGTATTGCCCCCAAGGTTCTCGGATCAAGCTTGTCGAACATAATCGAGTTGGTCGGTTTATTGCCTTCAAAAATTTTGTGCGGCAATACTTCTGCAATTTTTTCTGCGCTCAAACCTTCGGTTTGTAATTCCGCCAGCGCTTCGGCTTCGGTTTTACCTTTCATCAGAGCCTGGGTCTGGGCAAAAAAGTTCGCCAGCAAAACCCGATGCTGCCCGCGAAGCGGATTGCGGGTACGCGCCGGAATCATAAAATCAGCAGGCACCGGTTTAGTGCCCTGGTGCAGCAACTGAAAAAATGCATGCTGACAGTTACTACCGGTCTCGCCCCAGATAATCGGCCCGGTGAGATAATCAACGCGTTCACCCTGACGATTAATCGTTTTGCCATTACTTTCCATATCCAGCTGCTGCAAATGTGCCGGCAAACGTCGCAGATACTGGTTATAAGAAATTACCGCATGGCTCTGAGCATCAAAGAAATTGTTATACCAGATGCCGAGCATGGCGAGGATCACTGGAATATTCCTTTCCAGCGGCGTGCTTTTAAAATGCATATCCATGGCATGCGCGCCATCCAGCATTTCTTCAAACCGATCCATACCCAGATACAGCACAATCGGCAAACCAATCGCCGACCATAAAGAATAGCGCCCACCGACCCAGTCCCAGAACTCGAACATATTTTCCGACAACACTCCAAACTCGGTGGCTTTTTCTTTATTCGTGGTCACTGCAACAAAGTGTCGCGCCACAGCTGATTCATTATTGGTGACATTGACGAACCACTCGCGCGCGCTGTGCGCGTTCATCATGGTTTCCTGGGTGGTGAATGATTTCGAAGAAATAATAAACAGACACGACTCAGGTTTGACAAACTTGAGAATCTCAGTGAGATGCGTGGGGTCAACGTTCGACACAAAATGCACATTCATGCCGCGCTGAGCAAACGGTTTCATCGCATCACACACGACATGAGGTCCCAGATCAGAACCGCCGATACCAATGTTGATGACATCAGTAATCAACTCTCCGCTATAACCACGCCAGTGGCCGCCACGCACGCGTTCGGAAAAATACCGCATTTGTGCCAGCACCCGATTCACTTTGGGCATGACATTTTCGCCATCGACCATCACCGGCTTATTACTGCGATTACGCAGGGCCGTGTGCAGTGCGGGCCTATATTCTGAAATATTGATGGGCTCGCCGGCGAACATATTATCGCGCCAGCCTTCAACATCAGCCTCGCGCGCCAGTGCCATTAGTAAATCAAACGATTCACTGGTAATCCGGTTTTTTGAATAATCCAGTAAAATGTCACCCATCTCAGCGCTAAAGGTGGTGAAGCGCTGCGGGTCGGCTGCGAACAGAGCGCGCATGTGGGTGTTTTGTATGACCTCAAAGTGCTGCTCGAGCGCTTTCCAGGACTTCATTTCGGTTAATTTGGACATGATTTTTTACTTTCAGATGGTATATTGCAAAATATCGCTGCTATCCGGGCCAGTAACAAGTTGATTTTCATTAAGACTAGCTCAATTTCACAAGTTCAGCACAAGTTTTTAAGCCCCGAGTATGCGAATTGCTGTTTTTGATTCAACAACTTATCTGCCCGGCCAGAACTCGGTGACAGGCCCACACGTATCTCCCACCTGCGGCATGGGCTATAATACCGCGCTTTGTGGCCACCACAGCTCGGTCGAGACCGTGAACTCATACAAGATGGATTTCAAAGGTAACGAATGTTAACTGATAATAAGCGCGAAATGACGACTGACAGAGCCCAGCCGAAAACCGCCGGCCTGCTCAACACCACGTCGACGGACAAACAACTGCGTGCCCGGGTCAAACTGTTCGGCAATCTGCTGGGCAATGTGCTGCTGACCCACGCCGGCGCTAAAGTCTACGATGCGGTGGAACGTCTGCGCACTGGTTTTATCAGCCTGCACAATAGCGATAATCCGCAAAAACGCGCGCGCC
The DNA here is from genome assembly GCA_030148865.1 of Gammaproteobacteria bacterium. Classification (GTDB taxonomy): domain Bacteria; phylum Pseudomonadota; class Gammaproteobacteria; order SZUA-229; family SZUA-229; genus JASBSR01. The sequence continues at coordinate 8,036 of JASBSR010000006.1, forward strand.
TGATGTCAATCATCGAGACCCTGGACGCCAAAACCCTGGCTCAGGTGGTGCGCGCTTTTAGCACCTATTTCAGTCTGGTCAATATCGCCGAAGAGGCTTCCCAACACCAGCAACGCCGCCGTCAGCTGCGCGACCACAATAAAGGCAGCAGTCTCTGGCGCGGTTCTTTCGACTCAGTGCTCGGCGAGCTAAAACGCGACCATGTTAGCGCTGAACAGATGCAGGCCCTGCTCGACGGTCTCGCCTATATTCCGGTGATTACTGCGCACCCGACCGAAGCCAAACGTCGCAGTATTATGTATGCCCTGCGCCGTATTTTTCTGACTAACGAAAAACTCAATGACACCCGACTCGGTAAGGCCCAGCGCCAGGACATTATCGACGAACTCGAAACCCATATTCAAATCCTGTGGCGCACCGATGAGGTGCGTGAAACCCGGCCACAGGTGCGCGATGAAATCAAAAATGGTCTGTACTATTTTCGCGAGAGCTTGTTCCAGGCAGTGCCGGTTATCTACCGCAATCTTGAAGCCCGGGTGTACGATCATTTCAAGGATGCTCAGCTGACCGTGCCCAGCTTTTTACACTTCGGCTCCTGGATCGGCGGCGATCGCGACGGCAATCCTAACGTTAAACCTGAGACCACCGAACTCGCCTTACGGCTGCAATCGAAAACTGCGCTGCAGGAATATATTCGCAAGCTCACCGAAATTTTTACCCAGCTGACGCATTCCAGTCAGCTGTGCACGCCCAGTCGCGAATTTAGTGAAAGCCTGAATCAGGATGAGAATCTGCGCTTTGAAGTATTCACCACCAAACCGGCGATTTACAGCGAAGCACCGTATCGCCGCAAGATCGCGTTTATGCGTTACCGCCTGCAGCAAAGCCTCAACCGCGTGCGTGTCCAGCTCGATGGCAACTTTGAAGCGCAGACCAGTTATAAACACGCCTACGCGTCTGAACAGGGGTTTCTCGCCGATCTGTATTTAATTCGCGACTCGCTCTACAGCCACGGCGACCACAAAATCGCTGATCTGGTACTAAAAGATTTAATTCGTCTGGTGGAATCGTTTGGCTTTTATCTGATGCAGCTGGATCTGCGTCAGGAATCCACGCGCCACAGCGATGCCGTGGCCGAAATTCTGCGGCAGCTGGATCCCGAAATTGACTATGCCGCACTCGACGAAAATGCGCGCCTGCAACTGCTCGCCGACCTGCTCGAAAATCCGCGCAGTGATTTCACACTGGATCGTGATCGCCTCAGCGAACCGCACCAGGAAACCATGGATGTGTTCGCGGTGATGGAAAAAATGCATCACGATATCAGCCCGAATGCCTTCGGCACCTACGTGATTTCGATGACCCATCAGGCCAGTCATATCATGGAAGTCATGTGGCTGGCATCGTTAGTCGGTCTTGCCGGCAAGAATGATCATGGCTGGTATTGCCGGATTCAGATTTCCCCCCTGTTCGAAACCATCGACGATCTCAATCACATCGAAACTGTGCTCGGGGCGCTCTACGAAAACCCGGTATACAAAGGTCTGCTGGAAGCGTCCGGTAATTTGCAGGAAGTCATGCTGGGCTATTCTGATTCGTGCAAGGACGGTGGCATACTGGCCTCGTCCTGGCAGTTATTCGAAGCCCAGCGCAAAGTGATTGCACTCGCCGACAAGCATCGTGTTGACTGTCGCATGTTTCACGGCCGCGGCGGCACCATTGGCCGCGGCGGCGGCCCCACCTTTGAATCCATTCTGGCGCAACCCGAAGGCACGGTGCACGGTGAAATCAAGTTCACCGAGCAGGGTGAAGTGCTGTCGAACAAATACAGCAACCCGGAAACTGCGGTCTACGAACTCACCATGGGTATTACCGGCCTGATGCTGGCGAGTCGTCACCACGTCATGCCGGGACGCACTACGACCACACCCGAACGCATGGAGATCATGCGTGAATTAATGAAAATTGGCGAAAACAGTTATCGCGAGCTCACTGATCGCACGCCCGGTTTTCTCGATTATTTTTACGAAGCCACGCCGGTAAGCGAAATCGCGCTGATGAATATCGGCTCGCGACCTTCACACCGTAAAAAAGGTGATCGCTCCAAAACCTCAGTGCGTGCCATCGGCTGGGTGTTCGGCTGGGCACAGGCGCGGCATACCCTGCCCGCCTGGTACGGCATCGGCACAGCTCTGCAGCAATGGTATCAGGGGGACGAAGCTCGACTGCGCATACTACAGGATCTGTACGATGAGTGGCCCTATTTCCGCGCTCTGCTGAGTAACACAGAAATGGCTCTGTACAAGGCTGACATTGTCACTGCGGAAGAATATTCAGAGCTTTGCCTTTCAGAAGACACCCGCAAACGCGTGTTCGGCAAAGTCAAAGAGGAATATTTGCGCACCCGCGAACTGACACTCAAAGTTGCCAGAATGGGCAAGCTACTGGAAGATATTCCAGTGTTGCATCTCTCACTGATGCGCCGCAATCCCTATCTCGACCCGCTCAACCACGTGCAGATCATGCTGCTGAAACGCTACCGCGATGAAAGCCTGCCGCAGGAAGAACGCGATGAATGGCTCAACCCCTTACTGCGCAGTATTAACGCCGTCGCCGCCGGCATGCGCAACACCGGTTGAAGACACAATGAAAAATGAACAGTGAAAAATAAAAAGCCCGGTTTCCCGGGCTTTTTATTTTTCACTGTTCACTGTTCACTTTTCATTGTCTTTTAAGCTACCTGCACCGGAATCTGATCGGAGGTATGTGTAATCTTGTTGTTCTGATTGAGATACACCAGCGTCGGTTTGAAATTGCTGGCTTCGTGCTGTGCCAACTGGGCATAGGCACAAATAATCACCCGATCACCCGGGCTGGCCTTGTGCGCGGCGGCGCCGTTGACTGAAATAATGCCACTGTTGCTTTCGGCGCGAATCGCATAGGTGGTAAAACGCTCACCATTATTCATATTGTATATATGAATCTGCTCGTACTCCTGAATCCCGGCACTATCCAGCAAAACAGAATCGATCGCACACGAACCCTCGTATTCCAGTTCGGAATGCGTGACGTGGGCCTGGTGCAATTTCGCTTTTAACAATATTAGCTGCATGATTCAGTTCAGACGCTGTAGTGGAGGATCATGATAATCCTGATTGCCTATTATCGGTGATTGCCGGCCCTGCTTCAACCTGACTTGTCACGGCTTTTCAACCGGTTACACCCTCAAATGGGGGTGGTCTCAGGCGTTTTCCAGTATGAATGGCACATTATCGATCAGCCGGATAGCGCCCAGCCGTACCGCCGCCAGCGCCACCAGCGCGGTATCGGAGGCCGCTGGCACCTGTAAATCGCGCTGCCGACGGATCACCACATAATCCACCTCGAAACCCTGCTGCTCCAGTTCCTGGCTGGCATGAATCACCGCAAAATTAATCTCGCCGGGCTGATGAATCGCCGCCACCAGTCTGCCCAGGCAGATACTCAGGCGCACTGCAATCTGGCGTTGCTCAGCGTTTAGATAAGCATTGCGCGAACTCAACGCCAGACCATCGGCTTCGCGCACTGTCGGCAGAGTGACAATCTTCACTGACAGATCAAGGTCGCGTACCATGCGCTGAATCACCAGACACTGCTGAAAGTCTTTCTCGCCAAAGATCGCGATATCTGGCCGTACACAATTGAACAACTTGTTGACCACGGTAGCAACACCGGTAAAGAAACCCGGACGGTGCTCACCTTCGAGCACGTCAGAAATGCCCGGAACCATAATGCTGGTGCAGGCGTCTTTACCCTCGGGGTACATAGCCTCGGTGCTCGGTGCAAACACACAGTCAACACCAGCGGCTTTGAGTTTGCCGCAATCGGCATCAAAACTGCGTGGATACGTGGCGAAGTCTTCCTCAGGTCCAAATTGCCCGGGATTGACGAAAATACTGACCACACAATGCTCAGCCTGAGATCGCGCTGCCTCGACCAGTGCAATATGCCCGGCGTGCAAATTGCCCATGGTAGGAACAAAAACAATCTGCTCGCCCGCTCGTCGCCAGTCGCGAGCCTGTTGTTGCATAGCGGCGATGCTATCGAGAATAATCATGCGGTTCGAATCGAGGGTTTATTCAAAACTTTGTTCGGGACTCGGAAAGTGGCCGGTACGCACGGCATCGGTGTATGCCTGTATCGCACCTGCAACACTGCCCGCATCTGAAAGAAAATTGTGAGCAAACCTGGGATTGCGCCCAGGGCTGATACCGAGAATATCGTAGAGCACCAGAATCTGGCCATCGCAGTCACTGCCGGCACCAATACCGATCACCGGAATCGTGAGTTCCTCGCTAATCTTTTTTGCCAGGGTCGCCGGCACACATTCGAGCAGCATCATATCGGCACCCGCATCCTGCAATACCTGCGCTTCGTGCAGCATGTGTTCCGCCGCGCTGGCCTCGCGCCCCTGTACCCGATAACCGCCGAGTTTATGTACCCGCTGCGGCTGCAAGCCAAGATGCGCGCATACTGGGATGCCGTGCGTGCGCAATGCGCTGACAATATCTTTCTGGTCTTCACCACCTTCCAGCTTCACCATTTCTGCACCCGCCCGCTTCATAAAGCGTCCGGCATTTTCCAGTGCGGCGGCGACGGTGGTGTAACTTAAAAACGGCATATCGACCATGAGCAGCGCATGTTGCACACCACGACGCACCAGTTGACTGTGGTACAGCATGTCGTCAACGCTGACCGGCAATGTCGTATCCAGCCCCTGCACCACCATGCCCAGCGAGTCGCCGACCAGTACGATATCCACCTCTGCTGCATCAATGAGTTTTGCAAAACTGGTGTCATACGCGGTCAGGCAAACAATTTTTTCACCCGCCTGTTTACGCGCCTGCAACTTACGTAGCGTAATTTTTTTAGCCGATGTTTCTGACTGCGCGCTCATAGCACCTGCCCCGGATTAAAATAATGGCGACCGTTGCGATTACGCAAAATGCGCTCCAGTAACAGCTGGTAATCGGCTTCGCTGTTGGCAAAATCGATATCAGTTGCGTTGACAATCAACAATGGTGCATCTGCATACTGATAAAAGAATCGCACATAGGCATCGCTCAGACGTTGTAAGTACGCCGCTTCGATCATGTGTTCGTGGCGTATGCCGCGTTGTGCAATACGATCGAGCAAAACTTCGACCGGCGCCTGCAAATACACTACCAGATCCGGTTTTGGCGTATCAATGGTCAGTGTGGCGTAAACCTGATTGTATAAATCGAGTTCATCTGCATCCAGCGTGAGTTCGGCGAACAGACGGTCTTTTTCGATCAGATAATCCGCCACCCGCACCGGCGCAAACATATCGTCCTGTTTAATCGCCCTGAGCTGGCGTGCGCGTTGCAATAAAAAATGTAACTGCGTGGGAAATGCCGCCACCCGTGGGTTCTCATAAAACTTTTCCAGAAATGGGTTCGCTTCCGCGCCTTCCAGCATTAAATCACTGCCAAAACTGGTCGCCAGTTTGCGCGCCAACGTGGTCTTGCCGACACCGATCGGGCCTTCGACCACGACAAAAGCGGGCCACGACTGGCTCAAAGGCAAATGGGCATTCGCCGCTGTCATACAATGTCTCCAACAAATTGCAGGCCATTCTCGGGGCACTGCGCCAGCAATGCCGAAAGCTTACCATGCCCCGGAATCACCAGCTCCGGATTAAGCCGCGCCAGCGGATAGAGCACAAACTCACGTTCGCTGATGCCAGTCTGTGGTACCTGAAGATCCTGTTCTTCGATAATACGTTCACCAAACAGCAGAATATCCAGATCAATCAGCCGCGGCCCCCAGTGACGTTCGCGAACGCGACCCATGGTATGTTCAATCTGCTGCAGCGCGCCGAGCAACGCCAGCGGTCGCAGGCGAGTTTCGAACTGCACCACTGCGTTAATATAATCCGGCTGGTCCTGCGGTCCCATGGGCTTGCTAAGAAACAGGCCCGAGTCGGCGAGAGAATGACTCGCGGGCAATTGTTGCAGCGCGGCAAGCGCCTGCTGAATATTACCTGCGGGATCCGCAAGATTGCTACCGAGACCGAGATAGACCGTCTCGTCAGCAGCCAGCAAATGATTCATGCTCGCGGCGGACGCCGGCGACGCCGGCGTCCGGGGCGGTTGCGGGTGGTAGCTGCATGCGTGTCGGTATCCCCCGACCCGGCAGGCGACGGTTTTGGTCCGACCTGAATTTGTGTCCACCAGTCGCAGTCGTCCTGTACCGGCTCGCCAGCTTTCGCGCGCAGACATAAAAAATCGTAACCGGCGCGAAATTTGGCATGTTCCAGCACTGCCTGCATGCGTTTGCCTTTGCGATAAGCAAAGCGTGTTTGCAGCGCCCAGATGTCGCGCATCACCGTAGTGAAGCGTTTCGGAATAGAAACACAGCGTACCTGTTCAGTCAGCAGGCTGGTGGCGGCTTTTTGAATCGCGATTGAATACGGTAAACCTTCATCAACACGTTTTTGCGCGATCTGTTGCAGTTCTGGCCAGAGCAGTGCCGCAAACAGAAACGCCGGTGTGATCGGCTGGTCGTTCTGCACGCGGTTGTCCGTGCTTTGCATCGCCAGTTCGAGAAATTTGCTGGTCACCGGGTCAGCCAGATGATCGACCACCGAAGGAAACAAATACTGCAACAAGCGATATTCGCGTAGCCCCTGCAAACTAGTTTCGGCATGTCCCGAATGAAACAGCTTGAGCGCTTCTTCGTAAAGTCGTGCCGCCGGGATATCGAGCAATAATGAACCCTGATCATAAATAAAATCACGACAGCTTTCGTCGATGCTAAATCCCAGCTTGGCAGAAAACCGTACCGCGCGCAGCATGCGCACCGGATCTTCACGATAGCGCATTTCGGGATCACCAATCAAACGCAAACGTCGCTGCTGGATATCTTCCATGCCACCGACAAAATCGATCACGCTGAAATTGGAAATATCGTAATACAGCGCGTTGGCACCAAAATCACGACGCCAGACGTCTTCGCTGATATCGCCATACACATTATCGCGTAGTATCCGGCCTTCAGCATTCTGGCGTGCAGCGGCGGAATTGTCGTGTGCGGCACGAAAAGTCGCGACTTCGATAATCATGCGACCGAATTGCACGTGCGCGAGGCGAAAGCGCCGCCCGATCAAACGGCAGTTACGAAACAGATCGGCGACTTCCTCAGGCGTCGCATCGGTGGCCACATCAAAATCTTTCGGTACACGTTTGAGCAATAAATCACGCACCGCACCACCCACCAGGCAGGCTTTGAAACCTGCCTTGTTGAGTCGATACAGTACTTTGAGGGCAGCATCATCTATCTGGGTGCGGGAAATGCCGTGTTCCGCACGTGGAATAACGCGCAGTTGTTTATGGTGCTGAGTTTCGTTAAGCGATATAGCCACCGGATGCGGTGCGCGCTGCGTATTGGATGTTCGGTTTCTGGAATTTCTCTTCGAACTGGAACCACCCTGTTTTTTGCGCTCGCCCCGGCTGGTCTGATTTCTGGCTGTGCTTCCACCACCGTTTTTACTCGTGACACCGAGTACGCGATTTTTAAGCCAGCCTAGCATTGAAACATTCCAGATATGTGTATAAAAGCATTTGCATCATTGTATGGGTTTGTGCACCAGAGTTAAGCCATCGCCAATCGGTACCAGACTCCTGAACACACGCGTGTCCTGCATAATGCGCTGATTCAGACGGCGAATCGCGCGGGTACCGGGATTATTGTTTTCCGGGTCGGCAACATCACCAGACCACAGGGTATTATCCACTGCAATTAGTCCGCCGGGGCGTAATAATTCCAGTGACTGTTCGTAATAGGCTTCGTAGTTTTGTTTATCTGCATCGATAAAAACAAAATCAAAACACCCTGCCTCGCCGGCATCACGCAATTCCTGCAGCGTGTCCAGCGCAGCTTGCAGGCGAAAATCGATACGCGACTCCAGGCCTGCCTGAGCCCAGTATTTCTGTGCAATTTGCGTCCATTTTGGTGACGCATCGCAGCATACCAGGCGACCCTCCGCCGGCATCGCGCTGGCAATGCAGATCGAACTGTAACCGGTGAAAGTACCGATTTCCAGCGCCCGCGTTACTCCCAGCAAACGCACCAGCAGCGACATGAACTGACCCTGCTCGGGTGAAATCTGCATCACGGAAAATTCCAGGGTCGCGGTTTCTGCGCGCAACGCCTGTAACAGCGCGGACTCAGCGACACCGACCGACAGCATATAGTCGTACAGCCGGTCATCTATAGACAGGGTGCGATTGCTCAAACCACAAACTCCGGGACTCAATACCAGGCGGGTGTTAAATGGATGCGCTGAGGGCGCAGAACCTGGGCGAAATCATAACAAAAAACAGCAGCTTATACAGCACAGGATGGGCTTTTTTAGGCTCAGGCCAGCTTTGGTAAGGCTCCGGTGGCGCGATAATGCCGGTAATCAGCAAGAATCTGGCCATGATCGAAGGCCAGCACCAGATCGAGTGGATCGCCTCCGAGCTGATCCACCCCATAAATGGCAACCTGCGCGGCATCGTCCGCTGCCACCGGTTCACCGCGAGCCTGTGCAATATAGACCAGCCCCACAGTATGCCCGCGCGGGTCACGAGCCGGCTCGGAATAACAGCCCAGCAAACAATTGAGCTCGACCCGCAAACCGGTTTCCTCCTCAGCCTCACGCCGGGCGGCATGTTCAACGCTCTCGCCGACATCGACGAAGCCCCCTGGCAGGGCCCAGCCCGGGGGCGGATATTTACGTTTGATCAGCACGATCGGGCGCTGCGCGCGATCGACCAGTTCGATAATAATGTCGACCGCGAGTTCAGGCGTTTTGGGTCGCATCAGCGCTCCTGTTTAAAGCGAATGATATGGCGGCGTTGCTGTTTGTTCGGTCGCCCTGCGGTTTGAGGTGAGGCCAGTGCCGCCAGTTTTTGCTGTGCCCGCAGCTCGGCACGCGCTTTCATGCTGGCCTCGCTCTCACCATACAGGGTCTGCGCAATGCTCGCTGGCCCGCGACGCTCGGCCAGCGCCAGCACGGTGACATCATACTGAAATCCGGCACGCTGAATTTGCAGCACATCACCGGTGTGTAGTGATCGTCCAGGTTTGACCCGTTGACCATTGAGGTGCACTTTGCCGCCAGAGACTGCCACACTCGCCAGTGGTCGGGTTTTAAAAAACCGCGCCGCCCACAGCCATTTATCGAGTCTAACTGATTTATTCATCGGCGCATTCTAGCTGTAGCTGCAGTGCAACTAAAAGATAGCGGGCAGTTGGCAGCTGTATTTATAACGCGACCGCAATCGCGATCACACCCAGCAGATACCACCACCAGCTCGTACCTTCTTCTTTCTCTTTTTTCTTTTCTTCAACCGCTATTTTAACCACTGGCTTTGGTGTGACTGGCTCGAACACGCCGGGCGCAATTGTTTTATCCTCTGGCAAAGTGTCTGGCAGTGGAATGTAAAGTTGATTACCTTTGGCCACCGTGGTCGTACCAGCGGCGTTCTGCACATCGACCAGACCTTTTATCACCTGCAAGAATAGACCGTCATCATTGGTATCAATCGTGCCACCACAACCTTTGGACTGAAACACACGCAAGGCATATTCAGTACCACGCACGCCGACACTGGCAATCGGGGTTTGCAGCTCGTATATATCTTCGACCATTTTGCCGATTTCACCGCTGACTTTGCGCAGACTGCCCTGCAATAACTTAAGGATACTGCGTCGATCTGCATTCTTTATCTGATATTCTTCGATCACCATAATACTAAAACAGCGCAAATCAAGTTTTGCGTTATCAACCATACTGAGACGCAAAAAACCATCCTCGCCTGTAATCAGCTTGTCCCCAACATAAACTTTATCACCTGCAACCAGCTGGCGCGTCACCTTATCCTGACCGACCGCGATTACGCGACCATCGACTCGCATCACAGAGCCAACGGGTTTTAGCACCTGCCTGGATTTTGCCTTGCCCGGCAGTGTCAGACGCACACCCGCTTTCATGCTGGCCTCATCTCCGTTGATAAAGGCCGCCCGATTGAGGTGGACAATTTCCCGACGAATCTGCGGCCAACGTGCTTCCTGGCCGGGATATAGCCGACGCACGATATTATGTAAGGTCTGACCCGGCTGGACATACAGGAAGCGCACTTCAGCCTTGATATCTGAAATATCGGTCGCAGCTGCGTTATCAAACACTAATATAGCTGCCACTGACAGCAACAGTGAACACAAAATGTGTGTAGGACGACGATTGAAGATTTGCATCATAGTAAAAAATACCCGAGTATTAGCGCTCTCGTTTGCTTGCGCAGTATAGCCGGATGCGCTAACTCCAGTCTTACTTTTCGTCGAAAGCGCTCACGACGCATTATCAACCTGCCAGCACTGTATGACAAAGTTTTACCCGGCGTTACCTGCCTTACTTTTATATAATTCTGATCTGAATGGCACTTAACTTAAGCGTAACAAGATTGGGGAGTCTTCCTTTCGGTATGTGTTTGGCCGAAATCCATTGGTTTGAACAGTGGATCCTCGCCAGAAGCATGCAGGGATGACGAGGATATCCTTGATATGCTCTTAAGCAGGGGCCATTCAATTCTGATCGTTCTTTTTTTGCGTATCAATTGAGACCCCAGGCTGAGTCTTTCAACCACGAATCCAGCTGATCCACAGGCATCGGATGCGCCATGTGATAACCCTGCGCAAGATCACAGCCCAGCGACCTAAGCATGTCCATGGTCGCCTGATCTTCCACACCTTCGGCAACCACTTTTAGCCCCATGTTTTGCGCAAGCTCGATGGTCGAACGCACAATGACAGCATTATCATCATCACTGATGATGCCAAACACAAAGGTCTGATCAATTTTCAGTTCGTCTACCGGCAGTTTTTTCAGATAGGCCAGCGACGAATAACCCGTACCAAAATCATCAATCGATAGTTTAAATCCTGCTTCGTGTAATTGCGTAAGCACTTTCAAGGCCGCTTCTGGACGCGACATCACTGCTGATTCAGTGACCTCGAAGGTAAGCTGCGCAGGACTGACATCGTGCCTCTTGAGCAAACGCATAACATTATCCAGCAATTCGGAATCGAGCAAATTGCGGGTAGACAGATTAACCGCAATCGTGAGATCAATGGCCGCTCTGGACCAGCGCTTGAGTTGTAACACCGCCTCTTCCAGCACCCAATGGGTGAATGGACGAATCAATCCTGTTTGCTCGATCACCGGTATAAAATCAGCCGGCGAGATTACGCCTTCAATCGAATGTGGCCAACGCGCCAGAGCCTCAACACTGCTGACCCGACCGCTAGTAAGATCAATTTTAGGCTGGTAATACAGCGCCAGTTCTTTCTGCTGTATCGCCTGGCGCAGTTCACCCAGCAGCTTTAATTTACGCAGACTGTAGGGCTCATTTCCTGGCTTATAGATACTGAAACCCCCGGCCTCATTTTTTGCGACTTGCATGGCGATATCCGCATGCTGCAGGAGCATATCTGGCTCGTCACCATGATCCGGGTACAGTGCGACACCCATCGCTGTTTCAATTTCGAGAGAGACATCATCGACCACCACCGGCGCTTCGAACATCATCTGGATCTTGCCTGCTGCCACAACCACCTGCTTGCAGCCGACTCTCGGCATGACAATAACGAACTCGTCTCCCACCAGACGCGCCACAGTATCAGACTTGCGCAAGTTCTCCTGCAATCGAGTAGCGACTTCGCACAGGACGATATCGCCCGCACCGTGGCCAAGAATGTCATTGACTTCGCGCAGGCGTACCACATCAATCGTCAGCACTGCCAGGGGCAAAGCTTCACGACGCGCAATTTTCAGCGCATGTTTCAACCGATCCAGGAATAAAGTGCGATTAGGCAAATTAGTCAAATTATCGTACAAAGCTTTGTGTTCCAGCTCAGCGATATAACGCTTGCGCTCACTGATGTCCTGGGCAATCGCGATAAACACAGGCGGTGTTTCTGCACTGGAAAATTGCAGGCGCATCTCTACCGGATAATGGCTACCATCTTTGCGTCGATGCATAATCTCAAAGCTCGCCATTGGCTTTTCACCTCGACGCAAGGGTCCAAGCAGAGCTTCAAATTGTTCAGTGGTAAGGTTCGGCTTCAGATCTAGCGGTGTCAGGCATTTTATCTCATCCAGAGAATACCCCAGATTCTGACAGGCACCTTGACTGACATCGATAAAATGCAGCGTGGCTGCATCAAACACATAAAGTTCATCCCATGAATTCTCCAGAATGCGCCCCATCCTCACCGAGAGCATTTCGGCCTGTTTGCGTTCAGTAATGTCAGTCAGCACACCGTATATCACGGTCGCCTGACCGAGCGTATCTCTATTTATGCGAGCACGATTCTCGAAGTAGCGAAATATTTTTCCAGACGCATGCCAGATCCGGTATTCAAGACTAATGCTGTCTTTGCCTTTATCCATCGCATACTGTATTCGCGTAATGACCCGCTGCCGGTCTTCATCGTGAATGCTCGCAAGCCATCGTTTGGGATCAGCGATACACTCTTCTGGCGTGAAGCCCAAGATTCGGGTTAACGCATGGCTGACATAGGTGGGATTAAAGTCATTGGACGCTGTGGCCGTGTAGATAATATCTGGCACAGTTTCTAATACATCTCGAAGATGACTCTCGCTCGCGCTCAGCAAATCTCTGGCTTGCGTGGCTTCGCTGTCACGTTGTTCCAGAGCTACGGCCATCTGGTTGAATTCACGACCAAGCTGCGAGAGTTCATTGCTGCTGTCAGAAATTTTGACCCGCGCATCTAACTGTCCCGATGCCACCTGTCGCGTCACCGCCAGTAACTCTCTGACCTGCTTCAAAACCAGGGCATAACTGCCGTACCATGCCAGCAGCAACATGAGTACCATCACCACTATGAGGATGCTCAGGTTTCGCAGCACAACGGCATTTGCCTCGGCATACACCACAGCACTTGGAATATCAAAACTAAGATAAATCTCTTTGCCGCCCGGCAAATCAGACAGACGCCTGAAGGTGTAAAATCGGTCCACCCCGTCGAGATCAGTCACTTTGGCTGTACCAGTGCCACCAGCCGCATGCAGAGCTTTGACAAACTCAGCCGTTGCCACCGAAGAGCCGATCTGGGCGCCTGATTCAGGATAACGCGCGAGCAAGGTCTGTGTTGAGTAATCAATCACCCTGACCACACTTCCCACCGGCAATGCGTACTCAGCCACCTGCCGGTTAATCCAGCTCAAAGGCAAGGAGGCGAATAGCACAGCTTTTAACTGTTTCTGGTCACCGAGAACCGGGTAGGAAAATACCAGCACTGCGGTTTTGGTGATACGACCAATCCGGTAATCACCAATGGAAAAATCCTGGTTGTGCAAGGCACGTTTAAAAAAAGCAAAATTTTTGGCATTAATCGCCTGTTGAAAAGGCACCCCACTGCAGACCACGTCACCATCTGGACGTACCACACCCAGGTTGGCATAGACCCCGACCTCACCCAGCAGCTTCCCCAGAAAACTATTGCAACCGGCTATATCATCATTCTGAATTTGCGGAACTTTGGCCAGCACAGAGAGTAACTGGCGCGTTTCATTCACCAGACGCTGCTGTTCATTAACCGCCCTGATCACAAGCTGCGCAGCGTCCTGCTGAACATCATCAGCAGCGCGATTTCGCAATTCGAATCCCGCGTAAATCAGCAAAATAAGCAACGGGATGACACCGGCAAGCACGAGCAATATAAGACGTACTCGCAAGCTGGAGAAAACCATGGTCTTCATCTAGAAATTCCCGGTCGCATAATAGTTATCAGATCACAGACTAAAAAAACCGGACACAGACATTGCCGTAAGGAGCTGAGCAATGTTTCATCCAGACCATATTATCGCAACAGCGCTATATCATGCCCTGCTGCTTCTTATAGCTCAAGGCCAATTGACTGACACAGTAAAATCATCAAACCTGAATGCAGTCTAATTTAATTCAAATCACACAGACCGCAGCATTAGCAACAGCTCTACCACATTCCTCTGGAGTTGCTGGCGGCCTTGTTCCCGAATCTCCTCTTCAGGACAAAACCTGACTCATAAATAATAAAAAGCACATAATACGCCGTTTCAACAAGTGAAGGTTTGCATCATAATAAAAAATACCCGAGTATTAGCACTCTCGATTGGTCGGGGAGTATAGCCGGATGTGATGGTTCTAGCCCTGCATTTCGTCGGACACTCAATCTTGCAGGCTGCTTACAACACATGATCCCTATACAACTGAAAATTTCATGGAACAATTATTTACTGTTGAACACCTGGTCAGTCTAAGCATGCTCATAATCGTGCTCGGCGGCGGCGTATTGATTATTTATACGGCCACCAAAGAGATTTTTCACATGATCAGCATTGACGAGCTTGAAGATGAAACGCAAGACAGTCAATCGTCGCCAAAATCATATTCTGGATCGTAGCAATGAATCTGGTGTTCTCATTCGACTCAATTCTCAGTGCGATGGCCTTGAGCAATGTCTTTACGGTAATGGCAACCGCCATCGTGATTAGCGACATACTCATGATCTAGCTATCAGATCATGTCGCTGAATTTTTACAGAAGAATCGCATGTATGAAGTGCTTGGCCTGTTCATCCTGTTCGTGGTTGGTATAATGCTGCTCCCGGAAGGTGGTCATCCCGCACACATGGAATTATTTGGTGAACAGATTACACCAATGAGCACCACCACTTTCTATTTTGTCATTATCGTGCTAGTACTGACCGATCTGGTACAAACGCGTTACAGGAGAAAAATAATGGCACGCAAACAATTACAATCGCAGACTGCTACATAACCACACACCAAGCATGGGCTGCAAAATACTGACCATCTTAGCGCTATTTATAGTGCTCGCCCTGCTCTGGCTAAGCAGCGATCGACTTGCGCTATTCGTTGCGAACTCACTCGCTCGACTCGACAACTATCATGTCAGAAAAAATATCGGTTATGGTAAGCATCAGAACCACAGGCTGGATGTTTACACGCCAGATCAATCAGTGAATGCATCACAAAGCAAGCCCGTCGTCATTTTCTTTTACGGTGGCTGCTGGGGCGCATGCCAAAGTTATGACAAAGGCGATTATGCCTTTGTCGCGCAAGCCTTCTCGTCACTCGGGTATATCACTGTCGTACCGGACTACCGTCACTACCCGGAATTTCTGTTTGAAGATATCATGGCTGACACTATCAGCGTGGTGCACTGGGTAGAAAACAATATTGCCGACTTCGATGGCGATGCCAGACGAATTGTACTCGCGGGACACTCATCCGGTGCGCATCTCGCTGCCATGCTAACACTGGATGAATCCCGGCTTCCGGTCTCCAGCCGTATCAATATTGCAGGCTTTGTCGGACTTGCTGGCCCCTATGACTTTTACCCATTCACCGAAAATTATCAGCCCACCCTGTTCGGCCCGGAAGAAAATTACCCACGTTCGCAACCTGTCAACTTCATGACCGGTAAAAAACCCGCCATGCTACTGCTCTATGGTAATAACGATACCCGGGTCAAGCCTGTCAATATCGAAAGCCTGACCATAGCAGCGATGGATGCGGGCAGCGAGGTTGAATCACACCGTTATGATGGTATTGATCACGCTGGTATTCTGGCAGCGCTCTCGCGACCGCTACGCGATAAACGGCCCGTCATGTCTGACATTGCGCGTTTTACTGATATGGTGTTGAACTGCAACTAGACTCATAGTTACATTTTTGTATAAGCATCCTGAAGTATGGCTAAAATATTTTCGTTCTGGCGCCGCAGCAAATTAAACCCGTCAGGTTTCGAAACCCTGGTGGCACCGCATATCGAACCGCTGTATCGTCTCGCCTACCGATTTTGTGGGACACAGCACGATGCCGAAGATCTGGTGCAGGAGCTTTTAACCCGACTCTACCCAAAACATCAGGAACTCGCTGGCATCGAACAGCCCGGCCCGTGGCTAAAAAAATCGCTGTATCACCTGTTCATTGACGACAACCGACGCGACATACGCTCGCCGGTATCGCTAATGGAGGATATAGGCCTTGATCTTGATTCCACCGCCTCGGACCATCGCGATCCGCAGCACAATCTGGAACGTGATATGAGCTACCAACATCTTGAAAAAGCCCTGCTCACATTGAGCCTCGAACAACGTAGCCTGATTGCGATGCACGATATGGAAGGCTACAGCCTGCCGGAGCTCGCAGCCATGCTGGAGACGCCGCTGGGCACCCTGAAATCCCGCCTGCATCGCGCTCGCGCCCGCCTGCGCGCGCAGCTGAGCCAGGGATCAGTAGACGATCTTGAGCAAACCGGCAGCAATGAAAAGTAGACCCGCGCCCACCAGCTGGCAGAATCATTCGCAATAGCTGGAACCTTTTTGCCACCCCGTTCGTGTAATGGGATAACAGAGGATAAAACCATGCAATGCTCTGAGTTTCTAACACAAATCGACGATTGTATCGACAGCCAGCCAGGTGAAGATGTGCGCACCGCAGTGAGCGCACATCTTGAACACTGTGCTAACTGTCGAAATCGCCTGGATGAAGCTCAAAACTTGCGTGAGATGCTCAGAGACATGCCTGTCCCTGCGCCCTCAGCGGGCTTTGCTGCACGCGCCCTACGACAGGCTGCCGTGGCACATACAGTAAATCGTGTTCCCCGGCGCAGGATGATGTTCGCATCCGGCGCTGCGGCCACACTGCTCGCTGGTGTTGTGCTCTGGTTTATAACGGGTATTCATGACCCGCAGGTCGAATCCAATGTGGTACCACAACAGCAACTGGCGGAAGTAAAACTCCAGTTGCAGGAAACACGCCACATCAGACTCGGCTTTAACGCGCCGACCGATATGCAACGAGTTCTTGTGTCACTGGAATTTCCAGAACACGTCGAACTGGAAAAATATCCCGGTCGGAAACAGATTGCCTGGTATACCAATCTGTACAAGGGTGACAATGTATTAAAATTACCACTGTCAGGCCTGAAAACCAGCAAGGGCAAGTTTATCGCCCGCGTTAGTTCAGGACAAACCAGCAGTGAAATACATATCAACCTTGATGTAGAAGCGCCGGGTGTAACCACTATCAATGGTCCGTTAGCGGCCTAGATGTCAAATACTTTCAGGAGTAGCGACTATGAAAAAATTTAATCTCACCACGCTTGCCATCGCCTGCATGCTGGCTCTGGGTAGCGCCCAGGCGCAATCCGTAGAAACAGCTGATTCAGCAGAAGTCAAAATCACGCTGCTCAACGACTCATCGGCAAACACATCTGACAGTGTAGACGTCCAGCACGAAATCCAGTTGCCTTCTGTAGCAGAAATCGAAGACCCTGCTGATGCACCACCTGAAGTTGCTGAAGCACCTGAGGTCGCCGAAGCTGCTGAACCGCCAGAGGCTGCTGAAACTCCAGAGATTGAAGACACGAATGACGCCACTGAATCTGTCGATACGCCAGATGTGGAAGACGCGAATGAAGCCGTAGAAGAACATGAAGAAATCGAAGCGCCAGAAGTTGACGAGGCCAACGAAGCCGCAGAGGCTGCTGCCGAAGCGGCAACCGATGCTCGTGAAGAAGTTGAAACTCCAGAAGCACCGGAAGTTCCTGAAGCGCCTGAGCTTAACTGAAGTTCAAAGTAAAGAAACCTGCTGTACAGATTAAGGCTGTTACTCGATAGCCCTCCCATCCTCAATTTAATTGAGGATGGGATTTTTGTATACCGGATAAATACTATCGCGTAATACAGCAACATTCACCAGCATGTATTTGTACAGCAAATGCAACAAAGGACTAAATAAAAATTATGAGGACACACTCTCGTAACAATAACCACTATCGAATAAAGTGCATCGCAATAACAGGTTTGCTTTGGTGTAGCACCACGGCAGCGGACACCAGCCCTGACTGGACAGGGCTGGTATCCGCATCTATGGGTCGCGACAGCAACGTTACCTTAAGTGACAACAGCAATATTATCAGCAGCAATATCAGCGATAGCTTTATCAATACACTGGGCGCTACAGGTCGCTACCTGACGGGCAACCGCAGCGATGGCGTCCGAATCGACGGTGTGTTCTATTTACGAAAATACCAGACACAAAATAGTTTTGACTTTAGCCTGGTCAATGCCGGTGTCGCCTATCATAAAAAACTCGGCGACTGGCATGGCCGTTTTGGCACCAAATACAGTCACATCGAATTTGGTGGCGCCCCCTACCAGGACATATACGACCTGACCACTGAAGGCCGTCGCAAGTTCAGTAAAGCTGCCGAACTGCGCATTCGCTATCGCTACAGCGATATTAATGTGCTAAGCCCTCAATTCAATAACACAGATGGTAATCGTCATCGACTGAATATTGAAGGCCGCTTCAAGTCCGGAGACAAGCGCTATCGCCTTGCCTGGCGGGCTGAAACAAACAATCTTAACGATAGCCAAACAGCCACAACTTACACCAGTAGTTCAACTGTTCGCAATAGAGTCCGCGCAAGTGCAAAAATTCCTTTAACTGATAAATGGAGCAGCAAGCTGGACCTACGCTGGCGCAACAGCCGCTACAAAGATGATAACGTAACCTCAACTACCCGAGTTCGTCGTAATGATGACCGCATTACAGCAAAAGCGGTGTTGAATTATCATTTAGGCAAAAAAACAGGGCTATACGCTGACTACACTTACACCAATAATAATTCGAATATCAGCACCTATCAGTATCATCGCAATGTGATTAGCACAGGTCTGAACTATCTATTTTAAGAAACCCTGCCACCTGAAGACCCTCCCACAACAACCAATCATCATTCTACTTTCCATTGGTCATGGCTGGTGGGCCATGGTCTCAATTTAGCAATCTAAGCTATGTTAAAAACAATGAATAAATCGACCCGGATCACTTTCTCGAAAGCTGGCTGAACTCAGAACCAAACAGCTTAACACCGCCTGCACTACATCATGAAAATCTGGCACTAAGAGAATTATGAGTTGTCGAACTCATCATAGCTGCGGTAGCTCGGGTAGCGCTGCTGTGGTTTTAGTTCGGGGCATGGCCCCAGCACACTGTTCGTTTCACGAGTACATATAAGATGCGATTGGTCTATCGAGCCGGAGATATATCCGAAGCCCATATCATAGTCGGTTTGCTGGCGACACACGGCATAGAAGCTCATATCGGTGGGCATTATCTGCAGGGAGGCGTGGGTGATCTTGCGGCGATGAATTTTGCGACCATACACGTGGCGGATGAAGACGTTGATCTCGCGATGTCTGTGATTGCTGACTATGAGAGCACCGATGCTCAGCCAGCTCACTCGGAACAGAAGAAATCGAGCATTTTCACTTCGCCATTATTCATCCTGGCGATTTCGGTAGTCATGATACTGATACTGGCGATACTACTGAACGATCAATAAAATGTAGTCATTCACACCTGATCTGAGATCATGATATACACTGACATCATAACGGTTATAAAAACCCTGCTGCAGGTTGCCGGGCCTTTTGTGTGAGGCAGGATGACACCGCCCCAGCCTGTCGTGGTGATGAGCGCTTTTGGCGAAGAAACATCCAGGGTCACCGCGGTATACCATCCTTCGCTCGCTGTGGTTCACGGCATTTTTTCTCTACACACTCTGCGGTTTCGCTTTTAAATAATCCTGTGTAATTCGCCTTACTGATGATACCCTCCTGGTTGACAAGAAAAACATCTGCCGCAAAGTCCGCGAAATAAACCATGCAAGCATCCGTCTATTTGCGCAATTCGCGGCTAGCTTCTAACTTTGTCTGCAGTACGCTTTTCTACGCTCCTAGTAAACGATTCACCCGTTTGACGAACTCTGCCGCATCTTCAAGTTGCTCACCCGCAGCCAGTTGCGCCTGTTCGAATAACAAATGCGACCAGTCTTCAAACTGACCGTCGTCTTTCATGTCGTGCAGCTTCTGTACCAGTGGGTGCGAAGGGTTCAGCTCCAGTACTGGTTGAGCTTTCGGCGCATATTGTCCAGCGGCCTGCAGAATCTGCTGCATCTGTGGCGTCATATCGTGCGCACCCAGCACCAGACAAGAAGGAGAATCAGTCAGACGTTGTGAAACGCGGGCATCGGAAATTGTTTCACCCAGTGCTTTTTTGATACGCTCGATAACATCGCCATACTCTTTGTCGGCTTTTTCCTGTGCGACTTTCTCCTCAGTATCATCGACCTCGCCCAGATCGAGATCACCCCGCGCCACCGACTGCAAATGCTTGCCGTCGAACTCTGTCAGGTGAGACACCAACCACTCATCAACACGATCACTGAGCAATAAGACTTCGATGCCTTTTTTACGGAAAACTTCGAGATGCGGGCTGTTTTTCGCGGCCTTGAAGGTGTCCGCAGTGACATAGTAAATCTTGTCCTGGCCCTCTTTCATACGCGTCACATAATCGCCCAGAGATACTGTCTGATCCGCGACACCAGTTTCAGTACTGCTAAAGCGCAGCAATTTTGCGATGCGCTCCTTGTTGCTGTGATCTTCGATCGGGCCTTCTTTCATCACCTGACCAAAGTTTTTCCAGAACTGAGCATAGTCTTCCGGCTTATCTTTGGCCATGCTTTCCAACAGGCCAAGAATCTTTTTCACCGAGGCACCACGAATGCGATCAATGGTTTTATTTTTTTGCAGAATCTCGCGCGACACATTCAGCGGCAAATCATCAGAATCAACGACGCCTTTGATGAAACGCAAATAAGTCGGCATTAACTGTTCGGCATCGTCCATAATGAAAATACGTTTCACATAAAGCTTGATACCACGCTTGTGGTCACGCTCATAGAGATCAAACGGTGGGTTTTTTGGAATATAAAGCAGGGAAGTGTAACTCTGGTTACCTTCAACCTTGTTGTGCACCCAGCTTAGTGGGTCTTCAAAATCCATACTGATCTGTTTATAGAATTCTTTATATTCTTCATCTTTGATGTCCTTGCGATCACGCGCCCATAATGCTGAAGCACTGTTCACGCGTTCGTATTCGGGCGCTTTTTCTTTCTTGTTCTCTTCCTGATCCTCGTCCTTATCATCGCTGCCGAAATCGGATTTCAGCATCATCACCGGCAAAGAAATATGATCAGAGTATTGTTTAATAATATGACGCAGGCGGAAGTTGTCGGCGAATTCGATCTCGTCGTCTTTCAGATGCACAATAACTTCAGTGCCACGCTGCTCTTTTTCGGTGTTCTCCAGGGTAAAACTGCCGTGGCCGTCAGATTCCCAGCGCACGGCTGCATCAGCCGCAGTACCGGCACGGCGCGTGATCAGTGTGACTTTATCCGCCACAATGAAGCTGGCATAAAAACCAACGCCAAACTGGCCGATCATCTGTGAATCTTTGGCCTGGTCGCCGGTGAGTTTTTCCAGAAATTTGCGCGTACCCGAACTGGCGATGGTGCCAATATTCTCGATCACTTCGTCACGTGACATACCTATGCCGTTATCGCGAATCGTGACTGTTTTTGCGTCCTTGTCGAAATCCACAATAATCTTTAGCTCGGCATCGCCCGCAAATAAATCCGCATTCGCCAGTGCTTCAAAACGCAGCTTGTCGCAGGCATCGGACGCATTCGAGATCAACTCGCGGAGAAATATCTCCTTGTTCGAGTACAGCGAGTGGGTCATCAGATGCAGAATCTGGCGCGCTTCGGTCTGGAATTCCAGGGTTTCTTTGGCGGCTTTCACGCTCATGGGTAAACTCCAAATAGCTTTAAAAATGAATAATTTCAGTGACTAACTGATTGCTAGTCAGTGCATATGGGGGCACTAAGTTAAAAACTCAAGTCAGGTGGGGGCAAAAACCGGAGGGCCTTGCGGTTTCAGCCAATACGAGGTTCAATCCACCATTGGCAGCATCAGCCGGCGGCTATCGGCAATAACTTCGCGCTCGGGCAAATGCGGTTTCAGGCTCTGCACCAGTTTTTCTGCCGTCGCACGATAAGCAGTGAGCTTGCCGCCGAGTATGCTCACCACCCGTGGCTGGGTAGCATCGTCGCGCACAAACACTGCATCACGCGATCTAGTGAAGGCAGCACCCTCACCTGCGGGCAGCACGCGCAGACCGGCAAAGCTTGCCTGCACATCGGAAATCGTCATGTTTTGCTGAAAATAGTGATTGTAGATTTCCAGTAAATAGCAAACTTCGGCATCAGTGGCGGTCACGCCGGCGGGATCACCCTCAAAATCTGTCTCTGTGGTCCCCACCATAACCTGGTCTTTCCACGGCAATACGAATACGGCGCGTCGATCACCGGGTGATTCCAGATAATAGGGATGCGAAACTTTTCCGGGCAGTACAATATGCGCGCCCTGCACTAGTGCTATCGGCAAACCCCCAACTGCGGTTAAGCGATAGTGCACCTCACTCACCCAGGGGCCTGTGGCATTAATCACGACTGCCGCGCGCAGGCTATGTGCATGACCATCGCTCTGGTATTGCACGGCTATACCTTCGGCATCACGCACCCCACGTTGCACACTAGTGTTGTATCGGATTTCTGCGCCCAGTGATAATGCCGAAGCCAGCACTGCCCGAGTTAAGCGAGCATCATCGGTCTGGGCATCGCAATAACTGAATACTGCTTCCAGATCATCAGTGCGCAGGTCATCCAGCAGCGGCCAGTGCTTTTTCTGCACACGGTGATAGTCACGACCACTGAACAAAGAATATAACCACAGGCCAATTGCAATCTTCCATGGTCGCCGACTGGTAGATTTGTACACGGGTATATAAAAGCGTTTCAGTTTAACCAAGTGTGGTGCATTGCTGAGTAACAGGGTGCGTTCACGCAAACACTCTTTCACCAGCGAAATTTCTGCCGATTCCAGATAACGTAGCCCACCATGGATGAGCTTTGAAGATTTTGAAGAAGTGCCCTGCGCAGCTTCGGCGTATTGTTCCAGCAATAGCACACGGTAGCCTGCTGCGCTAGCCGCCTGTGTAACACCCGCACCATGAATCCCGGCACCGATGACTACATAGTCATATTGATTTTCAGTCATAACGGCAGGCATAGCGGCGCAGAAGCTCATCCTGCAAAAGTTCACCAACGTGGTCAGTTTCTACGTGAGCAATTCCCCGTTCGCTCCAGGCCAATGCCAGTTCTGCACTTTGCACGCCATATAATATCCACTGCCAGTCACCCTGCCAGACTTCATCAGTATTGATTTTTCGCTGATGACAGATTAAAAAATTCGGCTGCAATTTCACTGCAATTTTTTGCTGCGCGCTGTCATATTGGTGCAGCACCCAGCCAGTACGTATGCCGCCGCACTGTTTCACCTTTTTTATCGCAGCTTCACTGAACGATATAATCACGCACTGCGCGCTGTGTGGCGAGATCATGTCACACAGTTTGGTCATCACTTGCTCAACGCCCCAGTGTGCCAGACTTTCTTCCTTGACTTCGATCAGCGCAATCAAACCACGACAACAGGCGATAAAATTCAGCATCTGTTGTAACGACGGTATTTTTTCCGGCATATATTTTTCAGCAAAACGTGTTGCTTCATGCGCGCTGTATTGCTGCAGGTTAGCCAGGCTATGATCAAACACTGAGATATCAACTCCGCAGGTGCGCTGTAAATTATCATCGTGGATCACTGCAAATTCACCATCGGCGCACATTTGCACATCGAACTCGATGCCGCAGGCACCAGCAGCAATGGCAGCACGCGCCGCGAGTAAAGTATTTTCAGGGTAAAGCGCGGAATACCCACGATGCGCAACCAGCTTTATCATTTTTATTCTTCCTGAGCTGTGATGAGTGCCTGCAACACTTCCATCGCCGTATCATAACGCGACTCCAATGCCGAGTCATACTCGGGTTCAAACAGCTCGAACTCAGCTCCCGCCTGCCAGTGCGGCGGCTGCCCTGCCGCCAGCCATGCTATACCGCGCGCACTGGCTTCGCGAATGTTACCGCGTTCAACCACCAGACCGCTGAGATTCGCCAGTTTCTGACACAGTACATCCAGATTCGACAAACCGCCGCTGAGGCGCAGGCGCGACAGCTCGCATTCAGCACGCATCAACACAAGATTGGCCTGCAACATAAAGACTACGCTCTCCACTACGCCTGCGATGCGCTGCGCGGGCGAGAGTTCGTGGTCGAGAAAATGTGGCGTGATTCCGCCATGCCACCAGGGCGACCCCAGACCGTCGACGGTATTAATATAAATCGGAGGTGTTTTAATCTCTGCCAACCAGTCGACAATATGCGCACGTGAATCAGCGATGCTATATTGTTCTGCCACCCACGCCAGCGCACTGCCGGCACCATTGATCGTAGCTTCACGCATCCAGGTAATGTCGCTGGCACCGGAAACCGCAATCCCGCTGAGCTGTTTGCGACTGGGGTGATAGCGCTGCAGCGCGCGCATAATAAAGGCACCCGTACCGAGATTGATCCGCGCCGTAGCCTCAGCCATTGCCCCAGCGCCAAATAATGCCGCATTTTGATCACCACTGACCGCGGTGACAGGAATCTCGTGTCCACGCAGCGACCCATAGTGATGACACACGGGCCTGACATCCGGTAACAGCTTTGGATCAACAGCAAACCAGTCACACAGCTGGGGCGACCAGTCGAGTTGTTCAAGATCGAACAACTGGGTGCGCTGTGCATTGCAATGGTCAACCAGATAGGGCTGCTGTTCCAGCAAATGGAATAATACATAACTCACCAGCGGTGAAAATCGGTCGCTATGCTGGCTGGATGCGTCGCCGGCAAGATAATGCAGCTTGCTGGCACCGTAATGCGCTGACAAGGGCAGGCCGGACAGGGCCTGAATTTCATCGGCGTGCATTGCCAGTCGTGCCAGTGCAGAATTCGCACGCGTATCCTGCCAGCTCAGCGCCGGGGTGCAGGCAACACCCTCTTTGCACCAGCCAAGAACGGTGGAGCGTTGCGTGGCGAGGCCACAGGCGCAAATGTCATGGTCGCGCGTCTGCTGCAAAACATCGCGCACTACTGTGGTGACACTGGTTCGCAGTGCCCCGGCAGACTGTTCGACACGACCACCATGCATGCGCTGCAAGCCAACTTCGACCACAGATTTTGCCACTTCCTGGCCATCGGCATCGAACACAATCGCACGACTGGCGTGCGTGCCCTGATCGATTGCCAGCACACTAGACAGTGGTGACACCCTCGTGCGCCAGTAATTCAAACTTGATACTATGAATCGGGCCAGAGGTGTTTCCGGAATAGCCGCCAATACCGCTGGCGGCGACAATCCGGTGACAGGGAACGATTAATGGCACAGGATTCTGCCGACAGGCATTACCGACAGCACGCGCTGAAGTGTTGAGTCGGGCGGCCACTTCACCATAAGTTTTAACCTTGCCATAACGCACTGTCAACAACTCCCGCCAGACGCTGTTCTGAAAATCCGTGCCCCGCATATTCAGTTTGACCTCGAATCTCTGACGCTCACCAGAAAAATACTGCCTGATTTGCTGCACAATACTTTTTGCCAGCGGTGATCTCGGCTGAATCGATTTTGCACTCTGCGAAATAAAATCAATTTTTACCAACTGATTGTTTTCCAGCACCAGCGCAAAATGCGCAAAGGGTGTTTTTACACTGGCCTTGTACTGCGGTTTCATGATTTGGCTGCGTGCGCAACTTTCTCGGCGTTGCGCAACAGTTCGATTTGTTGCATCGCCTGCCTGATCCAGGTGCGGCGAGTTTTATTGGCTGTCATCGCCAGCAACTCGTCGTACATAGTGTACGCGTCATCAAATAATCGGGCTTTGGTCAGAGCATCGGCGGCTTTGAAGCGTGCTGACTGTGACCAGGGATCGGACATGGTGGGATCAACAGCACGCGCTGACATTAAATACAGCCACGCAGATTGCGCATAGCGTTTCAGCGCATAATTTGATTCAGCTTTCCAGAAATATAACTCGCGCTGATATTTTGCATCCAGCCATTCATATTTCATCAGGGCGAACAAGGCCAGTGCTGCTTCGTGCTGCTCCACTGCCTGCAGATCAAACACCACCTGCAAATACTGGTCGAGCATAGCAGAATCAAGTTTCGTGAGTTTTTCAACTGCCTGGCGCAGCACGTTCACGCCGGCAGCATAATCACCTTCGAGCACCAACACCCGCGCCTTGCGCATGCGCCAGGCAAACGGGTTTTTATCTTCGGGTGGTTCTTGCAGACTCAGCATGAGGCGCGCCGCCAGTCCAATTTGACCGCTGGTCAGCGTATAGTCGACAAGACGGAAGCGCACGTCTTCCGGTAGCATTTCCAGCTTCTGGATGCGGGGACTGTCTAAATACAGTCGACTGATAATCTCCATGCCATTGTCGTTTCTCGATACCAGATCCAGCAATTCGCGGTAAGCCATATCACGTGTTTTGGCGGCATGTGCATTAAGCGCGAGCACTGCGTAGAGTCCGCTCGCGCGTATCGGTGACTTGCTGTGAATTTTTCTCGCCAGACTGCCCCAGCCGGCATCGTCCCCGACCAGTAATTTATTCTCATTGCCGGTGGCCTGTCCGATAGCTTCGTACAGCTGCCATAAATCATCAGCATCAACCGGACTCGCTGAATCCAGCACATTGGCAGAATGCCCCAGCGCCAGCATTCTTTCCAGCGCGATGCAGGCCTTGCCGCGGTGATGCATCAATTGCTCGCGTTCATAGATCACATAGTTATACGCCCAGACCTCGTTTTTACTCAACGGCGGTTTCGCATCTGCTTTGGGTTTTTTAACTTTCAGGCGACGTTCGTTCGCCGCCAGTTCCGCCTCTGCGGCTTTCACCACAGAGTAAGCCGCTTTCGGGTTTGCACGCACACTGGCCAGCATGGACAGGGCCTTTGCAACATCATCCGATGAATCCGCGAGCAGACTAATGACTTCTTTGTAGCGCGAGGTGCGCAGCAACACCCGCGCCTGCAGTAATTTCCACTCTTCGCCATTGGCTATATTAGTCGCAGCGTAATCCTGCTGATATTTTTGCAACGCTTTCCGGGCATCAATCACATCGTCGAGCTGCAAATACGCGCGCACAATCAACTGGCGCAGCACGACATTGGTAGCCGCATTATCCACACCCCCGGGCTGATTCCACAACAACAGCCGCGCTTTCTGCAAAGCAGCTTCGGGTTGTTTCAGCTGCAGATGCGCCACCACCTGCTGGCCAATAAACCACTGACTGATCCGCTCGGTAATTTGCTTGCCTGAAACAGCTTTTGCCAGTAGCGCATTACTGCGCGTTAACAACTGCTGCCAGCGACCGCTATCGGCGAGCAATACCATGCGTTTATTTTCGAAGGCGTACCAATCGGGAGAATATTCCGGCCAGCGTTTTTGTTCGTCATCAAGCAGGCGCAATGCCAACGATGACATCCCCAGCGCCACCATCTCATCGAGCTGCGCCAGTGACTGAAACGCTATCGCAGAATCTGGCACCGCTTGCATCTGTGTAGCCGATGAATGACTGCCGGCAGCGGCGTTCGCTCGCGCGGGTTGCTGCAATGGAACCGTGTGTGAGGATGCCGATTGGCTGGCTGCAGATTCTTCGGCGGCGGGTTTTTTCGACTGGGTCTGCAATGTGGTCGATGGCGCTTGAATTGCAGCATCCCCAGCCAGCTCGGCAGCATCGAGACTGAGACTGGTGAATAACAGACTACAGATCAGAACAGATCTGCGCATTAGACTTTTTCTGGGCACAAATAAAAATGGCTCATGGAGGTTAACCATGAGCCATTTGAGTGTAAACCGCAAGATTAGTTTGAAAACTCGGCGCTAGCCCGGGTTTTCGTGGCACTTGGATGCGCCACCATTTTTGATCGCTAAGCAGCGAGCAAAAATGAAGCACGGAGGAAAATCGCATTTTGTTCAGTGCTTGCTCTGATAATTCATGGAGGAATTAGTCAGAGCGTCTTAAATCACAGTTTTTCTTTAATACGTGCTGCCTTGCCGGTGAGACCACGAATGTAGTACAGCTTGGCACGACGCACTTTACCACGGCGTTTTACTTCGATATCTGCCACCACGTGGCTGAAAGTCTGGAACACACGCTCAACACCTTCGCCGTGCGAAATTTTGCGCACGGTGAAAGCAGAGTTGAGACCGCGATTGCGCTTGGCGATGACCAGACCTTCAAACGCCTGCAGACGTTCACGTTCACCTTCCTTGACACGCACCTGAACCACCACGGTATCACCGGGATAGAACTCAGGCACTTTGCGGCTCATCTGTTCCGCTTCCAGCTGTTGAATAATGTTGCTCATTGTCGTACTCCGCTTATGCGTTTACTGTTGCACCTGTTCCTGCTGAAACTCGGCGAGTAATTTTTTTTGCTCTGCGTCCAGTTGCAGCGCGTTTAACAAATCCGGTCGTCTTAACCAGGTTCTCCCCAATGACTGCTTCAGCCGCCAGCGGGCAATCTCGCTATGGTCACCACCGAGCAAAACCTCGGGCACCACTTGTGAATCGATGGCTTCAGGCCGCGTGTAGTGCGGACAATCGAGCAGGCCATTCATAAATGAATCCTGCTCTGCCGATGCATCATCACCCAGCACGCCGGGGAGCAAACGACTCAGGGCGTCGATGACAACAGCTGCGGCCAGTTCACCACCGCTGAGCACGTAATCACCGAGCGACCATTCGGCATCGACCTGCTGCGCAATAATGCGCTCATCAATACCTTCGTAACGGCCAGCGATCAAAATTAAATCCTGATCGACAGCCGCGGTCTCTACCAGTCGCGACTGCTGCAAAACTTCGCCCTGCGGACTCAGATAAATCACCTGAGTGCCGGGCCGTGCTGCCGCGCGCGCGGCATTAATCGCGTCGTTCAAAGGCTGCACTTTCATCAGCATGCCGGGGCCACCGCCATACGGCCGGTCGTCCACCGTGCGGTGTTTATCCAGCGCATAATCACGCGGATTCCAGCAGCGCAGGCTGACCGCGCCCTGCTT
This sequence comes from Gammaproteobacteria bacterium, assembly GCA_030148865.1. Classification (GTDB taxonomy): domain Bacteria; phylum Pseudomonadota; class Gammaproteobacteria; order SZUA-229; family SZUA-229; genus JASBSR01. The sequence goes on from JASBSR010000006.1 coordinate 37,081, forward strand.
CAGCGCGCGACCCAGTACACCATGTGTACACAGGCCGTGGATCATTTCCGGGAACAGCGTGATGACATGAAAATTCATCGCAGTCTCAGTCGCCACCTTCGATCCAGCTCGCATCCCAGTCGACCTGAATCTCGCCTTTGTCGAGATCGACCTTGAGCACACTGTGCTGCATCACCCAAGGAATCAGGTACTGCTGTTCACCTTTCACCACCAGTACATCATTGGCGCCGGTTTCCAGTAAACCGCTGACTTCGCCCAGCAGCGCGCCATCTCTGCCAAGTACGCGTAGCCCGATCAGGTCTCGCCAGAAGTATTCATCTGCTTGCAGCGCTTCCAGCTGGCTGCGGACAATCCCGATCTCGCTGCCGGCGAGGAGCCGCGCGGCATCGCGATCGTCTATAGCTTTCAGTTTTGCAATCACGGTTTTGGCCTGATTGCGCGCGGCCTCGATCTCGACTTCGCGCCAGCCCCGGCTGCTCTGGCGCAACAGCCAGGGATTGTAATCGCCTATGGCATCGCGTGGCTCGGTCCAGGAATACAGTTTGACCCAGCCTTTGACGCCAAACACGCCGGTGATTTTGCCGACAACAATAATGTCATCTGCGGCCACCGGGGCAGCTGTCTTAAACAGCAGTGTTGGTCTGTGCTTGTTTCAGCAGGCTTTTCACGCGCTCAGAAGTCGATGCGCCGACGCTCATCCAGTGTGATGCGCGTGCCAGATCCAGCGTCAGACGCTGTTCGCCACCGCGGGCGTTCGGGTTGAAATAGCCCAGACGCTCGATATAGCGACCGTCGCGTGAGGTGCGCGAGTCTTTCACGTCGATGTGATAGAACGGGGCTCTTTTACTGCCGCCTCTGGATAAACGAATGGTGACCATGTCTTCTCTCAAATAAGTATCGGGTTCAGGCATACCCAAAGAGGGCTTACCCGCAAAAAGCAGGGTATTCTACGCGATTTTTTTTCAATAGGAAACGCTTACAGCCGGCTTATTTACTGAGCTGCGGCGATTTTTTTCAGGCTCAGAATCCGGGGCCACCGGGGCCCATGCCGGGGGGCAGTGTGCCCTGCATGCCGCGCATCATCGCTGCCATGCCGCCTTTGGACATCTTTTTCATCATTTTCTTCATCTGCAGCTGCTGTTTCATCAGTCGATTGACATCCTGTACCTGCAAGCCGCAGCCGCTGGCGATGCGCTTTTTGCGCGAGCCTTTGATGATATCGGGAAACGCTCGCTCTTTCGGGGTCATGGAATTGATAATCGCGATCATACGGCGGATTTCGCGGTCATTGACCTTATCCTTGATCTGCGCCGACATTTTACCCATGCCCGGCAGCTTGTCGATCAGGCCTGACATGCCGCCCATATTCTGCATTTGCTCAAACTGGTCCTTGAGATCGTTGAAATCGAAGCTCTTGCCCTTCTTGACCTTTTTCGCCAGTTTCTCGGCCCTGGCGAGGTCGGTTTTCTGCTGCACCTCTTCGACCAGCGAGAGCACATCGCCCATGCCGAGAATACGCGAGGCAACGCGCTCGGGGTGGAAAGCTTCGAGTGCATCGACTTTTTCGCCAGCACCCATGAATTTGATCGGCTTGCCGGTGATCTGGCGAATCGACAGCGCAGCACCGCCGCGGGCATCACCATCGGTCTTGGTCAGCACCACGCCGGTGAGCGGCAAGGCCTCATCGAAGGCCCTGGCGGTGACCGCGGCATCCTGACCAGTCATGGAGTCGACCACGAACAAGGTCTCGACCGGTTTCACCGCAGCGTGAATCTGCTGGATTTCGCCCATCATCTCAGCATCGATATGCAAACGACCGGCGGTGTCGACCAGCACCACATCGATATAGTGGCGGCGGGCATAATCCAGCGCTGCCTGCGCGATCTCGGTGGGTTTCTGATCGATACTGCTGGGGAAGAATTCAGCATCCACCTGACCCGCCAGGGTTTTCAGTTGCTCGATCGCCGCTGGACGATAGATGTCACAACTGACCAATAGCGATTTTTTCTTGTGGCGCTCGCGTAAATGTTTCGCCAGCTTGGCCACGGTGGTGGTCTTACCCGCGCCCTGCAGGCCGGCCATCAGAATCACCGCCGGTGGCTGTGCCGCCAGATCCAGCGCCTCATTGTGCGCGCCCATGACCGTGACCAGCTCGTCGTTGACGATGCGGATGAACACCTGCCCGGGATCAAGGCTGGTTAGCACTTCCTCACCCAGCGCTTTTTGCTTCACCTCGGCGATGAATTCACGCACCACGGCGAGCGCAACGTCGGCTTCAAGCAGGGCACGACGCACATCGCGCAGCGCGTCTTCGATATTGGCTTCGGTTAAGCGACCCTGACCTTTAAGTTTCTGGACGGTACTGGCAAGTCTTTCGCTGAGATTGTCGAACATGGGGATTTTTGCTGATGATGATTTATTTTGGAGGGGGCATTATACAGTGTTGGGGTGGGTGCGCGCACCCACGGGCGCGAGTAGGGTGGTTTGCGAACTCTGACATTACCTGTATTGATATATCGTGGCAGTGGGTATTCGCACCCACGGGCGAAGCACTTTCTTTGTCTACAGCAACAAAGACAATGCCGCCCAAACAGCATGCGGCACCATGCCCGCTGTTTATTACGGCCTACCGCCCCTTGAGATAGCGGTTATCGTCGAAGGTGCTGACCCACTCTGGCCGGTAGACCACGAACATGCTCATCAGCATTCCGGTAATGAATGCTTCCGGATACATGGTGAGCAAGGCATAACGCGTATAGTCATGCCAGACCTCCGCCGCAGGATAAACATCACTGACGACGTAGACGATGGTGGTGGCGAAAACCGCGCTAGCGACAGCGAACGCGGCACCGAAGAAGGCATTGAGAAAGATATAAACAAAGAAGTTGTTGGGCAAACATCGGTCGACGATGCGAAAAATGCTGAAGCTTATGGCCGCTGGCACCACCGCCAGAAGAAGCGTCTCAATCGGCAATGCCGCCCACCCGCTTCCAGCCAGGATCATGTGCGCCACCAGCACGATAAAGATACCCAGGATCGCGAACGCCCAGCCGAACATGAGTGTCAGCAGAGTGGTGCCGAGCAGATGGATCGACAGACCGTCGATCACACCTGCCTTTTCCATCCAGATCACCATGACACCGACTACCATGCCGAGAAGGATATTGAGCGCCTGACTGTCGCGCAGGTGGTACCAGGGCGCACGCCAGATCGCGATCGCCATAGCGATCGCGAACAGCGACCAGGTCATGATCTGTGCGGCAAGGGAAAAATGACTAACGAGGATATTCACTGTGGTACTTTTAATACGGAGTGTGAAATTATAACGCGTGGAGAGTGTGCGCATATGCACTTTCGTCATTCACACGAAACACCACACAATGTCATCCCCGAAGGTGTGTACCGGGGGTCTAGTACCTTGTTATCATAATCATTAATCGGTCATAAGGGGTCAGAGCCCTTTACTGATACTGACTTACTCGGTCGCCCTCGCCTTGCCTGACCAACTTTACATTTAAGCCTGGCTTCTACTTTTTTTCTGAAATGGTCATTTCCAAGTGGCGTACCTGTTTGCCATGCCGCACGAATATGATCTAGTTCTTTCACATCCACATGTGCTTTGAATAAGTCCTTATAGACTTCCTGTCGTTGCTGCCTGGTACGACCAAGAGCCAGATACTGGGGGTGCGCCTGTATCAGCGCGTCTGGCCTTCCCTGCCTATTGGTTCGATAACTGCTCCATCGATAGGCGCCGGGTGATTTAACCATGTTGGCGCGCACAGGATTAAGTTCTATATATCGCATACATCCCAATAAATACTCGGCATCCTGGATCAGGTTCGCCTTGTAACGCCCCTCCCAGAGGGTTCCGCTGGTTCCATAGGTATGATTGATGTAGGGCACATAGCACCTCCCTACGTACTGCATCATTAAGCTGATGCTGTCTCGTCTGGCCGGAGTGGCAAGAATATGGATGTGATTGGTCATCAATACATAGGCGTGGATAGTGCAGTCATAACGCTCTGCAGCTTCTTTCAGCCATTCTAGATATGCTAAATAATCCGCATCTTCAAAGAATACAGGCTCACGACTGTGGCCACGTTGCACTATGTGAGCAGGCACATCGGGTAGATAGAATCGGGGTTTCCTGGGCATCTGCTCTTCGCATTGGCTAACCAGGTTTAACCTTACATTAGGGTGGGTTGCCTGTAAAGAAAGGGCTCTGACCCCTTATTATGTTACTTATTATGGGGTGGGTTGCCTGTAAAGAAAGGGCTCTGACCCCTTATTACAGCGAGCATAAGCTGGCCGACTCCGGTACCGGCATTGATCAGAATATCGCCATTGATCAAAAACGAGGTGGTGACCACCCCTTGCCGATACCGCCGCTGCACCCCAGCACACGTACTTTCATGCGCTCAACCTTTAGAACATTTGTCCGTGTGATGCTAACATGCGGCTTTGCGCAGCAGTCTGGACACACATGAGCATTATTGTTTTTTTGTGCACAGCTGCACATTGCCAGCCTACACCAGAAAGAACAGTATAAGCCACGATGACGAATCTTATAGCCGCCCTGATCGCGATCTCATTCTACCTGATCTGCACCCTCGCCCTGCTGCTACGCCTGCGACAACACGCACCCGTGCTCGCGCTGGGCAAGACCGCAGCCCTGATCCCCGGCTTTCTGGCGCTGGCGGCCCATATTTTCACCCTCGAACAGGGTATGGTCAGCGTGGACGGGGTCAATTTTGGCTTTTACAATGCCCTGTCCCTGATCGCGGCGTTTATTACTCTGTTCACGCTGATTTCGGCACTGCGTCATCCGATAGAAATGCTGAGCATACTGGTGATGCCGATAGCTGCACTCAGTATCGCGGTCGATATGTCGGCACAATCCAGTCATTTATTACCGCCCGGCAGCTCCGGGGGTTTGATTTTTCATGTCCTGACCTCGCTGCTCGCCTACAGTATTCTGGCACTGGCCGCGCTGCTCGCGATTGCGCTCTCGATTCAAAACCGTTTTCTGCACAGCCACCAGCCCGGCGGGCTGATACGTTTCCTGCCGCCGTTGAAAACCATGGAATCTTTGCTGTTCGAAACCATCGTCATTGGCTTTATCTTTCTCAGCATCTCGCTGATCAGCGGCCTGATGTTTCTGGAGAACATGTTCGCCCAGCACCTGGTGCACAAAACCATATTGTCAATCCTGGCCTGGTGTGTGTTCGCCGTGTTGTTGCTCGGACGCTGGTTATTGGGCTGGCGCGGGCGCACGGCAATACGCTGGACTCTCGGCGGCTTTATCAGTCTGATGCTGGCTTATTTTGGCAGCAAGTTCGTGTTAGAAATTATTCTGCGCAGCAGCTAATCGCTGCGCAGCCGGATCTTTCACTGCGGCCTTTTCTTTACTAACCAAGAGCTCATCTTGAACGATATCCCCTTAAGCATTCTGTTCGCCATTCTCGGTTTGCTAATTTTGTTGTCCGGATTTTTTTCCGGTTCCGAAACTGCACTCATGACACTCAATCGCTATCGCATGAAAACCATGGCGGAAAATGGCCACCGCGGCGCCATTCTGGCACGACGTTTATTAAAACGCCCGGATCGTTTGCTCGGCTTAATTCTGCTCGGTAATAACTTCGTGAATATTCTGGCATCATCCATTGCCACGGTTATCGCCCTGCGCCTGCACGGCGAGGCCGGCATCGCCATCGCGACGTTTATTCTCACCTTTGTCGTGCTGGTGTTCGCCGAAGTCGCACCCAAGACCATGGCAGCACTGCGCCCGGAACGTGTCGCCTTCCCGGCGGCGTACATCTACACCCCGTTGTTAAAACTGCTATACCCGTTTGTCTGGCTGGTGAATGCGATCGCTAATCGCCTGCTGGGTTTAATCGGCATCAATCCCGAAGACGGCCACAAGGAAACCATCAACACCGAGGAAGTGCGTGCAGTGGTCAACGAAGCCCGTCATCTGATGCCAAAAACGCACTCGGACATGCTGCTGCGCATTCTTGATCTGGAAAACACCAGTGTTGAAGATATTATGATTCCACGCAGTGACATCACGGGTATTGATCTCAACGAAGACTGGAATGATATTGAACGCCAGATTTCCAATAGCCAGCGCACGCGTGTGCCGGTGTTTAACGACAGCATCGATAACATCGTCGGCATGCTGCATATCCGCAAAGTACTCAATTTACTGGCGCGCGATGAACTCGATCTCAACACGCTGAACACGCAGCTGCGCGAACCCTATTTTATTCCAGAAGGCACACCACTCACCCAGCAACTGATCAATTTTCAGAAAAACCGCCGTCGCTCCGGGCTGGTGGTGGATGAATACGGCAGCATCATGGGTCTGGTCACGCTGGAAGATATTCTGGAAGAAATTGTCGGCCAGTTCACCACCGATTCACCCACACGCAACACCTCGATACATTTACAACAAGACGGCAGCTATTTAATCGATGGCAGCACGCACATTCGCGAGATTAACCGCAGTCTTGGTATCGTGTTACCCACTGACGGGCCCAAAACACTCAATGGTCTAATTCTCGAACACCTGGAAATGATTCCTGAACCGGGTACCAGTTTAATGATCGCTGAAGTACCAATCGAAATTATCCGCAGCACGAGTAATGCTGTGCAAATGGCAAAATTAACCCCGCTGAATGAAAGCAATGAAGCCGATAACAGCGCCAGCACTACTGCCAGCACAATCACTGTGGACAAATCATAAAATGGCGAAAGCAAAAACGCTTTACGCCTGTAGCGCCTGCGGTGCCAGTCACAATAAATGGTCGGGCCAGTGCGGCGACTGCGGTGAATGGAATAGCCTGATCGAAAGCGTGGCCGCCAACACTCACAAACGCGCAGGCTTTGCCGGCAAGTCCGGACACTCCAGTGTGCAGCGACTGGACGATGTTGCGGCGGTCGCCGAAACTCGCATTTCCACTGGCATCGGCGAACTCGACCGGGTGCTCGGCGGCGGCCTGGTGCACGGCTCGGTAACGCTGATCGGCGGCAACCCGGGTATCGGCAAATCCACCCTGCTGACACAGACCCTCGCCACCCTCGCCGACAAGCTGCCCTGTTTGTATGTCACCGGCGAAGAATCCCTGCAACAGGTGAGTCTGCGCGCGCATCGGCTGGGACTTTCCGGTAAAGATTTACAGCTGCTGTCAGAAACCTGCGTCGAAACCATTACCACCCTGGCCATGGAACACAGGCCGCGGATCATGGTGATCGATTCAATCCAGACCATCTACACCGAGACGCTGCAGTCGGCGCCGGGCTCCGTGGCGCAGGTACGCGAAAGCGCCGCGCAATTAGTGCGCTTCGCCAAACAGACCAACACCGCTTTATTTCTGGTCGGGCACGTCACCAAAGAAGGCACTCTCGCCGGACCGCGTGTGCTCGAGCACATGGTCGATACCGTGCTCTATTTTGAAGGCGATCAGGGTGAACGCTATCGCATTATTCGCGCCATCAAAAATCGTTTTGGTGCGGTCAATGAGCTCGGTGTCTTCGCCATGACCGAAGCCGGATTAAAAACCGTGAGTAATCCCTCAGCAATTTTTCTCTCGCGCCACGAAACCCCGGTCGCCGGCAGCATTATCACCGTCACCCGTGAAGGCAGCCGACCCTTGCTGATCGAGCTACAGGCGCTGGTCGATGACTCACACGGCTCGAATCCGCGCCGGGTCAGTCTTGGTCTGGATCCCAACCGGCTCAACATGCTGCTCGCGGTGATGCACCGCCACGGCGATATCGCGATGTACGATCAGGATGTATTCATCAATGTGGTCGGTGGTGTCCGCGTTTCCGAAACCGCAGCCGACACCGCACTGGTGCTGGCCGCACTGTCCAGCTTTCGCGATAAACCACTGGCCAACGACTGTTTCACCTTCGGCGAAATCGGCCTCGCCGGTGAAATCCGCCCGGTCACTAATGGTCAGGAACGGCTGCGCGAAGCCGCTAAACACGGTTTTAAACAGGCGATTATTCCCAAAGCCAATATGCCCCCGAAAAGCGAACGTATCGAAGGCTTAAAACTGATCCCGGTACAACGTGTCAGCGAACTCATGGACGCTGCGATTAATTTAGATTAAATTTGTGCCCCCAGATGAACGCAGATAAACACGGATTATTTGTATGCGCCAGCGGCGCACTAATTAAAAACAACATTTTTTAGCGGCGTTCATCTGCATTCATCTGTGGGCTAATCTGCTTTTAACGTCGCAACAGGATGCCAGCCGCGCTAGCAACTTGCCAGCACGCGGATTGTCGGCTAACGTACCGTCCCCACTGCCTGAAGCGGAGCTTGTTATGGCTGCCAAAAAATCGCTGAACTTTGAAAAAGCCCTCGCCGAGCTGGAACAGCTGGTAGCGGAAATGGAAAACAGTGAACTCAGCCTGGAAGACAGCCTGAAACGCTTCGAAAAAGGCATCGCGCTCACCACCGAATGCCAACAGGCATTGCAAAAAGCCGAGCTCAAGGTCACTGAGCTGGTGGAAAAAAGCGGCCGTATTCTGGAAAAAAATTTCGAGCTCGATGACTGATGTCCGCCGACCAGCCGTTTAAGGCGAAGCTGACTCGCTATCAGCAGCGCATTGATGCCGCGCTCGACCGTTGCCTGCCCAGAGATGATCCCCCGGAGCACAATCTCGCCGAAGCGATCCGCTATTCGGTGCTCGGCGGTAGCGGCAAACGCATTCGCCCGGCCATGGTCTACGCTGCGGGTGAGGCCATCGGCGTCGATAGCGCCAGTCTCGATGCGCCCGCCTGTGCGGTGGAAATGATCCACGCCTACTCGCTGATTCACGACGATCTGCCAGCGATGGATAACGATGATTTGCGCCGCGGTCGCGCCACCTGTCATCGTGCTTTTGACGAAGCTACGGCGATTCTCGCCGGTGATGCCCTGCAGGCGCTGGCCTATGAAATTCTCACCGATGGTCACTACACCAGACTACCGCTGGAAACCCGCATCGCCATGCTACGCCTGCTCACCCGCGCCAGTGGTGCGCATGGTATGGCCGGCGGCCAGGCGGTGGATCTGGCGTCGGTGGGTATGCAGCTCAATCTTGTCCAGCTTGAGGCCATGCACCGGCTGAAAACCGGAGCCCTGATCCGCGCCAGCATTTTACTGGGTGCGATGTGTAACCCCGAAGTCAGCAGCGCTGAATTCGATATGCTCGACAAGTATTCACAATGTATTGGTTTATCCTTTCAGATTGTAGATGACATTCTCGATATCATCGGCGACACTGAAACTCTGGGCAAACCACAGGGGTCGGACATGGCACAGGCAAAACCTACCTACCCGTCAGTACTCGGCATTGAGGCATCAAAACAGCGCGCGCTGGATCAGCACGCACAGGCACTGGCACACATTGCGCCCCTGGGGGCACGCGCGCAGAGCCTGCGAGAACTTTCCAGCTATATTGTCGAGCGTGAATTCTAATGCCGCCGAGCAATACCAACAGTCACCGCCCGCTGCTGGAGCGTATCGACACGCCCGCCGACCTGCGCCTGCTCAGCGAAGTCCAGTTACCGCAACTGGCGCGCGAACTGCGCAGCTATTTACTGGCGAGCGTCGCCAGCACCGGCGGCCATCTTGCTGCCGGTCTCGGCACCATCGAACTCACCATTGCTCTGCACTATGTGCTCAACACCCCACAGGATCATCTGATCTGGGATGTGGGGCATCAGACCTATCCCCACAAAATTCTCACCGGGCGCAAACAGGGTATGGCCAGCCTGCGCCAGCGCGGCGGCATCGCTGGCTTTCCGAAACGTAGCGAAAGCGAATACGACGCCTTCGGCACCGGCCACTCCAGCACCTCGATATCGGCAGCACTGGGCATGTGCATTGCCGACCGGCACAACGGACGCAATAAAAAATCCGTGGCCGTGATCGGTGACGGCGCAATGACGGCGGGCATGGCCTTCGAGGCATTGAACCATGCCGGCGACAGTGACGCCGATCTGCTGGTGATTCTGAACGATAACGACATGTCGATTTCAGCCAATGTCGGCGGTTTGTCTAACCATCTCACGCGGTTATTATCGGGCAGTCTGTATTCGACCATACGCGAAGGTGGCAAACGCGTGCTGGGCAACCTGCCGGGGCCGGTGCACGAACTCGCCCGTCGTACTGAAGAACACGTCAAAGGCATGGTGGCACCGGGTACTATGTTTGAAGAACTGGGCTTTAATTATTTTGGCCCCATCGATGGTCATGACCTCGACACGCTGATCCCCACGCTGCGCAATCTCACTCAGCTACGCGGGCCACGATTTCTGCACGTGGTGACGCGCAAGGGCAAGGGCTATTTCCCGGCCGAAGATAATCCCAGCAAATATCACGGCGTAGGATCCTTCGACACTTCCACGGGTGAAGCCCATCAGAGTGCGACCACCGACATTCCTACTTATACTCATGTTTTCAGCGACTGGCTGTGTGACATGGCCGCCGCCGATGAACGCCTGGTCGGGATTACGCCAGCGATGCGTGAGGGTTCGGGGCTGGTGAAATTTTCTCAGCGCTATCCCGAACGTTATTTCGACACTGGCATTGCCGAGCAGCACGCGGTAACACTGGCCGCAGGCATGGCCTGCGAAGGCCTGAAACCCGTGGTCGCTATTTACTCGACGTTTTTACAGCGTGCCTACGATCAACTGATTCACGATGTTGCGCTGCAAAATTTGCCGGTGCTATTTGCCATCGACCGCGCCGGTCTGGTCGGTGCCGATGGTCCCACCCACACCGGTGGCTACGACATCAGTTTTATGCGCTGCATCCCCAACCTGGTATTGATGGCACCGGCAACGGCCAGCGAAGCCCGCGCCATGCTCACCAGTGGCTTTTTGCACGATGGACCCTGCGCGGTGCGTTACCCGCGTGGCGCAATTCACGGCAAACCACCCGGATCAGATCTGCAGGCCATCGATTTCGGCAAAGCCGAGCTCTGCCGTGAAGGCAAAACCATCGCCCTGCTGGTATTCGGCACCCTGCTGCACGAAGCGCGCGAGGTCGCCGAGCAGCTTGATGCTACGCTGGTGAATATGCGTTTTATCAAACCACTGGACACCACCTGTATCAACCAGGTCTGCGCCCGCCACGAGCTGATTGTCAGCATCGAAGACAATGCTATCGCCGGCGGTGCTGGCAGCGCGGTCAGCGAATATCTTGACCAGCAGGGCTGTACTATTAAACGCCTGCACCTGGGCTTCCCCGACCGCTTTGTCGAACACGGTGAAACCGGCGGATTGCTGACTGAATGGGGACTGGACACGGCTGGCATGCTGGCACGTATTCGCGCCTACATAAATGATGAATTGCTTATATAGCCGGATTCCATTAAAATCCGACTGTTTTACTCAAGTATTCCCTTGCACCTATGGCCGCACAATATCAGCTGAAAGTTGTCACCGAATTTGCCTCTGCGCATACCCTGCGCGGTTACCCGGGTGCCTGTAGCCGGATGCACGGTCACAACTGGAAACTTGAACTCGAAGCTATCGCCACCACCCTCGATAAGATCGGCATGGCGGTTGACTTCAAACAAATGAAAAATGCCGCCAATGCCGTTGGGGATGAACTCGACCATCGTTATCTCAATGATCTCGAGCCCTTCAGGGAAATCAATCCAACCGCCGAAAATATCGCCGCGTACATGTTTAAAGAAATATCGTCACGACTCAACAGTGACACCATTCGGGTGAGCGCAGTGACCTTATGGGAAACCGATCGCGCCTGTGTTAGATACAGCGAAGAGAGCCAATTATGAACGATGTGATAGATTCCGGACCGGATGCTAAACCGACTGAAGTCGAGGACATGGTCGATGTGCAAAGCAGTCACGACCACCGCGCCATCAATATTGACAAGGTGGGCATCAAGGATATTCGCCACCCCATACAGGTAAAAGATCGTGAAGGCAACCTTCAGCACACGGTGGCGAATTTCAACATGTATGTCGCCTTGCCAAAAGATTTCAAAGGCACACACATGTCTCGTTTCGTGGAAATTTTAAATAACCACGACTGGGAAATCACCGTCGATTCGTTCAAGGTGATGCTCTCAGAAATGACTGCTCTGCTCGATGCTGAAACCGGTCATATCGAAATGAAATTTTATTTCTTCATCAATAAAAAAGCACCCGCTTCCGGGGTGCGCAGCTTGATGGACTACGAAGTGACCTTTATCGGCGAACGCGCCAAAGGCAAAAACAATATTACAATTCGTATTGTTGTGCCTGTGACCAGTCTTTGCCCATGTTCGAAGAATATTTCTGATCGCGGCGCACATAACCAGCGCTCGCATGTTACGGTCGAAATTTGCACTGAAGATTTTATCTGGATTGAGGAAATCATCGACATCGTCGAGGCGCAGGCGTCGTGTGAACTCTATGGCTTACTGAAACGCCCGGATGAAAAAGTGGTTACTGAGCGCGCCTACGATAATCCGAAATTCGTCGAAGACATGGTGCGTGACGTTGCTGCCAAATTTAACAGTGACAAGCGCGTGCTGGCTTACAGCGTGGCATCAGAAAACTTCGAGTCGATTCATAATCATTCCGCTTACGCATTGATCGAAAAAGACAAACGTAAGTCCTGATAATCGAAAGTCAATATTTAGTCCGAAAATGAGCGCTAATGTAAATAATATGTAATGGACAACATCCGATCATACAGATTGATTATCAGTATCACAGAGCGGAACAGCGTCATCCTGAACAACAGTGAAGGATCTTATACCACTGTGGTACCCGATTCTTCTTCGCCAAAAGCGCTCATCACAATGACAGAATAAACTGTTGTCATCCTGAGCCGCTTTTGCGAAGGATCGGACACCTCGCTGCTCACACGGGCTTCTCGGTACCGCTATTACTCCAAGACTTACTTACTGCAGCTCCAGCGCCAGACGACGGCGGAATTCTCCGGCCTGGACACTGCTTGCCGGTGTTCCATCGAGATCGAGAATAGACAGTTTTACCTTGTGCCTGCCTTCTTCGGCGAGCGCAATCTTGAACTGTGAACCCGCTTCATCACCTGAGTTATCACCAACACTGTTGAACCACTTCATCAACCAGCTGGATTCTGCAATTTCATCGCGCTCTTCTCCAGCAGGTGCCGGTGGCTTGAGTTTTTCCAGGGCAACCGTGTACTCATGTTGCTCGGCATTGGTGTCGACAATATTTGCATTGAGACGATCAAGCGCCTGACGAGTACGCGGCCAGGCATCATCCAGGGCTTCGTTCAGATAAAGGTTTGGGTTAAGGCTCGTGAATTCAGTCGAGTCCGGACTATCATCTGATGGTGGCATACTGACGCGTGATGCATAGGGCTTATAATTCGCCAGCGCCAGTTTTGCCTGTGCCGGGTCGAGACCGAGATACAGCGCCAGTCGGCTGAGAATTTCCTGCTCCAGACCGGGCTCGTTGCAGCGTGAACGCCAGCCCAGATATCCATTTTCTTCCTGCAACACCTGTTCCATACCGGAGTGGCTGACATAGACGCGAGACTTGTTGGCGGCCCCGGCTTCGGGCTGTACCCGCATGCGAAACTTGTCCATCCGTTCCGGTTCAACTTTGTTAAACACTTTATCCAGCCAGCCAGCGTCAGGGTTTTCCTGAAACTGGCTCACCCAGTCAGTTTCAATACTGCCAAGTAAGGGTTTCGAGTTCACCAGAGGAACGCCTTCGTTGTCCCAGAATGCCTCAAGACGCGGCCATAACTGTCTGGCATTGTCGTTCACTTCTAACCAGATCAGCCCGTGATCAGATTTCATCTCGACACCCTTCAGCGCTGGCAGCACAGGAGTCGAAGCCGCTGCGGCGACAACAGCATCAGCGTTATTGTCGAGCTTGCCCAGATGCTCGGTATCGGTTTTAAACCTGGCCATCGCGTCATCAGTCGGCTTCGGCACCGATAACTGCTGAGTCTTCGCTGGTTGAGTTAAATCCGGTGGTAGTTCGAGTCGAGTGTAATAGTCGGCATCCAGATATTCCTGGCGACGTTCATCACCATCTGAGCTACAGCCAACGATTGCCGTGACAGCCACCGCAACCAGTATATATTTCAACCGCATGAATACACCCCAAATAAATTAAAGAACACCAGCCTGTTGCAATGCTTCGCGCACCGGTCGGTGATATTGTTCGGCCAGTACGGCCAGCGGCAAACGGATCGCGGTGTTGATCAGGCCCATTTCTGCCAGCGCCCATTTCACCGGGATAGGATTGGCTTCCAGGAACAGGTTTTTGTGCAAACCTGTCAAAGTTCGATTGATCCGCTCGGCATTGGCGCGATCCCCTGCCAGTGCAGCAGCGCACATCTCGGCCATGGCTTTGGGCGCGACATTATTGGTCACCGAAATCACACCATGACCACCGCGCAACATAAACTCCATACCAGTATCATCATCACCACTGAACAGATCAAACTCCGTGATGCCTGCTGCCGAGAGTTTCGACTGAATTTCCTGCAAACGGTTCAAATCCCCGGTGGCCTCTTTGACCCCGACAATATTAGGCACAGCAGCCAGTTCAACGACTGTATCAGCCAGCATGTCGCAGGCAGTTCGACCCGGCACATTGTAAAGAATCTGTGGAATATCAATCGCTTCGGCGATGGTGCGATGGTGCAGCACCAGACCGCGCTGCGGCGGTTTGTTGTAGTAAGGCGTTACCAGCAAACAGGCATCAGCACCGCCGTCTTTGGCGCAGCGGGTGAGCTCGATGGCCTCCCAGGTGGAATTGGCGCCGGTGCCAGCGATCACCGGGATACGCCCCGCAACCAGCTCGACCGTGCGACGCATGACTTCGCAGTGGTCGCTCATGTTCAGGGTTGCAGATTCACCCGTGGTACCCACACTGACGATCGCCGCTGTGCCATTGGCGATATGAAATTCGACCAGCCGGGCCAGGCTTTCATAATCCACACTGCTATCGGGGTGCATCGGCGTGACCAATGCGACCATACTGCCTCGAAACATAGGTCAGACACTCAGGATTGGCGAGACTCGTCGGCGCGCAGCGACACTGGCTGCGTGGTGCCAAGCCCCTCGAAAAAGGTGGCGCACAGTTAAGCAATTTTCACACCTTATTTCAATGAAAACCGCACTCTCGAAGAACTTCTGTGTAATTTCCAGCAAGCACAAAACCAGCAGCTATACTTAAGATACCATTTTTATCAACACAGATCGAACACTATGAACCACAGCCAGATCAACGCCGAACGCCGTAGCTACAGCCGGGTTCCGTTTCAGGCCGAAGTCCTCATGCAAAGCGGTGACGAAGAATGGAGCTGTAATTTACTGGATATCTCACTCAAAGGCATGCTGGTCGAGCCGCCGGATAATCTCAATGTCGACACCCGCAACCCCTGCGCGGTGGCGCTGTTTCTGGGTGAAGACGCTTCGATCCACGCCCGCGTCAAAATCACCCATACCAGCAATGGCCTCTGGGGCCTGCAGTGGAAGCACATCGACATCAACAGCCTGAAACACCTGCGCCGCCTGCTCGAGCTCAACCTCAACGACCCCAGTCTGCTCAGTCGCGAACTCGTCGACCTCGGTTGAGCACCGGGCGACGACCAGCGCCCTGCACTGACATAGCCTCAACGCTGCACAACACCTTGTGCTGGTGTACCCGCATTGTTTAGACTTTAAGTTCTCTGAATCACCCGAGTCGTTTCCCCACCATGGCTGATCAAATGGTAATCACTGCGCTTGGCGCAGACCGCCCCGGCATTGTTGACGAACTCAGCAAGGCACTCTACAAACAGAGTCTCAACATCGAAGACAGTCGCATGAGCAGCCTTGGCGGCAGTTTTGCGATTTTGTTACTGGTCACAGGCAGTGCCCAGGCGATCGCTGAATTCGGCAACACGATTACGCAGATCGAGACCGAATTAAAAATGCGCTTACTCTTCAGAGTCAATCAGCCGAGCACAACCGGTACCACGCTGGTTCCCTATCTGGTCGAAGTCGTCGCGATGGATCATCCTGGTATTGTCCACACACTCGCCAGTTTTTTTTCCCGCCGCCAGATCAATATTGTCGATCTCGAAACCGATTCATATCCAGCACCGCATACCGGCACACCAATGTTTTCAATGTCAATGACCATCGGCGTACCTGCTGACGTCTCGATCAAAACCTTACGCGGTGAATTTATCGACTACTGCGACGAACTCAATATCGACGCCAGCTTGACCAGCGCATAACACTTTAAACAGACATTAAATCCATGAACAACATCGGTAAAAAAATCAAAAATTTCAAACTGCCCGCCACCAGTGACAAAACCATCAGCCTGAGCGAACTCAGGGGCAAAAACATTGTGCTGTATTTTTACCCAAAAGACAGCACCCCCGGCTGCACCACCGAAGGTCAGGATTTTCGCGATGCGAAAGCCAAATTTAGTCGGCAGAACACGGTTATCCTCGGCGTGTCACGCGACAGCATAAAATCGCATGAAAATTTTAAGGCTAAACAAAAATTTAATTTCGATTTATTGTCCGATGCCGATGAGCAACTGTGCAAAGACTTCGATGTCATCAAAATAAAAAACATGTACGGCAAACAGGTGATGGGTATTGAGCGCAGTACATTTTTGATCGACACTAAAGGTGTGCTCAGGCAGGAATGGCGCAAGGTCAAAGTCAAAGATCACGTCGCCGAGGTGCTGGACGCTGTCAAAATGCTCAACCGGTAATTCAATCACCTGAACTGATTCAGGCCTGATTCGTTAATACCCACATGGAAGCGATGCTATGAAGCGTATCATTATGTGTGCCGACGGCACCTGGAACCGACCCGAGGAAGATCTCAGTAAAGATTTTCCGACCAATGTATTAAAAATCGCACGCGCGATTTCGCCAATGGCCCGCGACAGTGTGCCACAGGTGGTGTTTTATGACTGGGGCCTGGGCTCCTATCACGACAACGTCACGGGCGGCGCGTTTGGTGCTGGTATTGATAAAAATATCGCCGATCATTACCGGTTTATCGTACAAAACTACCACGCTGGCGACGAGTTGTATTTTTTCGGGTTTAGTCGCGGTGCTTACACCGTGCGCAGTCTCGCCGGTTTAATGAACAACTGCGGAATCCTCAAACGTGAATACGCCAGCCGGATTCAGCAGGCTTATGATGTTTACAAAAACCCCGAGAGACACCCCGATGACGCGTTTTCTGTCGCCTTTCGTAAAAAATATGCGGGTGGTGAAAAACGCCAAATTCACTTTATTGGAGTCTGGGATACCGTCGGCGCGCTCGGCATTCCGCTACGCATGCTCGGCTTTCTCAACGAAAAACATGTGTTCTATGATACCAAGATCGGCCCCAATATCAGCATCGCGCGACACGCGCTCTCGATTGATGAATTGCGTAAAGATTTTGCAGCCACGATCTGGAAACCACGCAGCGGCATGGATTTGCAGCAGGTCTGGTTTCCCGGGGTACACGCCGATATCGGTGGCGGTTATCCACCGGGACCCGAGGGCGAATCGCTGTCGGATATTGCATTGCAGTGGATGATACAACAGGCGCAAACCGCCGGGCTGGAATTCGAATCGCATTTAATTCGGGCAATGAAACCCGTGGTGACGGCTGAAAAACACAACGAGTACAGCGGCTTTTTCAAACTCATGGGCAGCAAAGAACGCACCATTTTAAAAAGCACCGATCTGCACATCAGTGCGCAACAACGCTATCAGACTAATTCAAAATATCGACCGGAAAATCTTGAAAAATTTGTTGATAAATACGGCTGGGTCAATCTGGTCGAATAAAACCGCTGCACCGCAACATGGCTTCGTATGGAATATATAGCCGCCGCCTTTGTCTTCGGCCTGGCTGGCGGGCTCAATCCCGGTGTGCTCAGTATTTTTGTGCTGCACCAGATCCTCAAGCACGGTAACCGTGCCGGCCTGCTCGCCAGCTTTGCACCCTTTGTCTCCGACGGGCCGATTATTCTCGCCGTGTTACTGCTGCTCTCCAGCACGCAACATCTCGACACTGTGCTCATGCTGCTCTCTGTCGCTGGTGCGACTTATCTGTTTTATCTCGCGCTCAGTCTCTGGCGCGGTGTCGATGTCGATGCCCCGGACACACGATCAACACCAGCCTCATTTTTAACTGCGGTGAAAGTGAATCTCTTGAATCCAGCGCCATATATGTTCTGGGCGACTGTCGGCAGCGCCTATCTGTTGCGCGGCAATACCCTGCAGGCCGCCAGCTTTGTGGTGGTGATGCTGGCCACTCTGGCGCTCAGCAAATTCGCGCTGGCAAAGTCTATCGCCATGCTCGGTGCGCGCTTCAACCCCCGTATTCAGGCCAGTATCCTCAAAATACTCTCCCTGCTATTACTGGTATTTGCACTGCGCCTGCTGTTTCAGGCCTGGAAGATGGCCGCCTAAAGCCACCGTGGCGGGGCTTTCCTCCACCGCAACAGCGAATCCACACTAGCGCGCAACAAACCAGACATATCCCCAAATGTATATGAGAATCGTTTGCATTTAGATTTGCATTATGTACAATGCACCCATCAATCACTAACTACTAATGACTACCCCGGAGAGATACATCATGTTACGCACCGCTCTATCGGCTGCCATCCTCGGCAGCCTCACTGCTATCCCGACTGCTACACTGGCAGCAGTCTCCGATGCTGAATTCAAGGCGCTGCAGGAGCAGCTCAATACGCTCGCAGATCAGGTCGATAACAACAGCCGTTCAGCCAGCAATACCCAGGTCGGCGGTTACGGTGAAATGCACTATAACAATGTCGAAACCAGCACCGGTCGTAACAAACAAATCGATTTTGAGCGTTTTATATTGTTCGTCGACCACCAGTTCAGCGACAGCATCCGCTTCATCTCTGAGACTGAAATTGAGCATTCCATCGCCGGCGAAGGTCAGAACGGTGAAATCGAGATCGAACAGGCCTATATCCAGATGGATTTGAATGACAGCACCCAGCTCAACGCCGGTCTGTTCATGCTTCCGGTGGGTATCATCAACGAATCACACGAACCGAACATTTTTTATGGTGTCGAGCGTAACCCGGTCGAGCAATACATTGTTCCTGCCACCTGGTGGGAAGGCGGCACCATGTTGTCAGGAAACTTTGCCAGCGGTATCAGCTACGATCTGGCAGTGCATAGTGGCCTCGCTGTTGACCCAGCCCAGGTCAACATTCGCGGTGGACGCCAAAAAGTCTCCGAAGCCAAAGCTAACAACTGGGCGATGACCGGCCGCGTGCGTTACACCGGTATTGCAGGGCTGGAGCTATCGGGTACCTTGCAATTACAGGACGACATCACCCAGAACAGCAGCGACAATGTTGGAGGTGCCACACTGCTCGAAACCCATGTAGTCTGGAACAGCGGCCCAACCACCGTCAAAGCACTGTACGCACGCTGGAATATCGACGGTAGTGCTGCCAAAGCTCTGAGTAAAGATGTTCAGGACGGCGGCTATGTCGAAGCCGCATACAAACTCAATGCAAACCACGGCGTCTTTGCCCGCCACAATGTGTGGGACAACGGTGGCGCTGGTAATACCAAAAAAACCCAGAGCAACATCGGCTATAGCTACTGGCCGCACGAAGATGTCGTCTTCAAAGCCGACTACCAGACACAAGAAAGTAACAATGTTAAATATAATGGATTCAATCTTGGTGTTGGCTACCAGTTTTAGAAAAACTCCTGCTGATCTAGCATCAGTATTTATGCGGGGCACTACGCCCCGCTTTTTTTGTTGCTGAAATGCTAGTATTGCCCGCCATGAATAATCGTTTTTACCTGTTTCTGCTCTGCTGCCTGTTGCCCGCCGGCAATCTCATAGCTGGAGGTGTTTATCAGGAACCCGATGCCTTCATTCAGGAAAGCTTTCCGGGAGCCAAACCCGAGGCCAAAATATTCTGGCCCAGCGCCGAACTGAAACAGAAAATAGAGCGCGTTCTTGGTCACGCCTACCAGAGCTTACGCATACGCTACTGGCAGACTGGGCAACGCACTGCCTGGATCCTCGAAGAAATCGGCAAGGACAAGCCCATCACCACCGGCGTGCTGATCAATCAGCATAAAATTGAAAAAATTCGTGTGCTGGTATTTCGCGAAAGCCGCGGCTGGGAAGTCCGCCACGGATTTTTCACCGAACAGTTCGATAACGCGACACTGGATAAAGACCTACAGCTTGACAGACACATCGACAATATTTCGGGCGCGACACTGTCAGTGAATGCCCTGGAAAAAATCGCCCGCCTCGCCCTGCTTCTGGAACAACAGGTGACTGCAGATGACCAACCGTAAGCCAAAACGCATGACTGCTTTTCTCTGGCACCGCCGTGTCGGACTGCTGGCGATAGCACTGGTCATCACCCTCGCCATCACCGGCATCATGCTCAATCACACCGAAGACTTTAAACTGGATAAAACTTTTGTTGATTCAGCACTGGTCCTCGACTGGTACGGGCTGGAACCGGAAGGTGAACCTGTGAGTTTTTCTGTGCCTGGCCACTGGATCAGCCAGTGGCAGAAAGAAATATTTTTTGATGATCGCATCATCACCAGTAACGACCAGACACTGCATGGTGCGATTCACAGCCACGAATTTATTGTGCTCGCCTTCGATCACGAACTGTTGTTACTCACCAACAAAGGTGAACTGGTGGAACGCATTCCTACCAGCATCAGTTTTAAAAAAACCGTGCGCCTGGGGGTCAAATACCAGCGTCCGGTAATCGAGACTGAAGATGCCATACATTATATCGCCGACGAACATATCATTGACTGGGATGTGGTCAGCGACGATGACATCGTCTGGTCAAACCCCGTCGCTATACAGAATGGCCAGCGCGAAGCTCTGTTGCGTGCTTTTCGCGGAAATGGTTTGAATCTGGAACGTGTGATTCTGGACCTGCACAGCGGCAGAATCTTCGGCCACTACGGTATTTATCTAATGGACGCTGCCGCCATCGCCCTGCTCTGGTTATCACTCAGCGGTTTGTGGGTATGGTGGAGCCGCCGACAAAAACAGAAAACCAAAAAACACTATCGTAAACACCATCGCAGCTAACATTAGCTCTCACAAAACAGCGACCCCACAGCCATGTGAGCAACTGACAGGGAATACAATCTTCACAATCACCAGGCGGTGTTGGCTGAAGCAAACCCACAGAATGCGTTGCTTCACGAGGCATTAGTCCACTGCGTTCGTTAGACCCCTGCCTCTTTGCCTGTCAGCCAACCAAAAGAACCTTTCCGGGGCAGTGTGTTTCATACACGGTATGGATTGCTTCTTGAATCCGAGACAGGCTGAAGCTATCGATCACAGGCAGCAGCTCGGGGTGATCTGAAAGTATTTCCCAGAGCTCCTGTTGCGCTGTTCCCAATTGCTCTTGTGTTGTGTTGTTCAGCCAGCCATCTATACCAAACCCTTGCCATATCATGTTCTTATAGAGAAGGCGCGAAGCTTTGAGAGTGATATCGCCGTCGTCGAGGATGCCGTAGGAAATTAAACGCCCTCTCGGTTCCAGAGCATCTATCAAAGCCAGGGAAGTTGGTCCTCCAACGGCATCAAGAATAGCGTAAAAAAGCCCATTCTTGACAACATCCTGCAATACCCCGTCTACAGTCGTTCCCTGGGCAATCATTTGACTGTTGTCACCGTCCAGTATCGAGTAGCCCGACCCTTCACGTACGAGCAACGTTGCCTTCAACCCCTTGCGCTGGGCCAGCCTGGCCAGGATGCGCGCAACCACTGAGCGCCCGGCAGTAATCAGAATGCGAGAGGACTTGGGTAGATCGCACTCGGCAAGCAGTCCCCAAGCAGTGAGGGGATTTAGTGCAAACTGACTCGCAATTGTGTCAGGTATTCCTGACGGTACAGGGTAGACACGTGATGTTGCGGCGACCGCGAACTCTGCCCATGCTCCTGGGCTACGGAATGCAACACGCACTCCCGGTTTGAGGCTGGTCACCTCAGTGCCACAAGCGACAATAGTTCCAACCCCTTCAAGTCCGGCTATTTGCGGGAACACGGGTTTTATTCTGTAGCGCCCGCCAATGAAGAGAAAGTCGGCAGGCTGAATTGGCCTTGCAGCGACTTGAATTAAAACCTGGTCTTGATTGGCGATAGGGGAAGAAATATCACGCACGACGAGAACATCCTCGGGTCGCCCTGACTGCTCGAAAATTACAGCTTGCATAGATGCAGACTCCTGAATTGTAGTAATCACCATCCGATCGTACAGATCGGATATCGGGTTCTGTTACCGGCTACCATTGGGGATCGACCAGTAAAAAATGCCGTGAACCACAACGAGCGAAGGATGGTATACCGCGGTGACCCTGGATTCTCCTTCGCCAAAAGCGCTCGACAGGCTGGGGCGGTGTCATCCGGCCTCACACAAAAGGCCCGGCAACCTGCAACAGGATTTTTATAACCGTTATAATGCCGGTGTATATCATGTCGCATACCTCATAATCTCAGATCAGGTGTGAACTACTACACCTGAATGGCTAACCTGATGATATGAGGCTTGTACATTCTCATATCTTTTGCAATACACCACCCCACCATACTCCCTATTATGAGAATATTGGGGAAAAGAGGACTTGCATAAGGAGATACCAAGGTCAAACGAATCGTTAACTGGTTTTTTTAATTGCCCCCTTCGACCCAGCCGAGGAAGCCGCAACCAATGGGGCGTTTTCCACTACAGCTGTCTGAGCGTAATGGCACTTACTTAAGCACAGAGCGGCGGTATCGTTGGGGTGGGGTACGAGTCAAGGACATAGGTTACACTTTTATCGTGATATAGGGCACCGAGCGCCCTTTGATATCCCGCTCATTAAAATGTCCAATAGTTACCGGGCCAAAATACACTTGCCAATGGCCGTCATCTATCTCTTCGAGTCCAACATTCTCATCTTTTAGTAAGTGTGACACGTATACCCTCTTGTTACGCCAGTACACCGCGCCGTTGGTACTGACCTTGCGCACTTCATAGTAACCGGGATACACCATCTCCGGTAAACGCTCTGGATACAGTCGTAATGACGCACTGTATTGCGATGCAGGGGTGTGTTGATCGAGCGCTTCGTGCGGCCGTTCTTCATTGTATTCATGACAAAATGCATCAAAGCGTTGCTGTTGACCACGCATGCTACGTGACGGTGGACGGGTGGCTACTTGTTTTAATGTTCGGTGCATGCGTTCATGCCGTCCATTCTGCTGCGGTTTACCCGGCTCGATACGTTCGAGCATGATGCCCAATTTGACCCACCGTAACGACAGTTGTGACAGACCACCGCGCGCGGTACTGGCGAACGGCACGCCATTATCTGATCGAATACGCCCTGGCATCCCGTATTCTCGAAATACATGGATAAAAGCTGCCCTGGTCTCTTTGAGACGAGGCCCCTTGAGTGCGTCACACGCGTACAAGTAGCGACTCTGATGATCCATCACGGTGAGTGGATAACACCACTGGCCGTCACCTAATTTGAACTGGTCTTTGTAATCGACACTCCATAGCTCATTAATCTGATGCACCGGGGCAAACGGTTGCGGACAGGGTGATACGCGGCGCTTGCGCCGACGTGATTGAACCAGACCAGCACGGTTGAGGATATTATAAATTGTGCTTTTTGATGAGATCACTTCGTTGGGGTAACGCTGCGCCGGCAATGCCTGCAGCTTCTTCGCGCCAGGCGTCGTTTGATATTGCTGGCGTAGCTCGATAATGCGCTGCACCATGCGGTAGGGGGTTTGCGTGTGGCTATGCGCCGGGCGGCGACTGCGCTCATTCAAACCGTCCAACCCAGACTGCTCAAACCGCTCGATCCATTTATACCCGGTCTTGCGGCTGATGCCGTACTGCGTACATAAGTCCGTAAAACTGGATAACTGACGCAGATAATCTGCGATGAACAAAATCTTTTGCTCCACAGGTCTCACCTCTTTCCAGGGCATAGGCACCTCCTTATCTCGGTGCCTACAGATTACGAAAATCTGTTACCTATGTATATAACCCGTACCCCGACCTTTCTTTTGGTGTCTTTTCTTTGGCCACACAAAAAAAGACACTCGCCAGCAAGGCGAAATGAAATGCAACAGTGTACTCCAGAAGATCCAGTAAACACTAAGCTCTCTCTTACATATTGATGTTGAGTTGCGCGTGGCTAACCCAACCCATACACTGGTCACATAAAAAAACACTTCTAGTGCTACGAACAGTAAACGTTTTTACTCTGCTGTTAGTTGCGTTCAGCTTCGAGAACCAGCACGGGCCGCCCTCGTTTGCGACGAAGATGATTGATCAATCGAAGCGTGGCACCCCGGGACACAAGCCAGCGTTCAAGTTGAAACTTGCCCGGGAAATTCATCAACGCAAGTCCCAACATAATCATCAACACCCCCTGCCCCGGCAACACCAGCAGAAGAATACCCACGAGAACGAAGGCACCACCGAGCAGATTCTTCACGATTATTAACAATAACCATACGACTGGCGAACGTTGACGAATCTTGTATGTTCCGGAACGTTTGCGGGCGGCAAAATAGTCTGCCGGAATCCGAACCACCAGCCACGGGACCAGCGCCAGTGCCACCACAAAAGTTACGAGAGAAATGCCCGCCAGCCACAAAAAGGCGGTCTCATATGTCTGAATTAATTCGAGCATCTATGCCTGCCAGCCATGATGAAAACTAAGCAGACTCAGGCACATAAATGAAGTTCAGCTATCACGTGCGTGCCGCGTGTTTTTTTCACGTTTAGCTGTCAGCGACTCGGCTGACAGACGGCCAGGCATTGATCACCGCCTGCACCAGCGTCGCCAGCGGAATGGCGAAGAACACACCCCAGACTCCCCAGAGACCACCAAACACCAGTACTGAAATAATGATTGCCGCCGGGTGCATGTTCACCACTTCGGCGTAGAGTAAGGGCACTAACACATTGCCATCTAAAAACTGCACGCCCAGATAGGCGATCATGACATAGAAAAAATCCGGGCTCGCACCCCACTGGAACCAGGCGATCATCACCACCGGAATGGTCACCGCCACCGCACCGACATAAGGAATAATCACCGACAGACCAACGAACAGACTGAGTGTTGCGGCGTAATTCATATCCATGATGGCCAGCGGAATGAACGTGGTGATACCAACAATGACAATCTCCAGCATTTTACCGCGAATGTATTTCGCCATTTTGCCGTCAACATCCTTCCAAACCTGCGATGCCAGCTGGCTATCATTTGGCAAAAACCGTGTAAACCAGTGCAGAATCTGGGACTTGTCCTTGAGCAGGAAAAATACCAGCAGCGGAACCACCACCATGTACACCAGCAAGGTGAATGCATTAACGACAGAACCAAGTGATAACGACACCAGTTTTTGCCCGATCTTGACCAGTTCAGCATTGAAACTTGAGAGCATTTCATTAATCTGGCTTTCGGGAAACACCGGATAATTCGCCGGTATCGACAGAATGAGTTGCTGAATTTTGTTCAGAATTTGCGGGAATTCGTGGATAAACTGCGAGAGTTGCTGTGACACCAGCGGGATTAAACCAAACAGCAACAGGGCCACACTGGCGACGAATACCAGAAAGCTGATAATCACTGCCGCCAGTCTCGGCATACCGGTGCGACACAAAAGTTTTACCAGGCCTTCGAGCACGTAGGCGATAACCAGCCCGGCAAGCACTGGTGCCAGCAGGCCGCCCCAGAGCAGCACAATGGCCGTGCCAATGACAATAAACAACGCAAGTATAACCACTTGCGGATCCGAAAAGTTTTTGTCGTACCAGGCGCGAAGATACCCGATCATTTATGTTGTTCGATCAAGCTGACGTAAAATTTTTCAAACAAAATTTGCATATCATCGATCACTTCTTTGGAATCGCGGCCATTGACCATATGCTCGGTCATCAATGAAGATGCTGCAGAAAACACCGACATGCTTTCGATCATCGGGTAGGTTTGTTTTAAACGCTTGATGGCACCGACCACGGTTTCTTTCTCGGGCCGCGGAACCGGTAGCGGTTCGCCAATATCCTGTTTTACCAAACCACCTTTTGCCTGCAAAAATTCTGCAAACTGCAACAACGTATTCTGGCGTTCGGCGTCCAGGGTTTCAAAAATCTCAAGCAGTGACTGGCTCGACGAAGACCCGCTCATACGCTGGCCTGAATGTCTTTGCAAAACTGCTGAGCAAAACTCAGGAGCTCATCTGCGGCGCGCGATTTAAACTTGTAGCGCTGACGCACGAATGAGAACGGGCGCTCCAGTTTTGGCGATAACTCAACAGCAACCAGTGTGCCTAATTTGAGCTCTTTATGAATCGTCGAGCGCGACACGATCGACAGCCCCATACCCGCCTCAACCGCCCCTTTGATCGCTTCCGGGCTACTGAGTTCGAACAGCACACTCAGGCTCTCGTTATTGCCGTGCAGCTCTACATATTTGAGAATGACTTCCTGGGTACCCGAACCCTGCTCACGACTGATAAACGGGTGCTGCACAATGTCTTTCACCCGCAGCGACTCCGCTTTTGCTAATGGATGATCCGTCGCCATGATCACGACCAGCTGATCCATACTACAGGCTTCGACAATCAGATTCTTATTGTTCACCGAGCCTTCGACAATACCAAGATCAATGACATTATTTTCCACCATGGTAACAATATCTTCGGTATTGGATTCTTTCAAGCTGATGCTGACCTCGGGGTGTTTGGCATTGAATCGGCCAATCAGCGTCGGCAGCATATATTCAGCAATCGTAGTACTCGCCCCCAGCGCAACCCCACCACTGACATCTCCGGTGATTTCGGTGATACTCATGGTCATGTCTTCGTAGAGCTGGAGGATGCGCTCGGCATAGACATACACCTGCTTACCCACATCGGTGAGCGAAACACGATTATGCGTGCGATCGAACAATCGAGTATTAAACTGGTCTTCTAACTGGCGAATCTGAAACGTGACCGCCGGCTGGGTCATGTGCAGCTCTTCCGCCGCCTTGGTAAAATTCAGCAGGCGGGCTACTGTGTGGAAAATTTTTAGTCTACGATCTGCCATAATTAGAATAGTGCAATTAGCGCGCCGGGCGCATTATACTATCACCCACCGCAATGGCAGGAGTCAAAAAACATGCTGCACACTCTAACACGCTCGGCACGGGCAGTTACAGTTTTCACTGCTGCCTGGGTATGCCTGGCGTTCTTCAGCGTCAATATGGCACATGCCGCCAAGATCTACCGCTGGGTCGATGAAAACGGCGTGGTCACCTATGGCGACAGCAGCCACCGCCCGGAAACCACACCTTCAGAAACACTCAAAATCGAAGCTCCCACGCCAGCGTCTATCACCGGCAAAAAAGCGGAAGCTGACGCCAAAACCGGGGCAGCTGAAAAATCAGCAGCCCCCCCCAAACCCCCAGAAGAGCCCAAAATGTCAGCTGCTGAAAAACGTAAGCTCTGTACCCGGGCACGCAATGATCTGACCGTGATTCAGTCGCGTGGCCAGCTCCGTGAAGTCGACGCCAAAGGTAATGTTACAGCGCTGACAGACGAACAAAAACAGAGCCGCATCAAGGCTACAAGAAAAGACATCAAGGCGTATTGCCGGTAGTCGTCTCAGCAAAACAGGGAGTACACCATGCCTACATTCAAAATCACTACCAATATCAGCCTCCAGGATAGCAACCAGCTCGCCGCAACGGCATCGAAGCTCGTCGCCAGCATGCTTGGCAAACCAGAACTTTATGTCATGGTGCAGATCAATGACGAACAAACGCTGTATTTTGGCGGCAACGACAGTCCTGCCGCTCTGCTTTCATTACAAAGCCTGGGCCTGCCTGAAGCCGAAATAAAATCATACTCTGAACGTCTCTGCGACTTTATCAATACACAACTGGGGATTGCTGCCGATCGTATCTATATCAGTTTCGAATCGCCGCCACGCAGCCACTGGGGCTGGAATAATACGACGTTTGGGTGATGTAGCCACAGAGTTGAGGAGTGCACAGAGAATTAAAATCCAGTTGCATGTTGTCACTGGGCACGCCTTGTCTCTGTGGTGAAAGTTTTTAACGATTTGCAGCTAGAAATACCAGTTCAAACTGGCACGCAGGTCGCTGACATCGAAATTTTTATAAACTGTTTTTTCGTACTCCAGCCGCAGCCCTGACTGCGCACCCAGATTGATCTGCACACCAAGATTGAAGCGATCACGATCAAAATCAAAGCCACTCACCGAGCTGCTGCACTCGGCACTGATCAGTAACTGGCCGCCGCTAAACAGCGTAGTCACACCCAGCTGCAAGCCCGGCAACACACTATAAGCCTGGGCGTAATCATCCGAAACTTCGGCATCGAGTAGCAGCATGGCAAACCAGGTGCTGGCGAGCGCGCGCTGGCTGACACCAGCACCAATACGGGTATTCAATACCAGATCGGATACCTCAGGACTGATAAACTGGCGATACAGCTTGACATCCAGCTGCCAGCTCTTCGCTCGATACCAGTCCTGCCATGGACTCAAAGACATGACATTAAAAAACCGCAGCCGTTGCAGCACAAGACTGTCACTGGCTGGCTGCCAGCGCAGGCGGGTATCGAGGACATTAATTTCTGCACCGGCAACATAACCCTTCGGTGCATCGAGTAATTCGTGAAACGCTGGTTTCAGCGCCAGTTCATAATAATGCGCGCTATCTATACTGCCTATACTCAGCGAAACGCGCGCCGATTTATGCCCCAGTTCGGGAGCCACAGCGGCATACACGGGTGGTGTAGTGTCGCCATACAAATCACTGCGTCGCGCCAGAATGATTTTTGCCAGTGCTGTGTTCCGCTGCTTGCGAAACTGCAGCATCTGATATGCGGTGTTCAGCAATGCTGATCGCGTGCTATCATGCTGGCGCGTGCTCAGCGCCTGCTCGACGTCAATCTCGCCGTTGACCAGCGCAAGTACCGCACGATTAAAATTATCTGCATGATGCGCAAAACTATATTCGATCTGGCTCACCAGCGAGGGGCGATAACGTTCCTGCATTACCATACCTGTATCTTTGAGCGCGCGTACCGTATCGACCGGAATAGCGTATAAGGGAAAACGGGTGAAACGGCTCAGTTATGCACTCGGCCTGGCCGCGTCAATCAAAGCCAGCAGTCGATAGGAACAATTTTCGCGAAAAAAGAAATAATCGAAATCAATATCGACCACTTCCCAGATATGTCGCTTCAACTGTGTCACTTCTTCCGCCCCCAGATTCAACTGATATTCCCAGATGTCGCGATTTTCCAGATTGCTGTAGGTCTGCACCGTACGATAATAACGTCGGCTGCGAAACACACCAGCATAACCGCCGAACAAACCTTTATACACATAGGTGACGAAATCATCATTGGCATCGGCAACCGCCGCAGCATAATTCAGCGTGTGCGAGAGCAGCTCCGAGCTCTCATGATTGAAACGCAGAAAAGTATGGCCAAAGGCCGAACCCGGACTATTGAGAAACATCGCGGGAAACACCAGACTCACTGATTCGGACTGCATTTTTTCCAGCCAGCGATCCAGCTTTGGACAGGGCACTTCTGCATCGCGAATGTCCAGCTGTTGCCGCAGCCAGTGCCAGCGTGCGGGGAACCGGCACTGCGCATGGCCACGGGCCGAGGGCAATAGCATGGCGCTTAAATCAGCGTGTAATTCCGCCTGCGGGTCGGTTTTGCCCTCAGCCGCGAGAAAAAATGCCGGGTCATCGGCCTGACTCTGATAGCGCGGCAGCAGGCTTTCGCGTCTGTAATGCAGCAGCGCCAGCCAGCCGGGGTCAGCCGCCAGCCCCCGGGCATCGGCGCTGGCGTGTAATGCGGCAAGATCGGGTGCCCGTTCGGCTATAACCAAATCTGGACACAAGCCGCCCAGGCCACAGAGAAATAACAAAGCAGGTCGAATCATCGTGGCGACAGCGGGCTTTTCCGGTAAAATGCCGGCCAGTTTAGCCATATAAGATTCCATATTCCATGTATCTCTCGCATTTTCAGCTCACCACTCTCAAAGAAACCCCGGCCGATGCCGAGGTGATCAGCCATCGTTTAATGTTGCGCGCCGGTCTGATCCGCCGCCTTGCCTCGGGCCTGTACAACTGGCTGCCGCTGGGGGTGCGCGTGCTACGTCGGGTGGAAAATATAGTGCGCGAAGAAATGAATGCCAGCGGCGCGCTCGAAGTGCTGATGCCGGCGGTGCAGCCCGGCGAGCTCTGGCAGGAATCGGGCCGCTGGGAACAATACGGCCCGGAGCTACTGCGTTTTGTCGACCGCCACCAACGTGACTTTTGCCTCGGCCCGACGCACGAAGAAATCATCACCGAACTCGCGCGCCGCGAACTCACCAGTTACAAACAGCTACCGGTAAACTATTACCAGATCCAGACCAAGTTTCGCGACGAGGTGCGGCCGCGTTTTGGGGTCATGCGTTCGCGCGAGTTCATTATGAAAGATGCGTACTCGTTTCACATCAATCAGGATTCTCTGCAAGAAACCTACGAGGTTATGTATCAGACCTACAGTCGCATTTTTACCCGGCTGGGACTCAGGTTCCGCGCCGTGATGGCCGACAGCGGTGCCATTGGCGGTAACAGCTCGCACGAATTTCACGTGCTCGCTGATTCCGGTGAAGATGCGATTGTGTTTTCTGATGGCAGCGACTACGCTGCCAATCTGGAAAAAGCCGAAGCTCTGATCAGCGATGCCACAACACCGACGGCAACGCAGAAAATGCAAAGCGTCGACACACCGGCTGCGCACAGCATCGAAGATGTTTCGAAGCTGCTCGATGTGCCTGCGGCACAGTGTATCAAAACTTTACTGGTCGCGGGCGCAGAAAAAAATTCTGTGGTCGCACTGTTACTGCGCGGCGATCACGAACTCAATGAAATCAAGGCCGGACATCAGCCCGATGTCGCTACGCCACTCACCTTCGCCACCGATGCCCAGGTGAAACAGGTCGCCGGTTGCGAACCGGGCTCCATCGGTCCTGTGGGTCTAAAAATTAAAGTTATTGCTGACCACGCCGCGCTGCAGCTCGCCGACTTTGTCTGCGGCGCCAATGAAAACGGCAAGCATCTCATCGGTGTAAACTGGCAACGCGATCTGCCACTGGCGGAAACCGCTGATTTACGCAATGTGGTGGCGGGTGATACCAGTCCCGATGGCAAAGGCACACTTTCAATCGCGCGCGGTATCGAAGTCGGTCATATATTCCAGCTCGGCCAGAAATATTCGTCGGCGATGAAGGCTGAGGTGCTGGATGAACACGGTAAAACCGTGACCATGACCATGGGCTGTTATGGTATCGGTATTACCCGTATCATCGCTGCCGCAATCGAACAAAACCACGATGCTAACGGCATCATCTGGCCGCCCGGCATCGCACCGTTTGATGTCGCGATTGCACCGATTAATTTTCAGAACTCGGATGAAGTGTGTGCAGCGGCTATCCAACTGCATGACGAACTCGTAGCGGCTGGTATCGAAGTGCTACTCTACGATCAAAAAGCACGCCCTGGTGCCATGCTCGCCGATCTGGATTTAATCGGCATCCCACATCGCATCGTTGTCGGCGATCGCGGCCTTGCTGATAACACAGTTGAATACAAGGCACGTGCGTCAGCCAACAATGAAGACATCGCAATCGATGATATCGTCGCCCACCTTTGCCAGCAGTGCTTCAACTAACACCATTACCAAAGTTTATCGCCCACTGCGTGCTGTTCGGCGTAGCCGCGCTCTGTAGTGCGAATAGCGCGACGCTGCAACAGCAACCAGATCCCGAGTTACGCCGACTGCTCAGTGAAGCGATCGAAGCCTCTGACAGTTTTGCAGACCGTTACGATGCCGAGGTCTGGCTGGTAGACATGTCGGCGCGACTCTCGCCCTTCATCGATGACAAAGGTGAACGTCTCGACATGCTGCGCAATATTCATCGCGAAGCGCGCCGCGTCGACCTGGTACCCGAACTGGTACTCGCTGTGATCGAAATCGAAAGCCGGTTTGATGTGTTTGCAATTTCAAAATCGGGCGCTCAGGGACTGATGCAGGTGATGCCATTCTGGCTGAATGAAATCGGTCACCCGGAAGATAATCTGGTCGACATGCGCACCAATCTGCGCATGGGCTGCACGATTCTGAAATATTACATGGACATGGAAAAAAACGATCTACACCGCGCGCTGGCACGTTATAACGGCAGCTACGGTTCTAAAGTGTATAGCAACAAGGTGCTCAATGCGCTACGACTACGCTGGCGGCAACACTAAACCGCTATTTAAGCGCCAGTTTTAAGGCCTGTAATATTTCACCACTGTGCGAATTTTGGGCGAACACCGCCAGATTCATGTTTTCTGTTTTCCATTCGAGTGCAAGCACCATACGTTGCATGACGAAATCCTTTTGATAGCTGATACCGGCTGTCACAACCTGTTCCTGGGTATGACTTGAATTTCGCTAAAAATTCAGCATTAGCCACGTTTCCAGGCGATGATCAAATCCATCACATTCGTGCCAGTGACTCCGGTTTTGAATAAATCACCAGTCAGCATCAACAGTGTGCCCGCGTTAGCCTGGCTGAGTTCGCTCGCAATATCGTAACCGCTTTGCACAATCTGGCGCGCAGTCGAGGCAAACACCACAGCCCCCGCGCACCTCGTATTGCCATCGATACCATCGCTGCCGGCAGCGAGTACACCGATATCATCTGAATCCAGTCCGGCTGCGGCCAGTGTGTTTGCCAGCGCCAGCGCGAAACTCTGGTTGCGACCGCCGATCCCGGGTTGCGCAGGCAGGGACACCGTGGTTTCTGCCCCCCAGATGTGTACCCCAACGGGGGCCCGTTCCAGCAACCAGCGTCCAAGCCGTTCACCCTGTTGCACGGCATCGCCATCGATAAACTCCGGATGCAGAAAACAGTCCAGCCCCATTGCACCAGCTTCGTCGGCTGC
Organism: Gammaproteobacteria bacterium; assembly: GCA_030148865.1. Taxonomy (GTDB): domain Bacteria; phylum Pseudomonadota; class Gammaproteobacteria; order SZUA-229; family SZUA-229; genus JASBSR01. The sequence goes on from JASBSR010000006.1 coordinate 70,118, forward strand.
TGCTGCCAGCGCCACGCCCTGACTGGCAATGATCCGGGTGTGCAGTGTCACGCCAGGTGCGACCGGTGCAGCTGACGATGGTGCTAACTTTGCCAGAAAGGACTGCAACTGCGAGTCAGCATCAACTCGGATTTCATTATCGATCAACAAACCAGAACCTATCACCGCAGGATCATCACCCGGCACATCCGAAATCAGCCACTGGTGTACCTCAGGCACGGCGAGGTAATCGAGCAGACCGCCGCTCTTTATTTTTGAAAAATGTTTGCGCCAGGCATTGATGGCGTGAATATTCTTACCACTGGCGAGTAGATAATGATTGATCGATTGCAGATCGTCGAGCGTGATGCCATCGCACAGCACTTCAACCAGACTCGAACTGCCGCCGGAAATCAGAAACAACGGTTTCGCGTCTGCCGGCAGACGACTAACAAAGCTAAGCAGATGATCGCCCGCCTGCAAACTGCTGACATCGGGTATCGGATGCGCCGACTCACAAACCGCAATATTTTTATGTTTCAGCAGTGTTCGCGGCGCGCTGCGTTGCGGACAAATTAACAGGGCCTGTTGAAACTGGATACGGTTATCAATGACACCCTGCAACATCGCCGGTGCTGCCTTGCCGATGGCGATAACATGACTAAAGGTTTTTTGCTGACACCACTGCGCCACACAACGATGGCCATCAACGGTTTCAATTGCAGTATGGAACAGATGCGTGAGTAACTCGCGAGAGGTTAACTCCATCACCGGGAGCCAGACTTACATACCGCGACTGAGATCGCGTTTGATATCTTCGATATCTTCCAGACCCACAGCGAGACGAATCAGGCCATCGGAAATACCCGCGTCCTGTCTTTGTTCGGGCGTGAGCCGACCGTGAGTCGTGGTGGCGGGATGGGTAATCGTGCTGCGAGTATCGCCCAGGTTTGCGGTAATCGAAATCATCTGTGTAGCATCAATCAGCTTCCAGCCTTCGGTCTTACCGCCTTTGAGTTCGAAAGCAACAATACCGCCAAAACCGCTCTGCTGGCGTTTTGCCAGTTCGTGCTGGGGATGTGATTCCAGTCCGGGATAATACACGCGCTCGACTACTGGCTGTTGTTCCAGCCAGCGCGCGATGGCGAGTGAATTTTCGCAGTGCGCTTTCATGCGTATGCTCAGAGTTTCCAGGCCCTTGAGGAACACCCAGGCGTTGAACGGACTCAAAGATGGTCCGGCAGAACGTAAAAACCCGAACACACCTTCGCCGACGATGGCCTTGCTGCCGCAAACTGCGCCACCCATACAACGCCCCTGCCCATCAATATATTTGGTCGCAGAATGAATCACAATGTCGGCCCCCAAAGCCAGAGGCAACTGCAGAGCAGGCGTGCAAAAACAATTATCGACCGCCAGCAGGCACCCGTGCTGGTGGGCAATTTTGGCGAGCGCGGCAATATCCACCAGCTCAGTGAGCGGATTCGATGGGGTTTCCAGAAACAGTAATTTAGTCTGTGGCGTGATCGCCTTTTCCCAGGCGGCGAGATCGGACAGTTCAACAAAACTGGTGCTGATACCCAGTTTCGCGACAAAATTATTGAGCAGCACTGTGGTGGTGCCGAAAATACTGCGTGAAGACACAATATGATCACCCGTTTTCAGCAGGCCAAAAAATGTTGCGGTAATCGCTGCCATACCAGTGGCAGTAGCGACACAGCACTCGGCATCTTCCAGCGCTGCGAGTCGCTGCTCAAATGCTCTGACCGTGGGATTGGTAAAGCGCGAGTAAATATTCCCGGGTGATTCACCAGAAAAACGCGCCGCCGCCTCCGCTGCCGACGCAAATACATAGCTCGAGGTAGGGAAAATTGCTTCACCGTGTTCGCCTTCGGCCGTGCGGGTATAACCGGCACGCACCGCGCGCGTCTCAAAACCATAGTCATCAGAATTTTTATTATCTGTCATATCACTCAACAATAGTCACTTCAGTGCCGACTTCGACCAGCCGATATAGCTCGACAATATCTGCATTTAGCATACGAATACAACCGATGGATGTCGGGGTACCGATGTGTTCTTCATCGCTGGTCCCATGAATGTATATGTATCGGCCGTAGCTGTCCACATAACCGCCCTTATTTCTGCCCGGTTCCATGCCTTCCAGCCATAATATGCGCGAAGTAATCACGTCTGCGGGAAGCTCGACCCTGTTGTCAATGCATTCTTCCAGTGTGCCTTGTGGCACCCGACCGATATACACCGTGTTCACCGGCATCGCGCCACCGATTTTATCTTTGATGCGGTGCAGCCCCAGCGGGGTTTTTTCGCTGCCATTTTCATTGCCGGTGCCATAACGCGAAGTCGAGACTGGGTAGATGTGCAACACCGCACCGTCGTCATTCTGCAGGGTAAGCGTCTGGTCTTTGATGCTGACAATAATGGAATTCACAGCGATGGTCTCTAAAGGTATTCCACCAAGTATCGCACATGCCGCGCTTCCTGGCTCTCAGAATGATTCACTCCAGCTCAATGCCGCCGGAGACGGTCACCTGCACGGTTTGTTCGCCGGCTTCGACACCGGGTGCTGTCGCTGATTTAGACAGCGCAGCCATTGCAAAATTTTGCTGCCTGAAAATCGGTTGACCCGAGGTCGAAATATTCACACCCACCAGCTTGTAGGCTTTGCGCTTGAGCTGGTCAGTGACCAGCTGCGCGCGTTTATTGAAAGCCGCCAGGGCTTCAGCGATCAGCGCATCATCCGCTTTGTTTTTAGCTTCCGGCGACAGCGCAAAGCGCAAATTCGATAAAACCAGGCGTGACTGCAATTCACCGAGCAATTCGCTGGTGCCGGCCATGTCCTGCGATTCCAGCTCGATGCTCTGCCGCGCACGCCAGGATTTGATCCGGTTCTGCTGATACACCGGGCTGGTGGTATACGCCGCTGTCTGCAATTTTATCTTCGGGTGTTTTTTTAGCAGTGTGACTGCCCACTGGATTTTTTTATTGACGGTGTCGGCGAGTGGGGCGGGACTGCTGCCCTCTTCTTCTGCATAAAGAGTACTGATAATCGTATCACTGGCCAGTTCAGTCTGCCCATCGGTGCTGAGATGAATGCGGTTATACTGGGTTTCGATTTCGTGGGACTGCGCCAGTGCTGGCAGCAAAAGCAGCATCAACCATAGTTGTTTCATCCGATTCCCTCAACAGGTTGCCCCAGGGTTTTATGCTGGGACGATGCCGCCAGGACTAGAGTTCTACCGTATCAGCAGACTGAGCCGTGCCACGTGATTTAGCCGCATCGTTGCGCGTGTTTTCCAGACGCATGAAATACTCTGCGTCGACATCGTTGGTCACATACTTGCCATCAAAACAGGAACAGTCAAACTCCTGTAGATTTTTATTGCCCTTGCGCACAGATTCGATCAAATCTTCCAGATCCTGATACACCAGCCAGTCAGCACCGATTTCTTTTGCGATTTCTTCGACGGTTCGGTTGTGTGCAACAAATTCTTCTATCGCCGGCATGTCGATGCCATACACATTCGGGAACCGCACCGGCGGCGCTGCTGAAGCCATATAGACTTTATTGGCACCGGCTTCGCGCGCCATCTGAATAATCTGTCTTGAAGTTGTGCCGCGCACGATCGAATCATCCACCAGCAATACATTCTTGCCCTTGAACTCCAGGTCGATAGGATTGAGTTTCTGACGTACCGATTTTTTGCGTTCCTGCTGACCCGGCATAATAAAGGTTCGGCCAATGTAACGGTTTTTGATAAAGCCTTCGCGGTATTTCACATCAAGATGAAACGCCACTTCCAGCGCCGCCGTGCGGCTGGTGTCCGGAATCGGAATCACCACATCGATATCGTGCTCGGGATGTTCGCGCAGAATTTTTTTCACCAGGGTCTGCCCCATGCGCAGGCGTGCTTTGTAGACCGAGACGTGATCAAGAATAGAATCGGGACGCGCGAAATACACGTATTCAAAAATACAGGGCTTGAGCTGTGGGTTTTCGGCGCATTGCTGGCTGTGAAAATTACAGTTGCTGTCGATAAACACGGCTTCACCCGGCATCAGGTCGCGCACCAGTTCGAAACCCTGGGCGTGCAGCGCTACGCTTTCTGACGCCACCATATATTCGGTTTGGCCGTTGATTTCGCGTTTACCATAGACCACTGGTCGTATCCCCAGTGGATCACGAAACGCGAGCACGCCCTTGCCGACAATCATGGCGATCACCGCATAGCCACCACGACAACGTTTGTGCAAAGCGGACACCGCATCGAAAATATCTTTGGTGTCGAATACCGGTTTCGCCAGCGCGTGCAACTCGTGCGCCAGCACATTGAGCAAGGCTTCGGTATCTGATTCAGTATTGAGATGGCGCAGGTCTTCCTGAAACAGGTCGGCTTTTAATTTTTCGGTATTGGTGAGATTGCCATTGTGCGCGAGCGCGATGCCATAGGGCGAATTAACATAAAATGGTTGCGCTTCCAGCGAGGATGAACATCCCGCAGTAGGATAACGCACGTGGCCGATGCCCATATTGCCGACCAGCCTGTCCATGTGCTGCGAATAAAATACATCGCGCACCTGACCATTACCCTTGCGCATATAAAATTTGCCATCCTTGCAGGTCATGATACCGGCAGCATCCTGACCACGGTGCTGGAGCACGAGCAAAGCCTCGTAAATATCCAGACTCACGGATGACTGACCAACGATACCTACGATGCCACACATATTTATTTACTCATGGTGTTGGACAGGCGTTCGGAGAACGCCTGCGGTAAGTTTTGAGCGGTATCTTCCGGGTCGAACGAGATTCGCATGTCATTGGGGAGAAAATCCTGCATTTCAACCACCACGCGCTGAAAACGCTCCAGTAAAACCGAGCTTTGCCACCAGCCCTGCTGTGGCAATGGCGTCATGCCAGCGACCACGACAAAAACAAGAATAATCACCGCGCCGCGCAAAAACCCAAACAATAGACCGAAGACACGATCAGCACCGCTAAGGCCGGTTTTTTTCACAAAACCGGCGACCAGAAAATTCACCAGCGAACCGACCATGAGCGTAAGTACAAACAGCACGCCAAAACCCACCGCCTGGCGCACAGCTTCGGATTCGATACCCGAGGGCAGCAATGTTGCCAGACGGGTAGAGAATGAAGTCGCGGTCCAGATCGCCAGCAACCAGCTGGCCAGCGAGATCGCTTCTTTGACAAAACCGCGTATCAGGCTGAAAAAAGTCGACAGACAAATGACAAAAATGATGACTACATCAACAACCGTCATGTCGGCCCCGGGGCTGCGCGAGAAAGGCGCGATTATACGCCGTTAGACCCGCTGATTCTATGCTGCACATCAATCGGCTTACGGGTGTGTGGTGATGAATGCGTTGATTTTGCGCTCAGCTTTTAATCGCGTTTTGAGTTTTTCCAGTCGGCTGCGGTCGAGTTCGGGACCGATACGGACACGATAGACTTGCTTACCATCGATTTTGTCCTCTTCGACATAGGCGTGACCTTCTTTTTGCAGACTTTTGGCAAAACTGTCAGCGTTTTCTCTGGAGCTAAACGTCCCCACTTGCAAGGCCCAGGCCTGCACCGGTTCAGCAGCCTGTTTTTTTTCCTGCGTGATGACCTGTTTGATTTTCTCATCTACCGGTGTCGGCACCGGTTCCAGCCGGGTTTGACTCAGGGGCGGAAATGCCGGCGGCACAGGAATTTCGATACTGTGGCTTTCACGCGAACGATAGCCCGAGCCATCGAGCAGCGCGGGGATAAAAATCACGCCCAGCGCAACCAGAACTATCGCGCCGAGAATTCGTTGCTTTAAGGCTTTATCCATCAATTTCAGTATCACCTGCGTCAGTAGGATTCATTGTCTCAGCAAAAAACTGTTTCGCCGCTGCCACCGTGTAAAACGAACCCAGAACAATAATCCGGTCATTTGCACCCGCGTCACGCATCGCTGCGGCACAGGCCTGCGCTACCGTTTTGCTGGCACAGAGTTTAGCATCGCCGGGAGTCGCGAGCGTGTTCTGTATGAAATTCGACATCACAGCTGCGGCCAGCCCTCGACCCACGTTTTCCAGACCGGCGCTGTACCAGACATCCACCCGTGGCGCGAGCAAAGCGATCACCTCAGCCACGGGTTTATCAGCGAGCATGGCGATCACCAGCCGGGTTTTACCGGCACAGGGCTGCGCCTGCAACTGGCGGCAGAGCGCGGCCACCGCCTGGGTGTTATGCGCAACATCAACCACCACCTGTGGTGCTGCGCGTAATGATTCGTAACGCCCGGCCAGTGTCACAGACTGCAAGGCACTGACATAGTTCTCACGCAGCAGCAACAACCGGGGTTTCAACAACTCCAGCGCCATGATCGCAGCAGCAGCATTATCGAGCTGAAACTCACCGCGCAAGGCCGGCACCGGCAAATCATGCAAGGCTGTGGTTCCAGTGCTGAACTGCCAGCTTTTTGTGCCCGCCTGCGCGCTAAAATCGCGCCCCTGCACGAGCAATTTTGCAGCGATGTTCGCAGCCTGTTGCAACAGGCTTTGGGGTGGCGCGCGATCACCACACACCACAGGCTTGCCACTGCGCATAATGCCGGCTTTTTCAAAGCCAATCGCCTCACGATCCTTACCCAGCCAGTCGACATGATCGATATCCACGGTGGTAATCACCGACACATCGGGCTGCATAATATTGACCGCATCGAGACGACCACCGAGGCCCACTTCGAGCAGCACCAGATCGGGTGCTGCACGCGTGAACAAGTCTAACGCCGCCAGCGTACCGAATTCAAAATAGGTGAGTGCGGCCTCACCGCGCGCCTGATCGATACGTTCAAAAGCAGCGCACAAACTGGCATCATCAACTTCTTCACCGGCAATTCGTATGCGTTCGTTATAACGCGCAATATGCGGCGAGGTATAGGCACAGACGCGATAACCCGCCACCCTCGCCATGGTTTCGAGCATGGCCATCACCGAGCCCTTGCCATTGGTGCCACCGACAATAATCAAAGGACAGTCGAAATGATCAGGGATTTGCGCCAGTTCGCGCACGTGATTAATGCGTTCCAGACCCAGCTCGATCTCGGCAGGATTTAAAGTTTCCTGCCAGGCCAGCCATTGCGCGAGTGAATCAAATTTCATAGATTAAAATCTTAAGGCAAAACCACAGAGGAAAGCTTTTTTGGGTTAAAAACAAAAGATATAAGCGAAACTGTAGCGGCGAAGAACACACAGAGAAAACACTGTTTTTTTGTTTAAAAACACAAAACCGGGTTTAATGTTTTTAACCTAATCAGTTCTCTGCCTTCTGCGCCGCTACAGTTTCGCTTTTAATGTTTCAGGTAATCTGGATGGCGGGTTTTTTGGACAACATCAGGCACAGGCTGGCGATTTTGTCGCGCAGGTCACGACGATCGACAATCATATCCAGGGCACCGTGTTCCAGCAGAAATTCGCTGCGTTGAAACCCTTCGGGCAGTTTTTCGCGCACAGTCTGTTCGATCACGCGTGGGCCGGCAAATCCGATCAGCGCCTTGGGCTCGCCGATATTAATATCACCCAGCATGGCAAAACTGGCCGAGACTCCACCCATGGTCGGGTCGGTCATCACCGAAATATAGGGAATGCCTTTTTTCGCAAGTTTGGCCAGCACCGCGCTGGTCTTGGCCATTTGCATCAGTGAATACAGACCTTCCTGCATACGGGCACCACCGGAAGCGGAAAAACATACCAGCGGAATATTGTGTTCGATCGCAGCGTTGGCCGCGCGAACAAATTTTTCCCCAACCACCGACCCCATAGAGCCACCCATGAAACGAAAATCGAAAGCCGCCGCGACCAGCTCAACGTTTTTGACTTTGCCACGCATCACAATCAAGGCATCGCGTTCGCGCGTATTTTTTTGCGCGATAATCAAACGGTCTTTGTATTTTTTGGTATCTTTGAACTTGAGTTTATCGAATGGTACCAGCTCGTTGCCGATTTCGACGCGGTCTTCGGTGTCGAGAAACATATCCAGACGACGGCGACCGACCGCACGCATGTGGTGATTACATTTGGGACAAACTTCGAGATTACGTTCCAGTTCGACCCGGTAGAGCACGGCGCTACAGGCATCGCATTTGCTCCATAAACCTTCCGGCACCTGGCCCTTGCTGGAGCCTTCGGTACGGATGCGTGACGGCATTAATTTTTCGAACCAGCTCATGCTATCGCCCCTGCCCTGTCGGGCTAATTAGGTATTTTCGCACCGGCGGCAGCCATCGCTTGACGCATGGCTCCCAGCAAATCGGTGACTGTGGTGATAATTTTGTCGATATTTCCCGAATTTTGTGCCATTTGAGTAACTATAGCACTCCCAACGACAACTGCATCGGCACAGGTCGAAACCTTCGCCGCGGTGGCCGCATCTTTGATGCCGAAACCGATGCCCAGCGGAATTTTAATGTGTTTGCGGATGCACGTCACCCTTGCAGCCACCTCAGCCACGTTCAACGAAGCCGAGCCAGTCACGCCCTTGAGTGAAACATAATAGGCAAAGCCACTGGCGACTGCGGCAATTTTGGCCATTCGGGCCTCGGTGGTAGTCGGCGCCAGCAAAAATACCGGATCGATATCGTGCTCGCGTAGCGCGGCGATATAATCTTCTGCCTCTTCCGGCGGCATATCCACCGTGATAATGCCATCGATGCCAGCAGCAGCGGCGCCCTCGGCAAAGGCGGCATAGCCCATAACTTCGATCGGATTGAGATAACCCATCATAATGATCGGGGTTTCATTGTCGGTTTTGCGAAAATCCTCTACCACCCTGAACACATCGCGCAGGCTGGTGCCGAATGCCAGTGCGCGTTCCGCCGCCTGCTGGATCACCGGACCATCAGCCATGGGATCGGAAAACGGTGCCCCGAGTTCAATAATATCGGCACCGGCCTGCACCATGGCGTGCATCAGCGGCAGGGTCACTTCGGGCTGCGGGTCGGCGGTCATAATGTAGGGAATCAGGGCCGTGCGCGAAGCCGCCTGCAGATCTTTAAAACGTTGCTCAAGTCGGCTCACAGCTGAATTCCTTCGATGCCGGCGATGGTGTTGATGTCTTTGTCTCCGCGACCGGAAAGATTAATGATAAGACGCTGCTCGGGCGGCAGGGTTGCCGCCAGTTTTACGCCGTAGGCCATGGCGTGGCTGGATTCCAGCGCCGGGATAATACCCTCGACCCGGGTTAGCTGATGAAACGCTGCCAGTGCCTCATTATCGGTGATCGCGACATAACTGGCGCGGCCAATATCTTTCAGCCAGGCGTGTTCGGGGCCGACGCCGGGGTAATCCAGCCCCGCCGACACCGAATGAGTCTCGATGATCTGACCGTCATCGCTTTCCATCAGATAGGTACGATTGCCGTGCAGCACACCGGGCTTGCCGGCGCACAAGGGCGCGGCGTGCTGACCGGTGCCGATACCGTGACCGGCGGCTTCGACGCCGTAAATCTTCACCGCCTCGTCTTCGAGGAAAGGATGGAACAGGCCGATGGCGTTCGAGCCGCCGCCGACACAGGCGACCAGGGCATCGGGCAACGCACCGGTTTGTTCCTGACACTGACGCCGGGCTTCGCGGCCGATCACCGCCTGAAAATCGCGCACCATCGCCGGATAGGGATGTGGCCCGGCGACCGTGCCGATGATATAAAACGTGCTGTCGACATTGGTCACCCAGTCACGCATAGCTTCGTTGAGTGCGTCTTTCAGGGTTTTCGAGCCCGAAGTCACCGGCACGACCCTGGCCCCCAGCAGTTTCATGCGATAGACATTCGGCGCCTGGCGCTGGATGTCTTCGGCGCCCATATAGACCACACATTCCATGCCGAAGCGCGCGGCCACCGTGGCCGAAGCGACGCCGTGCTGACCGGCGCCGGTTTCCGCGATAATGCGGCGCTTGCCCATGGCCCGCGCCAGCAGCGCCTGACCGATGGTGTTATTAATTTTGTGCGCGCCGGTGTGATTTAAATCCTCGCGCTTGAGAAAAATCTGCGCGCCGCCGACTTCACGCGACAGCCGTTCGGCGTGATACAGCGGGCTGGGACGACCCACATACTGCGCCAGATCGCGATCAAACTCGGCCTGAAACTTAGCATCGTGTTTAAATTTGGCATAGGCATCGCGCAGCTCATCGAGCGCCTGCATCAGGGTCTCGGAGACAAAGCGTCCACCGTAGATGCCGAAGTGACCGGCAGCATCGGGCAGGGCGGCGTAATCGATTTTTTCACTCATTAACTGATCTCACTGCCTGCATGAAAGCGGTTATTTTGGCCGCGTCTTTAATTCCGGGTTTGTTTTCGACGCCACTGCTGACATCCACCGCGTAGGGTTTTGTCGTGCGGATCGCAGCGGCGACGTTCTCAGCGCTCAGACCACCGGCCAGAATCAGCGGTTTTGGCAAGGTCGGGATCGAGTTCCAGTCGAAAGTCCTGCCGCTGCCACCGTCTTCGCCCGGGGCGTGGCTGTCGAGCAACAAACCGCGCGCCTGTTCGTACACCTTTGCCTGCTGGTTCAGTGCGTCCAGACTGTGTTGCACGCCCAGCGCCTTGATATAGGGCCGCGAAAACTGCGCACAGAACTCGGCGGACTCGCTGCCGTGAAACTGCAATAGATCAATCGGCATGGTATTGCACACCGCCTCAATCGTGTTGACCTCAGCATCTTTAAATAGCGCCACCGTGGTGACAAATGCCGGTAGCCGGGCACAAATTTTCTCAGCCTGCGCAATCTCGATATGACGCGGACTGCGATCATAAAACACCAGCCCAATCGCATCGCCACCGTGCTCAGCAGCGCAGAGTGCATCCTGGATGCGGGTAATACCGCAAATTTTAACACGGGTATGTGACATGTCTTCGTTATGAACGCTGTGGTTTTAATACCATTGTTTGTGTAAAGCTTAAAAAATCCTGAGCACGCAGTATATATGAGCTGTGCAGCGCCTGCCCATGCTTATCTGGCACGCCTAACTGAACTTCGGGTAATAGCCACTTTCGGGCAGACCATAGTGTTCAGGATATTCGACCTTCACCAGATACAGGCCATCGGCCGCCGCCGTCGGACCCGCCCGGGTGCGATCCTTGTTTGCCAGCAGCTCGGCCAGCCAGCCGACTGGCTGTTCGCCCCGACCTACCATCAGCAGGCTGCCGACAATATTGCGCACCATATGATGTAAAAATGCATTGGCGCGGATATCGATATAAATATAATCTGCTTCACGGCTGAGTTTGATCGCATGCATAAAACGATGCGCGTGTGGTGCCTGACAGGCTGCCGAACGAAACGCAGAAAAATCATTCTCGCCAAGCAATGCCTGTGCTGATGTCTGCATGGCATCGAGATCGAGACGGTCATAAATCCAGCTCACGCGTTTTGCCAGCAAGGCGGCACGCGACGGGCGATTTAAAATCACATAGCGATAACTGCGCCGGGTCGCGCTAAAGCGCGCGCTGAATTCAGCATCGACTGCACGTGCCCAGTGCACACACACATCCCCGGGCAAAAGCGCATTCGCGCCCATCACCCAGGCTTTGAGTTTGCGCTGGGTATTGAGATCGAAATGCACCACCTGGCCTGTGGCATGCACACCAGTATCTGTGCGCCCGGCGCAGATCACCTGCACCGCGTGGTCGGCGATTTGCGACAACACCGGTTCGATGACTGCCTGCACGGTGCGGGTACCATGCGCCTGCATTTGCCAGCCATTAAAACGGCTGCCGTCGTATTCAACTCCGAGTGCAATGCGTTGTGTCATGTGATTCTTAATCTGTGGTCGTTTATGAAATAAGCCAGCACAAACAGCACTGTCATCCTGAGTAACAGCGAATGATCTCATGCCTCGGTGGTACAAGATCCTTCGCTATCGCTCAGGATAAGCAACCCATAGTCTGACCCACAAATAAAAACGGCACCAGCGATGCTGATGCCGTTTTTTATCTATATGAAACCGCTTAGCTGTAGTAGTCACCATCTGACCGTACAGATCGGATATCGGGTTCTGTTACCGGCTGATACTGGGGATCAACCAGTAAAAAATGCCGTAAACCACAGCGAGCGAAGGATGGTATACCGCGGTGACCCTGGATGTGTCTTCACCAAAAGCGTTCATCACCACGACAGGCTGGGGCGGTGTCATCCTGCCTCACACAAAAGGCCCGGCAACCTGCAGCAGGGTTTTTATAACCGTTATAATGTCGGTGTATATCATGATCTCGGATCAGGTGTGAACTACTACAGCCTAGCTATCGATGTCTGCGAGTATAGCTTCGGCTTCGGCCTTTTGTTCAGCATTGCCTTCAGCGACCACTTCTTCGAGTATGCTACGCGTACCTTCGTGGTCACCCATGTCGAGATAAGCGCGTGCCAGATCCAGCTTGGTGCTGATTTCATCGACATCGCTGATATCAGAAAGATCGATTTCAGCATCGTCATCATCGCCAACCACAGAAACAGCACCAGCAGTCGCTTCAAGATCGTCACCATCGAGTTCAGCACTGACATCGATATCGAATTCCATATCATCATCTTCATCTTCGCTCGCATCATCACTCACGTTATCACTGCCTTCAGTCTCGGCCTCAGCTTCTGCGCTTAAATCCAGATCGAAGTCCAGATCACTGTCGCCAGTACCGCTGTCCTCAGGCGCTGTAGCATCGCTGGTAATGTCCAGCTCGGAGGCTTCGATATCCAGTGAAAACTCGTCATCGTCCTCAGTAGCCGGCACCGCGGCATCAGTTTCGCTAAGATCGAATTCGAGTTCGTTTTCCGAGCTAACTTCGCTGTCAGTTTCAAGATCCAGCAGCGCGGTATCGTCTGAGGAGGTATCCGACAAATCAAGCACATTGTCATCATCGAAACTAAAATCCAGATCAGCACTGGCATCTTCATCACCCAGGTCAATATCCATGGTCGGTTCAGCAGAGGGCACCAGATCATCCAGCGCCATATCCGCGACCGCACTCTCACCCTTGAACAGCTCATGATCGGGTATCAGTTCCTTGCCCATAACCACCAGTTTTTGCCAGCGCGTGCCGGTACCTTTGGTACGCGTATGCATTTCACCAGCAAGTTCGGTGAAACCAGAGGTGTTCTTGCCCGCAAAATAAGTCTCCGCCAGTTTCATGCGGTAGGCGTCATTCTCGGGGTTTTCCTTAATCGCGCCCTGCAATAATTCTTCGGCCTGCTGATAAATCCCGTAGGCCAGATACACATCTGCCTCAGCCACGATGTCATCACGGGCTTCTTCTTCGGGCTCTGCTGCCTGAGTCACCACGGTATCTTCTGACGACGGCAAAATCATGGTGGTATCAGAGTCAAATTCTTCTGCCTCGGCTTCAGCCATTGATGCCTCGGCATCATCGTCGCCGACATCCTGATTGACCGCGTTATCGTCGAGCATGTCAGCAACACTGGCGAGTTCTTCATCAGTAAAACCGGAACCTGCTGCGTCTGTTGCACCGGACTGGCTGGTGCGGCGACGTTTCACAATCAGGTAGACCAGCGCCATCACCAGTAACAGCGCACCGCCAGCAACTGCCAGCACCAGCGGACTGTTGAGTATTTTAGCTACCAGGCCCTGCGGCTGATTTGGCTGCTCGCGCATACTATCGTCGATCCCGGGCTGGGGCTCAGCAGGTGTTTCAGCCATCGCTTCAGTAGCCGGCATTTGCTGGGGCTGGTTCACTGCATTGTGTTCATCGACAAAAACATTTTGCTCAGCACTCGCTCCCGGCTGGGCCTCTTCGGCAGGCATCGTTTGCTGCTCAGCAGTTGCATTGATCTCACTCTCTGGCGCGATTTCCGCCTCTGCCTCGGATGGTGTCTGCGTTTCAGCAGAGCCAGTGGTCGCATCAGGATCAGTTGTGGCATTGTCTGACATGCCTGCCAGGGTCTGGTCTTCGATGCTGAGCAGGCGTTTCATCTTGCTCACCTGCTGCTCCAGGGTACTAACCTCACTCTGCAAAGATTCTTTTTCCAGGCGCTCCGATTCCAGACGCTCTTCGACCAGCGCCAGTTGTGCGCGTAGTGCGTCAGCCGACATGCTATCGAGGTTTTCAGCAGACCCCGTGCCGGCACCTTTGCCCGCACTCACGATCGACAAACGTGCAGCGCTGCTGGCGCTATCAGCCGTAGCGGTTTTGCCAGGCTTGGTATTCGGGGTGGCGCTCGCGGGCTTACCGCTGCCTGTGACCTGCTGGTATTCACGCCACAAGGCATTTTGCTGGCGCACCATGGCAACAGCATCGTTTTGAGCAACACGGGCAATCTGGTCGCGCTCCGGCACCCTTAATATGTAGCCACGCTTGAGGCCATTGACATTACCGTCAATGAAAGACTCCGGATTCGTCCGCAACAGTGCCAGCATCATTTGTTCGATAGAGACAGATTGATCAGGTCGTAGCGAGTTTGCGAGACTCCAGGCGGTATCACCCTGTTTGATTCGGTATTGACCCGGTTGCTGGGGCGCACTATTGCTCGGCGCTGCCATCGGTGTTGTCGTACTCGCAGCACGCGTTGTCGCAGGAGCTGTGCTGCTCGGTGTGTTGCTGCTGGTCGACATCGCTATGCCGGGGGGCGCTGGGGGGCGTGAACTGCTGGTATTCGAATTTACTGGTGCGGTTTCGGTTGCCGGGCGCGAGCCTGAAGCAGCAGGACGGGCGGCGCTTTGTTCATTAATATATACCGGTGGATCCAGCAAAATGGTGTATTCGCGCAAAAGGTGGCCTTTGGGCCAGTCGACTTCAATCAGGAAATTCAGGAAGGGTTCGCGGATTGGCTTGCTGGTGGTAATGGTCAGATAGGGTACGTCATTTTTGAGTACATGGCCGAATTTGAGACTCTGTAATAAAAACGGACGATCTAGCCCGGCGCGGCTGAATTCTTCGCGTGAAGCGAGTTTTACGATCAGGCTTTCAGCGTCTTCCGGCGCAGTAGACAGTAGTTTGATTTCGGCATCCAGGTCCTGATTCAGCGCTGATTTGACTTCTATGTCACCCAGCCCGAGAGTGTAGGCGTCCAGCGGCAACAAAGTCGCCGCCAACGCCAGGGCAATTATCAATGTACGCACGGAAATCCCCTTTTAATACTTGTATTTATAAGCACTTGCAGCCCTGTTGCCATATCATTCAGACACTCTTATTGTTATCTTCACAAGCTACTTGAAGAAGCTTTGTCTAAATATAGGTTATAAATACTGTTTTATCAAAATCTCAGCAATTTGTACGCTATTTAATGCAGCCCCTTTGCGGACATTATCCGAGACCACCCACAGGTTCAGGCCGCGCGGATGCGAGATATCCTCGCGAATCCGGCTGACATAGACCGGGTCGTGGTTGGCACCTTCGCTGACCGCTGTGGCATAGCCACCATCTTTGTGATCATCAATGACTTTAACACCGGGGGCTTTTGCCAGCAGCGCGCGCGCCTGCTCGGCGCTGATTTTGTCACGAGTCTCGATGTGCACTGCTTCGGAATGGCCATAAAACACCGGCACCCGCACCGCAGTCGGGTTCACCTGTATACTCTCGTCTTCAAAAATTTTGCGTGTTTCCCAAACCATTTTCATTTCTTCCTTGGTGTAACCATTCTCCATAAAGACATCGATCTGGGGCAGCGCGTTAAACGCAATCTGCTTCGGATACACTTCGGGGGTAATCGGTTTGGCGTTGAGCAGATTGGCCGTCTGGGTGGCGAGCTCGGAGATCGCTTCCTTGCCGGTGCCAGAGACTGCCTGGTAGGTCGCGACATTAATACGCTCGATACCGACAGCATCGTGGATCGGTTTTAACGCCACCAGCATCTGGATCGTCGAACAATTTGGGTTGGCGATAATGCCGCGCGTTGTATAATTGGCGATCGCGTGTGGATTCACTTCCGGCACCACCAGCGGAATATCTTTGTCATAACGAAACTGCGAGGTGTTATCGACCACGACACAGCCGGCAGCAGCCGCTTTCGGCGCTATCACTGCCGAAATACTGGCACCGGCCGAAAACAATCCAATCTGTACTTGGGAAAAATCAAACTCATCTGCATCTTCAACAGTGAGCCTCTTCTTGCCAAATTCCACTTTGGTGCCCGCCGAACGACTGCTCGCCAGCGCGTAGATTTTACCCACTGGAAACTTACGCTCGGCCAGAATCGACAGCATGGTTTCACCCACTGCGCCAGTAGCCCCGAGAACCGCAACGTCGTATGTCTTACTCATAAAGGTTTATTCCACTAATAAATTTAAAATCACTAGCCGCGAATGTCGCAAAAGATGCCAATATAAAAAACTGAATATTTTGTTTGCGAGTTTTGCGTTCTTCGTGGCTATATTTACTAAAGTTCGGTTAGTACTGCCTCGCCCATCGCAACCGTACCGACCTGTTTGCAACCAGCTGCCATAATATCGGCTGTGCGCAAACCTTTGTCCAGCACGCGGCCAACTGCAGCGTCGATAGCATCGGCTTCAGCGGCATGATCCAGACTGTAACGCAGCAGCATCGCCACTGATAGTAAGGTCGCCAGTGGATTCGCGATGCCTTTGCCAGCAATATCCGGTGCTGAGCCATGAATCGGTTCGTACATGCCCTTGCTATTGGCATCCAGAGACGCCGACGGCAACATACCGATCGAACCGGTGAGCATAGCAGCGGCATCCGATAAAATATCGCCGAACATGTTTTTAGTCACCATGACATCGAACTGTTTCGGCCATTTCACCAGCTGCATGGCGGCGTTATCGACATACATGTGGCTGAGCTCAACTTCGGGATAATCTTTGCCCACAAACTCTACGCGCTCGCGCCATAACTCTGACACTTCTAGCACGTTGGCCTTATCCACGGAACACAGACGTTTGCCGCGCTTCATCGCAATATCAAACGCCACTCGCGAAATACGATCGACTTCAGACTCACGATATACCAACGTATTGAAACCTTCGCGCTCACCGTTTTCCAGAGTGCGGATGCCACGCGGTTCGCCAAAATAAATCCCGCCGGTGAGTTCGCGCACAATCATGATATCGAGACCGGCGACCACCTCGGCTTTTAATGATGAGGCCGCTGCCAGCTGCGGATACAAAATCGCCGGGCGCAGATTAGCGAACAGCTCCAGCTCAGAACGCAGCCCGAGTAGACCGCGCTCGGGGCGTAATTCGCGTGGCAGTTTTTCGTACTGAGGGCCACCGACAGCGCCGAGCAATATTGCATCTGAGTTTTTGACCAGCGCCAGAGTTTCATCGGGCAAAGGTTTGCCGGCAGCATCATAGCCTGCACCGCCGACCGGAGCTTCGCTGAGTTCGATTTCAAGTCCGTTTGACTTGAGATGTTCGAGTAACTTAACGGCTTCGGCAATAATTTCGATACCAATGCCGTCACCGGGCAAAATTGCAATTTTTTTTGTCATCGTGTTTCGTCGTTTATCCAGTCATTCAGTATGCCGCGACCGCGCACCAGCACACATCGAGGCATTTCAGGGAAAATCAGGAGGCGGGAATTATACGCTATTTATAGCCAAAACATCGGTTTCAGCCCCGGCGTAACCGAGTCCAAGGCTAAAAGAACCACGGCGTTTGCTGCTGACGCCGTTTTTCGTAGCCCCTGATTTCGTCCGCATGTTGCAGAGTCAAAGCAATGTCATCCAGACCATTGAGCAGACAATGCCTGCGGAACTCGTCAATTTCAAACTGACAGCTAATATCACCCGCCGTCACAGTCTGAGTTTCGAGATCAATAGCCATCTGCAGGCCCCTGTTTTCGCTCACCGCCGCGAACAGTTGATCGACTTCATCCGCCGTCAACGCCACCGGTAACAATCCGTTTTTAAAACTGTTGTTAAAAAAAATATCGGCAAAACTGGGCGCAATCACGGCACGAAAGCCGAAGTCAGTTAAGGCCCAGACTGCGTGTTCACGCGACGAACCACAACCAAAGTTTTCTCGCGCCAGCAAAATTGTAGCTTTATCGTAGGGTTCACGATTCAACACAAACTCAAGATTGGGCCGACGTTTTGCATTATCGATGCCAGGACCACCCGCATCAAGATAACGCCAGTCATCAAAAGCATTCGGGCCAAAGCCGCTGCGCTTGATCGATTTCAAAAACTGCTTGGGAATAATTGCATCGGTGTCGACATTGGGTCGATCCAGTGGTGCGACAATTCCCGTGTGCTGTGTAAATGCCTGCATGTACTTACCTGTCTATTTGTCGGGCTAATTAAAAATTCTGTTGAGCGCAAAGGGCACGAAGTAAAACGGTCTGGGTGTTGTTATGTCTATAAAAATGATCACACATACAGATCTGGGTACCGACATATAAATAATACAAAATCATAAACCCATTTTGCGTTCTTTGCGGTCAATTATCTTGTTGTCATTCTTGCCCTGTTACATCCACAAAATGTCCGTGCACCGCTGCTGCTGCTGCCATCGCCGGACTCACCAGATGGGTGCGACCACCCTGCCCCTGACGACCTTCGAAGTTTCGATTCGATGTTGATGCACAACGCTCGCCCGGTTCCAGACGGTCGGCGTTCATCGCCAGACACATCGAACAGCCCGGTTCGCGCCATTCAAAACCAGCATCAATAAAAATCTTATCCAGACCTTCGGCTTCCGCCTGCTGCTTCACCAGACCCGAACCCGGCACCACCATCGCCAGTGCCACATTGTTCGCAACTTTTTGTCCGGCAGCCACTGTTGCCGCCGCGCGTAAATCTTCGATCCGCGAATTGGTGCAGGAACCGATAAACACTTTATCAACATTTATCTGATTGATCGGAGTGCCTGCATCCAGCCCCATGTAGCTCAGCGCCTTGCGCATGCCGTCGGCTTTCACTGCATCTGCCATCTCGTCCGGGTTGGGCACAGTGCCATCAATCGCCGCTACCATCTCCGGCGAAGTGCCCCAGGTGACCTGCGGCTTAATGCTGGCCGCGTCGATGCGCACCACTTTATCGAACTGGGCATCAGCATCACTGACCAGGGTGCGCCAGTATGTCACCGCCTGTTTCCAGACATCGCCTTTGGGCGAATATGGCCGGCCTTCGACATAATCAATCGTGGTTTGATCGACCGCGATCATGCCAGCACGGGCGCCGGCTTCGATCGCCATATTGCACACCGTCATACGACCTTCCATGCTCAGCGCGCGAATCGCGTCGCCGCCGAATTCGATGGCACAGCCGGTGCCGCCGGCAGTGCCAATGTTGCCGATGATTGCGAGCACAATATCTTTGGCGGTAATCCCCGGGTGCACATCGCCATCGACACTGACCAGCATGTTCATACTCTTTTTCTGCAACAAACACTGCGTCGCCAGCACGTGTTCGACTTCCGAGGTGCCAATGCCAAAAGCGAGCGCGCCGAAAGCACCGTGGGTCGAGGTGTGCGAATCACCGCAGACCACGGTCATCCCCGGTAGCGTGGCACCCTGCTCCGGGCCGATGACATGAACAATACCCTGGCGAACATCGGCCATATTAAATTCGGTGAGACCGAATTCGAGGCAATTACTGTCCAGGGTTTCCACCTGAATTTTCGATACCGGATCGGTGACCCCGGCAGCGCGCGCCGTGGTCGGCACATTGTGATCCGGCACCGCCAGTATCGAGCTCACGCGCCAGGGTTTGCGGCCCGCCATGCGCAGGCCTTCGAAGGCCTGCGGCGAGGTCACTTCGTGCACCAGATGGCGATCGATATAGAGCAAAGCCGTGCCATCGGCTTCGCTGCGCACTACATGATCGTCCCAGAGTTTGTCGTACAGGGTTCTTGCGGTCATATCGGTCTCCTCATCTGAGTCAGCATAGGGCGAAATAATCTATTACACAAATTCATTATTTTTATAATATTAATTCCATTTAGTTATGTATTGTATATACTGCGAACATGGACATCGCCAGCTTAAAAGCCTTTATCGCGGTCAGTGAACGCGGCTCATTTTCGCGCGCCGCCGAGGCCCTGTTCATTACCCAGCCGGCGGTGAGCAAACGCATTGCCAGTCTCGAGGCCCAGCTCGGCGTCAGCCTGTTCGACCGCATCGGTAAACAGGTGCAGCTCACCGAAGCCGGGCGCGTACTGATCCCCGGCAGCCATCGCATCCTCGCCGAGCTCGCCGAGAGCCAGCGCATTCTTGGCAATTTGCGCGACTCCACCCACGGCATGCTGAGTATGGCAACCTCGCATCACATCGGTCTGCACCGCCTGCCAGCAGTGTTACGCAAGTACAGCCGTCACTATCCCGAGGTCGAACTCGATATTCAGTTTATGGATTCCGAACAGGCATTCCCCCGCATTCTGCACGGCGAAATCGAGCTTGCCATTGTCACCCTGCCGAACACAGCTCAGCCGCAGCTGAAACACATTCCCGTGTGGTCCGACCCGATGCATTGTGTAGTCGCTCGTCAGCACCCGCTGGCGAAACCGGCGCGAGTCAGCCGTCAGCAATTGCTGCAGCATGCTGCGATTTTACAAACCCCAGGCACGCACACCCGCAATCTGGTCGATGCCGCGCTCGCCGATGCCCGCCCGGAAAAAATATTACTGGAAACCCATTATCTGGAAACCATCAAGGCGATGGTGCAGACGGGACTGGGCTGGAGTATGTTGCCCGATTCGATGATTGATAAAAGTCTGCGGGTAGTGAAAATCAGCAAGCTGCAAATCGCGCGCCATCTTGGTGTTGTCTTACACGAGAAACGCACACTGTCGAATGCCGCCAGCAGCATGCTGGATCTATTGCAGGGCAAAGAGGCTTAAGCGACTGCCTCAAAATCTCGAGTACTGCGAATAAACCGCCAGGTAATCAATGCCGCCAGCAAGGTACAGGCGGCAGCGAAACTAAACAATACCGCAGCACCCACCTGATCCCAGAGCACACCACTGATCAGACTGCCGACTGCGACCCCCGCGCCATAGGACACACTGGAATACAGCGCCTGACCTCGGCCCTGATGACTGCCGGTAAAATAGCGATGCACCAGCGCAATCCCAACAGAATGAAAAACGCCGAACGAAAACGCATGCCCCAGCTGGGCGACGAACAATAGCGTGAGATTGTCCGCATAAAAACCAATCAACCACCAGCGCAGCGAAGTTAACAGCAGCGTCACCAGCAACAGCTTGCGGGCACCGTAATTCGGCAACCAGCGATGCATCAGCAAAAACACCACCACTTCGGCCAGCACACCCACCGCCCACAACATACCGATCATGCTGGAGCTATAGCCATGGGTTTCGAGATAGATGGTATAAAACGTGTAATACGGGCCATGACTGCAAAGCATGAGAAAACACACGACAAAAAACGCCATCACCTGCGATTGTTTAATCACACGCCAGATCGATGTCTGATCGCTATGCGGAGCATTGAGTTTTTCCGGCACGATAAAACTGAACACTGCAATTGCCGCGAACAGCAGTAATATCATCCACGGAATCACATCGGTTGACCACGACTGCAGCGCTTCCCCCAGTATGACCACGCTGACGATAAACCCCAGCGAACCCCAGAGTCGAATATTGCTGTAGCGATGTACATCATCACCGAGGTGATTCAGCGTCATGGCTTCGAACTGTGGCAGGGTTGCGTTCCAGAAAAAACTGAACAACAACATTGCCATCGCGAGCCACCAGAGTTCAGTATTGATTAACACCAGGGCAAAACTCAGCAGCGCCAGTACACTGGCAATGCGAATAATCAGCATTGAACGTCGGGTGTGATCTGCAAGCCAGCCCCAGATATAAGGCGCGATTAATTTAGTCGCCGGCAGAATAGCCACCAGCGTACCGATCACCAGCGAACTGTAGCCAAGATTTTTCAGGTACAGGCTCCAGTACGGAATCAGCACGCCGAGCGAAGCAAAATAAACGAAATAAAATCCACTGAGTTTCCAGTACGGAACAACTTTAGTGTTCACCGCAATAACTCATAATAAGATTTGCCGCAAAGGCAAGGAGAATACTAAGGCAATATGTTTTATTAAAAATTTCATCCGCAAATGAACGCAAATACACGCTAATAAACCTTTAAAATAAACCACTATATCTCGTGACACACAATACTACAGCTCATTCGAGTGCAGTCCAAAATTATCATTCGCGTGTATTTGCGTTCATTTGCGGATAAACTGTTACACAGATTATTGACAAAGTACTCTGCGTCAACAAACAATCACTACACATCAAACGGAAGACGGGATCACCGGTGTCGGTGAATGCACATCCATGTTCTGGCCACGGTGGCGCAGCATGTGATCCATTAACACAATCGCGAGCATGGCTTCGCAGATGGGAGTGGCACGGATTGCGACACAGGGATCATGGCGACCGTGGGTGACAACACCAGCGGCCTCGCCTTTGACATCCACGGTGTCGCCTTCGAGACGTATACTCGAGGTTGGCTTGAACGCCGTGTGCACCACGATGTCCTGACCGGAACTGATGCCACCCAACACACCACCGGCATGATTGGTTTTGAAACCTTTCGGTGTCATCTCATCACGAAACTCGGTGCCTTTGGCGGCGACACAGTTAAAACCGTCGCCAATCTCAACACCTTTGGCGGCATTAATGCACATCATGGCATACGCAATCTCGGCATCGAGGCGATCGAACACTGGCTCACCCAGACCGGGCGGCACGTTTTCGGCGATCACCGAAATCTGGCCCCCGACTGAATTACCTTCCTTGCGCAGCGCGTCCATGTAGCTTTCGAGCTGTTTGAACTTGCTGCTATCGCCACAGAAAAATGCATTGTCGTTGACCATGCCTCGATCCAGCAGTGGCATCTCGATCGGGCCCAGTTGTGACATATAACCAAAAATATTTATCCCGTAACGGTCTTTGAGATATTTTTTAGCGATACCGCCAGCAGCCACCCGCATTGCAGTTTCGCGCGCCGAAGAACGCCCGCCGCCGCGGTAATCACGAAAGCCGTATTTTTGCTGATAAGTGTAATCGGCGTGACCGGGGCGAAAGCGATCCATGATATTGCCGTAGTCTTTCGAGCGCTGGTCGGTGTTCTGGATTAACAGACCAATGCTGGTGCCGGTGGTTTTGCCTTCGAACACACCCGAGAGAATTTTCACCTCGTCAGACTCACGCCGCTGCGTGGTATGGCGCGAAGTCCCCGGTTTGCGACGATCCAGATCGACCTGCAGATCGGCTTCGCACAGCTCCATGCCCGGCGGGCAGCCGTCGACAATGCCAACCAGTGCGGCACCGTGCGACTCACCGGCGGTGGTCACGCTAAACAGTTTTCCTATGGTATTACCCGACATAAGCGGTTCTTGTTATTGATGCAGTGAAACTGATATTACCATTTGCGCAGCTCGCCTGCCCACGACCAGATCTAGGCCGCGTCAAAATCGGCCTGACACATTTCCAGTTGCTCGGCGGTGAGCAGGAACACACCCTCGCCACCGCGTGCAAAATCCAGCCAGGTAAACGGCACATTGGGGAAACAGGCTTCCAGCGCAGGCCGGGTGTAGCCGACTTCGACCACCAGAATACCTTCATCGGTTAAAAATTCGCGCGCACTTTGCAGCATGGGAATCACCAGATCAAGGCCGTCTTCACCAGCATCGAGTGCGATTGCACCGGGTTCATAATCAAACTCATTCGGCAGTACGGCGACTTCGGCGCTGGCGACATAGGGTGGATTACTGACGATGATGTCGTAATCGCGCTCCGGAACATCGACGAACAGGTCGGACTGCACCAGTTCGAGACGGTCTTCCATACCGTGCAGACGGCGATTGCTCTCCGCCACCGCGAGCGCATCGCTGGAGATATCACTGCCGATCACACGCGCGTCGGGAAAGGCATCGGCGCAGGCGATGGCGATGCAGCCGCTGCCGGTGCAAAGATCGAGAATTTCACAGACATTGTCATCATCCACCCAGGGCGCGAACCGCGCTTCGATCAATTCGGCGATGGGTGAGCGCGGAATCAATACGCGCTCGTCGACCTTAAAATTCAGCCCGGCGAACCAGGCTTCGCCGGTGATATAGGCGGCGGGTTTACGGGCTTCCACGCGCTGGCGATAAAACTCGTAGACACGATACTTTTCATCCTCGGTCAGAGCACAGTCGAAATAAGCCGCGGGAAAGTCCGGCGGCAAGTGCAGCGCGGCCAGGCAGAGATACACCGCCTCGTCGAGCGCGCCCGGCATGCCCTGATAAAAACTCAGCTCGGCCGCATTGAACTGGCTGGCACCCCAACGCACGAAGTCGCGGATGGTATTGAGTTGTTCGCCAGGATTTTTCACAATTCGCACCTACTGTTCGCCGAGCACGGCCTGATGACATTCTAGCGAACATCGCCGCGCCGCGCAGTCAAAATCGCTTTCATCTGCCGGGCGCAGCCACTATAATTTCGCCTCACATGAAAGCCTTGATCGCCCCACATCTTCGCCTGTTTGCCCTGCTGCTGCTCACCGCCGCCACCAGCAGTTTTGCCGGAAAACCCATCCAGCTGGTCGCGCCCTGGATCGCCGAAGCCCCCCCCACGAGCAAGGTGATGGCAGCCTACATGGATATCGAAAACCTCGACGCAGAGCCAGTTGAAATCAACAAAATAAGCTCTGATGCTTTTTCCAGCATCGAAATCCACCGCAGCATCGAGGACCATGGTGTCGCCCGCATGACACGCCAGACGAGCATTCATATCGCTGGCCATGGCCACTTCACGCTCGAACCCGGCGGCTACCACTTAATGATGTTTAACCCCAAAAAACGCTTCACCACCGGTGATACTATCCGCCTGAATTTTAACTTCATCAAAGGCGATAGTGCCGCCTTTGATGTCGCAGTACAAAAACTCAGCAACCCTAACCGAACCGGACACCACTAATCATGGCCATGCCCGCCACACTACGCGAGCGATTGCTCGCCTGGCCGTTTTATATTCTGCCACAGCACGCCATTTCCTGGTGTATGTACAAACTTGCGCGCGTGCGTTATGTACCGGTGAAAAATTTCGCGATTCGCATCTACGCCTACCTCAATCCGGTGAACATGCAGGAAGCCGTGATCGAAGACAAGTACGCCTATGAAAGTTTAAATGCATTTTTTACCCGCGCGCTAAAACCCGAAGCACGGCCACTGGATAGCGCAAGCGACAGCTGGATTTGTCCGGTGGATGGCTCGGTGAGCCAGGCCGGCGCCATCGAAGACGGCAGGATTTTTCAGGCCAAAGGCTGCGACTACAGTCTGCTGGAATTACTCGGCGGCGATGACGCGCGGGCACAACATTTTCACAACGGTCAATTTGCAACCCTGTATTTATCACCGCGCGATTACCACCGCATCCATATACCGGTGAACGCTGAACTCGAACACATGACTTATATACCCGGGCGCTTATTCAGCGTTGCCACCCACACCGTCAATACCATTCCGCGATTATTCGCGCGCAACGAACGCGTAGCCTGTCATTTCAATACCGAACATGGACCGATGGCGATGATACTTGTCGGCGCGATCAATGTGTCTGCGATGGAGACCGTCTGGCACGGTCATATCAAGGACACCGGCAGCGTTAGTCACTATGATTATGTCGGTCAGGATGTTCGCCTGCTGCGCGGTGAAGAAATGGGGCGCTTTAATCTGGGCTCGACTGTCATCGTGCTGAGCAGTGCAACCATGAGCTGGGATAACAGCATTAGCGCAGGACTTGAGGTTAAACTCGGCCAGCGTCTGGCCATACCATTTGGCGCAGCCAGCGCCTAACCATAAAACAGCGCGTTATTTTTCGACCACCGCATCATCAACCAGCGACTCTGAATCAATATTCGGTTGACTGAAGGCTGTGACTGCAGCCAGGTTCGGTGTCGATTTACCAGAAGGACTGGTGAAACGGTCATTCATGGTCTGAATAAAACCACTGGCATCCGCGATCACGCTTTGCAAAATACGTTTAGTACGCCACGACCATGCCACCGGGGCTGGTTGAAATATACTGCGAAAAAACCGTGCATTACGCAGAAACGCGCGACGAATATTTCCAGTTAAATGCTGCTCAGGCAAACTTTTGGCGACACGACGCGCAAACACTCTGCGCATACCATCGTGTACTCCGAGCACAAAACTGAGCACCAGACCGAGTTTGATCGCCGACCACATCGGTGCATCAACAAAATCATACTTAAATAATCCCCAGGGACTGATCCAGTAACTCAACACCAGCAACAACGCCACTGTAGAACCATAAATCACCGCATCACTGATCAGCACCAGACGGCGCCAACGTCGCATCGCTGCGGTAATCATCGGCACTGCTTCACGCTCGATGTCATCCGCCAGATTTTGCAGGACACCAATGATGCGATAGGCACGTTCAATTTCTACCTGATGAATCCGTTCATGAATTGCAGCCAGATCAGTGTCGCGTTTACTTTCAAAACGTTGGCGCACGGCTTCATCTTTGATCTCAACCGCGAGATTCTCGTTATAAATGGTATAAAACCGTCCCGCAGTTAAGCCTTTGGCAGCAAGTGCGCGCTGCCAGGCAGCCACAACCGCCTCAGGATTATCTTCCTGTGCAGCGGTATCAATTTGATTCAGGATGTAGAGAAATTTTTCCGAGTCACCGCGTTGAATAGTTTCGCTGACCAGATGTTCCAGCGTGTCCTGCATGGCACCAGGTTCGGGATGACGCGCATCGAAGAACACCAGCACCAGGTCGGATAAATTAATAATGTGATCGGTCAGGCGTAGAATCGCATTGCGCTGATCGTCGGCGTCGAATCCGGGCGAGTCGATAAAAATTTTACCACTGAGCTTTTCCGAACTCGATGTTTTCATCTGCAGGTAAGCGTCGATGCGTTTACCTTCACCTTCAGCAACTTTATTGATTTCATCGCTCATCTGATAGAACGGAAAGCGTGGATCCGAGTCCAGTGCTATCCCCGGTAATACCCGACCGTCTTCGCCGGTGGAATATGACAGCACAGTAAATTTGTCATCCACCGCCTGATTACCAGTAAGCTGCAATTTGCTGTCAAGAAACTGATTGATGAACGATGACTTACCGGCAGAAAAGGTACCCAGAATAGCCACCAGCGGCCACCACGGAATCCGCGCTGTGTAAGTCTCTGTAATGTCGAGCAGACCCATGCGATAGGCAATGCGATCGAGCTTTTTAAAACGTGCAACCGACTGCAGCAACAGAGGATTTTCATTCTCAAGATGCGTTTCAAGCTTTGCCAGTCGCGTGCGTATCGCTTTGTCGGGACGGTTTAACATAAGCTTCTATCACCAGGAAAAGGCAGCGAATGACACAGATGCTGCAACTGACAACAGACCTGACTCCATTGTCCTGTATATTTGGGAGCGTGCTAAAACTCGCCGTTGGCGCCGCGATTCATAATATCCAGTATGATCGACTTAACCCCGACAGCCTCTTCTTTGAGTGCGGGCGGTAACGGCTTGCCACCATAAATCATCGCATCCATATTCAGCGAATACAGCCAGAGCTTGCCATCCTTGTCTTCCAGCATACTAATACGACATGGCAAATACGCGGAAAAAGCATCGCTATAAGCGGTCATACGCGACGCCGTCATGGCATTGCAGAACATAAAAATTTTCATATAACGCTGTTCGCGTCCGGTGATCGCCTGAATTTCTTTGTATAAGGGCAGTTCGCCAACATTTTTGATGTTGTGCTCATTGGCAACAAACTTCATGGTTTCTTCAACATCATCAGCCGACATGCCTGCTTTCACGGGCACTTTCCAGACCGTCGCATCTGCCATATTACCGGTTTCGAGCAGTTTCTCGGCCATCTCGGTATACACAGCCAGCGCCTTGTCATCAAAACCACTGAGAATGTGGTAGCTGGGACCCAGTTTCACCAGCGCATAAACCAGGCCGGCAATCACCAACAGCCCGATGAGCGCAAAAAAATTTCGTATTGAACCAATCATGATGTATCTCTTGTCTGTAGGCTAAAAATTCCAGTTTCCAAGTATGCCACACGGGGTTCACTATACAACAATCAGGGTGCTGGTGATATTCCACCACCGCGGTCTGTGGCAGAATCAGGCCTTCTGCCACGAGAATGTGAGCACTTCTTCGATGCATTGCGCGCCACACAGAACCATTAATAAACGATCCAGACCCAGCGCGACGCCGCAAGTTTCTGGCAGCCCATGCGCCAGCGCGGCGAGCAAATGCTGATCGATGACGGCGGGTGCCTGGCCCAGCGCCAGACGCGCCGCATTATCCGCCTGAAAACGTGCGACCTGCTCGGCGGCATCCTGTAATTCGTCATAACCATTGGCCAGTTCGAGTTCGCCGTAGACCAGCTCGAAGCGCTGCGCCACGGCATCGCCCGCAGGATTACGGCTGATCTTTGCCAGCGCACACTGGGTGGCTGGATACTCATATATAAAGGTGTAGCTATGCTTCGGCAACGCCGGCAGCACCAGTTGAGTCAACAGCCAGTCCAGCCATTCATCGACATCATCATTCAGCCCGACCGGACAGTCGATGGCATGTGCCTGCGCACAGGCACGGCACTCAGCAGCCGTCACCTGATGCGGATTGAAGCCCACAGCACGTTCGAAAGCGTCACGATACGTCAGGCGGGTGAACTCCGGCGCGTGCCGAGTATCCAGCACGGTAATCAACTGCTGGACTTCGTCCATCAGGGCACCAAGATCCAGGCCCGGGCGGTACCATTCCAGCATGCTGAACTCGGGATTATGCCATGGCCCCAGTTCATCTTCGCGGAATACTTTACAGATTTGAAACATGGGCTCAGCGTAGGCGGCGAGCAGTCGCTTCATGGTAAATTCGGGAGAGGTATTGAGAAAGGCGGCAGCGCCGGCAACTCGGGATTGCAGAGATTCAATATGACGATCGCTGGCGCAGGCGTGGGACAGAATCGGGGTTTCCACTTCGAGCACGCCACGCGCCAGAAAAAAGCTGCGCGTCGTCTGCAACACCCGAGCCCGAAGTCTGAGCATGTCGAGCGTCGCATCGGGTCGCCAGTCAGTGACTGACATGTCTGAGTTCCAGCACAAATCGCTGACTGCGCATCATGCGCGCGAAACGTATTCTCCGGTGCGGGTATCCACTTTAAGCACATCGCCGATTTCAATGAACAAGGGCACCTTGATTTCGGCACCGGTTTCTAAAATCGCCAGCTTGGAACCGCCCTGGGCGGTATCACCTTTCAGGCCGGGGTCAGTTTCGGTCACTGCCAGCTCGACAAAATTCGGCGTCGACACCGACAAAGGCTGGCCGTTCCACAGCATCAGCACGCAGGCTTCCTGACCTTTCAGCCATTTTGCGGCATCGCCCATGGCAACCGCATCTGCCGCGTATTGTTCAAACGTTTCGGGTTCCATCAAGTGCCAGTGTTCACCATCACTGTAGAGAAAATCCACATTGCGCTCTTCAATATCGGCAGCTTCGACGCTCTCGGTGGTTTTGAAGGTTTTCTCCAGCGTGCGCCCGGTTTTCAAATTGCGCATCTTCACCCGGTTAAAAGCCTGGCCCTTGCCCGGCTTCACCAGAATATTTTCGGTAATGGTGCAGGGATAGCCATCAAGCATAATCTTGAGGCCGTTCTTGAATTCGTTTGTGCTGTATGTAGCCATGTTACTATGTGCGCCCGTAAAAGCGTGCTCTGGAAAAATGCGCAATCTTACCCTGAATATCCGCCGGATTCATAGATTATGTCGGTCAAGCTGATAAAAAACCCTGCCCGACAGGATGAGCCAAACTGGAAATACGAGCTGGCGAATGCTATCACCAGTGTCGACGAGTTGCTGGCGCGGGTAAATCTCGAGCCACAGCAACTCAATGCACAGCAGCTGACAACCATCAGCACTCCCGGTTTTCGCCTGCGCGTGCCAGCGAGTTTTGTCGCCAATATGCGTCTCGGTGACATCCATGACCCCTTGTTACGCCAGATACTCCCCACTCGGGCGGAAAATACCGGCAGCGGTCTGCTCGACCCGGTGGCCGATCTTGAACACATGCCCAGCCCCGGACTGCTGCATAAATATCATGGCCGAGTACTGCTGATCACCACCGGTGCCTGCGCCGTACACTGCCGCTATTGCTTCCGGCGCAATTTTCCCTACAGTGAGGCCAGCATCAGCGGCGCGCACTGGCAGGCGGCGCTGGACTATATTCGCGCACACGAGGAGATCCAGGAAGTCATTCTCAGCGGTGGTGACCCACTGGTGCTGGACGATCACAAGCTCGATCGCATGCAGCGCGAACTCGCCGAGATAGCACATCTAAAGTATCTGCGTATTCACAGCCGACTGCCGGTGGTCTTAGCCTCAAGAGTGAACCCCAGTCTGCTGTCCTGGCTGGAACAAAGTCGCTTCCGTATCAGCATGGTGATTCACACCAATCACGGCAACGAGCTCGGCCGCGCCGAGCAGAATGCGCTCGAAGCATTGCGTGGTACCGGCGCGGCCTTACTCAACCAGAGTGTGTTATTACATCAGATCAATGATACCGCAGAGGCATTGATCACACTGAGCCAAAGACTCCACGACTGTGGAGTGTTACCTTATTACCTGCATTTGCTGGATAAAACCCGCGGTGCCATGCACTTTGATGTACCTGAAAGCCATGGGGTACAGATCATTGCGGCGATGCGCGCTAAACTACCGGGCTATCTGGTGCCACGACTGGTGCGCGAACTGGCAGGCGAAAATTCGAAAACTGCAATATTTGGTATCTGAGCTACACTTGCGTAATATATCGACATAACGGAACAGGAAAAAATATCTCGTTGTTTTTTATAACAAATAAGGACTCATTGCAGCCAGCTGCATATTGGCGATAACTCGATAAAATGAAGCTACATATACCAGATCAGTTACCACCCGGAAAAGACGCTTTTCCCCAGCATCCACGCGATATTAAAAAGTGGCTGAGCAACATGCCGCAGACCAATACCGGCGATCTCACACGCCAGTTTTTTACCGGATTGCGCAAGCTCAACCGTCAGTCCGTGCCTGGCAAAACTCGCCTCGAAAACGTTGAGCTGATGCGCCCCCAGGCACGGGCCATATTCGAATATCTTAAAAAATATTTCATCAATCGCACCCTGCCGCTGCAGGAAAAAAGCCAGAAAATTGTCAGCCTGAACCAGTCGCTGCTGCAGGAAATGATTTGCGCTTACAAAATTCTGGTGCAGGATGTCGCCGCTGGCGTCGATACCCGAGTCGACCAGAAACAACAGACTCTCGCCATTTGTCGCGCCATTCGTTATATGAACGAACTGCTGCTACGCACCAGCCTGGTCTATGATTCTGCTCCGGCAGACACCTGGATCGACATGCACAGCCTGTACGCCTATGCCCGCGAACACCAGCTCCACACCACGAATTGTGTGGATGAAGAGCATCCTGCCGGCCGAACCAGTATCGAAAGCGAATATAAACAGGCCTTGCTGTTCGCGCTGGCACGACCAACATCTATGCGCCAGAGCGATTGCGAACGTGTTTATCGCAAGCTTGTCGACTGGGAGCCACTGACGCATTTGTCCAACGTGCAGCAGGAAAGTCAGGTCAACCGCTTTTTCTGTGTTCGTCTGGAAGAAAACCGTCCACCTTCATACCTCACCCAGCAAGATATGGACATCGAACAAATCGCACTGACATTCGACACTTCCAGACTGGTTAATCAGCTACGCAAAGACATCGGCCAGAGCGAGCAGAAACCCGGCAGCATTAGCATGGGTGAACACATCTCTGTCGAAACTCTGAAAGCACTTTCTATGTCCTGGGGCGTTTGCCCCAGGCGTCGCTTCTCGCGTGCGGGCAAAGGCGGTCGTATTGAAGCTACCATTGGTCTAAACAATGCGGCACAGGCAATTCGTAATGAAGGCAAAAAACCTGTCGCCGAAAAAAATAAATCTGACAACAACAAAACCGCATCTAGTCTAACACTGCAAACCATCCCGTCGGATATGCGCACTGATCTCGACAATGCTGGATATATGACGCACCACGAGATTGGTCGACCGGATGATGATGCCTGGGATAATGTCGCCAAAGGTCGCATATTAACCGACACCTATGATCGTGAACGTAAATTACTCGAAGCAGACAAATTAAAACTGAACAAAGAAGACGCCGACCTGCACTGGGAAATTGTCAACATCAGTGCTGGCGGCTATTGCTTACGCTGGAACTCTGACACCACCTCGCGCGCGCAAATCGGCGAGCTGATTGCGCTGCGTGAACGTGAGACAGATGGCAGTTTTCAATGGCGCGCAGGTGTCATCCGCTGGATGCAGTTTTCACGCAGTACTGGCCTGGAAATCGGTGCACAAATTTTATCACCCAAAGCTATTGCCGCGAAAGCACAACGTTATAATAAGCCAAACGAACAACCCTTTGACTGCATCATGCTGCCGGGAATACGCGCGCTTAAGCAAGGCCCCAGTGTTTTAACCCCGGCACACGCGTTTAAACCCGGTGACCGCTTAAACGTCACTATGCTCGGACAGGACATGACCATCAAACTCACCGAAACCAGGGAACATACAGGCTCTTTCACCCAGTTTCAGTTTGCGAATAATGAAACCGCGGCCAAACAACAGAAAGCCGAAAAGAAAAAACAATCAGAAAAAAATCCCGATGATTTCGACGCTATATGGTCGTCATTATAATAATCCTGTCCAGGGATTTTTGGCAGCAGTAGTAAAAACAAAAGTGGAGTAGTGTGGTAAACAGAAGTGGACGATAAAAAACTCAACCTGATTATTATCGATGAATCATTCGATACCGAAGAAAAAATTGTCAGCAGCCTGAGAAACCAGGGCTATGTGGCACGTTCCGTGCGCGCTGAAGATGAAGAAGATTTGTTAAAGGTTATCGAAAATAAAAAACCCGACCTGGTGATTTATACTATGGGTATGGAACTGATCAGCCTGAAACAAACCGCTGACTGCATAAAACAGGCGCTGGACGGTGCGCCGTTACCCATAATAGCCGTCGATAAAAACAGCACATCAGAAATCGTGGAAGTCATGCGCGATGGTGCAGCTGACCTGTCGTCTTATAAAAAAATGGGGCATCTTTGCCTGGTCATCGTGCGCGAGCTCAAAGCATTCCGCAACTGGCAGAAAACTTCGCAACTCACCTCTGCTTTCGAAGAATCCGAACGCCGCTGCTCGTCTCTACTGGACAGTTCACGAGATGCCATTGCCTATGTGCACGAAGGCATGCATGTGTATTCAAATCAATCATATCTCGAATTATTTGATATCGTTGAAGCTGATGAACTCGAAGGCCTGCCGATACTCGACGTGGTTGCCCAAAGTAATCGTGACAAATTCAAGGTGTTTCTGCGCGAGTACCTGGAAAGCGCAACCACAGTTGAAAAACTTGAATTACAGCTAATCAAACCCGATGGCACTATTTTTAGCGGTGAGATCGAACTCTCACCCGCCAGTGTAGATGGCGAGCCCTGCGTACAAATTATTATCCGTCAGGAAAGCAAAAACTCCGAAGAGTTAGAAGCCCAGCTAAAACTACTCAGCCAGCGTGACCAGCTAACTGGCTTATACAATCGCCAGTATTGTCTTGAGGCGATTGAAAACTCGATTAGCGAATGTGAGAAAGGCCAGGACACTGCTGCGGTTCTCCAGATCCAGCTGGACAATTTTGAGGAAATCAAAAATCAGGTTGGCGTTGTCGGCGCTGATGAATTTATTACTGTCATGGCCAGCACACTGAAAGAAGCCGCTAACGATACAGACGTGGTTGCTCGCTACATGCATGCTACTTTCATGGTGCTATCACACGAGCAGAAAAGAAGCTCCGCTGAAAAATACGCGGCAAAATTACAGACTGCGCTGAATGATGCCGAGGCTGAAATAGACAAACAAAAAATCAGCACAACCTGCTGCATCGGTATCACCATAATTGACCAGGATTCCCCTGAGTGCAATGAAATCCTGTCACGTGCTGAAAAAGCGATTAACGAAGCGGTCAAAACCGGCAATAACCAGATCACACTACATATGCCAGCCAAAGGTGAACTGACTCGTCAGGAAGTGGATGCCAAATTCAAGGACGAGCTTACTGACGCACTTAAAAAAGACAAGTTCGTCCTGCATTATCAACCGATTGTCAGTCTGCACGGCGATACTGACGAACGCTACGAAGTTTTCGTCCGGCTACGCAATGATGAAACCGGGCAATTAATCATGCCACATGAGTTCCTGCCCGCCGCAGAGCGTATCGGCATGGCCATCGCGATTGATCGTTGGGTATTATACAAAACCATCACTTCATTGACTGAACGCTGGAAACAGAATCACAAAACCCGATTCTTCATCAAGCTATCAGCCGCATCGATCAAAGACGACACCTTGATCGACTGGCTTATTTTTCAGATCAAAGAGAAAAAGCTGGCCAAAGGCAGTTTGATATTCTCGGTCAAGGAATCGGTCGCCGTCACGCATTTAAAACAATCACGGGCCTTATCGAAAAAACTTAATGAAGCCGGCTGCGGCTTTCTACTTGATGAGTTCGGTGCAGGAACCAACCCATTCCAGTTGCTCGATCACATTCATGTCGACTACCTAAGAATTGACAGAACTTTCATGAACAAACTCATGGAAGACGAATCCAGTCAGGAAGCGGTCAAAAAAATCGCCGAACAGGCCGCCGAATTCGACAAACTGACAGTCGCTCAGTTTGTACCAGATGCTGCCAGTCTCTCCCTGCTCTGGGGCATGGGGGTGAATTTTATTCAGGGCTACTTCCTGCAGGAACCTGCCGCCGAACTCACTTACGATTTTACCGAAATGTAAGCTGGCCTGCAGCCACCACCATGCTGGTGGCTGCAAGTCAATGCAGCTTATTTATTTTCGTACAGGGCCGCTATGCGTTCTTCCAGCGGTGGATGGCTCATAAACAATTTACGAATTCCGCTACCTACACTGGCGTTAATGCCAAACGCCGCCAGCTGCTCTGGCATATGCGCCGGTTGATGTGCCATCTGCAAACGCTGTAGCGCAGCAATCATCTTGCCACGACCGGCCAGCTGAGCACCACCGGCATCGGCACGAAACTCGCGCAGGCGTGAAAAATACATCACGATGGCACTGGCCAGAATACCAAACACAATCTGCGCGATAATACTGGTGATGTAATACGCCGGGCCATAACCACGTTGGGTTTTAAATACGATGCGGTCAACCAGATGCCCGACCACACGCGAGAAGAAAATCACAAAAGTATTCACCACACCCTGTACCAGTGCCAGCGTAATCATATCGCCATTGGCCACATGGCTCATCTCGTGACCCAACACCGCTTCGGTTTCGTCCTTGTTCATCGTCTGTAACAAACCCGAGCTCACTGCCACCAGCGCAGCGTTGCGGTTCATACCGGTGGCAAAGGCGTTTACGTCGGGGGAATCAAAAATCGCCACCTCAGGCATCTTGATGCCTGCCAGCTCTGCCTGCCGTTGTACCGTCTGCAACAACCACTGCTCGGTCTGGTTTTGCGGTGAAGTAATCACCCGCGCGCCGGTGGCTCGCTTCGCTATCCATCTGGACATCGCCAGCGAAATAAACGAGCCAGTGATACCAATGATCGCTGACATAATCAGCAACGCCTGCAAATTGAGATCAACCCCGTTCTGCGCCAGAGTCGATTCCAGCCCCAGGGTACTGAAAACAATACTGACCACCACCATCACGGCGATATTGGTGAGCAGAAAAATGCCAATGCGAAACATACCGACCTCGGATTATCGAAATAGAGTTAGCGCTAATATACGTACGTGTGGACAAAATACAAGGGGCGGGACTCCGGTGTTGTGTGACACAGAGGTGCCCTGACCTGTACACAGACCTGAATCACAGGCATCCTGCCTAGCCTGCGCCACTAAAGCACTACGGCACAGCTAGCGATGAGAAGATTTAAAACACAAATCATCAAAAGAAAATCACTCTTTCATTTGTGGCAATGCAAACCTGATCCCGTCACTGTCGTCATTTTCTCTTTCTGCTATGACGATTCACTCAGAAAAATTAATTAAAAGTAGATATTCACAACTTATCGTTTAATCTTTTACCGGTCGCTTGGCTAATTTACGTTGCAAGGTGCGACGGTGCATGCTCAGTGCTCGGGCTGCAGCAGAAACATTGCCATCATGTTCCATAAGTATCTTTTGTAGATGCTCCCATTCCAGACGTTTTACCGAGATGGGGTTTTCAGCCGGTGGCACGGCAGAGTTACCGCTGTCGCGTTGCAGAGCATTGACAATATCCTCCACCGTAGCGGGCTTAGTGAGGTAATGCACAGCGCCCAGTTTGATGGCCTCCACTGCGGTGGAAATGCTGGCATAACCAGTGAGCATCAGCATACTCAAATCTGGATTCTGCGCGTGTAGTTCTTCCACCAACTTCAATCCAGATTCATGACCAATGCGTAGATCGATAATGGCGTAGTCGGGACGATGATCAGTGGCCAATTCCAGACCTATGGCCAGTTCAGTGGCAGTAAAGACATCAAAATTACGCTTTTCCAGTGCCTTGCCAAGAACGCGACAGAAAGTGGCATCGTCGTCTACCAATAGCAGTGTCTTTTTATCCTTAGTGCTCATGATTTTTGCTTTCCAGCAACGGCAGGCTAATGCGAGTACAGCAGCCTTGCTTTTCGTTAAACAACCGCACTTCACCCCCCAGACGATTAATGACCGAATGAGCCAGAAACAGCCCCAGACCCAGACCATATTTCTTGTCGCTATACAGTGTCTTACCTGCGTGTGCCTCAGCACCAGCGCTAAGCCCTGAACCAAGATCACGAATATTTAGAATAAGACTCTGTTCCGTCCACTCAGCATGGATGGACACCCAATCCGGTGAGGCATCAGCGGCATTATTAAGAATATTGGTGATGGCCTGATCAAGGGCGCGGTCCACCACTAGTTGCGGTGCAGGCTGAGCCCCACTACTGGTCTGATGTAAGCCGACTCCCGGTCGCTCCGTTTGCCATTGCTTCAATAGTTTTTGCAAATAGCAGTCTACCGACAAAGCTTCACCGGCATTGGCTCGTAGTTCGCCGGCAGAGGCTGAAATTACAGACAGGGCCTCTTTGCAACGATCCACTTGCTCACTGATTAACATCAGCTGATCATTAAGTTCAGCATTTTTTTGTGTCGGATAATCTCTTTTTAGTTCATCAGTGATGATGGCCATGGTATTCAGTGGAGTGCCAAGCTCATGAGCCGCGCCAGCGGCCAGAGTACCCAATGCAACCAGGCGTTCATCATGAAGTCTCTGCTCGCGAGCAGCGGCCAGCTCTCTGTCATGTTGACGCAGAGTCTGCGCCATATTGGTAACAAAGTGGGCAATCAGGCCTGCGCTAAAAACAAAGCCAAACCACATGCCAAACACGTGTTGACTAAAACCATTGTCATGATTCATGTGGCTACCTAGTTCTAATGGCAGGTAGACATACATAAGCAGTGAATCGCAAACAACAGTTATCCCTGCCATGCCCCACACAAAACGCCTGGGCAATACTGTGGCGGCAATCATCAGTGGTAACAGGTAAAAGCCTACGAATGGGTTGGTGGCGCCACCTGCAAAATAAAGCACACCACTGAATGCGAACACATCAGTTAATAACTGCAGAAAAAACTCACCATCACTTACCGGGCGTGTTTGCTGTGCGCGCCATGCAGTAAACCCGTTCCATAGAATGTGGACAAAAAGAATAGTCGCTATTGGGCCAGGAGGTAGTGGCAAAGCCAGCCAACGCAGAGCCACGAAGACCAGCAATATTTGCACTACGATACTAATGCTACGAAACAGCACCAGGCGTCGCAGGTTACGTTGTGTTGTGCTGTTACCGTGCTTATTGGTATTGCTGGTTCGCATGAGACCGTTGGTGAGTAGTGTACCGTGAGTATAACTCTTTTGTTGAACACCAGTGTCAGCCAGAATTTTTTACCAGGTGCGACATTTTGTCACAGGGAATTTGTGATACACGCCCTGCGACAACATGTCACATACCTCAGCGACCGGGCCTACGCTAGTATTTCTCTAATTATTATAAGTAACAAATGTGAGAGATTGTCATGAGTTGTAACAAGCGTCGAAACAAGCGATGGGTAATGGGTATTTCACTGGCAGTCTTATGCATAGTGAATGGCAGCGCACAGGCTTACATTGGCCTGTGTTGTGGTAAATGCGGCGGTAACATGCCGATGAACATACCCGGTGGCGGTGTTCCAGAAACCCATGAATATCGCGTCAAAATCAGCCCCACGTTTATGAGTATGGATGGTCTGCGTGATGGCACCAGTTCCGCTGATGGTGATAGCCTTCTGGGAATGCCCGCCGCCGGCAAGTTTATGGCAGTACCCATCAGCATGGATATGCGCATGTTAAACATCACTACCGGTTACAGTTTTACCGACGATCTGTTCGGTAGCGTGATGATGATGTGGAAGCAAAACAGCATGAACATGAAGTTCAATAATATGATGCAAACCCGGACTGGGCAGACAGGTTTCACCATGAAGTCCGATGGTCTCGCCGACACGATGTTGATGGGAAAATACCGCCTGTACACTGATGACCCGTTGATTCCCAGCAAGCAATATTCATTATTGTTTGCTTTGAGCCTGCCTACAGGCTCCATTGATGAACGCAATACCGAACATCCTCTGGCCATGCGCCAAAATGAATTGCTGCCCTATGGCATGCAGATCGGCTCGGGGACCTATGATCCCACTATTGGCCTGCTGTATCAGGCCTCATCCTCACCCTGGTGGTGGGGCGTGAATGCCAGTTATACCGCCCGCCTGTATGACAACGACCGTAACTATCGTTTAGGAAATGAGGCACGACTTGATGGTTACGCCATGTATCAGTTCTCTCCTGACTGGTTAGTGCAAGGTCAACTAAATGCCAGACACCTGGGCAAGATTAGCGGCGAAATGGATGCCTACACCAGTGGTGGTTCTGGCCATGCCATCCAGGGTGATCCCAACTCACCCGCTATGACACCACTGTGGATCACCAGCAACTATGGTGGCACTCAGTTATTTACCACCATCGGTCTGCAGTGGCAACCGGCACCTCTGCACATTATCGATTTCAATATAGGTGTTCCCCTGTATCTTGATCACAATGGCCCACAACTGGAGGAAACCTATCGTGTGATGTTGACCTGGTACGTGGAAATCGTTACCGAGAAAAGTCGTCGCTTTGGTGAGACGGGCAAGATGGAAAACGATAGCAAGCTAGGTTTCTGATGTGATTTTTAGTGCTAACAAACAACGACAGCAAGACAGGCCTGTTCGGACATTGGTATGTTATCTGTTACCGGTGATGGCAGCAATTGGAGCAGGTGGTTGTGCGGGTACTGGGTCTTCTGGTTTATCTCCCCTTCCAGATTCCCGGAGCACTTCGGCGCGCACCTTCGCCAGTCATTGCATGAGTTGCCATGCGCTACCTCATCCTGGGCGTTTGTCCGCGGCGGGATGGGCAGCCTTGTATCCCATAATGGAAAAACACATGGTAGATCGAGGAATGACGTTGCCCAGCAAGGATGAACAGCAGGCAATTCTCGGTTATTTACAAACACATGCGCGCTGAACGAAATGAAATAAGAAATATAATAAAAAACCAGAAGTGCGGGTTGATGAGTTTAGTGATGCGTGGACTTGCCTGTGTTGTGTTGTCCTCTAGTGGCTTCTCATCCCAGGGCAGCGGTCAAGACAACACACTGGTAAAGTCACTTCAGGCCATGCGCATCACTGCCCCCCGGCAGTATTTACCCGCACCCAACTTCACTCTCACGACGTTAGCCGGTCAAACACTTCAGCTTTCTCACTATCGGGGAAAAGTAGTGCTATTGAATTTCTGGGCCAGTTTTTGCACACCCTGTCGCGAAGAAATGCCCGCACTGGAAGCCCTGTGGCAGGACTATCGCGAACAGGGTCTTGTGGTATTAGCCATCGCGGCAGATCGTGGCAGCATTGATCCAGTCCGTAGTTTCGTCGAAGCTGGTAACTATAGTTTCCCCATACCGCTGGATCCTGATGGTGTCGTACGTAAACAATACGAAGTCATGGCGTTACCCACCACTTATCTCATTGGACGTGAGGGTCATTTTACGGGACGAGTGCTGGGTGTACGAGAATGGAATAGCGCACGAGGCAGAATGCTAGTGCAGAAATTATTACAGCAGACTATCTCGGGGTCGGATGTTCGTTAAACCAGGGGTAGCACAGTCTGCCCCCCCAATTACTGTATTATTGAGCTGCATCAGACAGATCGTTTGTCGCAGACCATTTCCATAAGCCGTCGGTAGTGCGCCTGCCGCTACCGGATCGACGATTCTCAAATTTGTCTTCTTTATGCTTTAGTCTTCTACTCCAGTTAACACGTCGCTCTGCGTTGGCAATGTGCTGGCTGCCTATGAAGTCAAACGAAGCTGACTGGGCACTGCCCAGTTGTGTCATGATAAAGGGCACGGGGAATGTTTCCAGGTATTCTTCCGGTAGACCCATGAGTTTTTCCTTAAATTTGTCGGGGGCAAACAGCATGGGTATGATGTTGTTGTAATAAGCGGCTTTTTCGGTCATGCGCAGAATGTCGTCCCGGCATTCAATATATCCCAGTTCGCTCAGGCTGTTGATAAGATGTGCAAAAACTACGTCGATTGAAATACCGTATTTGTATTTGAATTCGCTCAGGCTGATATATGTAAAGCGTAACTTGCTGGTGAGTTCCCGACATAGCTCCAGTTCCGGGTCCAGCTCATCCATAGTGGCTAATGGCAGTTTTCCTTCATTAATCATCTGGTAATATGATTTGAGGCTGGCTGTGTTTTGGTAGGCCTTTCGTGGGGCGTAACCCTGCGAATTTATACCCATCGCCACCAGGGGAAGATTGTCCCAGCGTCTGAGCTGGTGCCGATAGGACGCACGCTCAGGATCAATAAAGATATTTTGCAAAACGGGTTTATAACCCAGGCCTTTCAGATAGTCTTCTGCCTGGGCAAATTTAACGATCTTGTGCTCATAATGGTCATCGCGAGGTGGTTCAAGCTGCACTTTGCCTTCGCTTCGTTGCTTATCAAGGGCGTAGACAGAAAAGCTGGGGACTCCAATCTCATGGAAGCGTTTGAGTGTATTGATAAGAGTGTCATCCTCCTCGCCATCAAAGCCGTACATGGTGTCGACATTGACATTGCCGATGATATCAATAGCGTGTGACAGCTCCTCAACCGCCTGACTCACCGTGTAATCACGGTTCATATTTGCAAGCAGTTTTTCGTCAAGCGTCTGTATGCCATAACTCAAACGGTTAACGCCCAGAGATTTTAATAATTCACATTTTTCTTTTGGTAACGTGCCGGGAGCCGATTCAATGGTGATTTCAGCAAGCGGATCTATGCTGAAGTTATGGTGCAGGCTGCTGAAAATGCGTGTCAGTAGTTCATCGCTTAGAAAACTTGGCGTGCCGCCACCAAAATATATGGATTCACAGGTCTGCCCCCTGAGTGTATTACTGTAGAGCGTCATTTCTTTTATGAGGTGCTCAACATATTTTTCCGCTATGTCGATACCATGACCCGGGATGATGGCGTAATAGCAAAAACTGCACAGTGACTTGCAGAATGGGCTGTGTAAATAAATGGAATACCCGCCAGGGATAATCGAGGGTTCGATAAAAAGTTCATCGGCATGATCGGGTGGTGTTGATTTGCTCAGTAGCGGTGGCGGAAACACCCAGTCAAAACAGGGGAAAAAATCATTCTGCACGGTGAGCAGCTCAGGAAGTTTTCTTCTGATTGCTGATTTGCTGAATGGCGCCAGTTTTGCCGGACTTATATCATCAAGCTCTGGCGCTTTTATGAGACGAGATTTTTTATTAAAGAAGGGGCTGTTTTTTTTCATAGTATTTTATTGTTCGTTATTATCACGATTTAAATTGGCGCGGATTCCAAGGAAACTCTGATATTATAAAAAACTCATATCCTGATCGAACCGGGTGTGATGAAGTGAATTACCAGGCGGTGCTGGTTAATGGTTCTATTCATGATTTGATTCCTCCCTCGCACATGTATGAGTAGCTACCCGTCATCTCTCTGGTCGGAAAACCTGAAGTGAGCGTGTTTTGTGGAAGTTTTCCAGTAGCTGATTGTGATATTTAGCGTACTATTTTTATATTCGACCGGTACGGTTCCTTAATACCACTGTGCAACAAATACGAATGTTTTTTTACGCCGTTTGTTCTGGCAATGCAAGAGTTTCAGTGATCTGGGGACTTTTTTACGCCTTTTATCTCGTCAGGTATGACATGACTGGCTGAAGCAGCATTTATTTGAGAATATTGCTCAAGCAACAGCGACCCAGCGGCCATGGCTTTACAATAACGACCGACCGAATACAGTAAATCACAAATTCTGGGGACACACGGCTAAGATCCGATCAGCACAATCAGGGTAAAACCCCAGGACTCTGGACCCCGGCCTGCGTCAGGGTGACGGCTTTTAGAGTTTATATATAAGTCAAAACAATGGATTCCCGCCACGAACATGCGGGAAGGATGAACACCGGGCTTCTGAAGAAATGCGTGTCACACGGCCCGCAAGGTAAGGCGCATAGATGCGCCACATAGTACCCACTACCACCAAAACTTAAAGACACTGGATTCCGGCCAGAAACACGCCGGAATGACAGAAGAGTAAAAAACATAGATCCTTCGCAAAAATACTCAGGATGACAGACTGGCTACAGCATGTAGCTAGTCTGTCACCTCAAACCTGTCTACATTGCGATACCCCTGCGGCAGCTTCAGTCCACGACGCCCACGCTCACCATCGAAATGATCCAGATCCGCTTTTTTCATATTCTTGAATTTTTTACCACTGTGCACGACCAGTGTTTTGCCAACTGGCACTACCGTCACCGCGGTAATCAATTCATCACCGGCTTTGAGTTTGGCCGAAGGCACATTGATAATTTTATTGCCCTTGCCTTTCGCCATTTGTGGTAAATCGGCGATCGGTGTGGCCAGCATGTGGCCTTCTGAACTCACAGCAACAATGCGGTCACTGGTAAGATCCGAGACTTTTACCGCCTGCAACGCTTTCGCCTGTTTACCAACATTGAGCACGACCTTACCGGATTTGGTACGTGAGTGCATCTCACCCAGAGTGGTGACAAAACCGTAACCGAAGTTGCTGGCGAGCAGCACCATTTCACCCGGTTCGCCGATTAGCACCGAGACGAACTGCGCGCCCGAAGGCGGTGTAAAATAACCGGTGAGCGGATCACCCTGACCGCGCGCCGAGGGTAATTTATGCGCGGGTAATGTGTAAGCACGGCCGCTGGCATCGAGGAACACTGCCATCTGATTGCTCTTGCCGGGCGCGTCGGCAAGAAAACTGTCGCCAGATTTATAACCGAGTTTGTTGGCGTCGATTTCGTGGCCTTTGGCGGCACGCACCCAGCCTTTGGCAGAGAGCACGACGGTGATCGCTTCGCTGGAAATTAATGAGGTCTCCGACATCGCCTGCGCGGCATCGCGCGCCACCATGGGTGAGCGCCGAGCATCGCCGTACTTTTCAGCATCGGCCATAATCTCGTCACGAATCAATGTTTTAAGCCGTTTCGCCGAAGCCAGCAGAGCTTCCAAGGATTTGCGTTCGGCATCCAGTTCTTTTTGCTCGCCACGAATCTTCATTTCTTCGAGCCTGGCGAGGTGACGCAGTTTTAATTCCAGAATCGCTTCCGCCTGAGTGTCGCTGATTTTGAAACGCTGCATCAGCACCGGTTTGGGTTTGTCGTGTTCGCGAATAATGGCGATGACTTCGTCGATGTTTAAAAACGCGACCAGCAAACCTTCGAGAATGTACAGCCGGCTGGTAATTTTATCTAACCGCCATTGCAGACGACGGCGCACAGTGACGGTTCTGAATTTGAGCCATTCATCCAGCAGACCGAGCAGGTTTTTCACCTGTGGTTTGCCGTTGATGCCGATCATGTTGAGATTGACGCGATAGCTGCGTTCTAAATCGGTGGTCGCGAAAAGATGGTTCATCAGTTCGCCGGTGTCAATACGATGAGAGCGTGGCACAATAACTAAACGCGTGGGATTTTCGTGATCGGATTCATCGCGCAGGTCTGCGACCATGGGCAGTTTTTTCGCCAGCATTTGCTGCGCGATCTGTTCCAGAATTTTATTGCCCGAGACCTGATACGGCAGCGCGGTAATAATCACATCGCCGTGTTCGATTTCAAAGCGCGCGCGCTGGCGCACACTGCCGTGACCAGTTTTGTACATATCTTTGATAGCGGCGCGCGGGGTAATAATTTCGGCTTCGGTGGGAAAATCCGGCCCCTTGATGTGTTTGCAAATATCCGCCAGCGTGGCTTTGGGTGATTCCAGCAAATGCACGCAGGCACTAGCGACTTCGCGCAGATTATGCGGCGGAATATCCGTCGCCATCCCCACCGCGATGCCGGTGCCGCCGTTAAGCAAAACATTGGGCAGCCGCGCCGGCAGGGTTTGCGGCTCATCTAATGAACCGTCGAAGTTCGGCGTCCAGCTCACCGTGCCCTGGCCAAGTTCGCTCAACAATACTTCTGAATACGGTGCCAGCCGCGATTCGGTGTAGCGCATGGCAGCAAAAGATTTGGGGTCATCCGGCGAACCCCAGTTGCCCTGACCGTCGACCAACGGATAACGATACGA
Source organism: Gammaproteobacteria bacterium (assembly GCA_030148865.1). Taxonomy (GTDB): domain Bacteria; phylum Pseudomonadota; class Gammaproteobacteria; order SZUA-229; family SZUA-229; genus JASBSR01. Next base: position 114,863 of record JASBSR010000006.1, read on the forward strand.
AAACGGCTGCGCCATCAGCACCATGGCCTCGTAACAGGCGCTGTCACCGTGGGGGTGATATTTACCCAGCACATCACCGACCGTGCGCGCCGATTTTTTATGCTTGCTGCTGCTCGCCAGACCCAGCTCGGACATGGCATAAATAATACGCCGCTGCACCGGCTTTAAACCATCGCCGATATAGGGCAGCGCGCGGTCGAGAATCACGTACATCGAATAATCGAGGTAGGCTCTCTCAGTAAACACCGACAGCGGCTGCTGTTCCGTATGTTCAAAATCGATTTTGGTCTGGTCGCTCATAGTTTTGTATTCAATGTTGGTAGAAATAACTTTAAAACTTCAGTCCACAGATGAACGCAGATAAACACAGATAAAATCGGTTGTGTGTTTGCGACCTGCGCCGCAGGCGCAGTTGAAATATTCGCATGTATCTGTGTTTATCTGCGTTCATCTGCGGACTATATTTTTACCATCTAAACAATCGCCAGATCGCCCTTGGTTTCCAGCCATTGCTTACGATCACCGGCGCGTTTTTTGGCGAGCAGCATGTCCAGCATCTGGTTGCTGTCATCGCCAGTACCAATAGTAAGCTGTACCAGGCGGCGGGTGTCGGGTGACAGTGTGGTCACGCGTAGCTGCATCGGATTCATTTCGCCCAGACCCTTAAACCGGGTGACCGACACCTTGCCCCTGATTTTTTCCGCTTCGATGCGGTCGATTACGCCCTGTTTTTCGGCTTCGTCGAGAGCGTAAAATACCTGTTTACCGACGTCGATACGAAACAGTGGCGGCATCGCGACATAAACGTGGCCAGCCTCGACCAGGGCGCGAAAATGCCGCAGGAACAGTGCACACAATAGCGTCGCAATATGATAGCCGTCCGAATCCGCATCGGCGAGGATACAGATTTTGCCGTAGCGCAGCTCTTTTAAATCAGAACTACCGGGTTCGATGCCGATGGCCACCGAAATATCGTGCACTTCCTGCGAAGCCAGCACCTGATCGGGTTCGACTTCCCAGGTGTTGAGAATTTTTCCGCGCAGCGGCATGATCGCCTGAAACACGCGATCACGCGCCTGTTTCGCCGAGCCGCCGGCAGAATCACCTTCCACTAAAAATAACTCTGTCAGCGAATTATCCTGCGACGAACAATCGGCGAGTTTGCCAGGCAATGCAGGCCCGGAAGTAATTTTTTTACGAATGACTTTTTTGCCGGCGCGCAACCGTTTTTGCGCATTTTCAATCGCCAGCATGGCGATGCCCTCGCCGGCTTCGGTGTGCTGGTTCAGCCACAGACTAAAGGCATCTTTGACCACACCGGAGACAAAGGCGGCGCACTCGCGCGATGACAGACGCTCCTTGGTCTGCCCGGAAAATTGCGGATCTTCGAGTTTCACCGAGAGCACATAACACACCCGCTCCCAGACGTCTTCCGGGCTGAGTTTGACGCCACGCGGCAACAAACTGCGAAATTCGCAGAATTCGCGCAGCGCTTCGGTTAAGCCCGTGCGCAAACCATTGACGTGCGTACCACCCTGCGCGGTCGGGATTAAATTCACATACGACTCAGCCGTGACTTCGCCGTCATCGACCAGCCAGCACAACGCCCAGTCGACTTCTTCGTTGCTGCCTTTCATGCTGCTGGTGAAGGGGTCTTCGGGCAACAACTGTTTATCGAACAGACTTTCGCCGAGATAATCCTGCAGGCCGCCTTCGTATTTCCAGGATTCGGTTTCACCGGTTTTTTCTTCGTGAAATTCGACCATTAAGCCGGGGCACAGTACTGCCTTGGCGCGCAGCACATGCTTCAGTCGGGGCACAGAAAAATTCACCGAATCAAAATATTTTTTCTCCGGCCAGAAATGAATCATAGTGCCGGTATTGCGCTTGCCGACGCTACCGATTTTTTTCAGCTTGCCGGATTTGGCACCGTGTTTGAATGTCATTGCATAAACATCACCATCGCGCCGCACTTCGACGTCGAGTGTTGACGACAAGGCGTTCACTACCGAAACACCAACTCCGTGCAAACCGCCGGAGAACTGATAATTCTTGTTGGAAAACTTGCCGCCTGCGTGCAATCGCGTGAGGATGACTTCGACCCCGGGAATTTTTTCTTCGGGGTGAACATCCACCGGCATGCCGCGACCATCGTCGCGCACCGACAGCGAACCGTCTTTGTGCAGTGTCAGCTGTATCAAACTGGCGTGGCCGGCAACGGCTTCGTCGACACTGTTGTCGATCACTTCCTGGGCAAGGTGATTCGGGCGTGTGGTATCGGTGTACATACCGGGGCGTTTTTGCACCGGCTCCAGGCCGGTTAATACCTCGATCGCCGAGGCATCGTATTTACTCATACGTCTTTCTCTTACTGATATGGCTCATGTCGATATGACTCATGGCGACGTGATCTGTGGTGCGATGCATAACTGCATTCTTCTAATGATGAAAGGGGCATTGTACTGCATCGTTGGTGGTTTGTAGCCGTCAGAAACGAGAATTCTGCAACAGTTCCTTCGCACTGCAGAAAGCTATATGCTTGCCGCTATGTCTGCCAACTCCAGCCCAGCTTCCAGCCTGATCGCCTCGCAACCCGATATCAACGCCACGGTATCGGCCTCGGCTGGCAGCGGTAAAACCTGGTTATTAGTCACGCGCATCCTGCGTTTGCTGCTCGCCGGTGCCAAGCCGGGCAGTATTCTGGCACTCACTTTCACCCGCAAGGCGGCGGCCGAAATGCAACTGCGGCTGCGTGATCGGCTGTTCGAGATGGCCACGGTCGATGCCACCCGGCTGAAACAGTTACTCGCCGACATCGAAACCGATCCCAGCAGCGACGTTATCGCCCGCGCGCGTGGTCTATACGAAACCCTGCTGCACGCGCTGTATCCGGTACGTCTGTGCACCTTTCATTCTTTCTGTCAGGATATTCTTTCGCGGTTCCCACTGGAAGCGGATGTTCCACCGGGGTTTGAGCTGCTCGAAGACAGCAGTCTGTTATTGCAACAGGCCTGGGAAGCACTGTTTGCCGACGCCACACGTGCACCTGATGGTGAGCTCGCGCAGGCACTCGATGCCTTGATGATTGCTGCCGGTGGCCCCGCCAATACCCGTAGCGCATTGTTCAGCATGCTCGAACATCGCAGTGACTGGTGGGCATATTGTGAAACGCAAAGCGACCCTGTTGGTTTTGCGCGCGCACAACTTGCAAAAATTTTGCAATTTGACGACACACGCGAACCAATTTCAGAGTTTTTTAACAGTGAAATGCTGCAGGCGCTGCGCAAATTTGCAAATTTATTGCAAAAACACGCGACCGCCACCAATAAACAACATGTTTGTCTGATTGAAAGCGTGTCAGAGCGCGTAGAATTCGATTTAAGCGACTTTAATAAAATTCGCACCGCGTTTCTCACCGCAAACAATACGCCGCGTGCGCGCAAATCCAGCAAGTCTCAGCAGAAAAACATGGGGGCTGATGCTGAACAATGCTTGCTTGAATTACACCAACACATTTGTCAGCAATGTCTCACCACGATTGAACTACAACTACGGCAGCAAACCTGTCGCGTCAACTCGGCCTGGTATTTTGCCGGCGCACACTTCATCGAAATTTTTCAACGTCTGAAACGCGAACAACGGCTGCTCGATTTCACTGATCTGGAATGGAACTGTTACCAGTTGCTCAACACTTCGGACAATGCGCTCTGGGTGCAGTACAAAATCGATCAACGCATCGACCATATTTTAATCGACGAATTCCAGGACACCAATCCCACGCAATGGCATTTACTGTCACCACTGCTGGAAGAAATGGCGGCGAGTGCAAGTGATCGCTGGCGCAGTGTGTTTCTGGTCGGCGATGAGAAACAGTCGATTTACGCATTTCGCCGGGCCAATCCCGCATTGCAGTCACAGGCTTCCAGCTGGCTGGCTCAGCATCTTGGCGCAGTCGCGACGCCGCTGGATTATTCCTGGCGCTCATCGCCGGCGATTATCGATGCTGTCAATGCGGTGTTTATGGCTGAGGAACGCAGGCAGCGGCTACCCGGTTTTACCAGGCATGGCACTCACCGAGACGACCTGCCCGGCAGTGTCACGCTCATGCCTCTGTTCGCAGCGGATGAAACTGAAGCCCCTCAGCTAACAGGATTGCGCAACCCTCTGTTGCAGGCACGCCCCCCGACGGTGGCCAGTGCTCACGACAAAGAAGCGCACTGGCTGGCGAACGAAATCAAACAGCTGGTACACAGCGGCAGAGCAACCTACGGCGATATTTTAATTCTGACGCGCAGCCGTTCCCATATCGCAGCTTATGAAAATGCCCTGCGGCGGCAACACATTCCATTCATTGGTAATCAGCGTGGCAGTCTGTTACAAAATCTTGAAATCGAGGATATGGAAAAACTGCTCGATACCCTGATTACACCGTACAATAATCTGGCGCTGGCGCAGGTGCTGAAATCACCCATTTTCGCCGCCAGCGATGATGATCTGATTATGCTGGCGAGCATGCCCGGTAAACAACGCTGGTATACGCGGCTGCTAACCCTGGTCGACACCCTGCCCGCTGAACAACCACTAGCACGCGCCGCGAATTTATTGCAAGGCTGGCGCGCGCTGGCTGACACCGTGCCGGTGCACGATTTACTCGACCACATCTTTGCCGAAGCCAGCATCGTCGCACGTTATACCGCATCGGTGCCGGACGACCAGCAACCACGCGTGAGCGCCAATCTACGCTATTTTCTGGAACTGTCGCTCGACATCGACAGCGGGCGTTACCCGAGTCTGATGCATTTTTTGCATCGCCTGCGCAATCTGCGTGCTGACGAAAACTGTGCACCTGATGAACCCGTGACCAGCAGTCCTGATTGCGTACGCTTTCTTACGATTCACGCCAGTAAAGGACTGGAAGCACCGATTGTGTTTCTCGCCGACAGCAATAGCCGCAACAGCGCCAGTGATGCCAATACTGCCCTGGTCGAATGGCCAGCAGACAGCGCTCGCCCGAGTGTGTTTCAGCTGGCGCTGAGTCAGGCCAATACCGATAATCACAGCCGCGAGGCACAGACACGCAAAGTCGCCGCGCAGGAACGTGAAAACCTGAATTTGCTCTATGTTGCCCTCACCCGCGCACGTCAGCATTTATATATTTCTGGTGCCAGCAGTCAGCGGCTCAGCCACTGGCAAACCCTGCTGAACCATGGCATGCAGCAACTGGCGACTGCGGATGCAGATGATATTCTGCGCCATGAGTTCGGCGATCTGTCTGCTGAGCCGCAACAAAATGCAGCAGAAAAAAAATCAGGCGCCGACACCCCCGCATTCGACCCGGCCCTGCTCACCCGTCTGCAACAACCCGTGCAGCAGTTACCGCAAGCCATGCTCAGCATCGCGCCCAGCCGTAGCGATGGCGCACCTGGCGACTACAGCAATCACGACGATGTCGACGCACGACTGCGCGGTCAGGTAATACACCGGGCTTTCGAATTGCTGTGCAGCAGCGAGATGGATGATGCTGAGCTCCAGCAACGCCTGAGCCACGAATTTGAACTCGCGCAATCAATGCCGGACTTGCCGCACTGGCTGGCGGAAGTCCGCGCCAACATGGCAGACCCGGCACTGGCGGTTATTTTTCAACCCGGGACTGCGCAGTCGTATAACGAACTGCCGATCCTGTATCAGCACGACGAGGTGAGTGTTTACGGGCTAATTGATCGGCTGGTGGTAAACCAGACTGAGATTGTGCTGATTGATTACAAAACCCATCAGCTCGCAGACAACGATGATGCTCCGAGCCTGGCTCAGCAATTTGTCGCTCAGCTGCGCCACTATCGTGATGGCGTGGCACTGCTCTGGCCGCAGCACAATATTAAAACCGGAGTGTTATTTACTGCACGGCATGAGCTGGTCTGGCTGGATTGCTAAGCGCACTCAGCGAACACGGCTAGCGTGCTCGCTGAGACGGGGTGCCGAGACAAGATGATACAAGGCGAGATTTCAGGGGTTTTTGTTGAGCACTTCGAGGAGTTTTGCAATCGGCACATACCCCGGTAGCATTTCACCGTCTTCCAGAATAATCGCCGGGGTGCCATTAACACCGAGTGAACGCCCAAGTGCGAGATGCTCGCTAACCGGATTATCACAGGTTCTGGTTTCTATCTTGCCACCGGCTTTAACGGTGTCGAGCGCCGTGTTGCGATCATCGGCACACCAGACACTCACCGTAGTATCAAAATCGTCCTTGCCCTTGAGCGGCATGAAGATATACCGCAGCTTGATACCATTAGCCATGTATTGATCGATTTCGCTGTGCAAACGACGGCAATACGGACAATTGACATCGGTGACAACAGTCACAGTGTGCTCGATTTTTTTCTTCGGCGTGTACACCACCATTTTGGATTCAGGGTAATCCTTGATCTTGTTGAAACGCAAAATCGCCTTCGATGCCTCAGTCAGATTTTTGCGCGTGGCCATTTCCACCAGTTCACCGGTGAGAAAATAACTGGCATCGCCATTCATATACACCACCTGTGAACCCAGAATGACTTCGAACAGCCCCGGAATCGGCGTCACCTTAATCTGGGTAATACCTGCACCCGGCAACATCTGAGTCAGCGTGGTTTCAAGTTTGGCAATATCAGCATCAGTATCAACTGCAAACGCAGGCCATGACAGCAGAGTGGTGAGTAAAACAAAGGTGGCGACAAAATAATTCATGATGAACTCAAACTAGTGAATCGGAGATCTGGCTCGTCGGTAGACAGCGCGCATTATAGATAATTCCTCGCCTCAGGGGTAGAAACCTCAGGCTCGGGGGTGATGCTCCTGATAAAGCTCACGTAATCGCTGATCAGCGACATGGGTATAGATCTGCGTGGTGGAAATATCAGAATGCCCGAGCAGCATCTGCACCACGCGCAAATCGGCACCGTGATTGAGCAAATGCGTGGCAAAGGCGTGGCGCAGAGTGTGCGGCGATAACCTGTCCGGTGAAATCGAGGCCTTTGCTGCATAGCGTTTGATCATGTACCAGAACGCCTGCCGCGTCATGGCAGCACCCCGGCGGGTGACAAACACGGCGTCGACGGGTGCTCTGGCCTGCATTAACGCCGGGCGCGCCGTTTCTAGATAGCGCACAAGATAGTCGAGCGCGGTTTCACCCACCGGTACCAGCCGCTCTTTGTCACCCTTGCCGATAATCCGAATCACACCCGGCTCAAGCGATATCTGCGCCAATTGCAGAGTCACCAGTTCGGACACCCGGACCCCGGTCGCATAGAGCAATTCCAGCATGGCGCGATCTCGCAGACCCAGTTCAGTCGCTGTGTCGGGCGCATCCAGCAAAGCATCCACCTGGGTTTCATTCAGAATGGCAGGAATTTTGCGTTCGCTTTTGGGCGAATCGAGCAATTGCGTTGGGTCCTGCGATATCACCTTCTCGCGCAGCAGATATCGATAAAATCTGCGCACGCTGGACAATAACCTGGCAGCCGATCGAGTTTTACCACCGGCTTGAAACACACTCACCAAAACTGCCTGTAAATCTACTGCCTCAGCAGAATGCAGATCAAGCCCGCGAGTTTGCAAATATTGCGCGCAACTGGCGAGATCATTGCGATAGGCAGATAAGGTATTTTGACTGAGACCGCGCTCCATCCAGAGATGGTCGCAAAATGCTTCGATGCGCTGTTGTTCGTGCTCGTCGATGAGGTCAAATCGGGACATGGGGGCCTGTTAGCTTGATATTCGCTATTACTGTTTTGAAGCATAGCAGAAATAAAAAAGGCCACTCACCCAAAGGAAAGTAGCCTTTATTCAACATAAGAATACAACTTAGCGACGCGTGCGGCTTTTTTTTGGCTTCATGGCCTTATCAATTTTGGCCATTTCTTTCTTCGACCACTGTTTCACAAATGACGTGATCGCTGTTTCTTTCTTTTCTGCCATTTTTACCAGTAGAGCCTGCCGTTTCCGTGTTGCTGCCAGCTCAGCCCGGGCTTTCGCCAGGGCTTTCGCTGTCGCAGCGATGCGTTCACGCATTTTCTCGCTGGTGGCTGCCGCCTTCTGTTTCGCTACGGCCGATGGAGCTTTGGCCGCTGCCGCCTTATCTTTTGGCGGTAGTTCTTTTTCTGGTCGTCCTTTTCTTGGCCGTTTTACGCTTGGCAGTCTTTTTCTTGGCGACCTTACGCTTAGCGGTTTTTTTCTTGGCAGTCTTTTTCTTGGCGACCTTACGCTTAGCGGTTTTCTTCTTGGCTGTTTTGCGTTTGGCGGTCTTTTTCTTGGCGACCTTACGCTTGGCTGTTTTACGCTTGGCAGTCTTTTTCTTGGCTACCTTACGTTTTGCAGTTTTTTTCTTGGCAACTTTACGCTTGGCGGTCTTTTTCTTGGTGACCTTGCGTTTAGCTACTTTACGCTTGGCGACTTTACGTTTTGCAGTCTTTTTCTTGACTGCACGTTTAGCCGTTGTCTTCTTTTTAGATGTTGCTTTTTTGGGTCGTGCCATTACTTGCATCCTCTTGTGTGAGTTACGAACAAAAGTATAAAACTAAATTTGAATATAGCAAACTTTTTTTTCAAATAAAAACATGGGGTTTTCATTCGAAAATATATTATTTGGGGTCAATATCAGGTGTGATTTCGGATTTCAGCATTCATAATCCGGTTAAAAACGAAAACCGGTTTGTGCAAATACATCAAAAACATCCTCATCTGCAACCGCTGCAATGTCGAGATGAAAGCCAAACCAGAGGCCCACACCCGTATTCAGCAGTCGTTTTTTGCGCCTTCAGAGATGTTACTAGCGATGTTTCTCTGCATACCAACGCGCAACTGAGCGAAGTCAAACGCATTGAATTCGGCACCTACAGAGAGCATTCTGGACTTCATTTGTGGGAACAACGGCAATGGAGACTCATTTTCAGTAAGATCAAGATCCGCACCCAGACGAAAAAAACTACCGCGATATGCCAGTCCGGTGCGGATGCTGGTATCAAATTTAGCTACTGTGACAGAACCTTGATTCACATCCTGCGGAACCAGATTTTTTGCAGCCACACCACAACCACACTATCCCCCAGAAGCAGTGCAGCGCCCGCATCTAGCGTGATAAAGCTACCGAGATCACTGATTGTCCCTGTTAAGCAGACGAGACGCACTGGTATCAACCGTCGATAATGATTCACTAAAGATCAGCAGTCCGACATTAACCAGTCTTGGCGTCAGTCCGAACTTGAGTTTACTCCCCATAAAATCCACACCAGTGGCTGTCGAAAAGCCAATTTCACGCGCAGCGACACCATTCAGATTGAGTATGTTTTTATTTGGATCGTTCACCTCGGAGACATTCCCTGTGGCACTATCACCGTATTCGAGAATGCCTGGGCAGTGGCAAACTGAACATATATCACGAAAACAGTATGACAAGGTAGACAACACGACATTATCTATACCCTGTCACAGCCAGCGCGATATAATCGGTACCATGACTACCACCAATGCAACACACACTGCTTTGTCCAGCGCCAGCCTGATTCGCCGTCTGATGTCATCAATTTACGATCTGCTGTTAGTGCTGGCCCTATGGTTTGTCACCGGCACCATGGCAATTGCTCTGAATCACGGAAATGCAATCAGACCAGATGATCCTTTCTATTTGTTTTTTGTATCCATACTTATACTAATTAGTTTTTTTTATTACACATATTTCTGGACGCACGGCGGACAAACCCTGGGTATGAAAACCTGGCGTATTAGACTTGTTGCACAAAATGGAAATGCCGTGAGCTGGCAACAGGCAATGCGGTATTTTTTCGCTGCTCTGTTGTCGTGGGCGATGCTCGGCCTGGGTTTTTTCTGGAGCGTATTTGACCTGAACAGGGCCACCTGGCACGATAAAATCGCTGGTTGCAGGATACTGGATTTGCGCAATTCAGCGCACGCGGCGTAATAATACAATGGCGATCACCGTAATCAGCAGCAAAGGCGCTGCCGCGCTGATGAACGCGGGCATGGCATAGACCACACCGAGATGATTGATAGCACGATTTAGCACAAAGAACGCAATCCCCAGCATCAGGCCGACAATAATGCGTTGCCCGGTGCCCCCCGAGCGCGGCGTGGTATTGAACACCATGGGCATGGCGATCAGCAACATGGCAAGACAGGTAAAGGGCGTGAGCAACTTTACCCAGAAGGCGAGTTCATATTCTGCGGCATCGAGTCCGTTCGCTTTCAGGTAATCACTGTACTGGTATAAATCCTGTGCCGACATATCGTCTGGCTCCAGACTCAGCACATCGAACAAATCCGGACGGATTAGTTCATTCCAGATCTCACGCCGCGCAAATTCACTGGTGACCCGATCCGGCGAAAGATTACTGTGCACCACATTGAACAGTGTCCAACGGCCGTCCCGGTACTCAGCACTGCTGGCGTGCGTGGTGCGAGTCAGCTGACGTTGTTGATTGAGTTCATAAATACTCACATCGCCAAGTTTTTTATCGGGCATGACACGACGTGCGTTGACATAACGCATATTATCGCGCGACCACAATCCTTGTTGACCACTCACCAGAAACTGCTGATTGAGCGCGCGTGCGCGAATCGATTTACCGGTATTCGAGGCGAACGGAATAATGAATTCGCCAGAAATAGCAACCAGCAGCGCCAGAATCAAACCTGCCTGCAGCACCGAACGTACAATACGTAAAGCGGTGATACCCGAAGCGCGCATCACCACCAGTTCAGAACCCGCTGCCATTGACCCCAGCGAAATCAATGCGCCCAGCAAAATGATTGATGGCGCGAGTTCATATAATCGCATCGGCAAAGTCAGCGCTACGTAAAACAGCGCCTGCAGCGCATTGTAATCGGCTTTGCCGATGTCGTCGAGTTCCGACACAAAATCAATAAAACCAAACAGCGCAGCCATAACCACAGCAGCAACCAGCACACCGCTCACAACCTGGCCCGTAATATATCGATCTATTACCATGTCATTTAGTACGCCTGAACCAATAGCCACGCCGCCAGAACAGCAGCCAGAGCAACATCAGAGCCAGCACGTGCGGCCACCATGTTCCCACCCATACTGGCACCAGACCCTGTGCCAGCCAGGTTCGACCAATGCCGAGCAAATTTGAATATAGCAGATAAATCAGAATCGCCAGCGCAAGCTTGGCATAGCGTCCACTGCGCGGTGTGGTATAGCTCAGTGGTAAGGCCAGTAAACATATAATGAAAGTCGCCAGCGGTACCGTGAAACGCCATTGCAGTTCTGCACGCTCAACATTGCCATTCATACCCCACAGCTGACTCACACTGAGTGAGCTCACACCATTGGAGACATCGGACTTATCACGCTCGTGTAAATAGACGCCGTATTCACCGTATTCAATCATCCGATAATCATTGTCACCGGGTTTACCCACATAGTGTTTTCCGTCCTCCATCAATATATAACTGCGACCATCAAGCTGCTCCTGCTTTGCTGTCGGCGCAATATCAATATGCTCAACCTGCTCAACCAGATGGCGCTGAAACACATTTTGCATCACACTGCGGTCACTGCTCTGAGACTCGAGAAAAAACGTGGTATCGCCTTTTTTGGATTCATTGAACTTGCCCGCCATCAGCGTGGTGTGCTCGGCACGATTTTTTTCAGCCGAGATAATTCCATCACGACTCTGAGACACCAGTGGTGAAATAAACAATGTCAGCAACAACAACACCAGACTGACTGGCACTGCTACCAGCAACAAAGGACGATACCAGTCCATAGGGCCCATGCCGGCAGACATCATCGCCGTCATTTCGCTATCTTTATATAAGCGACCATAGGCGACCAGCAACCCTAACAGTAAACTCAGCGGAATCAGCATGATCGCAAAATTCATCATGCCATTAAGCAACAGTGGCCACAGCGCTGCACCGGAAATCCTGCCATTCGCGATCCATGACAACAGGTGCACAGTTTCAGTGCTCATCACCACAGCGAGCAGAATCAGCAGCACCATCAGCCAGGAAAGCAGGATTTCTTTGCCGATATATCGGTCGATGAGGCGTAATTGCATAAACATAGGTGCGGATTATCACACTGACTTTCGAACATTGCATTAATTGCATACAATCAGTCTTCTTTTCACCTCAGCAAAATCCTCGGAGATATCATGGAATACACCGTCAAGAGTGGCAGCCCGGAAAAACAGCGTATCGGCTGTGTCGTCGTCGGCGTCTTCGCCTCGCGCAAACTCTCGCCATCGGCCGCCCTGCTGGATGAAGCCAGCGGCGGTTATATCTCCAATCTGGTGCGCCGTGGTGAACTCGAAGGTGACCTTGGCCAAACTTTATTACTCCATAATGTAGAGAATACCCTGTGTGACCGCGTACTGCTCATTGGCTGCGGTCGAGAAAAGGATGTCGACACAAGAAACTTTCGTAAAATCAATAGCATAATGGCGACCACCCTGGAAGCCGGCGGCACCACCGAGGCCGCCTCCTACCTCACCGAAATTCAGGTGAAAAAGCACGACATCACCTGGAAAATCCGGCAGTCAATCGAGGCCATCGACGAGGCCATGTATCACTTCAAGCTGTTGAAATCTGATAAAAAACCGCCCCGGCGGCCGCTGCGCAAGTTTATTTTCAGCGTTTCTGGCCGCGGCCAGCTGATGGACGGCGAAGTCGCGGTGCGCAACGGCATGTGCGTCTCCAGCGGCATCAAACTGGCAAAAGACCTCGGCAATATGCCGGGCAACATCTGTACCCCCAGTTATCTGGCGCAGCAGGCGTTGGATCTGGATAAACAGAATCCGAAGGTCACCACCACCGTGCTCGAAGAAAAAGATATGGAAAACCTCGGCATGGGCGCATTGCTCTCGGTCGCTCGTGGCAGTCGCCAGCCAGCGAAACTCATTACTATAGAGTATCGCGCCGGCGATAAAGACCAGCACCCGATCGTGCTGGTCGGCAAAGGCGTCACTTTTGACTCCGGCGGTATCAGCCTGAAACCCGGCGCGGCCATGGACGAAATGAAATTTGATATGTGCGGCGCCGCCAGTGTCCTCGGCACTCTCACCACCTGCGCCGAGTTGCAGCTGCCGGTTAATGTGATCGGCATTATCCCCACTGTGGAAAACATGCCCGATGGCCTCGCCAGCAAACCCGGCGATATTGTCACCAGCATGTCGGGCCAGACCATCGAAATTCTCAACACCGATGCCGAGGGTCGACTCATATTATGCGATGCCCTCAGCTATGCCGAAAAATTTGATCCTGACGTGGTGATCGACATTGCCACCCTCACCGGAGCCTGCGTGGTCGCGCTCGGTGCACACCCGGCGGGCCTGCTCGGCAACCACAAACCGCTGATCAATGATCTGCTCAACGCCGGCGAAATCAGCGGTGACCGCTGCTGGGAACTGCCACTGTGGGATGATTACCAGGAGCAGTTAAACAGCAATTTTGCCGACATGGCGAATATTGGCGGTAAAGGCGCGGGCACAATTACCGCCGCCTGTTTTCTCTCGCGGTTCACCAAAAAATATCACTGGGCACATCTCGACATCGCCGGCGTCGCCTGGCTCTCGGGCACTGCCAAAGGCTCCACCGGCAGGCCAGTGAGCCTGCTCACTCAGTACATTTTTGATCGCGTCGCCGAGATGCAGTAAGCACACGATGCGCGACACTCGCGTAGATTTTTATCTGCTCGCCGGCGACCAGATCAATCAGCTGCGCTGGTTCTGCTGCCGGCTCACCGAAAAAGCCTGGAAACTGGGTCATCGCATCTGGATTCGCACCGACGATGCCAGCACCGCACGCTTGCTCGATGACCTGCTCTGGAGTTATCAGGATGGCAGTTTTTTACCGCACGCCCGGCTCGGAGAAGCCGATGCTGAACACAGCCCGGTGTTAATCGGCGAACACTCTCCCGCCGAACCGATCGATTTGCTGATTAATCTCGCTGCCGACGTCCCTCCTGCCAGCGAACAATACGCCCGCATCGCCGAGCTGGTCAACGACGATGCCACGCGCAAACAACAAGGTCGCGCCCGTTACAGCTATTACGATAAAAACAACTATACTCTGGAACATCACAAGATAAATTAGTGGCAGGCACGGCCTGCGACAACAACGGTGCAGGCATGAGCAAACACGACGACAAAGTCATCCCCACGCTCGACGATGTCATACAACCGGGTGATTTCGACGACACCCGGATCGGTGATTTGAACGCCCTCGAGGATGACTTCGACTATCCACAGTATGACATCCAGAACGAAGATCAGAACGAGAGTCAGCGAAAAGCCAGCACTGACGAATATGACTCGGTCGAGCTTGGTGATGCGCCCGACTTCGAAGACGACAGCTTCGATGATGCCTTCGGCAAACTCGTCGTCGTAGCAGAACCATCCTCGGCGACAGACGGCCTGGATCTGGCGATATTCGAAAACCCCGACAGCGAAACCGTTCAGCTCGATCCCGATATGAATACCGATCTGGATTCAGGTTTCGACTCACATCCCGATCACCCGATTGATGACAGCGAGCTCGACGATATTGCCGAACTTATAGTGGCCGAACGCTTTCCGCCTGACGCTGCCGAACCTGCAACAACCGGATCGGCCAGCGAACCCAGTCCAGAGCCGGAGGCCCTTTCCCCTGCTCCTGACAAAACAAACGACGCGGCAACACCGGCCGCCACCAAAGCGGCTGCGACGAATAACCGAGCAGAAATCAAAATCAGCCAGCTTGTCGACGACATCACCCACCAGTTGATGCCCGAGATCGAATGGAAAATCCGCACTCGCGTGCGCGACATTCTGGAACAGCATTTCCCCGACCAGGAATAGTTGCCGCTATTAATTGGCAGCCGTCAGCGCAAGACACGCCGATTGCCCATTTACTGACTTCCAGCTGACGGCTGTCTGCTGCCGACTAGCTTTCTGCGGTATAATCCGCCGCTTTTAGGCAATTAAGCAACTGGCGACCGCACACCCATGGAAACGACCTACAATCCGCATGCCATCGAACAACAGTGGTATCAGCGCTGGGAAGACAATGGCTATTTCGCGCCGGCGAAAAATGGTGGCCAGCCTTACAGCATCATGATTCCGCCACCGAATATCACCGGCAGTCTGCACATGGGCCACGGTTTCAATAACACGGTGATGGACACTCTGATTCGTTATCACCGCATGAAAGGCGATAACACCCTGTGGCAGCCGGGCACTGACCACGCCGGCATCGCAACGCAAATGGTGGTCGAACGCCAGCTCGAAGCCGAGGGCAAAAAACGCCACGACCTTGGTCGCGACAAATTCATCGAACGCGTCTGGCACTGGAAACAACAATCCGGCGGTCACATCACCCGTCAGTTACGACGCTTAGGATCTTCGCTGGACTGGCAGCAGGAACGTTTCACCATGGACGAAGGTCTGTCCGAATCGGTGAAAGAAGTCTTTGTGCGTTTATACGAAGACGGCCTGATCTATCGCGGCAAACGACTGGTGAACTGGGATACCAGGCTGCACACCGCTGTCTCAGATCTCGAAGTCATCTCCGAAGAAGAAAACGGCCACATGTGGCATATGCGCTATCCGTTATCGAATGGCAAAGGCCATTTAGTGGTCGCGACCACGCGCCCCGAAACCCTGCTCGGTGACTGCGCAGTGGCGGTCAATCCCACGGATGATCGTTACAAACACATGATCGGTGAATTACTCGAACTGCCGCTCACCAGCCGCAAAATCCCTATCATTGCCGACGAAGAACACGTCGATCCGCAGTTCGGTACCGGCTGCGTGAAAATCACCCCGGCGCACGACTTCAATGACTACGCGGTCTGGCAACGCCATCGCGACGAGTCGGCGATCAGCAGTCAGGCTCACGGCGGCCTGATTAATATTTTCACCAGCGACGCCGCGATTCGCGCCAATGAAGAAGACGAAAACCATCTTCTGCCAGAACAATACATCGGCATGGATCGTTATCTCGCGCGCAAACAGATGGTGAAAGACCTCGACGCCGCCGGCCTGCTGGAAAAAGTCGAAGATCACAAACTCATGGTGCCGCGCGGTGATCGTTCCGGCACCGTGATCGAACCTTATCTCACCGATCAGTGGTACGTGAAAGTCGCACCGCTGGCAAAACCCGCGATCGCAGCGGTGGAAAGCGGCCAGATTCGCTTTGTTCCCGACAACTGGAAAAACACCTATTACGAATGGATGCGCAATATTCAGGACTGGTGCATCAGCCGCCAGATCTGGTGGGGTCACCGCATTCCTGCCTGGTACGACGACGAAGGTAATGTTTATGTCGGTCGCGACGAAGCCGAAGTGCGCAGCAAACACCAGCTTGATGCTGACTATGCTCTGTGTCAGGACGAAGACGTGCTCGATACCTGGTTTTCGTCTGCACTCTGGCCGTTCTCGACTCAGGGCTGGCCGCATGAGACGCAACGCCTGAAAGATTTTTATCCCAGCAGCGTGCTGGTCACCGGCTTTGATATTATTTTCTTCTGGGTGGCGCGCATGATTATGATGGGCCTGAAGTTTAAAGGCGAAGTGCCGTTCCACGAAGTCTATGTGCACGGCCTGGTGCGCGATTCTTTCGGCCAGAAAATGTCGAAGTCCAAGGGCAATGTCTTAGACCCGATTGATCTTATCGACGGTATTAGTCTGGAAGACCTGGTGAACAAACGCACCGCTAATATGATGCAGCCCGAGCTGGCAAAAAAAATCGAAAAACAGACTCGCAAAGAATTTCCCGACGGCATCCCTGCCTTCGGCACCGATGCTCTGCGCTTCACCTTCGCAGCACTGGCCTCTACCGGTCGCGATGTGCGCTTTGATCTCAATCGCATCGAAGGCTATCGAAACTTCTGCAACAAAATCTGGAACGCGACCCGCTACGTGATGATGCAGACCGAAGACAGGGACTGCGGTCTGGATAATGATGATGTCGCACTCTCGCTCGCCGACCGCTGGATTATCTCGCGCCTGCAACGTATCGAAGCCAATGTGGGCGACCATATCGAAAAATACCGTTTCGACCTCGCTGCGCAGGATCTGTACAGTTTTATCTGGGAAGATTATTGCGACTGGTATCTGGAACTGTCGAAACCGGTGCTGTTCAACCAGGCCACACCTGAAAATGCACAACGCGGCACACGCAGAACCCTGGTGCGTGTGCTGGAAACCATTTTGCGACTGACGCATCCGATCATGCCGTTTATCACCGAAGCACTGTGGCAGCGCGTGGCACCGCTGGCCGGCAAGTCGGGCGACACCATCATGACCCAGCCGTTCCCGGTGTGTGATCACAGCAAGATTGATGAACAGGCCGAGACCGAACTGGAATGGGTGAAAACTTTCATCAGCGGCGTGCGCAAAATTCGCAGCGAACGCGACCTCGCCCCCGGCAAACCGCTGGCGGTGATCTTACAAAACGCCAGCGAACAGGATCGCAGTAATTTTGTAAACAACCAGGCCTTCATCGAAAGTCTGGCCAAGCTGGAATCGTTTCAATGGATAGCCGCGAATGCGAGCATACCCGAATCGGCAATGGCACTGGTCGGTGAAATGAAAATTCTGGTTCCTCTATCAGGCATCATCGACAAAGCCGCCGAACTCGCACGCCTCGATAAAGACATCGCCAAACACGCAGACAACATCGCTAAAGGCCACGCCAAGCTCAGCAACACCGGCTTCACCGACAAAGCCCCTGCCGCGGTGGTCGACAAAGAACGCCAGCGCGTCGTTGAACTGGAGAAGACGCTGGAACAATTGCAGGAACAGGCCGAAAAAATCAAAGCCCTTTGAGTCCGTAAATAGACGCGAATAAAAACGAATGCGAAATCAGGGAAAGTAATTAACTTGTTATTGCCCCGTACCCCATCCGCCTCACCCTGCATACCACACGTCATTGCCGCCCACCCAAACCGGCATTCCCGCGTGCTTCTGGCGGGAATGCCGGGGGCCGGTGCGGGATAGTCAACATTCCCACCAGATGCGCGCGAGGAGGGCAACGATCAGCATGGGCAATCAACAACTTTTCCTTAAGTTTTTATTCGCGTCTATTTGCGTTCATTTGCGGACTAAATCGACCCTTGCCTCCCCCACTTATCAGCGTTAACCTGTTCCACGTAGAAAGAGGTCATTCATGGAAACACCCGAAAAACGCGAACAAATCCGCCAGATCCACGCCGGTCTTATCATAGGCGTCGTCCAGGCCGTGCACCAGCCCGAGGTCAGACCCCAGATGGAACAGGCGCTGAAAATGTCTGAACAAAACGGCTGGGGTGGACTGGTCGGAGTGATCCGCAAAATCATCGCCGGCAGTCGCGACCAAGCCCTGCTTAATAGTCTCGACGACGAAGATCAGGTGATCGCCGATTCTATCCTCAAGGGTTTGCAAGACCCCGCCACCCTGCCCGACCCCGAACAAAAAGGCGACGCCACCAAAGCCGCACCCATGATCGCCAACCTGATCAACGAAGCCAGCCGTGGTGACCACAACGCCGTCATCATGCTGGGCGGCATGGCCGAACAAATGTCCAGCATCGGCGGCGACATGGCCAACCTCGGCGCCGTGCTCAAAGACATGATCGACGGCGAACGCAACCTCGACCAACTGTGTTCCCGCATGGGCCCGCAGGGGGAATCGCTCATCACCCAGATTCTGAGCGAGCTCGGCAAGCTGGACGTACATTGATGATGACAAGCAAAAGGATTTGCCACAGAGGACAGGGAGAGGGTTATGAATATTTCAACTCGCAGAATCCGGAATCCGGGGTCAGGTCTCGGAATCCGGGGTCAGGTCTCGGAATCCGGAATCCGGGGTCAGGTCTTGCACTGCCACGGAATCCGGGGTCAGGTCTTGCACTGCCACATCGTTAAACACGGAATCCGGGGTCAGGTCTTGCACTGCCACATCGTTAAACAAAGGCTGGAAGGCAAGGATGCGCTGCATAGTTCACTACCACTGAAACACACAAAATGTTGGGCTTCGCACCTCAACCCAAGCTACGACAACCAAATACATGGATCACAAAACACTTCTACGTTTTCCCTTCGAGCCGCATTTCGTGCGTTCAATTTCGCTCCCAGCGAAATTAATCCCGCCACAAGTATTCGGGGGGCTGACGGCCTGTTGAGCCAGGCGCAGGAATAGCACGACATCGCCCGGCAACACATCTCGAAACAGTAACCACCTCGATCATACAACCGGGGTTGATTATCTCGGATAGTTACCTGTATAGTTTCCGGTAATTTATACCTATTTGTAACTCTGCCGATTTTATAAACCTGATTTTATAACCCTGTTGAAATAATTATGTCTGCTGAATTTGCACGTATTGCTATTGTTACTGGTGCGACTTCTGGCATCGGTGAAGCCACGGTGAGGAAATTTATTGCGGCTGGTTTTGCTGTGGTTGGTAACGGACGCAACACGCAAAAGCTGGGTGAGCTCGAAAATGAAATCGGTTCTGCTTTTTGTGGTGTTGCCGGCGATGCTGCGGACAATAATGTGCTGGATCAGCTTTTTAGCGCAGCGACTGAGCGCTTTGGCACGGCCGCTGATATTGTTGTTGCCAATGCTGGACGAGGCCTGGGCGGATCGGTTAAAGATGCCGACCTGTCTCAGTTTGAGGATGTGCTCAGAATCAATGTCAGCGGTGCGCTCGCACTGCTGCAAAAAGCCGCGCAAAAAATGGTCGCTGCACAGAATGATAATTATCCGAAATCAGCTGCAGATATTGTCATTATCGGCTCTGTGGTAGGACGGCACATATCACCTTTCAGTGCAGTCTATGGTGCTTCCAAATATGCTGTACACGCACTGGCTGAAGGCCTGCGCAGAGAAATAGGGCCAAAAGGGGTTCGCGTTTCTCTGATTGAACCGGGAGTTGTGCTAAGCGGTTTTCAGGCGGTGGCAGGCTATGACGACAAAATGCTGAATAGTTTTGATGAAAAATTCGGTCCGTTGTTGACCGGAGATGATGTCGCGAACACGATACATTATATTGTAACTCAACCGCCCCACGTACATATCAGCGATATCCTGATTCGACCAACTCGCCAGGATTATCCTTAAATTTAATATGGCTAGAATTGGGAATAATCTGGGCATAGTGAGTTCCAGAGGTAAAAAAACTCATGTTCATCAGTGTTCTCGAACTATTTAAAATTGGCATCGGCCCTTCAAGTTCCCACACAATCGGTCCTTTGATTGCGGCTAAAAGTTTTATTGATCTCGTTTCAAGCTTTCTTAAAGACCCTTGTGACGCTGAGCAGCTTTATATACGGTGCACCTTAAAAGGCTCTCTCGCCTACACCGGTATGGGTCACGCGACTGACCGCGCAGTGTTACTGGGATTGCACGGCTACACCGCAAAAGATCTGGCCGGGCTGGATGTGAATGCTCTTGTGGCGCAGTTATGGCGCAAGGCTACAATTACAGCGGATACGACTCACACGATTTTATTCTCACCTGAAAACGATATTATCTTCGATAAGGGTGAACCCTTGCCCGAACATCCCAACGGGATGATTTTTGAGCTATTCGCTCAGGATAAATCTGTGCTGCTTGCTGAAACCTTTTTTTCTATCGGCGGCGGTTTTATCAATACATTGGACGAAATTAAACAACTGGTCGCACCACTAAAAATGAAACCTGTGACTTCGTGCCCGTATCCTTTCGATTCTGCGGCATCGATGCTGGAGATGTCACAAAAAAGTGCATTATCGATTGCACAAATGAAACACCTGAATGAAATCGAACACCTGTCGGAACAGGATTTATATTCCGGCCTGGATGCGCTCTGGGAGTCCATGCAAACCTGCATTAAAAATGGTCTGAAGACTGACGGCATACTGCCCGGCGGGCTGCATATTAAACGACGCGCCCGGCAACTGCATACACAACTTGAAGCCAGCCCGAGTGATGCAAGCCTGAATGACTGGTTGTGCGCATACGCGATGGCAGTCAATGAAGAGAATGCCGCTGGCCATATGGTGGTGACTGCGCCAACCAATGGCGCCGCCGGGGTCATTCCCGCAGTACTGTATTATTTTGTGCACCATGAAACAGCAGGCCCGTTACAGGTGCACGACTTTTTGCTGACCGCCGCTGCCATCGGCGGCCTGATTAAACATCGCAGTTCTATTTCCGGTGCAGAAGTGGGTTGCCAAGGCGAAGTCGGCACTGCGGCTTCGATGGCAGCAGCGGGTCTCTGTGCTGCTCGCGGTGGCAGCACCAAGCAGATCGAAAACGCTGCTGAGATTGCACTGGAACATCACCTGGGTATGACCTGTGACCCGGTCAATGGTCTGGTTCAGGTGCCCTGCATCGAACGCAATGGCTTTGGTGCGATCAAGGCCTATACTGCGGCTTCGCTGGCGATACGCGGTAATGGCCAGCACTTTATGCCGCTGGATAACTGTATTGCGGCGATGAAACAGACCGGCCTTGAAATGTCTGAAAAATACAAAGAAACGGCTCTGGGAGGACTTGCTGTCAGTTTCACTGAATGCTGATCGTATCCGGATATGCGCGCACCGGCATAAAAGCATTTATACTCGAGCGCATGTCGCAAAAAATTAAAACCCTCATCCTGCTCGTAATTTCTATCATGTATTGGGCGACTACATTTCACATCGCGGCGCCAGTGTTCATTCTGGGTGTCGGATCTATGGTGTATTGGTACTACACTGAATCTCGTGGTACCGGCGATCTGCGCTTTATGCCCTGGTAGTTTCTGCCGGCGCTCCTGATTGCGCTGATCGTACGTGCCAGAAAAATATCGGCAAGCCCGTCTCCCTCCTGCTCCGTTAGTTTATTAACAATTTTGACTGCAGCCAGGCAAATCTTGCAGAGGGTTCACATGAATCAACAACACACCAGACAAGCTACGGGACACTAAACCCCGGCCTGTTAAGATTTGATCGCAGATGCTCAGACAGAATGTCGAGCTTGTGCTTTGGAGCACAAATCACCGTCTGGTGACTGAACCTTTCACCGTCTGCCAGCTTTCCGGACAATAATCATTCTGTTCGCCCTGCGGAACCGAATTCAGGTTCAGCAGTCTCAGACAGGGATCATATTTTCAAATGAATTATAATACGGCCATGAGAATACCTGCTCAGACACTCATACCTGCACTATTCGTCAGCCTGCTCGCGGGCTGTAGCAGTATTCCTGTCAGCCAGGACTATGCACCAACGACCGATTTTAGCGCTCTGAAAACCTATCACTGGGATCCTGAGCTAATCAAAAGAGAAAATAGCACCAAAGACAATAACCCTTTATTAAATACCCGCATTCATAATGCGGTTGATCGTAAGCTGGCAACCATGGGCTATCGCCTGAGTAAAGATAACAATGCAGATTTTACCGTGAGTTATCAGACTGAAACTCGTCAGCGACTTACCTCTGATGGCCCCAGCAGCAACATCTCTGTCGGCTTCGGCAGCTTTGGAAATTTTGGCGCCATTGGACTTGGTACCGGCAGTCATGTCCGGGATGAAGATGAAGCTACACTCATTATCGACATTCTCAGCAGTAACGACCATAAACTGTTATGGCGTGGTTCCAGCACACGCTATGTATACGCGCGCAAAGATCCTGCAGAACTCACAAAAACTATCAACGAACATGTCGACGCGATTCTCAACCAGTTTCCGCCTCAGAAAAAAACGACGCTAAAATAATCGCTCGTAGCTATCACCCAGTTTATTTCGCGTGTGCCTGCCTGGCACACGCTCAAATGTAACCAAACTATATTTTTAACAATCAGGAGTCATAAATTATGAAAAAAATTATTCCCGTTCTCGGTCTGCTTATTGCAACATCCCCTTTGTCAGCACAAACTATCGATACCAAACAGATCTATTTTGGTGGTGGTCTGGGTCTAAATGACACCAGTGGCACTGATAACGGTGCTGGTTTTCAGATATTTGCCGGACTGCCACTGGCAGTTGACATGGGCAAAACCAAACTCGCGGTTGAGCTCGGCTATATGGATACCGGCAATATGGATATCAACGCACCTTCTGGCAATGCTTCGGTAAAAGCTAACGGCATCTGGAGCACCGCCGTAGTGACACTTCCCTTGCAGGAAAAACTGAATCTTGTTGGCCGTCTTGGCTATGATTTTGGGGACGACGACGGCCTCATGATTGGCGGTGGTCTGGGCATGCCAATTGCCGACAATATGAGCTTACGTTTTGAATATGTGATTCGTGACAACATTGACTCGCTGCAGGCGAATCTGGTCATTCGTCAGTAAACTGATATACCAGCTGATTGAGATAAAGCCACCCGCCCGTCAGGTGGGTGGCTTTTTTATTCCTGCTTTTTTATTCAGGCGTGTTCACACGACGCGCATGATCAAATAATCGATTTGGGTATACCTCACCAGCAACCGACCCATGACAGCGTGATACAAAAAGTAATCGCCAAAGACTAATCGCTGCTTCTGGCGAACAAAAGTCAATCACCTGCTATCATCGGCGAAAGCGTACACGACGGGATTAAAGCGGGCTCGGATGCTAATGGCACTTACTTAAACGCATAGCTCTAAAATCCATCATCATTGCCGCCAGCAGCACGCAGGAATGATGGAAAACATAAGAAATTTTCTTAAGCGCCATTCGGTTCGGACACCAGAGCTCAGGCGTAGGTACCATGTTCCCGGGTTGAGAGGAATTTTATCTCAGGCCATTTTTCGATGGCCATTTCCAGATTAACGCGCGAGGATGCAATGTAGGCCAGGTCGCCGGCGTGATCCAGCGCCAGATTTGAGCTGTGGCGATCACGAAATTTATCCAGTTCTTTTTCGTTGTCGCATTCGATCCAGCGCGCAGTGGTGACGTTCACGTTTTCAAAACTGCATTCCACACCGTACTCAGCTTTCAATCTCTGTTTCACGACATCAAACTGCAGAACACCTACCGCTCCGAGGATAAGATCGTTGTTGTTCAGGGGTCGATACAACTGGGTGGCACCTTCTTCGCAAAGCTGCATCAGTCCCTTTTGCAGCGCTTTCATTTTTAGTGGATCACGTAATTGTGCACGGCGGAACAACTCCGGAGCGAAGCTGGGAATCCCGGTAAACGCCAGCTCCTCACCCTGGGTAAAAGTATCGCCAATACGCATGGTGCCATGATTGTGCAGGCCGATAATATCGCCGGTATAGGCTTCGTCAACATGCTCACGATCCGCCGCCATAAAGGTCACCGCATCGGCCAGTTTAATATCCTTACCCATGCGTACGTGTTTAACCTTCATGCCTTTGCTGAACACGCCAGAGCAAATGCGGACAAAGGCAATGCGATCACGATGTCCCGGATCCATATTGGCCTGGATTTTAAACACAAAACCAGAAAATTTTTCTTCGCCTGGTTCAACCGTGCGGCTCTGAGTTGCACGCGCTCGTGGCGGTGGCGCATAGTCATCAAGCGCGTCAAGTAATTCACGGACGCCAAAATTATTGATACCTGAACCAAAAAATACCGGTGTCATTTCACCGCGAGCGTAAGCCTCCTGATCAAAAGTATGACTGGCACCTTTAACCAGCTCGATTTCGTTACGCAGTTCCTGTGCTGCACTACCCAGAATTTCATCCAGCACTGGATTGTCCAGTCCTTTGATCACGTCGCCCTGATTGATCTTGCCACTGTGGGTAGCGCTATAAAAATGCACACTATCTTCAAGCAAATTGAACACGCCTTTAAAGCGCTTGCCCATACCAATCGGCCAGGTAATCGGTGCGCACTGGATGCTGAGTACATTTTCGATTTCGTCGAGAATTTCAATCGGGTCACGCGCTTCGCGATCCATTTTATTAATGAAAGTAATAATTGGTGTATCACGCAGGCGACAGACTTCCATTAATTTAATGGTGCGTTCTTCCACGCCTTTAGCGGCATCGATCACCATCAGAGCAGAATCGACCGCGGTAAGCACGCGATAGGTGTCTTCCGAAAAATCCGCGTGGCCCGGGGTATCGAGCAAATTGATAATGCAGTCGTTATGGGGGAACTGCATTACCGACGAGGTCACCGAAATGCCGCGCTGTTTTTCCAGCTCCATCCAGTCCGAGGTGGCGTGGCGTGAGGCCTTGCGGCCTTTGACCGTACCCGCGAGCTGGATCGCACCGCTGTAGAGCAGCAGCTTTTCAGTGAGCGTGGTTTTACCCGCGTCTGGATGCGAAATAATGGCGAAGGTGCGGCGACGCTTCACCTGATCGAGATAAGACATGTGAACCTCTGTGAACTGCGGGGCATTATACCGAAGCGTCTGCACACTGTAACCGCCATCCGGCAGTTTTCGGTACCTGCTGATTTTACCAGTCGCGTCGATACTCGATGGCGGCAGCCCCGACCACTTTTGGGGCTGATACCAGTATTTGAGCTGGAGCCGAGGTATCGGTGACATTTACCGGCGGGGTAACACCATTTATGTAGGGTCAGACCCTGAGGTATCCCCACTAAATTACATTTAGAATCAAGATGATAAAAAATAAAGCCCGCGAATAAACGCCAATGAACGCAACATTTCTATTTCAATCGACTGGACTCGCCTAAGAGAAATAGTGACGTTATTAACTACATTCTTAATAAACGGGATATTTTGCGCTTATTAGCGTGCATTTGCGGATTAAGCTTTTAGTTATTAGTTGGAATTTGTGGGGATATCCCAGGGTCAGACCCAGGATCAATTTTTGGCAAATAGCGCGCCAGAATAATTGCGTCCTCTCGGCCTTCATCGGCAGGATAATAATTTTTGCGTACCCCGAGTTCGTGAAAACCTTCGTCATGATACAGATCGATCGCCGCCTGATTTGAGCGCCTGACTTCGAGCAAAATCATATCGATATCGGACAACTGGGCGCGTCGTGTTAAATGCTGCAGCATTTCCCGGCCCACCCCTCGACGCTGATAGTCCGGACTAACGCACAGATTCAGTACGTGCGCCTCATCTGCTGCGAGCATGACTATGCCATAGCCGATAATACGATCCTGCAATGTGGCGACCCAGCAGTTGTAACCAACACGTATGCAGTCACGAAATATCCCGACCGTCCAGGGATGCGGATAGGCGCTGAGTTCAACTGCCATCACCTGCTGGAGATCCGCATAAGTCATGGTGCGAATGCAAACATCAACTGCTTCGTCTGGAAAGTCTTCGGCTCGCGTTGCCATCAGCTCAGCATCGCCCTGAGTTGCAACAGGTCGTGCCAGGCCTTGCGCTTTTCAGTGGGTTTACGCAGCAAATAGGCAGGATGATAACTCACCAGCAATGGTATGCCACGGTATACATGCTGACGTTCGCGCATGGCAGCGACGGTAGCATCACTTTGCAATAAACTTTGCGCGGCAATTTTACCCACTGCAAAAATCACTTTGGGTTGCAGTAACTCAATTTGCGCATGCAAATAATTTTCACAGTGTGCAATTTCCCCAGGACGTGGGTCACGATTATTTGGTGGTCGGCACTTGAGTATATTAGCAATGTACACCTGTTCGCGTTGCAGGTCGATCGCCTGTAGCATGGCATTGAGCAATTGCCCGGCACGACCGACAAAAGGTTCGCCCTGCACATCCTCATCCTGCCCCGGTGCTTCTCCGATCACCAGCACATCGGCGTGAAGATTGCCGACACCAAATACAGTTTGTGTGCGTGACTGGTGCAGCTCACACCGGGTACATGCGGCAACCTCGGCGCGCAAACTGCTCCAGTCTGTGGTCTCACCTGCCGTGGTAGGCGAGGCTTCCAGCGTTAGCGTAGCGGACTCTGCAGTCTGAAGCTGCGACCGGGTTTCCTGCCAGACCTGAATCCCCATCGCATCGAGATAGTATCGACGCAGCGCTTCAGGTAACTGGCAACCCGTCGCTGCCATCTTAAACATCGCCACGCTGCGGGTGTGCACGCGGATCTGATTGCAGCATTTTGTTGAGCGCGTTTAGATAAGCATAGGCAGAGGCGAGCACAATATCGGTATCCGCGCCCTGGCCATTCACGATGCGTCCACCTTTTTCCAGTCGTACAGTAACTTCACCCTGAGCATCGGTACCACTGGTGATAGCATTGACCGAATACAACTGCAACTGGGTTTCACTATTGACGACAGACTCGATCGCGCGGAACGCCGCATCCACCGGGCCGCCACCATCGGCACTGGCGTTGACTTCATCGCCGCCAATGTCCAGCACCATGTCAGCATTGGGAGTTTCACCCGTTTCTGAACAGACTTTTAAACTGACCAGTTTGTAGTGCTCGTGTTCTGCGGTAACACCAATATCAGCCACCAACGCCTGCAGATCCTCGTCATAGATTTCGTGTTTTTTGTCCGCGAGATCTTTGAACCGCGAGAAGGTATCGTTTAATTCCTGCTCGGAGGCGAATTCGATATTCAATTCTTTCATGCGCGTGCGAAATGCATTTCGACCCGAGTGCTTGCCCAGCACGATACGATTGGCACTCCAGCCAACATCCTGGGCACGCATAATTTCGTAGGTCTCGCGATTTTTTAATACTCCATCCTGATGGATACCTGATTCGTGGGCAAAGGCATTAGCACCCACAATTGCTTTATTAGGTTGCACCGAAAACCCGGTAATGCCTGACACCAGTTTCGAGCAGCGCATGATCTGCGTGGTATCGAGTGTAGTATCACAGGGGAACACATCCTGACGTGTCCGCACCGCCATGACAATTTCTTCAAGCGCGGCGTTCCCCGCACGTTCGCCCAGACCATTGATGGTGCACTCGACCTGACGTGCGCCATTCAATACCGAGGACAGGGAGTTTGCCACCGCAAGTCCCAGGTCATTATGACAGTGCACAGAAAATATCGCCCTGTCAGAATTGGGCACGCGTTCGATTAAAGTTTTGATTAAGTCACCGAACTGGTGCGGAATGTTATAACCCACAGTATCCGGAATATTAATCGTGGTCGCACCGGCATCGATCACTGCTTCAATCACCCGGCATAAAAAATCAGTTTCCGAACGCCCGGCATCTTCCGGTGAAAACTCGACATTGTCGGTAAACTGCCGCGCCTGTTGCACAGAACGCACTGCCTGCGCCAGTACATCGTCTGGTGACATACGCAATTTCTTTTGCATATGAATCGGTGAAGTCGCGATAAAGGTGTGAATACGTGCCGACGCTGCCGGCTTCAATGCCTCACCAGCACGGCTGATGTCTTTTTCCAGCGCGCGCGCCAGAGCGCAGACCGTGCTGTCCTTGATGACACTGGCGACGGCTTTCACTGATTCGAAGTCACCGGGGCTGGCGACGGGAAATCCGGCTTCAATCACATCCACCTTCATCACTTCCAGCGCGCGCGCAATACGCACTTTTTCATCGCGCGTCATCGATGCACCCGGGCTTTGCTCACCGTCGCGCAAGGTGGTGTCAAAAATAACTAATTTTTCTTTACTGGTACTCATGACCTGCTCCGCAAATCAGAATTATATAAGGTATGTGTATGAAGTGCGTACGCCCTCGCCAGGGATATTCTGTCTGCCCTAGGGCAGGAGGAGCAGCGATAGCAGAAATGAACGGGCACCAGCAAGCACGCTGACAGGGGCTGCCATCGGGGGAGAAACTCTTGCTGTTTGATTAAAGTCATTCATATTTGTAGCTTGGCTCAACTATAGCGGTCTGCACAGCATTTAACAAGGCTTAAGCGATAGCAATTCACTATCACCGCGATTAGCCCGAGATCACACGTTTACGACGATAACGCAGCAGACTCAGGGCCGGGCCTGACAGGGCGTAGAGAAAAAAACAGCCGAACAGAACTTTAGGCGGATCAATCGATGCCAGTACAAAAATCAGCACCACGATCAACATGCCAAAAAACGGTACCCGGTTGCTGGGATCAATGTCTTTAAAGCTGTAGTAAGAAATCCGACTCACCATGAGCAAGCCGGTCAGGATAGTGACTGGCAGGGCGATATAGGCGACATCGCGGCCAGGAATTTTTTGATCGAACATCACCCAGACCAGACCCACCACCACTGCGGCAGCGGCCGGGCTTGGCAGGCCCTGAAAATAACGTTTGTCGGTACTGCTGGCGCGAGTATTGAACCGTGCCAGTCGCAGTGCTGCGGCAGCGGCATAGATAAAGGCCCCCAGCCAGCCGAGCTTGCCCCACTGCCAGCCGTATTGCAGCAGTGATGACAATGACCACTCATAAATCACTAGCGAAGGCGCCAGACCAAAAGAAACCATATCGGCCAGGCTATCATACTCGGCACCGAAAGCGGATTCGGTATTGGTCATGCGCGCAACTCGGCCATCGAGTCCATCAAGGATCATGGCAATGAATACCGCAATCGCTGCCTGCTCAAACTTGTCGGCCATGGCCGCAACAATGGCGTAGTAACCGGCAAACAGCCCCCCCGTGGTGAGCAAATTAGGCAACAGAAAAATACCACGACGAGGTGGTTTATGTGGGTTATGCGGCGCTTGTTCTTCCATCGAGTATCTGTCTCAGCGTTTATCTATGTCTATGGATAGTAGACCAGAAAAAAGGGGCTGAACAGCCCCTCTCCTTTTTTCATACATATGGGTATCAGTCGTTCCAATCTGTAGCCTAGTTTTTCGACTTGTCGACGATTTTATTCGATGCAATCCAGGGCATCATACCGCGCAGTCTGGCACCGACTTCTTCAATGCCATGGGCACGGCTTTTTGCCCGCAGGGCTTCAAGATTTTTTGCACCTGAATGCATTTCGTTAATAAATTCTTTGGCAAACTCACCGCTTTGAATCTCACCAAGAATCTTTTTCATCTCAGCCTTGGTATTGTCAGTCACAATACGCGGGCCGCGCGTGACATCACCGTATTCAGCCGTATTCGAAATCGAATACCGCATATCAGCAATACCACCCTGATACATCAGATCAACAATCAATTTAAGTTCATGCAAACATTCGAAGTACGCCATTTCTGGTGCATAACCGGCTTCGACCAGAGTTTCGAAACCTGCCTGTACCAGCGCGGTGGCACCACCACACAATACTGCCTGCTCACCGAACAAATCGGTTTCGGTTTCTTCACGGAAAGTGGTTTCGATAATACCCGTGCGACCACCACCGATGGCTGATGCATAAGACAGCGCAATCGACTTCGCCTGACCTGAAGCATCCTGAGAAACTGCGATCAAGTCCGGAATGCCACCGCCCGCAACAAACTCACTGCGTACCGTATGACCCGGAGCTTTGGGTGCGATCATGATGACATCAAGATCCGCACGCGGTTTGATCTGGCCAAAATGAATATTAAACCCGTGCGCAAACGCGAGTGCTGCACTTTTTTTAATATTGGGCTCGACCTGCTCCGCATAGAGTGCGCCCTGATGTTCGTCTGGAGCCAGGATCATAACAACATCGGTAGCTGCAACCGCAGCCTCGATAGACATCACTTTAAGGCCGGCTTTTTCGGCTTTAGCCGCAGACGCAGAACCGGCGCGCAAACCAACTACGACATCGACACCCGAGTCTTTCAGGTTATTCGCGTGAGCATGACCCTGTGAACCATAACCAATAATGCTGACTTTTTTGCCGCGGATAATAGCGAGATCACAATCTTTATCGTAATAAATATTCATTTTGTTTATTCCAGATGCTTAGTAACTAAATATGGTACTTCTGTGTTCAGGCTCAGCGTTTATCTTAAGACGCTAGCCCAGGGCTTTTTCACCACGTGATATCCCCATCAAACCTGAACGCACGACTTCGAGTATGCTGATACTGGAAAGCGACTGCACAAATGCATCGAGCTTATCGCCGTTGCCGGTAATTTCGACGGTGTAACTGGTATCCGTAACATCGATAATGCGCCCACGAAAAATATCGACCAGGCGCTTTACTTCTTCGCGCGATTCTGCAACCGCCTCGACCTTAATCAACATTAGCTCGCGTTCAATGTGTGGCGCTTCAGTCAAGTCCACCAGTTTCACAACATCAACCAGCTTGTTCAGCTGCTTGCTAATTTGCTCAATGATTTCATCCGTGCCCGATGTCACCAGCGTCATACGCGACAACGAAGCATCATCAGTTGGTGCCACTGTCAAAGATTCAATATTGTAACCCCGCGCAGAAAATAGCCCGGCAACGCGAGATAGTGCGCCTGATTCGTTTTCCAGCAGTATCGAAATAATATGGCGCATGACTACACCAGTATCATTTCGTTGAGGCCCGCGCCTTGCGGAATCATCGGGTACACGTTTTCGTTTTGGTCAGTGATGAAATCAATGAACACAGCACGATCTTTCAGCGCGATGGCTTCTTCCAGCGCAGCGGTGATATCTTCAGGCTTATCAACATACATGCCGACATGGCCGTAGCTCTCCGCGAGTTTGACAAAGTCCGGCAATGCATCCATATACGACATGGCATAACGTTTTTCGTAGAAAAATTCCTGCCACTGACGCACCATGCCCATGTAACGATTATTCAAATTAATAATCTTCACTGGCAGATTATATTGCTTGCAGGTCGATAGCTCCTGCAAACACATTTGTATGCTGGCTTCACCGGTAACGCACATCACCAGTTCATCCGGATGCGCGAGCTGCACCCCCATCGCTGCTGGCAAACCAAAACCCATGGTGCCCAGACCGCCGGAGTTAATCCAGCGACGCGGTTTATCAAAGCCATAATACTGCGCAGCAAACATCTGATGCTGGCCTACATCCGACGTTATAAAAGCATCGCCTTTGGTAATGCGGTGCATTTCTTCGATCACCATCTGTGGCTTGATAATCTTGCTCTCACGATCGTACTTCAGGCAATCCTGCTCACGCCATTCATCAATTTGCTGCCACCATTTTTGCAGGGCACTGGCATTGGGTTTCTGTTCGGTTGCCTCCAGACCTTTAATAAAATCATTCAGCACCTGCACCACTTCACCCACGATCGGGATATCCACTTTGACGTTTTTCGAAATCGACGCCGGATCAACATCGATATGAATAATTTTTGCTGTCGGACAAAATTTTTCCAGATTGCCGGTAACCCGATCATCAAACCGTGCACCGATAGCAATCAGCACGTCGCAGCCATGCATGCCCATATTGGCTTCGTAGGTGCCGTGCATGCCGAGCATGCCGACAAACTGTTTATCGCTGGCCGGATACGCGCCCAGCCCCATCAGTGTATTGGTGATGGGGTAACCCAAACGACGGGTGAAATCAATCAGCTGTTCGCAACCATTGCCAAGAATGACGCCGCCACCGGTGTAAATCATCGGTCGCTCGGCAGACAGAATCATTTCCACTGCGCGCCTGATCTGACCGGTATGCCCTTTCACTGTTGGATTGTAAGAACGCATCGTGATGCTGCTGGGATAAGCGAACTCAGTCTTTTCCGCCGTAATATCTTTCGGAATATCAATGACCACTGGACCAGGTCGGCCGGTGGTTGCGACAAAAAATGCTTTTTTGAAAGTGCTGGCGATATCCTTGACATCTTTGATCAAAAAATTATGTTTCACGATCGGGCGCGTGATACCCACAGAATCGACTTCCTGGAAGGCATCATTACCGATCAGCTGCTTGGGCACCTGGCCAGTGATGACAATCATCGGAATCGAGTCCATATAGGCAGTGGCAATGCCGGTCACCGCGTTGGTGGCCCCAGGGCCCGAGGTAACAAGAACCACGCCAGGCTTGCCGGTCGAACGCGCATAACCGTCGGCCGCGTGCGTGGCGCCCTGCTCGTGGCGCACCAGAATATGCTGCACGTCTTCCTGCGCATAAAATGCGTCATAGATGTGCAGGACAGCTCCGCCAGGATAGCCGAAGACATAATCGATGCCTTCCGCTTTCAGGCATTCGATAATAATTTGTGCGCCAGTCAGTTCCACTATTAACTCGGTTTGGTCAAAAGATCTTTGAAATCATACACTTTTAGCAAAGCATACGAGATATGCGAACCGTGAATTCTATACGGTTAGGAGAAGAATTTCATCGACTATTTACCGGGAATCGTATATCGCTAAAGGTATACACAAAAAAACCCCGACAAAGCCGGGGTTTTTTGTTTCTAGATCGGTTTCAGAAATCGTTAGACTTAGAAATCATCTTTGGCTTTCGAACCCGCCGCCTGGGTCAATGCATTTTTGATCGCATCCGGGGTCGGCATAATGTTCATGAAGCTGTTCGAACCCATCATGCTCAAATCCGGGAAGTTAACCGCGATGCGAAAACGAGCGTGCAGCGCTTCAACCTCACCCCCGGTGACCAACATTTCATAGGGCAGATGTGCAGTAGAACGCACGGGTTTGAAATCAATCTCAGACATGATGAATTTATCATCGGCATACTTGTTCTTGTCAGATTTCAGACCGACACCGAACAAAGTCTGCTTGCCGCCTGGAATATCGATGCGATACACCTTGGTGGTATCACCAGCGTGCTTGGCCAGACTCTTTTCAACTGCAGCGACCGCAGCACTGTGACTGTTGAATGAATTCAACTCATAAGGCTCATCAAAATACTCCATACCAAAAGTGTAATGATAGCCATCAAGGTCATCAGCAGTTTTGCCTTCATCAGGCCCGAACTCCTTGGTCGCACCCAGCGCTGTTTTCAGTGCATCACTCACGCTGGAAAGATCGGTCTTCACATGATATGCCGCCGCCATATATTTCGGGTTGGTGTACGATACCTGAACCTGATCACCCACTTTGGTGATCGCTACGCGCTGCGCCGCAATGTAACCACCGCGGTCGTGCGTAGCACCGGCGTTTTTCAGGGTGCTGTTGGTCACAACGACGATGTCCGCATTGTCATACGGCGCATATTCACCCACAATCTCAAAACCATTACTCTCCAGCGCTTTTTTAACATCTGCTGCCTTAGCTGCCACTTCGCCAGAACCGGTTGACGCCAGCACAAACGGCATCATTTCTTTTTCGGCGCTGATAGCGGCTGTACTAGCACACAGCAATGCGGCGGCCACCAGTGCCAGCCAGTTTTTATTTAGTTGTATCATGCTCTACTCTCCAGTTAGTTTCATTTTATTCCCGCTCCGACACAGATGAATGACCCAGTCTCGGTCATCTCTCCCCTGAATAACGAGACGGACGGCTAATGTAATCCAAACCGGGGAGTGGGCGCAAGGTATTGATGCACCTGAACATTTTATCAGTGTATTCTGATTTTCTTATACTTCCCGGCCTGACGCCAATATTGATCCACATGTATGACAGCTTGCAAACCACCGGGCAGCACCATGCGATCAGCAAAAAAAGAGGCCCCAATGGGGCCTCTGATAGTAACTGATTCAGCTTTCGCCGTTCAGTTTAGTATTTCCATGCCCAGCCAACCTGCAAGTCGAGCTGTGACATTTCGATTTTAATATTCTGCTGCCCAGGGGCTTCCATTGGGTTAGGGCCCGACACTTCATTGTTCGGTGCATACATCGCTGTAAAGTTGAGTTCTTGATTGTTGTCCATTTGTTTGGTCATACCGAAAGTGACATGAGTTTCGATCACCGCTGGTGCCAGAATATTGAACAATACTTCAGAATTCGGGATCGGTTGATTACCCTTGCTAACACCTACGCGCCAGTCGGTATCACCGGTATTCCACTGATAACCGAGCTTGACGACGGTCATGTCTTCCCAGCCAAAACCAGCGCCATTGGCACCCCCCAGACATTTAGAGGTCACACCCTGTGCGCAACCACCGGATGGCGGATTACCCGTGCCAGTCAGATTCGAGATTGGGTTGGCAATGGAATCAACTTCTGTGTAGTTGATTCTCTGAATATCAGCGACCACCTTACCGGCGGTGCCAACATCAAATGCAATACCCACGGTATACGTGGATGGAATGTCGAAACCGCCCTGCTCAGCAAACAGACCCTTGTATTCATCGAACTTGCCCATGTTGAACCTGGACTGATAACTCGCGCCGACACGCACGCCCGGCGCGACCTCACCCTGATAGCCAAGCTTGAAGCCAAAGCCGGAAGAATACGAGTTACGGTTACCTGAAAGATTTGATGAATCAGTCGAGTATCCCGCAAAACTGTCGAGCCCGGATGCGGCAAATTTCTGGTAAGCGAAAATAATACTCGCACCTACCGCATTTTTCTCATCCAGTTTGCGCGCGTAAGTGGCATTGGTGAACAACTGGGCCAGATTAACCCCCGCCGTGCCCGCACCGAACACACCCATGTTTCCATTCGCCGCAGTCGGTTTGTACTCAGTATTCATACCGCCGTTACCGTAAACAGAAATACCAAAACTGCTGACCGCATCCAGCGCCATGTTATAACCAAAACTGGGAATCAGAAAAAAATCATTCTCGCTATCAACGCTTTCTGGTGCCAGACCGAAAGTGCCTGGCAAACCACTGGGATTGCCGGTCACCGTATACGTGCGTGGCGATGGGCTAAATAACTGTATTCCCACATCCATACGATCACCGACAAATACCATACCCGCAGGGTTAGTGGCATTGGCCAGAGCATCCTGCGAATAAGCAGCACCTGCGCCAGCGAGGCCTTTTTCTTTGGTGCTGTAGCCGTGCGAAAAATAGCCATTGGTCGCAAAGACAGGTGCAGCAGATAGCGCTGTCGCAGCAACAGAGGCCGCTAATAGTGTTTTTCTAAAGTTAGTTCTCATTGTTCTCTCCTCGGGAACGGGCGATGTAGTCGGTTTTTTGGAAATTATTGCCCAGCCACTTTAATAGTGTAAGAAATGAGACAAGTCAAACATCGTACGACAAAACTATGTTTTCGGGCGATAAAAATACATGATAGTCTGATGCCGGGCAGGCTTTTGGCTGTCACTTTTGTTCGGATCACGCCCGACTGATACCGCGCTGCCTGAAACTCGATATCACGGCAGAACCCGCATCAACTTTCAGGCCGGATCGCTGTCCATATTGATACGCAATGACGACCATGCCAAAAATGAAACTCCCCATTTTGACTATTTTCTGTTTCTGCCTGAGCTTTGCCGCGACCACACGAGCGGAATTGCCCGAACTGGGTGATCCCACGCTACAGAATTTCAGCACCAGGGATGAAGCCGAGCTCGGCCAGGCGTTTTACCACGCGCTGCGCGCCAGCCTGAATTTTGTCGATGACCTGCAAATTAAGCACTATATAAAGAGTCTCGGCCAGCGCCTGGTATCGCATTCTGACGCCGCCGGGAAAAACTTTCATTTTTTTGTGATCAATGCACCGCAGATTAACGCCTTTGCCGGCCCCGATGCCTATATCGGCGTCAATAGCGGCCTCCTGGTGGCCACCGAGAACGAGAGCCAGCTCGCAGGTGTGATGGCGCACGAAATATCGCACGTCTCACAGCGCCATATCGCGCGCGCCATCGACCGCTCCGGTAATTCGACGGTGGCCAGTTTCGCCACTCTGCTCGCTGCTATCCTGGTCGGTTCGCAGGATCCACAGGCCGGCCAGGCGGTACTCCTCACCGGCCTCGCCGGCAGCCAGCAGGCAGCGATCAATTTTACTCGCAGTGGTGAATATGAGGCTGACCGCATCGGCATTGGTATTCTCACCAAAGCTGGCATCGATCCCGCAGGGATGGTCGAATTCTTCGAGATCCTGCAATCACAAAGTCGCGCCAATGACCTCGAATACCTGCGCACTCACCCTCTGAATGAAAACCGAGTATCAGAAGCGCGCAGCCGAATTCGTGAAACCCGCGCCAAATTACCCAATGACAGCGACGACTTTCACTTTGCCAAAGCCCGGATAGCCGTGCTCACCAGCCGCCAACCCGAACAGTTCATCGAAAAAAATATGAACGCAGGCGATGTTTTCAGCCTCTATCAAAAAGCCGTTGCCGAAATCAAAACCCAGCGCCCACGACAGGCGGTGAGTGTGCTGGAAGCACTGGTGAAACGACACAACCACCCCTGGATCAAACTGGCGCTGGCAGAAGCCTATGAGGACGAAAATCAGAACGAAAAAGCACTGGCACTGCTGGATCAACTCGCGACCCTGTATCCCGGCTATTTACCGGTGACACTACGCTACGCTGAAACTTTAACCGCCAATAACCAGTCTCAGAAAAGTATCAGCCTGCTCAAGCATCAATTGCAGTTCGACGACGATGCCATCGTCCACCAGCAGCTGGCGCGCGCGTACTTTATCAATGGCCAGACTGCGGCTGCCCTGGAATCTACAGGCGACCAGTATTTACGCGAAGGTTATATCGAACTGGCGACCCAGCAATACGAAAATGCACTGAACCAGCCTGGGCTTAGCGAATCCAGCCAGCAGCGGTTACACGAGAAGCAGGCAAAACTAAAAGAGAAAATCAAACAAAACTAATTAAAGACGTCAGCCAGGAGGAATTATTCCAGAATTATTTGAATATATAAAACTACTAATATAAGACATTATTAATAATATACATTTTAACGAGTGTGAATGCATTTTCTGCGTCGCGGCACTTGCCTTACACAAATCTCGGAGTATGCTATAGGCCTAATTCACTCGTTGAATCAGACTTTCACACTATTTTTCGGAGGAGCACAGAATGCGGCTATCCGCACATTACATAAAAACAACTGCGTCCGTAGCAGCCATCATTGGTTGTCTCGGTATATTTGCACCTTTCAGCGCAAATGCCGATGAGGCATCTGACATTGCTGCAGGGAAGAAGCTCGCCTTCGACCGCAAAAAAGGCAACTGTCTTGCGTGCCATCAAATTGAAGGCGGCGATCTCGCTGGCAATATCGGGCCACCGCTCGTAGCCATGAAAGCTCGCTTCCCAAACTTTGATAGCCTGAGAGCGCAAATTTATGACGCTCGCGTCAAAAACCCGAACACGATCATGATTCCATTTGGCCCACATGCTGTGCTGTCAAACAAGGAAATCGAGCTGGTCGCTAAATTTATTCAAACACTATAAAAGTCGTAAGAGGTAAGACTAGATGAACCAGAATCGTAGATTTCTGCTCAAAGGCACACTGGCTGCCAGCGTTACAGGTATTGCAATTAGCGCGGGCCTGCTGACACCTAAAGCCGTCATGGCCGCATGGGCAAAACAGGCATTTGAAGCCACCGATGTTGATACCGCACTGAATGCCGCCATGGGCAGCGCAGCCACCACCGACAGTGATAAAGTCAAACTCAAGGCTCCTGATATTGCTGAAAATGGTGCTGTTGTGCCAGTGACAGTCTCCAGCAGTATTCCTGGCGCTGATGTAATTGGCATTCTCGTATCAACCAATAATCAACCCTTAACAGCCACCTTTAATCTTGGCGCCAAAACCGAAGCGGATATTTCTACCCGCATCAAAATGGGCAAAACAGCTGATGTGATTGCAGTCGTAAAAGCGAACGGCAAGCTTTACAGCGCCAGGAAACAGGTCAAGGTCACCATCGGTGGTTGCGGCGGCTAATCAAAAAAACAAGATACAGAGGTTATATAAAACATGGCTAATACAATTAAAGTTCGCGCCAAAATCAAGGGTGATGTCGCAAGCGTTAAAACCCTCATCAGTCATCCGATGGAAACTGGCGTGCGCAAAGATAAGAAAACCGGCGAGAAGATTCCGGCACATTTCATTCAGGAAGTTAACTGCGAAAGCGCTGGCAAGTCTGTCCTGAATGCACAATGGAACGGCTCTATCTCCAAAAACCCCTTCCTCTCCTTCGCTTTCAAAGGTGCCAAATCTGGTGACTCTTTGAAAATTAGCTGGGTGGATAATAAAGGGGAAAGTGACTCAATTGAGACTACGCTCAAGTAAGTAAAACTTGCTTGAACGTTCCGGAAAAAATAACCAGAAGGTGAACAATGAATAAAATCGCTCTCGTGATATCGGCAGCGCTAATGGTAGCGACACCGCTCACTTCCATGGCTACGCCAGATCAAGACTTGAAAGCTTTCCGCAAACATTTCACTGATAAATTCCCGAAAATACCATTCAGTGACTTCGTCAATGGCGTGTATGCGGTCGATAAAGCTTCACGTGAACAGTGGGAAGCATTCGAGGAATTCCCATCCTACGAACCGTACATCGACAAAGGCAAAGTTCTGTTTGACAAGAAATTTGCTAACGGTAAAGGCTTCGCGGACTGCTTTCCAAACTACAAGAAAGGCATTCGTCAAAACTATCCCTACTTCGATACCGCCAAAGACGAAATTGTAACCCTCGAAGGCTCTATCAATAAATGCCTGACAGACAATGGTGAAGAGCCATACAAGCTCAAAAAAGGCAAGATTACTTATGTCGGTGCCTATATTGCGTATCTGTCTCGCGGCAAGAAATTTGATATCAAAGTGCCAAACGACCTCGGTGCCATCAAGGCCTATAATCGCGGCAAAGAACATTTTTATGCCAAACGCGGCCAGCTGAATATGTCCTGTGCAGATTGCCACTATCATTATGCTGGCAATCATATTCGTGCCGACGTACTGAGCCCGGCCCTGGGCCACCCCACCGGCTTCCCGGTATTCCGCAACAAGTGGTCTGCCAAGAGCGCCAGTGGTGACGGCATGGGTACCCTGCACCGCCGTTATGGTGGCTGTAACAAGCAGGTTCGCGCCAAACCCTTCAAGGCACAGAGCGATGAGTACAAGGCGCTTGAGTATTTTGAGACCTATATGAGCAACGGCCTCGAGGTGAACGGACCCAGTCAGCGCAAGTAAGCTTTCTGGTGCGCCAGAAAAAACCCCGCTATTGCGGGGTTTTTTTGCTCTGCGATTTTCGTCTGCAAGCCAGCAGAGAATGAATGGTGGGTCGTCCGCGACTCGAACGCGGGACCATCGGATTAAAAGTCCGGTGCTCTACCGACTGAGCTAACGGCCCAAAAAAAAAGAGCTTGGGCATGATACCTGAACCGCCGGGAATGACAACCCCGGCCGATTCAGGACGCATGCGAGATCAGATCGCCTCGAGTTTGCGCATACCATTGGGTAACAAACGCATATCGGCGAGCGAGGTAACGAGTACCTGCATGAAACTGGCATCCTCGTAGACCATCTTGTAGAACTGCACTTTCATGGTCAGCGCGCTGCCAAAAACGATGCTGGCAAACGCCAGGAACGAACCGACGGCCAGTGTCGAAATACCAGTAACGCCTTGACCAATGGTGCAACCAAGCGCCAGGACACCGCCAACGCCCATGAGCGCCGCACCGACCACGTGCTTGATGAAATCGCCAACCGATGCGAACCATTCGAGCCGGAAGCCGCGTGTAACCACGGCCCACAGGAACGAGCCGGCAATGACGCCGAATAGCGCGGCCACGCCGAAGGTCCAAAACGCCTTACTGAAACCATAACCCACGAACCCGGCTACCTGACCGGTTGGATTGACGAACGTGAACGATTGTACGCCGACGAAAGCGGAACGTATGGGCTGGACCGCACCGGCCGGGTGATCCGTCATACCCCAGTTGGCGACATAGTTGCGCAACGACACTGTATCGAACAGACCCTGTAAGTGGATCGTACTGGTGAAATACCAGGCCGCGACCACAGCTCCACCTACTACCAAGCCGCCGAGAATATTGTCGAAATTGCGGCGAAAATCGCGCGACCGGAAGACAAAGAACAACACCAATGCCGCGATTACGCTGCCGATCCACAGGCGCGCGACCAACGCATGCTGCGGCGACACCAACGAGCCCAGATCCTGTCCCACCGCCAGGCGCACGTCAGTCTTTTGGATCCATGGCAGGAAGACCAACGACATCAACGTTTGATCGCTGCCTGGGAATGGGAAGATCATGAAATACGCCGCAATCCCCATCACGGCGGTTACGAACAATGCCTTGATATTGCCGCCGCCGAGACGCACCAAGTTCTTATTGGCGCAGCCACTCGCCAGCGTCATGCCAATACCAAACATCACACCACCGAGGATGTTATGTAGCCAGATCAAATTTGGGCCACGATAGGCGGGAAAGGTATCATTAAGATTAATAATACCGGTGCCTTCGAGCACCAGCGCGCCGATCATTGCCACCGCCATGGCCAACAACCATGCGCGAAAACGGCCTGTGTCCCCCATATTCACCCAATCGGAGACCGCGCCCATGGTGCAAAAATTGGTTTTATTGACTACTGCTCCCATTATCAGCGCAATCACGAAAGTAGTCCCCAAGAGGTACCACTGGGCATCGGCAAAATTATCAAAGACCATATCGAAGTCCTCCTGCTATCTAGATTCAGCCCACGGAGAATCTATTTTCCTGTACTCGCTAGAGCCCCAAATCAGTTTGGGCTGCGCCTGGCAAGCCGTCAGTGTAGAATTTTCAGCGCCCGTGCGCGGAAAGCCAGCATTCTACCCGAATCAGTAATTTAACGCAATAAAACAATAAGTTATTGATAGCGCGTCAAATCGGGAATGCCGGCATCGCGGAAACCGGCACGCCGCAAGCGGCACGAATCACAATTGCCGCAGGCGCGGCCGTGCGCGTCCGCCTGATAGCATGATACCGTCAACGCATAGTCGACACCCAGCTCCACACCAGTGCGGATGATGTCGGCTTTCGATAGTTGAATAAGCGGCGCGTGCAGCCGAAAGCTCACGCCTTCGACGCCGGCCTTGGTGGCAAGATTCGCCAAACGTTCGAACGCACCAATAAATTCCGGCCGGCAATCCGGATAGCCGGAGTAATCCACCGCGTTTACGCCAATGAAAAGATCACGGGCGTCAATCACCTCCGCCCACGCTAGAGCAAAAGCGAGAAAGACCGTGTTGCGCGCCGGAACATAGGTTATCGGTATGCCTTCACTGGGCCGCTCGGGGACCGCGGTGCGCTCGTCGGTAAGCGCCGAACCTCCCATCCAACCGAGATCGATATCGATGATGCGATGTTCGCGCACGCCAATGGCCTTGGCTACGGCGCCCGCCGCATCCAACTCCGCCGCATGGCGCTGGCCATAGCGAAAGCTGAGTGCGTAACAGTCGAATCCTTGCTTACGCGCCAACGCAACCACGGTCGCCGAGTCCAGGCCGCCCGACAGCAGCACCACTGCCGGCGCTGCGCTCTGTTGCTGTTTGACTTTAGTCATGGTCTACCACTAACTGCGCCATCGGCGATGGATCAACGCCCGCGCTCGTCACCCCAAAGATACTTGTGCAATTGAATTTGAAAGCGCACAGGCAGTCGATCCTCCAAAATCCAGTCGGCCAAATCACGGGCATCGAGTTGCCCCGACGATGGCGAAAACAATACTTCGAAGCGATCCGTCAGTTTACGCTCCAGCACCAGTTGCCGCGCCCACTCATAGTCTTGCCGATCGCACAGCACAAACTTGACCTGGTCGGTTGCAGCCAAGTGATCGAGATTATCGTAGAGATTGCGCCCGACCTCTCCGGAAGCGGGCGTCTTGAGATCCATAACCTTGGTTACCCGTACGTCGATATCGGCCAGATCCAATGCGCCGCTGGTTTCCAACGACACGCGATAACCGCGATCGCAAAGCTCCCGAAGCAACAAGCGCGTCGCTTTTTGCGCCAATGGCTCGCCACCAGTAACGGTAACGTAGCGCGCCTCATATTGACCGATCTCGGCGAGCACAGCGCCCACATTCATCCAATGTCCTTCGTGGAAGGCATACTCGGTATCGCAATAGTTACAGCGCAGCGGACATCCGGTCAGACGCACGAACACGGTCGGCCAACCGACGGTGCTCGCCTCGCCCTGCAAAGAATAAAAAATCTCGTTGATCCGCAAACGCGCGTGCGCGTCGTCGGGCGATGATTGGGCTTGTTTCGTCATGAGGGGATTGTACTACAAGCCGGATACGGTCAGATCGACATACAGCGACGGAAAAACTACGGCGACGCCCCGAACGAGCCGGTGCCGACGAACGGATGGCGGTCGTTATACGGGTGCGACCGAACCGTGAAAAATCAGTGGCCTTCCTTGCGCATACGCTGCAAACGCGTTTGTGCGAGCTGGGCCGCGGTACTGTTCGGATAGCGCTTAGTAACATTTTGTAGCGTAGCGCGTGCCTGTTGCCATTGATCGAGCTCGTATTCGGTATAGCCAAGCTTGAGCATAGCATCCGGTACCTTCGGGCTATCCGGATAGTTGCTTACGACTTTTCCGAACGACACCGCCGCTTGTTTGAAATTGCGCGAAACGTAGTG
Organism: Gammaproteobacteria bacterium; assembly: GCA_030148865.1. Lineage (GTDB taxonomy): Bacteria > Pseudomonadota > Gammaproteobacteria > SZUA-229 > SZUA-229 > JASBSR01. The sequence goes on from JASBSR010000006.1 coordinate 157,983, forward strand.
CGCCTCGCCCAACCAATACTGTGCATTGCCGGCATATTGACTGTGCGGATACGCTTGCAAAAACGAATCGAAGGCGCTTATCGCCTGCGGATAGCGCCCGTCCTTGAGCAAATTGAAGGCCTGCTCGTAGGCCGAACGCTCCTGTGGTGAAGGCAGCGCCGCAGATGGCTGCGGGGGCGGCGTCTGTGCCTGGCCCTGAGACGGCATAACGCTCGGCGGCGGGGCCGAGCCCTGGTTAGGCGCCGGTGCCGGCGCCGGGGAGCCGCCGACGCCGGAACGTGCTCCGCCGACCTCCAGCGCACGCAAGCGCCGGTCGACATCCAGATACAACTCACGCTGACGCTGCTTGATTTCCTTCAGGTCGTGCGCTTGAACCTCGAGGTCACCCCGAAGTTGTCGGACTTCCCGCTCCATGCGATCCAGACGTTCCAGTAAATCCACCATGCGGCGCATTTGCAAAGATTCCGGCGGAGCGGCAGACGTCACCGGTGCCGGTGGAGTCTGCGCAAACACGTTGGGACTCATCACTGTGACCAGCGCCATCGCTCCGGCCGCAGCTAGCGAAATGCGCCGCATGGTGTTACTCATTGGGCGCCTCGCTTGTAGACGATCTCCACACGACGGTTTTTAGCCCAGGCCTGCTCATTATGACCCGGGTCGACCGGACGCTCCTCACCATAACTGACGACCTGGATCTGCTTATCGGTGGCGCCTTGGAACAACAACAGGCGGCGTACCGCTTCGGCGCGACGTTCACCCAAACCGATGTTGTACTCACGCGAACCGCGTTCGTCCGTGTTGCCTTCGAGCACGACATGCGTATCCGGATGGCTGGCAAGGTACTGCGCATGCGCGGCTATGATGGGGCGATCCGACGCATGCACCTCGCTACTGTCGAAATCGAAGTAGAACACGCGTGTGGCCAACGGACTGGACGGATTGTCCAGCGCATCGGTACTGACACCCGACTGGCCCGGCAATGCATTGGTGCTGCCACCCGCCTGCCCCGACCCCGACGCACCACCGGCCGGTAATCCTTGGGAATGATCTTCGACCGGCGCACCGGAACCCGGTTTGACTTCGCCGGAACTGCCGCAGGCGCTCAGAAACACGCCCAACACAACGACCATTAGAACTTTGGTCATATTACTCATTGGAATGATCTCCTAAAGAAATACGAAATTAATCGGTAAATGGACCCCACGCAGGCTCGCGCACTTCGCCGTCTCGCAGTTGCAGACGTTGTCGTACGCGACCATCAACTGAAACAGCCGCCAATACTCCTCGCTGCTTATACACCGTCGCGTACAAAATCATGCTGCCGTTGGGAGCAAACGTCGGCGACTCGTCTTCGCGCCCATCCGTCAGCACTCGGAACAACCCGGTCTTGAGATCCAATACTGCAATTTTGAAAACTTTGCCTTCACCGTGCACCATCGCCAGCAGTTTACCATCCGGAGAAAATGCGGCGCGCGCATTATAGCTGCCGTCGAAGGTAAGACGCTTAGGCCGTCCGCCGCTGGCATCTACTTGATACAATTGCGGCCCCCCGCTTCTGTCCGACGTAAACACCAACGATTTCCCATCCGGGGACCAAGTCGGTTCCGTGTCGATGGCACTATTGTAGGTGATACGGCGCAAGGCATGCGTAGCCAAGTTGAGTACGAAAATTTCCGGGTTGCCCTGGTCGACGTAAGATAGCGTGAGTGCGAGTTGTTTTCCATCCGGCGACCACGCCGGCGCACCGTTGATACCCTTGCGCGCGGAGACCTTTTGCCGCGCCCCGGTCGCCAAATCCTGAATATAAATTGCCGGTCGGCCGCCTTCGAACGAGACATAGGCGAGCTTTGAGCCGTCCGGAGACCAACTCGGTGACATGATCGGCGCCGGAGAGTTCAGCACCTCGTGCGGATTGTAGCCGTCGGCGTCCGCTACCTGTAGCGAATACAGCGTGCCTTTGCGTCCATGCGTAACGGTTATATAGGCAATGCGGGTACTAAAGGCGCCGCGCTGCCCGGTTAACTGCTTATATATGATATCGCTGATATAGTGAGCGGTGCGGCGCAATTCGTTTGCGCGGCTAGGCACGCTGTAACCGGCCAACTGTTTGATCTGGTAGTCCGGCTTGCCTATGTCCTGGCCGGTCGGCGCTTTATAGATATCAAATAGTTGGAACTGCACATTGTAGGCACCGCCGGCCGCCGGCCGCACTTGACCGACCACCAAATCGTCCACACCCAAGCTGCGCCAGTTCTCGAAATTGACCTCGGCGCCGCTGTGCGGCCGCTCCAAAAAATTCTTGCTCGCCAGCAACTTGAACCGGCCCGTGCGGGCCAGATCGGCGCTGACGATGGCGCTGACATCTTGCCCAGGCGGCGCCCCCGAGCCGGTCCACTTAAACGGCACGATGGCAATCGGCACACCACCCTCGATACCCTGAGTAATCTGAATTTCCAGCACCGCGTAGGCGCTAGCTGACCATAACAAGCCGCCGCACAACAGTGCCGGTATCCATCGAATCATTCTGTTCAACATAGCTATTCCACCGTAAAGGTAAATCGGATTTCGCGATCAAAAACGTCCGGGTCGGGTGCGCGCGGTAGCGGTGACGACTTCATTACGGCGGTTTCCACCGAACGCTCCATGGCGACACCGCCGCCGGTACAGTTACTTGCCTGCGCGGAAATCACAAACCCACCCGGGGCCTGTTGCACGTCGACTTGGCAAGTAGTGCCTTTCGGGATGCCCGGATCGCGCAACCAGTTATTTTCCACGCGCGAGGCAATAGCCGACATATATTGCTGCTTCAGCGTCGCCAACTGACGTTGGCGCTGCGCCTGCATTTGCGCCGCTTCGGCATCCATCTGCTTTTGCAGCGCCGCCTTGGCCTCGGCCTCCTCGCGTGCACGCCGCGCGGCCTCGATACGCTTCTTTGCTTCCAATTTGCGCTTGGCTTCCGCTTCCTGCTTGCGTTTCAGCTCCGCGGCCTTACGCTTGGCCTCCGCCTCCTGCGCGCGCTTCAGCTCCGCCTTATGCTTGCGCTCCAGTTCCTGTTGTTGCGCCTGAAGCTTTGCCAGGCGTTCTTTTTCCTGTTGATTTTTCTTCTGAATTTCGGCCAGACGCTTTTGCTCGGCGGCCTGCTGCTGTTTCAGCTTGGCTTGCTGCGCCTGTTCGGCCTTGGCCTGTGCGGCCCGCTCCTGTTGCTGGATTTTCAACTGCTTTTGCTCTTCGGTACGCTTACGACGCAATTCGGCCAGTCGTTGCTCCTCGCGCTTGCGCGCCTGCTCGGCCTTGCTTGCCTCAGCCTGCAATCGCTGTTGGCGCTCGGCTTCCTGCTGCTGCTTGCGTTGCTCGGCGCTGCGCAATTTTTTCATCTCGGCTTTGACTTGGCCCTCATCAACGCTAACCGCCTTGATCACTTTGACGCCGCCATCCGGCAACGGTGGCGGCGTACCGACCAAGCTGACGATCAACACCGCCACCAGCACGATGTGTAGAACGACAGCCAGTATCACCGCCCAGTAATTCTCGCGTAACGCATGCCACATCGCCGAGAATCGCCTACTTCCCGGCTTTTGCCGGTGATTGTGTCATTAGACCCACGCTTGGCGCACCGGCCGCTTGCAACAAAGCCATGGTGTGCACTACGCGCCCATAGGGCACGCCTTGATCGCCGCCGACCATTACCGGCGTCCCGGGCCGACTACGCAGTACGGCCGCTACACGAACCATCAACGCGTTATCATCGACGGGTTGTTTTTGATGCTCGCCGACATTAACGAACAGCTGACCCTGGGCATTGATCCTGATAACCAGCGGCGTAATTTTGGTCGGCGGCAACGCCTTGGCAGAAGCCTGCGGCAGCTCCACCTTAACACCCTGCTTGATGATCGGCGTGGTGATCATGAAAATGAGCAGCAGCACCAAGGTGACGTCGATGTACGGCACGACATTGATCTGCGCCATCGGTTTTTTGCGTATTCGTTGCCTGGCCATGATGTGATTGCCTGTTGGTTTAAAGAGCGTACGCGCGCGCCGTCCAGGCCAACTATCGCGCCTTACTCGTGAGCATAACGTTGCAGTATGGAGGAAAATTCTTCCATGAAATTATCGTAACGGTTGGCGAGACGCTCCGCGTCGTGGGCAAACCGATTGTAGGCGACCACCGCCGGTATGGCGGCGAACAGGCCCATCGCTGTTGCCACCAACGCTTCGGATATGCCCGGCGCTACCAACGCAAGTGAGGCCTGTTCAACACCGGCGAGCGCGTGGAACGAATTCATAATACCCCATACCGTCCCGAACAATCCTACGTACGGGCTGGTAGAGCCGACCGTAGCCAAAAAGGACAGGTGGGTTTCCAGGCTTTCAATCTCGCGCGCCAGCGCCACGCGCATGGCACGCTGCGCGCCTTCCAGCATGACCGTCGACGGTGTTCCATCGCCCTTGCGCAAGCGGGCAAATTCCTTGAATCCGGCGGTGAATATGCTCTCCATGCCGGCCGGCTGCCCGGCCCTCATCTGGCGGTAGATTTGGCCGAGGTCGGCGCCAGACCAAAAACGTCGCTCGAATTCATCGGCGGCCTTGCGTGCCCGCTTGACGTCGGCCAGTTTACGAAAAATCATGGTCCAAGAAATGATGGACGCCGCCAGCAGCAGCAGCAGAACAGCCTTGACCAAGGGACTGGCATCCGAGACCAGATGCACAAACGACATATCAAACTTCACAGATAAGATCTCCACGCATGGATTCAGGCAGTGGCCGGGGTTTGAAGGCCGCGGCGTCCAGGCAAACTATCCGGATCCGACCGCTACACAGCAACTCGGGTTCCGAATCATCACGATGAATTTTTTGCTCAAAAGTAACGCTGGTACGACCGGCGTCACAGATATGCGCGCTGACACGCAATAAATCATTGAAACGCGCCGGTCTATGATAGTCCAGATTTGCCGCGTGCACGGCAAAGACCACACCCTCGGTCCGAATTAGTTCGTCCTGCTCGAAGCCTCGCTGACGCAGAAATTCAGTACGTGCGCGCTCCATAAACTTTAGATAGTTGGCGTGATATACCACGCCACCACAATCGGTGTCCTCATAGTAAACCCGCACTGGCCATATGAATTCGGTCACAATTCTATACTCTGCTACACATACAAATTCGGCGCGCTGGGGCCAACGTCCGATATACCGTGGGTATTCGGCACGTCATGCGGCCTTAATCGCGCTCAAACAGGCCAAATTCATCCTGCTGGTCTTGCGACGATACAAAACCGAAATGCCGATACGCGCTAGGGGTCGCCACACGGCCGCGTGGCGTGCGCATGATGAAGCCTTGTTGGATCAGATACGGCTCCAACACGTCTTCTATGGTGTCGCGCTCCTCACCGATAGCCGACGCCAGACTGTCGAGTCCGACCGGGCCACCGTCGAATTTTTCGATGATCGCCAACAACAAACGACGATCCATATGATCGAAACCCAAGCCGTCGACACTGAGCATTTCCAACGCTGCCGACGCCACTTCCCGGTTGATTTTCCCGCCGACTTTAACCTCGGCGTAATCTCGAACACGCCGTAGGAGTCGATTGGCGATACGCGGGGTGCCGCGCGAGCGTTGTGCGATTTCGGCGGCGCCGTCCGCATCCAGAACCAGGCCAAAGATACCGGCGGAACGTCGGATAATATGCGTCAGCTCGTCAACATTATAGAATTCCAGGCGCTGGACAATGCCGAATCGATCGCGCAACGGCGAAGTCAACAAACCGGCGCGAGTAGTCGCGCCGACCAACGTGAATGGCGGCAAATCCAACTTGATAGAACGCGCCGCCGGGCCTTCTCCAATCATGATGTCGAGCTGATAATCTTCCATCGCCGGATAGAGTATTTCTTCCACCACCGGACTCAGTCGGTGGATTTCGTCGACGAACAATACGTCGTGTGGTTCCAAATTGGTGAGCTGCGCGGCCAGATCGCCGGCGCGCTCCAAAACCGGCCCGGCGGTATGGCGCAGGGTGGCGCCGAGCTCATTGGCGATGATATGAGCCAACGTCGTCTTCCCCAGTCCCGGTGGTCCAAATATCAGTACATGATCGAGCGCCTCGCCGCGATTACGCGCCGCCTGTATGAAAATCTCCATTTGCGCGCGCACGACCTTCTGGCCAACGTAGTCGCTGAGACGTTTGGGCCGAATCGCGCGCTCTAACGACTCATCGTCGCGCTTCTCAGTAGCGGAAATTAGTCGGTCACTTTCGATCATGCTAATTCACCGTGGCGCAGGCTGGCGAGCCCGACTCGTGCGGCCGCATGGCCTGCGCTAAGAAGCCTATCCGAGCGGCATTGGCAACTCAACCTTAAAGGTATCACTTCAAACTACCTTGCAGAGCTTGGCGTATAATTTCCTCGCTTGCGAGATCGGCGCTGCTTTCGACCGAGCGCACCAAACGGCTGGCTTCGTGTGGTTTGTAGCCCAGCGCGATCAGCGCACTGACCGCATCCTCCAGCGGGTTGAGTGACGACTCCGCTCGCGAACCACTATCCACTGCCGAGGCACCGTGCGTTTCGAAGTCCTTGAGCCGGTCGCGCATTTCCACAATGAGTCGCTCGGCGGTCTTCTTGCCAACGCCCGGCAGGCGCACTAACGCCGCGCTATCCTGATTATGCACACAAAGGATAAAGCCCTCGGGATTGATGCCGGACAGAATCGTCAGTGCCAGTTTGGCGCCCACCCCACTGACTTTGATCAAGCTGCGAAACAGGGCCCGTTCGGACTCGGTGGCAAAACCATACAACGTGTGATTGTCCTCGCGAATCACCAAGTGGGTATGCAACACAACGGTCTGTCCAAGTTCCGGTAGCACGTAAAAGGTCGACATCGGCGCGTCGACCTCGTAGCCGACCCCATTGACATCCAACAGCAGATGGGGCGCTCGCTTGTCGGCCAACGTGCCGCGCAGACGCCCGATCATCGCAAACGTCCGCCACGTTTTCCGCGTACACCGGACAATCGCGCCAGACCCTGGCTGGTGTTGCTGTGGCATAAGGCCACGGCCAAGGCGTCGGCGGCATCCGCCTGCGGCACATCGGAAAGCTTGAGCAACGCGCGCACCATGTGCTGTACCTGTGTTTTGTCCGCGCCACCACGCCCGACGATGGCCTGTTTGATCTCACGCGGCGCATACTCATTGACCGACAACGACTGCGCCACACAGGCGCAAATAGCCGCGCCGCGCGCCTGGCCGAGCTTCAGCGCTGAATCGGCATTACGGTGCATGAATACCTGCTCGATGGCCATGGCATCAGGACGATAGGTCGAGACCAGTTCGGTAATGGCATCGAAAATCTGCTTCAAACGCTCCGGAAGCGCCTCGGCCTCGATCCGTACACAGCCACTGGCAATATAAATTTGCTGTGCGCCATCGACCTCAATGATGCCGTATCCGGTAATGCGCGAACCCGGGTCGATGCCAAATATGCGGGTCATAAGGCTCCGTCGTTTGCGTTATCGAACGCGTGCGCACATACACAGCGTATGCACGCGTTCTACCGGCGCACTCATGCCAGCGCCGCCATCACCTCGTCAGAAAATTCGGCGTTGGAATACACGTACTGAACATCGTCGAGATCCTCCAGCACTTCCACCAGTTTGAGCACGCTCTGCGCGTCCTCCAACTCCAAATCGACGCTGGTGGCCGGGCGCATCGTGATCTCGGCGTGCTCCGGCGCCGAACCTTTGGCGGTCATTGCCTCGCGCACGGCGATGAATTCGTCAGGCGCGGTCATCACATCGACGCTGCCATCATCGTTGCTGACAATGTCCTCGGCGCCTGCCTCCAACGCCAGTTCCATGATCGTGTCTTCATCCGTACCGGGCGGAAAACTGAGAATCCCAGCCTTATTAAACAGATAGGCGACCGAACCGTCGGTGCCCAGGTTGCCACCATACTTGGTAAAAGCATGGCGCACTTCCGCAACTGTACGATTGCGATTATCGGTCAGGCAATCAACCATGATGGCGACACCGTTCGGCCCGTAGCCTTCGTAACGCACTTCTTCATAGGCGGCACCATCGGCATCGCCCGAGCCGCGCTTGACGGCACGCTCGATGGTGTCTTTGGTCATATTGTTCGACAAGGCATTGTCGATAGCCGCCCGTAATCGGGGGTTGGAAGCAGCATCGGCACCCCCGGAACGGGTTGCCACGGTGATCTCGCGTATCAACTTGGTAAACAGTTTCCCACGTCGGGAATCCTGGGCCTTCTTACGATGCTGAATGTTCGCCCACTTACTATGTCCTGCCATACACGCCTCTCAAATACCGCCTCAATCCACTGGTTTATTGGCCGTATCTTAGCATGAGAGGACGGCAGCTCGCGCGCGCTCAGGTGTGGCGATCGAATTGCCCGCGGCGCAGGAATGCACATATTTGCTTCGCGGCCGCGGGCGCGAATAGCAAACCGCTATGCGATGCCCGAACACAGATATGATCGGAGATCCCGGCGATCCGCGTTTCGGAAAGCAACACGGCGCCGTCGCCAGGCAAGCCCGATGCGCCCAACAACACGCCCAGGCCAACGCTGAGCGTACCGGCGACCATGCCAAGCGCACGTTGGCCGCCCCAGGCCGGCCCATCGCCATACAGCCCCTGCTCGGTGCTGCGACCGAGCATACGACGCCCGAGACGCCAGCGACCCAGCCGTTTTGCCGCCTTGCTGCCAGCCAACGGTGTGCCGAGCAATACGATGCGTCCGGGCGGCTGATGAGGATAATCGTGCAAGAGACGTAAAATCACCAAGCCACCCAGGCTATGGCCAACGAAATGCACCACCGGCGCGTTCAAGCCGGCGACAAAGTCGCGCAGTAGCGCCGCATTTTTGGCTGGACTGCGACGCACGCTCGGGTAGCCGAAACGATGCGGCTGGAAACCGCAGCGCCGCAGACGCGTGGCGAGCGGCGCCATCAACGCCGGACCGCACCAGATTCCATGCACCAGAACCACCGCTTCGCGGGCGCCTTGAGGCGGGGTATTGGCGCGCTGCGCGGTCACGGCAGCGCCAGAATCGCCGCTTGATTGGTCCACGAGGCCGCCTGCTGGACCGCGTCCTGTCGCCGCAGCCAAACATATTCGCTGTGTTCCTCGGGGTTTAGCCGAATTTCGGTGATTGCCGGCAGACAGAAATAAAAGCAGTGTTCGAGGTTCTCGCAGACGCCCGGCTGATAGCGATGCCGCCACTGCGGCCAAATGTCGAAGCGCCGCGATACGCCGCTGTCGAGCAGACGCTCGGGGCCGAGCAAACCGGTCTCTTCAAACAACTCACGTTCGGCTGCTTGCCGCGGCTGCTCCTGCCAATCCAGGCTGCCGGTCACCGATTGCCAAAAATCTGGCGGCACGCACCGACGCATCAACAACACTTGGTCATCGGTAGTGTAGATCACCACCAGTACGGATTCGGGTCGTCGATAAGTGCGTTGCGTCATACTAAACCGGGCCTGTATCGGTCAACCGCAATCGAAGACTGTTGGCACGAACTGAGCGGTGTATCCATAGGCAGACACGATAGCCTGCACCGCTGAAAACGCATAAAGCCTATGTTTTCTTTACGTGCCTGGTGGTGTCTTTGCTAGACTATAGGGCTCCGTCAGCCGGCATGAAACTCTCGCAGAGCCACAAAGCGCGTCAAGGTGAGCAGGTCGCCTCATGCTCATGACGTTGAGTCAGGCAGGATGAATCCGTGCCTACAACCCCCCGCCGTAATCACCCGCGGACCCTATCGTGTGTCACTGATGTTGCATGCACGGCTTTAGCCGTGCATGCATCCGACCAATGGCTGAAACCGCATTAACCAGGCGCTTTCTTAACGTGCCCGGCGTCTCGGCGAGCGCTTAAGGTTCGGTCAGCTCGCATGATACTCTCGCAGCGCCGCAAAGCGCGCCAAGGTGAGTTAGATCGCCTCATGTCATGACGTTGAGTCAGGCACGGATGAATCCGTGCCTACAAAACCCCGCCACCATCAACCGCGCACCGTATGATTTTTGTAGGCACGGCTTTAGCCGTGCATGCATCCGACTCGGGCGGTTCAGCTTTGCTCGCCGGGCGCTTTGCGTAAGCGGATACCAAGATCGCGAAGCTGCTGCTCGTTGACCGCGGAAGGCGCCTGAGTCAACAGACAGCTGGCCGTCTGTGTCTTCGGGAAGGCCATCACCTCGCGGATGGAGCTGGCGCCGGTCATGAGCATAACCAGCCGGTCCAAACCGAAAGCGATGCCACCATGTGGCGGGCAACCGTAGTTGAGCGCGTCAAGCAGAAAACCAAATTTATCGCGTGCCTCATGCTCATCGATGCCAAGGCACTCGAACACTTCCTGCTGCACCTCGGTGCGGTAGATACGCATGGAACCGCCGCCGACTTCGGTACCGTTCAGCACCATGTCGTAGGCGCGCGAATGGCAAGCGCCCGGATCGCTACGCAGCAGTTCCATGTGCTCGTCTTTTGGTGCGGTAAAAGGATGATGCAACGATACCCAGCGCTTTTCTTTTTCATCCCATTCAAACATCGGAAAATCCACTACCCACAACGGGCGCCAGCCGCGTTCGACCATACCAAGATCGTGCCCAAGCTTGACCCGCAGCGCACCGAGCGCTTCGTTGACGATATTGGCGCGGTCGGCGCCGAAAAAGATCAGGTCGCCATCAGCAACGCCGGTACGCTGTACGATGGCGTCGATCACGTCATCGGGGAGGAATTTCAGAATCGGCGACTGTAGACCATCGCGACCGCGCGCGACCTCATTGACCTTGATGTAGGCCAGTCCCTTGGCGCCGTAAATGCTCACAAACTTAGTATAGTCATCGATCTCTTTACGGCTCAATCTAACACCGCCCGGCAAGCGCAACGCTGCGACTCGGCCCTGGGGGTCACTTGCCGGGCCGGAGAAAACCTTGAAATCGACGGTCGACATCAAGTCACCAACGTCGACCAGTTCCAGTGGAATACGCAAATCCGGTTTATCCGATCCGTAACGCAGCATGGCTTCGGTATATGACATGCGCGGGAACGGTTCCACCAGCGCCACTTCCATCACTTTGGCGAATACCTCGCGCATCATGTCCTCCATCATACCCATGAGCTGTTCTTCACTCATGAAGGAGGTCTCGATGTCGAGCTGGGTAAACTCAGGTTGCCGATCAGCGCGCAAATCCTCATCGCGGAAACAACGCACGATTTGATAATAGCGGTCCATACCGGACATCATAAGCAGCTGCTTGAACAGCTGCGGCGATTGCGGCAGAGCGAAGAAGCTACCGGGATGTGTGCGACTGGGCACCAAATAGTCGCGCGCTCCCTCGGGCGTAGCGCGCGTGAGCATGGGTGTTTCGATATCGAGAAATTCGTTCCGGTCTAGATAATCACGTAAGGCCCGGGCGATTTTCGATCGTAAGCGCAGGCGCTGCTGCATCTGCGGCCGGCGCAGGTCAATATAGCGATAGCGCAGGCGATGCTCTTCGGAAACGTCGTCATCATCGAGCTGAAACGGCGGCGTTTCGGCGCGATTGAGGATCTCCAGGTCTAAACCCAACACTTCCACCTGCCCTGTGGGTAGATCTTGATTCTCAGTGCCTGCCGGGCGGCGGCGTACACGCCCACGCACACGCAGCACAAATTCACTGCGCACGCGCTCGGCGATCATAAATGTATCGGGCGTATCCGGATCGAATACGACCTGCACCAAGCCCTCGCGGTCGCGCAGATCAATGAAGATGACGCCGCCGTGATCGCGGCGGCGATGGGCCCAGCCGCAAAGTTCGACTTCCTGGTCCAACTGTTGTTCGCGCAACTGGCCGCAGTAGTGGGTTCGCATGACGATGGTCCAAGCCTGTGCTTGCTGAGTCGGCAATATACCCAAAGTGCAGCCGACTCGAGCGGTCCGCAAAAGCGGGAATGTTACGTGCTCGCATCCTGCCGCGCAACCGCACCCGCCGCGGTTTTCTGGACCGGCACGACCACACCCATAGAAATGATCATCTTCAGTCCCTCGTCGACACTCATGTTCAACTCGACGACGTCTTTACGCGGTATCATCAGGAAAAAACCCGAGGTCGGATTGGGGGTAGTCGGCACATAGATATTGATGACCTGTTCGCCGGTCTTGGCTTGCGCTTCACCGACATCGGTGCCGGTTTGAAAGGCAACGGTCCACAAGCCGCGGCGGGGATACTCCACCAACAACACCTTGCGGAAGGATTGTCCGCTGGAAGAAAACAGCGTTTCTGTAAGTTGTTTGACCGCGGAATACACCGACCGGACTAGCGGGATGCGCGCCAGAAGCCCTTCCCACAAGGACACCAGGCGACGTCCGAAAATATTCGCCGCGACCACTCCGGTGAGAAAAATGATCACAATCGACACAACCACGCCGAACCCGGGAATGGACACATGCAGAAGCGCTTCGGGCCGGTACTGTGGCGGCAGAAAAACCAGAATCTGATCCATCAGATCGACGAATAACTTCACCACCAGGACGGTCACGCCGAGTGGCAGCCAGACCAGGATTCCCGCAATCAGATATTTTCGGAGAGAGGCCATATGCTTTGCGCAGACGCGCTAGGACGCGCGCTTTCCCGCCCCACCGGCGTCGGCCGATTTGCTTTTCGACTCCGGCTTCGATTTTGCGTCTGTTTTCGGCTTCGCCTCGGCTTTGGCGTCCGGCTTGGATTCGGCTTTCGGACCTGATTTGCCATCGCTGTCGGCAACGTTCTTTTTATTGCCCTTTTTGAAATCGGTTTCGTACCAACCGCCGCCTTTGAGGCGGAACCCGGCCGCCGATATCAGTTTGGTCATCGCCGCCATACCACAGGCAGGACACTCAACCAACGGTGGATCCGAGAGCTTTTGCAACTTTTCCAGCTCGTGCCCACATTCTGTGCATCGATATTCGTAAATCGGCATGAACACTATCCTCACTGACAAACCAAACCGCACTAACACACAAATTGGGCTCGATCGCCGCCTTTTCAAGTGTAACTAAAGCAAATATTCCACTATGATACAGGCACTTGCCATGTCGAGCCACGTATTTCTCCGAGCCGCGACACGGCCGCCAAGCAGTACCCAACATACAACCTGAAGCGGAAGGCACGGCGACCGCGTTGGCCGGACCGAGTCAACATTGCGCCGACCCGCGCGCGATCAAGTATTATGCAACAGGCTCATGCGTCCGGCGCGATAGTTTTTCCGCGCGCGTTTACGACGATACGGTCGGAAACGGGCGCGCCACACCTATCGTCAGCCGCGGCGCCAACCGGACAGCTAAGGTAAAATGACCGCCTCGTATCGTAATCATACCGATCTACCCACCGGCAAGCGCAACGATTTCCACACTATGCGCAGCCTGCTTCCCTACCTGTGGGACTACCGCGGGCGCGTGGTCATCGCGCTCGTGGCGTTGGTACTGGCCAAAGGCGCAACGGTTGCGGTACCGATGGCGCTGAAGCATATTGTCGACGCGCTGGATGCCTCTAAGCACCATCAATTAGTGCTGCCGATGATCTTTCTGGTGGCCTACGGCGTGCTGCGTCTGGTGGGCTCGGCCTTCAATGAAACGCGTGATGCGGTGTTCGCGCGTGTACGACACGGCGCCATGCGCAGCATGTCACACCGCGTGGTCGAGCACCTGCATGACCTGTCCTTACGGTTTCATTTACAACGCAAGACCGGCGCCATCACCCGCGACCTCGAACGTGGCACCCGCAGCGTCAGTGCTTTGCTCAATTATATGGTCTTCAGCATATTGCCGACGCTGGTCGAAGTCGGCCTCATCGCTGCGGTGTTGCTGATCAAATACAGTGCCTGGTTTGCCATCATCACGTTTGCCACCGTGGCCGTGTACATCGCCTTCACCATGACCATCACCGAATGGCGCATGAAGTACCGTGTAACCATGAACCAGATGGACTCGCAGGCAAACAGCCAAGCCATCGACAGTCTCCTCAACTACGAAACGGTCAAATATTTCGGCAACGAGCCATTCGAAATGCACCGGTACAATGACTCACTGGTCCAGTGGGAGAACGCGGCGGTTAAAAGCCAGACGTCCCTATCCGCACTCAATGTCGGCCAAGGCGGCATCATCGCCGTAGGAGTCACATTGATTATGGTTTTGGCCGCGCGCGGTGTCGTCGCCGGCACCATGTCGTTGGGTGACTTGGTATTGGTCAATGCCTTCATGATCCAGATGTTTATCCCTCTCAACTTCCTTGGCGTGGTTTACAGTCAACTAAAACACGCGCTGTCGGACATGGAGCGGATGTTTCGGTTGTTGGAAGAAATTCCGGAAGTGCGCGACAAAGCCGACGCGCGCGCGCTGGAAGTCGGCGACGGACACGTGCGCTTTGAGCACGTCAGTTTCAGTTATGATCCTGCGCGTCCGATCCTGCACGACGTTGATTTCGAGATCCCGCCAGGCCGTAAATTGGCGGTCGTAGGCCTCAGCGGAGCGGGAAAATCGACCTTGGCACGCTTGCTGTTCCGCTTCTACGACGTAGATCAAGGCAAGGTGCTGATCAATGGCCAGGATCTACGCGACGTCAGCCAGCGTAGCGCGCGCGCCGCGATCGGCATCGTGCCGCAAGACACCGTGCTGTTCAACGAAACCATCTACTACAACATTGCCTACGCCAAACCGGGCGCCGGTCGGGCGGAAATCATACGTGCGGCACGTATGGCGCACATCCACGAGTTCATCGAGCAACTGCCGGCCGGCTACGACACGGTGGTCGGCGAACGCGGCTTAAAACTTTCCGGCGGCGAAAAGCAACGTGTCGCCATCGCTCGTACGATATTGAAAAATCCGCGCATCCTGATCTTCGACGAAGCGACCTCGTCGCTGGATTCGCATTCGGAACAAGCTATCCTCGACGCTCTCGCCGAAGTCGCCGCCGACCATACTACGTTGGTCATCGCTCACCGTTTATCCACCATTGTCGACGCCGATCAAATTCTGGTCATCGATAACGGTCGTATCGTCGAGCGCGGCGATCATCACACGCTGCTGGTCCGGCACGGACTGTACGCCCACATGTGGGAATTACAGCAAGAGGAGGGTCGGAGCCAATCGGCAAGCCCGCCGGCAAGCAAATACGCCTTGCCAACCAGTTGACGCGACAACCGACACGGGCGACGCGCACGGGCGCGCCGTAACTTCTGCGCACGGCGGTGGGAGCGCCAAGCAGTATCCGGTCCCTGGTTGGAAGTCGGTTGGCCTTAACGGGCGCCGCCCCTATGTCCCCCGCCAGCCTACGCCCAACAGCAGCACGCGTGCTCAGCCGGACCGACGTGGGCGCCTTTCATTGCGCTCGCGCGCTTCGTTGACGCGCAGACTACGCCCACCCATATCGGTTCCGTTAATCGCTTCTATCGCGCTCTGGGCTTGGTCACCTTCCATTTGCACGAAGCCAAACCCGCGCGGCCTGCCGGTATCCCGATCGTTGACCAGCTTTACCGACTGTACCGCGCCGTGCGTCTCAAATAACGAGCGCAATTCGGTTTCCGTTGCAGTAAAAGGAAGATTGCCTACGTAAATCGACTTGATCATTGCCTGGGTGCTCCGAATAACGAGAAAATTCAATCTCAACGATACTCACAGTATGCTTCGGCATGGGCGCATCGGCCCGCGTGATCGATGCCAGTCCTTGCGCCGATTTTTGGCGGCATCAACTGAAAGCATACTCGCACTTTTTGATAAATCAATTGCGCGAAAATCCCGATATAGCCGACAAAACCGCGCCATTCCGCTATAGCTGGAGGCGCCGAATCTCGTCGCTTGCCCTGACCGCATGCGACCAGGCACAAATCCCGCGGCGGTCCGCGTCAAGCTACTGACGCCGGCAACCCGCCTGCCGCCGTCATTGCGATTTGCCGCAACGCGCGATCACCGGCCGACAACGATTGCGCACAGCGCCATAACCGACGGACCCGGGCGCGTCGACCGGCGTACCGCACGCGCACAACTATTAGAATCGGCTATTATTAACAATTGCGTAACGTAGAATCTGCGTAGCTCATTCGACATTCTGCGAGACACAAAATTGTGCCATTCACAGCGCCCCATGCATCTCACCCAATCACCACAGAACGTATGAACGACCATTGCTGCGTGCTGAGCTTCCCTGAGTACGTCGACGCGGCCCAGCGACTGGCCGCCGCATTGCGGCTACCGTGTCGAGCGATCGACCTGCATCGTTTCCCCGACGGCGAAAGCTGCGTGCGTGTGCCATCGACACCGGTGGAACATGCCATTCTCTGTCGTAGTCTGTTCTCGCCGAACGACAAGCTAATTGAACTCATGCTCACCAGCGCGACGCTGCGCGACAGAGGCACGGTACGCATCACCTTGGTGGCTCCGTATCTATGCTACATGCGGCAGGACGCCGAATTTTATCCCGGCGACGCCATCAGCCAAAAAATAATCGGCGCGTTCCTGGCGCAACAAGTGGATACCTTGATCACGGTCGACCCGCATCTGCATCGCGTACACGCGCTCGAGCACGCCATACCCGCGTTACGAACCGTCACACTCAGCGCGACTACGCTATTCGGCCCTTGCTTACGCGAGCATGCCGAACCTCCATTATTATTGGGCCCTGACCGGGAATCGGAACAATGGGTGCGGACGATAGCGCAGGCGCATGACCTGGATTTTGCCATCGCGCAAAAGGATCGTAGTGGCGACACGTCGGTGCGCGTCGAGTTGCCGTCGCGGTCGTTCAAAAATCGTGATGTCGTATTGATCGATGACGTCATCAGCACCGGACGCACGCTCGCTGCGGCGGCACAACAAGCCATGCGCGCCGGCGCCCGCAGTGTGCGCGCGCTGGCGACTCACGGCGTGTTCGTCGAAGACGCCGAAGCGTTCATGCGTAACGCCGGTATCCAAGACGTCTGGACCAGCGATAGCATTCCGCATCATAGCAACCGGTTCGCACTTGCAGAACTGATCGCCGCAGCTATCGACTAGGTTTCGACAGCGTCGACCGCGCGCCGAAACAACCCCGAAGCCAATTTCATTGTAAGATTCTCAAGTTCGCCGTTGCAGCGCTAATCGGCCAAGCGCTCGCCGATTACGTACGTGACGAGCCGCACGAGAAACAGCGCTGAGCACACCAATCGACATTGACCCGGAGATAACACGCCTTGCGCCATGACCAACCATCTATTTTGATCACCGGATGCTCGAGCGGCATCGGCCGCTGTGTTGCAGAAGGTCTGCACGCGCGCGGCTATCGTGTATTCGCCAGCGCGCGCAGCGCGGCAGCGCTCGCGGAACTGGCAGCGCACGGATTGGAAAGTCTGGCGCTTGATTTGGACGACTCATCCTCTATCCGCGCCGCCGTCGCCGAGGTTCTGCGGCGAACCGACGGTAAATTATTTGCGCTGCTCAATAATGGCGCTTACGGACAACCCGGCGCGGTCGAAGATTTACCACGTGCCGTATTACGCGCCCAATTCGAAACCAATTTTTTTGGCTGGGCCGAGCTCACGAACCAAGTCATACCCGTGATGCGCCGGCACGGCGGCGGCCGGATCATTCAAATCAGCTCTATCCTGGGACTGATAGCGTTGCCGTACCGCGGCGCCTATACCAGCAGCAAATTTGCGCTCGAGGGCCTGACCGACACGCTGAGATTGGAGTTGGCAGGAAGCGGCGTGCATGTATCGTTGATTGAGCCGGGACCGATCTCAAGCCGCTTTCGGGACAACGCCACGCGCAAGTTCCGTGAGCATATCGACGCCGAGAACAGCGTGCACCACGAACATTATCAACACATGCTGGCACGTTTGGAGCAAGAAGGCCCGGCCGCACCGTTCACGCTTGCGCCCGACGCGGTGCTAAAGAAAGTACTGCATGCTTTGGAGAGCAAATACCCAAAACCGCGTTACTACGTTACATTCCCGACTCAGCTATTCGCCACGCTGCGGCGGCTGCTGCCCTACCGGGCAATGGATTGGGTTCTGCGGAGGGTTTCGGGCGGTGGCCGGCGATAGTTACTGCCATATGAAATGAGTCCGCCGGGTTCACCTCGCGCGAACCCGGCGGCAACGCACGTAAACGCGCAATTTATGCTATCCCTGCACCTGAGCCATCCTTGCTCTTCCTATCCTCTTCCCAAGCCACGCGATGCTTCCCACACCGAATAAGCTTTAACCATAGACGGGGTAGCGGCACGGGCGCAGCGATCTTGAGGCCTACGGCGTTGCAGAAAGGAAGGGTTGCCGGGGGCCGTGCGGTGCCCATATGGATGGCGGCCACAGTTCAGGGACGCACGGCTGAAGCCGTGCCTACAGGGTTGGGCGGGTAGATCGAGGGTGCGGGGTTGGTTTTGTAGGCACGGATTTATCCGTGCACGATTCGGGAGTACGCGACGTCAAGCGCCTCATTCACCTTGGCGCACTTTGCGTCTCGGCGAGAGTATCACGCGAGCCGACCAAACCTTAAGCTCTCGCAAAGCCGCCAAGCACGCAAAGAAAACGTCAGCTTTGTGCGTTTTCCGCCATGCATAGACGGACCAAACCAGACCCATGCACGGTTAAAACCGTGCCTACAAAATCATACGATGCGGTCGGTTGTGGCAGCGGTTTGTAGGCACGGATTCATCCGTGCAAGCGATGTAGTCGGGTCGGCTTGAGTTTGCATCAATCTCTCGCAAGACGCCGGGCACGCAAACAAAACGCCGGTCGGACGCTACAACCGCATCGGATCGATCAACTCGGTTGCAGCCTTTGACTAACGGGCTGTCCCTAGGCCGCGGAGATATTGGCCGCGGCCTTCCTGAAGCACAGCTGCTCGCCGTCGACATCAACATAAATACGATCGCCCGGCGCGTAGTGTCCAGCCAAAATTTCTTGCGCCAGGGAATTCTCCAGGCGCTGCTGAATGGCGCGCTTGAGCGGTCGAGCGCCATACACCGGGTCGAACCCGGACTCGCCGAGACTATCGAGCGCCGCTTCCGTAAGCTCCAACTCAATGTCGCGATCGCGCAAACGGCGGCGCAAGTATTCGACCTGTATGGCGGCGATGGCCCGGATCTGCGCTTTGTCGAGCGCATGGAAGACCACCACTTCGTCGATGCGATTGATAAACTCCGGTCGGAAATGGCCGCCAACGACCTCCATTACGGCGGCTTTCATAGCATCGTAATGAGCTTCGCCGGCCAGCTCCTGGATCTGTTGCGAGCCGAGGTTGGAGGTCATCACAATGACCGTGTTGCGGAAATCCACCGTGCGCCCCTGACCATCGGTCAAACGACCGTCATCCAGCACCTGTAACAGTACGTTGAATACGTCCGGATGAGCCTTCTCGACTTCATCCAGAAGAATGACCGAGTAAGGTCGACGGCGCACCGCCTCGGTCAGATAGCCGCCCTCTTCGTAACCGACGTAGCCGGGCGGCGCGCCGATCAAGCGCGACACCGAATGCTTCTCCATAAACTCCGACATGTCGATGCGCACCATGGCCTCTTCGGTGTCGAACAAAAACGCCGCCAATGCCTTGGTAAGTTCCGTCTTGCCGACGCCGGTAGGACCGAGAAACAGAAATGATCCGTTCGGCCGATTTGGGTCCGCCAAACCCGCGCGTGAGCGACGGATGGCGTTACTGACCGCGGTGACGGCCTCGGTCTGGCCGATGACGCGCTTTTGCAGGTTCTCTTCCATGCGCAATAATTTGTCGCGCTCGCCCTCGAGCATCTTCGACACCGGTATGCCGGTCCACTTCGACACCACCTCGGCGATCTCTTCCTCGCTGACGCGATTGCGTAACAACTTGGTTTCGTGCATCTCGGCCTGGGCCGCCATATCAAGTTGCTTTTCCAGTTCCGGGATACGTCCGTACTGCAGTTCAGACATGCGTGCGAGATCACCGGCGCGGCGGGCGTTTTCCAGTTCCGTGCGGGCTCGCTCGAGTTCTTCTTTGATATGCGTGGTACCCTGAACCGCGGCCTTCTCCGATTTCCATATCTCATCCAAATCCGAGTACTCGCGGTCCAGCTTGGTGATTTCCTCCTCAAGCATAGTCAGGCGTTTTTTGGAGGCATCATCGGCCTCCTTCTTGAGCGCCTCGCGCTCGATTTTGAGCTGAATCAGGCGCCGATCCAATCGATCCATGGATTCGGGTTTGGAATCGATCTCCATGCGGATGCGGCTGCCCGCTTCATCGACCAAGTCGATCGCCTTGTCCGGTAAGTTGCGGTCCGTGATGTAGCGGTGCGATAGCGTAGCGGCGGCGACGATAGCCGGATCGGTAATTTCCACGCCGTGGTGCACTTCATATTTTTCCTTCAAGCCACGCAGGATCGCAATGGTGTCCTCGACACTCGGCTCTTCTACCAGCACCTTCTGGAAACGGCGTTCCAGCGCCGCATCCTTTTCGATATATTGGCGATATTCGTCGAGCGTGGTCGCGCCAATGCAATGCAGCTCGCCGCGCGCCAGGGCGGGCTTCAACATATTGCCGGCATCAATCGCACCCTCGGCCTTGCCGGCGCCGACAATGGTGTGCAGTTCGTCAATGAACAGAATGATTTGGCCTTCCTGCTTGGCCAAATCCTGCAGAACCGCTTTCAACCGTTCTTCGAACTCGCCGCGAAACTTGGCGCCAGCCAGTAGTGAACCCATATCCAGCGACAGCACGCGCTTGCCGCGAATGCCTTCCGGCACCTCGCCATTGACAATGCGTTGCGCCAGACCCTCGACAATGGCGGTCTTGCCGACACCCGGCTCGCCGATCAACACCGGATTATTCTTGGTACGACGCTGCAATACCTGAATCGTGCGCCGGATCTCGTCGTCGCGACCGATTACCGGGTCGAGTTTGTTCTGTTCCGCGCGTTCGGTAACATCAATGGTGTATTTTTCCAGCGCCCGGCGTTGATCCTCGGCGTTGGGATCATCGACCCGCTGGCCGCCGCGCATCTGTTCGATGGCCTTCTCGATACCGCCCTTGGCGGCGCCGGCCTTGCGCAACATATCGCCGAGCGCACCCTTGTCCTCGAGCGCAGCGAGTACGAACAACTCGCTCGATATGTAGTTGTCCTTGCGCTGCTGCGCGAGTTTATCCGTAACATTGAGCAGCCGGCCCAGATCATTGGAAATGTGCACATCGCCGCCCGCGCCCTCGACCGCAGGCAAACGCTCCAATGCCTCACCAAGCTGCGAACGCAAGGCCTTGACGTTGACGTCGCTCTGGGTCAGCAGGTGGCGGATACTGCCGCCCTCCTGATCGAGCAGCGCGGTCATCAAGTGCACCGGTTCGATGAACTGGTGATCCCGCCCGACGGCCAGGCTCTGGGCGTCCGCCAGAGCCATTTGAAACTTGCTGGTGAGCTTATCCATTCGCATCGATCACAACCCCTGATTAGCGAAAATATACCGATACCCATCTAATAGGGGTTAGGCGTCAAGATTCAAGGGCCTTGGGACACAAAAGCCGAAAATCGTCGGGTTAGGGGCCTGTCGGATTTAGGCGTTCGTAACGAAGGTGAGCGAATTTGAGGCGGAATGGCTTTTCGGCCGTAGTACATTCCTAAGCGCCACAGGTTGCTAATCTTGCCTGTCGGCGCTTGGATAAGGAAACAACTGATCTAAACGCAGGCTGCGTCCTGGTGCTTGAATGATGCGCGCGTGATGACGTTGAAACTGGCGCGCGTGCGCCAATCCGCAGGAATGCGCGAGCCGATCCACGTCCTCGTTCATCCAGCGCGCGTAGTGCGCCACGCGCGTAGCCTTGTCGGTCACCACGAGGCCCTTTTGCAGACGTTTGTTATGCGTGGTCACGCCGGTCGGGCAAGTGTCCTTGTGGCACTGCAATGACTGAATACAACCCAGTGCGAACATGAAACCGCGCGCCGTGACAGTAAAATCGGCGCCGACGCACAGCGCCCAGCCGACGTGCGCCGAAGTCACGAGTTTGCCTGAGGCAATAACCCGAACTCGCTGGCGCAAGCCACTGGCAAGCAGCGCGTCAACCAGAATCGGCAGCGACTCGTTTAGTGGCAAGCCGACATGATCGGCAAGCACTTGCGGCGCCGCGCCGGTGCCGCCATCCCCACCATCGACGGTAATGAAGTCGGGGGCGCTGTCCACACCGCGCCGCAAGATGGCCCCGCACAGCGCGTGAATCGGATGCTCGCTGGACAGCACCAGCTTGATGCCGACCGGGCGTCCGGTGACATCACGCACGCGCGCGATGACATCGAGCAGATCATCGTCGCTTCGAATCTCCGGGTGCCGGTTGGGGCTGATGGAGGCGACACCTTCGGCGATGCCGCGAATACGCGCGACTTGCGCCGTAACCTTGACACCCGGCAGCACGCCGCCGTGGCCCGGCTTGGCGCCCTGTGCCAGTTTAATTTCGAAGGCATTGACGCGTTTGCCGACCTCGGCGAGCAGGCGTTCATCCAGACGTCCATGTTCGTCGCGGACACCGTACTTCGCCGTGCCGATCTGAAAAATCAGCGGGCAGTTGCCTTCCAGATGGTATGGCGTCAAGCCGCCTTCGCCGGTATTGAGCCAAATTCCCGCTTGCCCGGCGCCCGTAGATAAAGCGCGCACGGCCGGTTCGGACAAGGCGCCGAAACTCATACCGGAAATGTTGACGATACGCTCGGCCACGAACGGCTGCGCACAGTCGGGGCCAATGACCAGCGGCGGAGTCGGTTGGCGCTCGTCCTCAAGCACCGGATAGGGTGCATTGACGAAGACGATGGAACCCGGTTCGCGCAAATCGTTAGTGGTACCGAAGCCGATAGTACCGCCGATATTCTTGCTGGTGCGGTACACCCAGTTACGGGTCATCCGGTTAAATGGCAGTTCTTCCCGATCGTTGGCGAAAAAGTACTGGCGGAAATATTCGCCCTGGCGCTCGAGAAAATAGCGTAAACGACCAACCAGGGGGAAGTTGCGTCGCACCGCGTGCTGGGTCTGCAGCAGATCCTGCACAAACATAACCAGCAGCACCAAGATCACGATGCCGGCCATCCAACCAAGGATGGTAAAGATCCAACTCAGTGTCGTGCCAACATTGATCAACCCAGGCTCCTCAAGTCAATCGTTATCGCCAGCGCTTCTCGAACTACCCATTACTGCGGCAAGAGCAAGGTTATTCTTTAACGCTGCGATCGGCAGCGCGCGCTGTGCTCAACGAACTGGATCCCGCGCCGCGGTCGGGCCGAGGGCCGACGCGGCTGCCGAAATACTGTCTAGTGGGCTGTAAGTCAGCCCAGCAGCACGTGGGTAACGTAGATCAGCGCAACGCCGAGACTGATAAGAACGATTTGTTGCACCGTAGCACTAAACTGGGTGCGACGGTGTAAGCCGGGGATCAGATCCGCGACGGCGATATAGATGAAGCTGGAGGCCGCCAGCGCGAGCAGATACGGGGTCACGCCGGTCACGCGTTCGAGGCTGAAATAGGCCAATAGTGCGCCAAAAACGGTGGTCGTACTGGACACCATATTGAAGAACAACGCCCGCCCGCGGCTCAGGCCACTGTGCAGTAAAATGGCGAAATCGCCCACTTCCTGCGGGATTTCGTGCGTCGCGACAGCGATGGCGGTAACCACGCCCAAGTGGATATCGGTCAGGAACGCCGCCGCAATGACTACGCCGTCGACAAAATTGTGTATACCGTCACCAAGGATGATGAGACTGGCGGTCGACTTTTTGCGGCCATGCTCGAATGCGTCGTGCGGTGTGTGCGCCTCGCAATGATCGGAATGGCAGTGCCGCCACAACACCATCTTCTCCAACAGAAAAAATCCAAGCAGACCGATCAATACTGTCAATGTGATTGAATTAACGCTACGTACACCGGGACCTTCGAGCGCGTGCGGCAACAGTCCCAGAAACGCCGCACCAAGCAAGGCGCCGATGGCGAAGCTGACCAAATGCGGCAACAGGTGGGCGCGGCGACGATCCGGCAGCAGCAAAAAGGCCGAGGCGGCCAGCACGCTCAACACGCCGCCCAGCAGCGAAAACAAAATTAACCAGGATAAAAGGCTCATCGGCGTTTCCAAGTCACTGCTTCGATCGGGCCGGCATCATACCGCATACCGGCCCTCCCCCGTCATCTAATATCGAGTTGGTTCCGCTACGCCGCTTTCTAACCAGATTAGCGACGCCATGCGCCCGGTCACGGCTTGACGACGGTAGGAGTAGAACCGCTGCCGATCGGAGTAGGTACACCAACCGCCGCCCGAAACCGCTCGCACCCCGGCGGCGCCAAGGCGTTGACGCGCCAAGCAGTATAAGTCGGCCAGCCAGCGGCCGTTTGCCGACGGTCGAAACGCCTCGCCGGCCTGCGGGTCGGCCTTTAGAAAGATCTGCCGTACTTCGCCGCCGACCTCAAACGCGTCCGGCCCGATGGCCGGGCCGAGCCACGCCAAAATATCCCTGGGCGGCACGCCGAGCGCCTTGACGCCGGCTTCGAGCACGCCCGCAGCGAGCCCGCGCCAACCGGCGTGCAGCGCCGCCACACGCTCGCCGTTGACGTTACACAACAGTACCGGCAGGCAATCCGCGGTCAGTACCGCACACACCACGCCCGGCCGGGTGGCCACACTACCGTCGCCCTCGCCGGCGAGCCCGCTGCGCCGCGCGGCTGCCACACCGGCGCCATGCACTTGGCGCAGCCAGCTTGGCTCGCACGGCAAATCCAGGTAGCGTCGCAGGCGCGTGCGATTTTCATTCACGTGGTCGGGCCGGTCGCCGACGTGATCACCGAGGTTGAATGACGCGAAGGCGTCATCGCTGACGCCGCCCGCCCGGGTCGTAGTGCAAGCACGGACGCACGTCGGCGCCGGCCAGTCCGGCAGGATGAATTCGGG
>JASBSR010000010.1 GCA_030148865.1 Gammaproteobacteria bacterium
GAATGATTGCGCAGTACATTGGCGGTTATTACAGCCAGTACCGCCCTCATCGACACAATGGTGGCTTGCCACCAAACCAGGCAGAGGAAAACTACTGGGTTTTCTCTAAAACTGTGGACCAAAATACTTAGCCACTACATACCTTCACCTGGGCTTTCGACAAGGTCTTTGGTCTGCCTAAGTCGGCTCGCGAATAAGAAAGTGGGCTTGGGCATTGTTGGGGTTCGCACGCTCACCGCCAATCTACAAGGATGAAAGAAGTCAGAGCGTAATGGCATTTGCTTAAGATGTTTTCCTGTATATTTTCGTCATTCCGGTATGCTTCTGGCCGGAATCTATATCCTTAACAGCTGGATTCCCGCCACAAGCATGCGGGAATGACGGTATTTGTAAGTTTGAGCATGGCTCAATGTTTGTTGTGGAATGTTGCGGCGGGCAGTGCCCGCCCTACGTAAAGAATTAAAGCAGTCAGAATTTTTTTATCTAATCAGGCTGACGATTTAACCCGCGAGAGCGCTATCAATTTTACTGAGCAGCTCTTCTTTTGAGGGTGGCTTAACAATGTAGTCTGTGGCTCCCTGGCGTATTGCCCAGACTCTATCGGTTTCCTGATCCTTGGTTGTGAGTATGATCACAGGTATGTGTTTGGTCTCAGGGTTGGTGGTGATTTTTCTGGTCGCCTGAAAACCATTGAGATCTGGCATAACGACATCCATCAGGATGAGGTCGGGTTTCCCGCTGGATGCTTTTTCCACACCCTCATTACCACCCGTTGCCTGTATCACTTCGTGGCCAGCCGCAGTTAACATCCTGGATGTGGCTGACATCATGGTGGCTGAATCATCTACGACAAGGATTAATGCCATAGCTAGATTATCTTTTGTGATGTAACTCGTCTAACTATAGACGATTACCCGATTAAAAGAATGAATAATTTAGGAGAAAGTCAACGAAGTCGGTGACAAATGTCACCGACGCACTTAATGATTAGTATTTGAACTTAACTTGGCGTCGCTAGTAAGCGCTCTGCCGAGTAGCTAGCTGGCTCGTCAAAGCGTATTTTGGCTGATGACTGTAAGGGCCTGGACCAATCATCAGGGCTCTTAGGCTGTAAGCTCAGATAACTGGTCATGTATGTAAAGGGCCGCCGAATGCCTGCATGTGCAGCTAGCGAGTTCTGCCTGTGACCGAGGTCAATTCAAATTTTTCCTTGTTTGCACGCAGGGCGCAGTTTGGTAGAAAAATACAAACCTACGAACCGTGAATGTTTCCTGTATGAATAAGATCACATATATTTAGAAGCTGTAGCGTAGTTCGACAAACGCAGTGGAGAAATAATCTAGCATACCAAAGTACGTATTGGGGTCACCACGGAATAGATTAGCTCCCAACGTGCCTTTCCAGTAATCATTGAATGCATATCTAACTTTGGGACGCAGTAGGTAATCTGCTCTGGTGAGGTTGTATACGGCGGTAAGTTCAGCATCCAGGGTTTCATTTAGCCACTTGTTGCTGATACGCAAGCTCATTCCTTGCTGAAATCTATCCTGTTGATTAGAGATGATACTTTGTTGTATAGCTACGCTGCGTATCATAGGGTCAGCAATAGCATTAGGGTCGCTGAAGTTTCTAATATAGCGGGAAAAATATTGAACATTGATGTTTAGATTGCTGAAAAATGTCCGGTCTGCACCTACTACACCATATAAAAATGGATTTTTTATAAATGGGTTTATGTTAGTTGAGTTTTCCGTCCAGGTATAAGCCACTTCTGCACGAACACCATAGCGGCCGAGCACGGTGGCAGCATCAGCGCCTAGTACACGGATACGATGATGCTGAAGCGATAGATTGAGCGCGTTTGACTGGACAGACTCTATTGCAATATCAGGGTTGAGATCGTATCCGCTAAAATACGATAGCGACCAGTCCATGTCCATTCCATACTGATTTAGTTTAAATGCAAACTGATCACCAGTTGGTACATTCTCACTAATAGATACTCCAGGAGCTGGTGGAATCGGTACTTTGTAGGGTTTAAAACGTGGTAGCCAGATGGCAGTGGCAGCTATGCTTGTGAAATTATAAGTTACACTGGCCGCTGTAGTACCGTGCCGCTGATCGTAACTGTCCGCAGTAAACATAGTGTAGTCTCGTGGACTTAGATTGTCTGTCGGATTGATCTGATCCGCACGACCCCATACGATAATTTGTTTTCCGATGCGAAAATCCGCCGCTCCACTGCTGAATTTCAAATAAGCCTCGCGCAGCATGCCATGCGTATCGGTAGAGCTATTTTCATTCGGCGAACGCACCCAGCCTTCTAGCAGGAGTGTGGCATTATCACTAACGCGTGGCGAAGATTTTAGCCATAGCTCGTTAATGCCTAAAGAGTTGCGGCCATTAGGATTATCCGAAACATTCCAGTAACTACTCCTTAGCGAACCGTTTAAGTTAAGGTCTGTTATGATTGATGCTGAGTCGTCTGGTGCTGCAGCGAAACTATGTGCACCAAGTAGGCTAAGAACAATAGCGGTGGTAATATTTGCGCTATTTATCATAATTGTTCTCCAGTTAATATACAATTATGATTGCATCATAAGATTTCTGTTGGTAAGCATTACGCGTCGATTCCTACAGGAATTTTATGACCCATCTTGGGCAGCCGATGTCGTAATGCTGGGCCAGTTATTATTGTCGTGATAATTGCCATAATAACGAGCATGGTGAATATATTATGTGGAATAAATCCAAGGTCATACCCAATGTTCAAAACAATTAATTCCATCAATGCGCGTGTGTTCATAAGAAAGCCAATGGTGCTCGACTGATGTTTATTTAACCCCGCCATCCTTGCACCGAAATATGCACCACCAAGTTTTCCGATTGTAGCGATGAGAAAAAAAATCAAGCACCATGTCCAGAGTAGATATGTGTCGAGCCCAGTAATGTCTGTGCGTAGGCCTGTGTAGGTAAAAAAAACTGGGAGGAAAAAGACCATAACGAAGCCGCCAACGGATTTCTTCCAGAGTGCAACAAACTTGGGCATATCATGCACCAGCACACCTATCATGAATCCACCAAAAATGGCGAATATGCCGATTTTGAACGTCAGCATGCCGGAAATGAATACAATCGCTAGCATTGCTGCCATAAGGTCGCCGGGTACTCTGCTATGAGTGAGATCAGAGCGATTAATTAAGTACCGCAGTAGCGGGCGCACAATTAACCAGCACACCGCAATATAGACTGCTAATAGTCCCAGCTGGGTAAGAGTTGATATAAGTGAGAATTGTGCGAGGGATATAGACGATATCACAGCAAGGAGCATCCAGCCGATTACATCATTTATAGCAGCAGCACTGATTGTAATTGCACCTACACGGGTCTGTGTAAGTCCGTATTCAGCCATAATACGGCCCAGTATGGGTACGGCAGTCACCGAGAGTGCGGCGCCAACAAAGAGACTGTACGGCAGTGTAGGGATACCTGATGCTAGATAAGGAGCTGACCACTGCCCAAGACCAAAGCCTAGTGCAAATGGTAGCGTGATTGACGTCGAAGAAATCCAGATTACAGCTTTCCGATTATTTTTTTCTGTTAAATGCGAAAAATCAAAATCCATTCCAATCTGGAACATGAGCAAAATAAGTCCAATTTGACTAATGATGCTAATGGGAAGTGGGGATACACTATGAAACACAAGTTGTGAAACTTCTGGGAATAAATGTCCAAAGAGGGACGGTCCCAGCATTAGACCAGCAATCATTTCACCTACTGCGCGCGGTTGCCGCATGCCTCGAGCAAAGTGACCTGCTACACGAGCGATCGCTATGATGATAACTAATTGTAGTAAATCGAAAAAAAGTGTGGTTTCGACTAAATGTACTGATAAATCTGGTGTGCTAGATGTGTTCATTATGCCAGTCTTCAAAAACTGTTATAGATGCAGTTGCAATAGAAGTACGACCTGTTGTAGTGCACGCATTGAGTTGACAGATTCGGCCGCACCTGGCTGAGACGTTTTTGCGTAAGCAAAAAAACAGTGACTTCGACAAGTTATTCAGTAATAGTTGAACTGAGAAAGTAAGTCTGAGTTTATGTCTGCGTATAAAGCATGCGTTTCTAAACAGTATCTTATGGTAGATATACCAATCATATTGCATGGATAACAGCATTAGTATTCCCCTGGTTAGAAAAGAATGATGTTTTACATAGCAGGGGTGCACAGTGTGTAATGCCTCAGTATTTATCGGTTCCGACTCGCTCAAAATCGAGTGGCGGAACAGTATTCTCAGTCAAAAAAGATCGCGAATGTGAATATAGTCATGTCGAATATAGTTTCATGCGCGTATTGCTCTTACTGGTTGATATTATTTCGATATTCTTAAGTTTTTAATCTGTATATCACCTGACACTATGGTGGGTCTGTGTTCAGCGCCACCAAATGCAATCTCAACGGCGTTAATATTAGTCAAGTTCGCTGATTCTCCATCACTGTCATCATCGACATGGTGTTGATAATCTTCGTTGTCTATATTGCCGCTAAACTGAATAGTGCGCCAATTATCGGCGGTAAAATTTGTGGCACGTACTGTTCCGAGTTTTGAGATACCACCGGCGGTATCTTTCAACGAAATTTGAATGTCTAAATCCCCGTTGCTGATAATTGACTGAGGAACTTTCATTTCTAGTGAAAGGGTGGCGCCACGATAGTTTATTGTTTCAAACATTGCACTTACTACGAACCAACTTTTAGTCGATGTAGTAGATGGCGAGACTGTTATCACATACTCAGGAGTTGTCGATAATGTGCCAGGAGTGATCAGTGTAGGTGAAATGCTATCAAATTGAGTTACATTCCATTTGACAAGGCTTTCGGCTGTGCCTTCAAATAAAATCATGTTGCCAAATGATGTTGCTGCATGTCGGTACGGTATAAGAGTTTGATAGGCATCGGAGTAATACCAGTTAGTCGCAGCTGATAGTGAAGAAAATTTTAAAATTATTGTCCAGTTATTATCCCAGCTGCCTTCAAGTACATCTTTGTCAAACGTGGCTACCAATGCCCGCCCGCCATGCGCAGTGACGACTTTTTCTGCAGAATTTGCGTAGCTAGTAAAAAACGACTCTTTGTCGGCTATATCTGCTTGAAGTATGAGAAAGGCTGCCTTTGCTTTGGCATTTTGGTCAACTAATACCTTTTGTTCCTGTGCTGTACTTGATCCGCAAATCACAAGTGATAGCACGACAGAAATATATTTGAGTGAGTTTGTAATCATGTGCTGCATTTCCCTTGAGCGGTTATGACTTTATGGTATAACTCTAAGTTACTGAGAGTTATAAGTTAATTATTAATATGTGTCTTGGAGCTATTTAGGAACTGCTGCCAAATACGATCTGGCTCCCATATACTCCTAATGTGGTCCATGGCCTCGGACTCAGACCAACCGTAGTGTGCCTGTGCGTATAGTGAAACAAAACATGAAACACGATAATTTGCGGCACAGTGAACGAAAACTTTTTTGTCCTGACAAGAATCCATGATTGCGAAAAATTTTTCGAGATCTTGTTTCGTTGGAGCACTGAATTCGACTGGTATTTGGTAGTACGCCATCCCGAACGATGTCGCCAGAGCATTTTCATCGGAGAGACAATATCTTGGGTCCTGTAACCCGAGATTTATTATGACTTCGAATCCGCTTTCAAATATTTCGCGAATTTGTTTTTCTGATGGTTGCCCAGCAGTGGCAAGTTTGTCCGATAAAGAAACAAAATCGCGTACATCTTCAATGCTCATACAGTGTCCCCTCGAGTGATATGTAGTGCGCAGTTCTCCTGCCGTAGTTCCCTTGTAATTTTTTTCATGCGACTTACCATCGGTGCCGAGACTTAATTACAAAATATCTCTAGAATCTAGTCAACCGTAGAGGTTTCAGTGTTGTTTACGCGCTTCACTTTTTGATCGTCGGTGATAAAGATCGGAACTCGGCTTTGATCATTCTGCTCTCCAACGAGGATGTGAATACGTTGTAAATGGCGTGAGATGTTTTCCTCAATTTTGCTTCTACCATGCAGTAAAGCGTTATTATCGTAAATAAGGAAATCACCTTTCTGCCAGCGGTGCCGATACATATAATCTGGCTTGTATAGCCGATTAATAAAATCCTTCAGAAAAGACTCCTGTTCAGTTGGTTCCATACCGTCAATGTGTATATGGACGGGATTAACATCTAGATTGTCTTCATTATACGGCTCGATAAATCGTACAACTTGCTTGCCCGTATAGGGATGTACTCCGACTAATGGTACGGTAACTGCGCCACTGTAATGTGCGGCTTTTTGCGTGCTATAACTTATGGCAGTATTCGCCCATTTATCACGATCATCAGCAGAAGCCTGTTCAAGAAATTTTACGGTATCAGTGAAGAGTGTTTCTCCGCCGTTTTCTTCGGTCGAGGACTCCAGGCATTGAAATACGCTAAATCGCGGCACCTCTGTCAGATATGCTCCATCCCAGTGCATCTCCACACGTCCTGACCCAAATAGATGGTTTAGTGGTTTTTTTTCTATCCGTAGATTGAGAATTTCACCGAACTCCCACTTGAGAAGTGGTCCATATCGATTAGCATAGTTCATAAACTCTTCAGGTAAGAGTGGATGGAAACCACGCATAATGACTGCTTTATGCTCGTCCAACATATCTATCATTTCATTGATAGGGATGTCTGAAATTGACCCTGTCGAGCTAGAGCTGTTCAGGATGATTCCGAAGGGCTGTGCGCCAGCACTGTTGTACATGAATGTATACTCCACTTATAAGCTTATATTCATAGATTATTTAACATTATTCCTGAAGTTGGAAATAACTGGGGCGACCATTTTTGAAGATCAAGGATGCATTCATTTTTTCTGCTTCATGTCGTGGCACAAGCACTACCTTGTCACCCTTTTTAAGCACCACAGCATGCCAGGGTGTAGCCCAGCAGTCGTTCTTTTCAATTAAGCTGATACCGATTTTTTCTGATACCCGGAACTGAGGATGAATAGACAGCCGAACTGAGTCGGGTAACTTATCAGCAACTAGCCGACCCCAGGCATTGCTTCTCTGAATTACACGATATGCTGCTAGTCGAGCAGCGCTTTGTATGGAATTTCGAGACATGCCTTTAAATTCATCCAAACCGCTGAAGTCTTCGAGCAAAAATCGCGTTATGCCACGATACATTTTGCTGGCATCTTGTTCCTCTCTGCAGCGTTTTTGCAGTGATTCCAGGGCTTCGCCGTATGTCACCATCAATTCTTCGCGCAGCATGGAAAAATTTTGTACGTTCGGGTACACGTCATCTAAATCAAAAAAATCGATATGAGCCAAATCACAGTTTTTCACGTGTTTTCGCATTTCATTATTATAATCGGTGACATCCTGATCTGGGATACGCACAATGTCTGCGAATACTCTGCCATCAGAACACACAGTTAGCTTTGCACCCGGAGCATGTTTCTGTGAGATTCGCTCACATAGTTTGTTTAGATTAATGAACGCGATTTCTTCCCCATGATCAGGGAGGTGGCTTAGTGTTTTTAGTCGACTTGGTGATTTAGCGGGAAATGCGGGGAGCACTAGATTGATAGGCCGCCCCTCACTTATGGCCGTCGCAACTTTGTCGAAATGAGGGGCTGCTTCCAAATGCAATAGTTCTTCTTTTTCAAGTTCCCCAGGTAATAGCCTTCTGTTAACGAATATTTCTGCAATAATATCGTGTGTTAATTCTTGAACTGCTTTGTCAGGTGAATTTCTTGTGTTTAGTAGCTGCATGTTTCTCTCCTTTTAATCCGTTAGAAATATAAACCGCCAATTTTAATGCTGATACATGACCGTTTCGTTAACTTGTGACTGCGTTAACCAGGTTCGGAGGAATAACATGGCTCGTATCTACGTTTACTATATGGTTGAATGCATCAACCAGTGAATAATCCTGATCGAGTACCATTTTCACTGCTATTGTGAGTTGTGCTTCTTTTATGTGTTGCTGAGTGCTCTCGGCCATCCTTGTAACAGCAAGGCTGACGCTCTGTTCTAACATCTCTCGGTGCAATTCCTTGATTGCCATTGGAGATAGAGTTTTTCCTCTTGTAAGGCTGTGTCGGTTGTAACTCTTTGTGATTTTTGGTGTATAAACCTTCATGCTCTAGAAGGAACGCAGCTAATTCATCTGAAATATGATGAACCCGCGTAGCAGGGCCTTGCTCGATCATCATTGTTTTTTGACGGCGAAGTTTTTCACCATCGCCGTAGTCAACTGTGGGATCGTATCCCCACTGCCGCGTCATTGACACAGGCAGTATAAGGCCAAAGTAATCCATCAAAAGCGGTTCAAACAGCTGCCGTAACAAGTCATATGAACCGTGATAATTACCTTTGATATGGAGTAGGAAATTGTCCAACCACCAACGTGAATGAGCGTTGTAACAAACAAGCTTATTCTTTAGCGCTTGTGTATCACCCGCCATGTCTGTTTCAATCAAGTCGACAATCATTCGATTTGCATCTGAGAGGAACGCTGAGCCAGATGAAAAAAGCGGATCCAGAAATGCAGCTGACATACCTGTCAGGAACCAACGATCTGAGGAATACATCTGATCTGCGATGCGAGACATACTCTTCAATCCGTGATAGTCAACAAGCTCAAAATTATCACCCAGAATTTCGGAGATCGCTTGATGGCTCTGCATAAATTCGACGAAATCCGTTTTACTCTTTATTTGTAGGTCTGCCATATCGTGTCGCCAGACCATACCAATACTATATAAGTCTTCTTCGAGTGGGATTAACCAAAACCAATAGCCTTTGTACATGAAATGGTTTGTACTCAAGAAACGGCTATTAAAATTGACTCGCTCGCGCCATTCTTGCGTCCCCATATGGTCGATTACATTAATATTTTTGAATCGACCCCAACGAGAGGAGATAGAATGACTTTCGATAGGTTTTACTAAGTCAAGCTTACGTGCCACTGGAGCATTGAAACCAGCGGCATCAACCAGCCATTTGCAGTGTATGGTTTTGCCATTCGATGTATGTACGCTGTGCCCCAGCTTGCCATCTATAGATATTTCCTTTGCACTACAATTGAGCATTACATTTATTCCGGATTTGACATTCATCTGGTATAAATCTTCATCAAATCTTTTACGATTTATTTGATGAGCTGGAATTGAATCATTCCAGGCACGCCCCATCTCGCTCATGGCAGAAAGCGTTAAATCCTTTCCAGGTGAGTCAAAAAAGAACCGTAAACCATGCTTAGGTATATGATTGCTGTCCAGGTACGGGCCAAGCTTTAATTCATTTGCGGCGTAATCCCAGAATATCTCTAGCATCGACTCTCCGACGCCATAGTCAAATTCCTGCTTTCTATCTATCACTGTGATAACAAGCTCGGGGTGTTTTAGTTTCAATTGACGTGCGAGACAACTGCCTGCCATTGATGCTCCGATAATTAGAACATCTGACCTGATTTCATCTTCATTCGTATCCATAGTCTGACCTTCGCTATTTGATTAAGTAACTATTACCGATTGAGCCATTGCTAAGCTTCCGCTCGTTTTGGGACGCTCAACTGACTTAATCAACTCTAGTAATCCGCTTTTTGTACTCGTTTAGCTATTTAGCTATTCGAAATCTAAGTAGAGAGCCTGCCTCACTGACAGTTTTCAAACTGACGCTATAACTACATATACATGTATTACCGTCTTTACTAGAATATTGTATATACTTTAAAATTAAATAGCAACAACAATATTATTACAATATTTATATTAAATAGTGCATCGAACTGAATCATTCGAACTGCGCTAACGGTGGGGCTGAATGTTTCACTCTCAGTTCCTCCATTGGGTTTGTGAGTAGTCTTGCTGATAGCAGATTGCTTAGGTGTTGAAAAGAGTGGTATCTAAATTAGGGAGGTTTTGCTGCAGCGTTATAATTACATGCCTGTTACAGACCTAAGCGAGTGATGGTTTTACCAGCAGTGAGATGCGTTACTCTTTAAACGTTGCGCAGTCTATGGAGATATCAAATTGCTTTGTTGTCGATTGGCTAAAGCGTGAGAGGCAGCTACCGTCGTATCAAGATGGTATGAGTGGTAAAGCATGTGAAGGCCAACGACCGGCCACCGCTACATAATGTGCGGCGGCGCAGTAGTGGTTAGTGAACAGCGTAGATGTCAATGCTGACAAGGTGAGAGTCATGCTGGCGAACCATCAAGTGTCTTCGTGTCGGGTGTGATACAGAATGTGGTCTACTGCGTCGTCTGAACAGTAAGTTCGGTGCGGGCCTTATGTAGCTTCAACACTGGACTGGATCAAAAATTCTCAGCATTCGTTCGATCATCTCTACATTTCCGGTCTTTACTGCGCCATCCTCAAATGCCTTCTGTGGAGTAGTCAGTCCGAATGCTAGTGCCATGAAATGTTCGGAGTCAGACACCCAAATTAAATCTGGGTTGTGGCCTTTGCTCATGTCTCCAGTGACTTGTCCCTCGTGTATCCGCATGTGAAACACCTCGCCGCCCACATTAAATTCATAGGTCTCTGAGATTCCTTGTGCTAAGGATGGGTTGAATGTGCTTAGCATGCCATATAGCAGCCAGTGGGGTCGAACATGTTCGTTGGCTTTTTTGGCTTTTTCGAGCAATGGGATTCCCCATCTCATCATTGACAGCAGAGTCTCATCCAGCTTACGTCCGTGTTCTGTCAGCTCATAAACCGCTGCGACGCCTGGTGGTGGAAGCTTAGATTTAAATACGAGGTCATTGCTTTCCATTTCTTTAAGTCGGGTCGATAGCAGGTTGGTGCCAATGCCGACTAGGGCTTCCTGTAAGTCTTTGAATCTCTTGGGGCCTGAGAGCAATTCGCGCACGATAAGCAAAGTCCAGCGGGCACCTAAAATGTCCAATGTCCTAGCTAAAGGACAGTACTGGTTGTAGCTGCGTTGTTCGTTAGTCATAGATGTGAGTATGCATCAAATTTGTGCGTAAAGTCAAATTCTATTGTTGACGCTATATTATTTTATAGTTTAAGATATAATTATATATAATATTGATGCATGGCTATCCAGCAAGAGGGAATCATGAAGGGTTACGTAGAGTGGGTTCTAAAATATCGTGTTGCCGTAATTACATTAACAATACTAATAACAATGGTGGCTGTTTTTCAGGCACGGACAATCGAAATCATCATCGATCCCGGCAAGATAATGCCCCAGTCTCATCCTTATGTGGCAACCAGCACTAAAGTAGAGGAAATTTTTGGATCGAAAAATGTTGTGGTGATTGGTATTTCACCCAGGCAAGGAGATATTTATCAACCGGTAGTATTGGAAAAAGTTCAACGTATGACTGCAGCAATCCTGACGGTGTCGGGGGTGGTCAAGGAAAATTTGCTAAGTTTGTCAGCCAGGCGCGCAAAAAATATCGTCGGCACGGCAGACGGCCTTGAGGTCAAATCATTGATGGCAACTGTGCCGACTACTGCTTCGCAAATGTCAGCGCTTAGGGATGCAGTCGACAACAACCCTGTTTACTTGAATACCATAGTCTCCGCTGATGCAAAGACGACAGCGATTATTGTGGAATTTAAAGATGCGCCTGGCGGCTATAGGGATATGATAAAAAAAGTGGAGCCGATTGTTGAGAGGGAGCGAGACGCGCAGGTTGATATTACTGTTGGTGGCCTACCAAACTTTTTAGCTCGTATCGAAATTTACTCACAGCGAATGGAATTTTTCCTTCCGATTTCTTTCCTAATTCTAAGTATTGTTTTGTTTCAGGCATTTCGGACAAAGCAAGGTATGATTTTGCCGCTAATTACGGCCGTCCTGGCAGTGGCATGGGGTGTTGGAGTTATGGGGGCATCGGGTGTTCCGATGGATGTGTTTAACGCCACGACGCCAATATTAATTTTGGCAGTCGCAACAGGGCATGCGGTTCAGCTACTAAAGCGATACTACGAAGAATATTATCGCTTGCGAGAGACAACTCAATTATCCCCTAAGGATGCCAATCGTGAAGCTGTTATAACATCTCTTTCTCGTGTTGGGCCAGTGATGATCGCAGCTGGAACAGTGGCGTCGTTGGGGTTTTTTTCCTTAATAGTATTTGATATTAGTACCGTGCGGACGTTTGGTATATTTACCGGATTCGGTATTTTGGCGGCACTAATATTAGAAATGACTTTTATACCTGCATTACGTTCGATGTTATCACCGCCAAGAGATCGCACACCCAGCATGAGGTACAAACAACGTATTTGGGATCGTATTACAAATACAATAGCAAATTGGGCTACTGGGCCCAATCGTAATCGAATTTACATCGGGTTCTTATTGTTCATTCTGGTGTCAGCGGTTGGCATGACCAAAATTGTTGAAAACAATTCCGTGAAGAAGTACTTTGCGCCTGATCTTTCGTTTCAGAATGATGACAGGATACTAAATCAAAGTCTCGGTGGTACCAATACGCTATACCTTCTGATAGAGGGTAAGGTTGATGATGCAATAAAAAATCCAAAGACACTGCAAGCGATGGACGATCTCCAGCGGTTTCTGGAGGAACAGCCGGGAGTCGGCAAGACTATATCGATAGCTGATTTTATCAAACGTATGAATCAGGCGATGCATGGAGACAAACCGGAGTATTTCACAATTCCTAAGAGTCAGGAGTTAATATCTCAATACCTGTTGCTGTACTCGATGTCCGGTGATCCAGGAGATTTCGATTCGTATGTTGACTACGACTATCGGTTGGCCAAATTAACTGCATATATCAAAACTGACAGTACCGCATACATTGAGGAATTGATTAAAAAGATCAATGCATTTTCAGCAACGCACTTCAGTGATGGCGTGAGCATCGGTATCGGTGGAAGTGCTCCACAGGATGCGGCACTCAACGATACTATGGTGCAGGAGAAACTGCTTAACATCGCGCAAATCTGTGCAGTGGTTTTGGTGATTTCTAGTTTAATTTTTCGTTCTTTAATAGCAGGTGTTCTGGTATTAGTGCCACTGCTGATCGCAGTGGCCGCTAACTTTAGTCTGATGGGCTGGAGTGGGATTTTACTAAATATTCCAACGTCGCTCACATCGGCAATGGCAGTAGGAATAGGGGCGGATTATTCGATTTATCTGATTTATCGATTGCGTGAAGAGCTGAGATCGGAGTTGAACGAGGAGGCCGCAGTGCGCAATGTGCTTAGAACTGCTGGTGAGGCGATTCTATTTGTTGCGGTCGCAGTTTCAGCCGGTTATGGGGTGCTGTTATTTTCATCTGGGTTCTATATCCATATGTGGTTGGCGATTCTAATAGCTAACGCCATGATGATAAGCGCGTTGTCAGCATTGCTGTTAATACCAGCGCTAGTCCTTACGTTCCGCCCAAAATTTATTTATCCGCCCCAACATTAGTAATAGGAGAATTATCATGAATCGTAAATTTACCCCCAGCTTAAATATTATTCTGGCGCTGGCGATGAGTTTGTTAGCCCAACCATTACTAGCGCAAGAGGCGGAGCCAGACCTTTTGTCAATCATGGAAACAAACTTTAGTGTGTCGAAAGTCATTGGTTCAACTTCGGATGCCACCTTCACACTTATCAATAGAACGGGCCAGGAGCGAGTTCGGAAGGTATTTGGAACGACTAAGCTTGAAGATAACGAAATCGATAATATGCGGATGACACGATTCTTGTCGCCGCCTGACGTCAAGGGCACTGTGTCTTTATTGATAGAGCATGCGGATCGGGATGATGACATTTGGCTATATTTGCCAGGCTTGAAGAAAGTGCGACGTCTGGTTTCTAGCAACAAGAAAGACAGTTTCCTTGGAACTGATTTTTCGTACGCGGATGTTATTGGATACAAGGTGGGTGAGTGGAATTACAAGCTTCTGAAGGAAGAGACCATAGATACGCAGCCCTGCTATGTTATTGAGGCCACGCCAAAAACAGAAGCGGTTAAATCCAACACGGGTTATTCAAAACGTATTAGTTGGATACGGAAGGACAATAAAATGACGGTTAAATCTGAGTTTTGGGATGAGAATGGACAGATGCTGAAAACGTCAACTTTCAACGATATTCAATTAGTCGATAAAAAACGCGGCAATTGGCAGGCGATGCGATTAGAAACAAGCAATGTGCAAACAGGTCACCGTACTATCATCCGTTTCGAAAATTTCAAGGTTAATCAACAGGTAGAGAGTAAGTACTTTACTGTAAGCAATATGGAGAGAGATTGATGGCTCGGTTTTCAATGTATATAGATAGTTATAGCTTTAACTCGGTGTCGCAACTAAATACTCTGGCTTGCTGTTGAACGGGGTCCATAAACCGCAGCTCTTTGGCCAATAACTGTAAGGGACGGAAATAGTCGTCAGCGCTTTGAGGCTGCAAGCACGGGTAATACTTGTCGTATAATAAAGGCCAGCCGAGTGCCTGCATGTGCAGGCGCAGTTGATGGGTCTTGCCTGTGATCGGATTCAGCTCGAATTTCGCCTTGTCCCCAGATTGTGCCAGACATCGAATCCGGGAATGGCTATTGGCTTCACCTTCGACGATCTTCATGAGAAACGCCGGCTGTGACTTTACCAGGCGATTCTTAACTTCCCATGACTTTCCGCTTAGATTCGGTGTGACTCCATCTTCGTTTGGATTGAGTCGGGCGATGGCCTGATAGGTTTTGTGTATTTGCTGTGAATTAAACAGCTCGTGGTAAAGGTAGCGTGTCTTAGGGTTCACGGAAAATAATACGATCCCAGCGGTGGCTCTGTCGAGGCGATGTAAGGCCTGTAAGTCTTCGTGGCCGGTGGCATCGCGTAAGCGGTTTTGCAGGCACTGTTTTATGTGAATGCCACCGGGCGTGACTGCCATGAAATGGGGTTTATAGGCCACCAAAATATGTTCATCCTGAAACAGTATGTCTTCTGTAAACGGGATGCTCGCCTCGGTTTCGACTTCACGATAATAATAAACCCGCTGTTGTGTGACAAATGGCGAGTCGGCAGTAATCAACGAGCCATCGTGCCAGTGCACTTTGCCGTCAGCGACGCGTAATCGCCAGATATCGGGGGCAATATCGGGGAATTTCATAATCAGATATTCCAGCACAGTCGCTGTGCCGGGATTGTTCTGCGGTAAAGAGAGTTTTGAAGGATATTTAGAAATGCTCATGTGTGGCTTAATGTAACATTTGATTAAAGGTGCCGGCGGGATTTAATTTTTGCCACATTTAATTAAAAGGGCAGACCTGTTAAATCAACAGGCGTAGAATCCACTGCTTCAGTATCTCCGTCACATATTATCAGCATAGCCGCAATATTATGAATCTATCACTCATCTCAACTCTCCTGCTGAGCACGGCGGTCGTTATTGGCCTTTATCTGGTTTATCTGGGGGTACGCAAGCATAGACGTTCCCATAAATTGGGTCTGACGCATGCGAGTCTGGCGTTGGTCGGTGTGCTGGTGTTGTTTACACAGATTTATACCGGGCCTACCGATAAGCTGAATAACGTCGCCGCGCTTTTTCTATTCTTCGCGATCATCGGTGGTGGCATGGTGTTCGCCTTACGCGAAGAGAACAGGCCGCCTTCGATGCTAGCAGTCGCTATCCACGCCGTCATGGGTCTAATAGGGATATCCGTGCTAATTATTAGTCTGTTTTAGCTAAAGGTAACGGATCAAAGAAGGCGTGATGCATTATATAGTCATAGCCTGCCCTGCATCAGGTAAACCCCAGACCGGATACCGGCTGCACGCATTATCAGCGTGCAGCCGGTATCTGACCTGTATGCTATCAGGGGCGAACGTAGCTGTAACCTTGCTCCTGTAGTTCAACGATTCGTGCCACGCCAGCTGGCACCACTGTGACACCTTGAATCAATGTAGGTTCTTTACCTGTTTTCTTTTTGATGCCTTTCATAGTGTTAGCGCAGGCGCTAAAAGTAATGTCCTGATTGACCAGGCTTTTGACGCGATCTTTTTGTCCACTGGCGGCGGTTAATAAACTCAGGCCGGGGCCATACGCGACGATCTCGACTTTGACATTGTCGATGCCGTAGAACTCCTGCAGGTTGACCGCATTATTGACTGCAATCTTTTGTACTAGCGGATCGGCGGTGCTGACCTGAATAACTACCTTGTGTTTGGGTTCAAAGCCGTCAGCCGCCTGGGCGTGGTGCATGCTGAAAGCCAGCATGGAGCCGAACATCAAAACTTTAAAATACTTAGCGATATATGTGTGCATATTAATGACTCCCCAATAAATGAAAACGTGCGC
This sequence comes from Gammaproteobacteria bacterium, assembly GCA_030148865.1. Classification (GTDB taxonomy): domain Bacteria; phylum Pseudomonadota; class Gammaproteobacteria; order SZUA-229; family SZUA-229; genus JASBSR01. Next base: position 16,339 of record JASBSR010000010.1, read on the forward strand.
AGTGTTACGCAGCCATGATGAGTTAACGCCTGCGGCACTATTTTATTCCTGATTTTTGTAAAAAAATAGCATGTTTGTGGATAGCGATTTTGAGTCGAGACGCTGGTTAAAGGCTAGTTATTAGCCGAGGAGGCGGGCGTTGAGAGCGATTGTCGAATTTTCAATGTCTTATAAAAGGCCATCGAAAAGAAGCTTGAATGATGGGCATCAGGGTTCAAGTGCTCAGGTTCGAATGTATCACTGCATAATTAAATGTGTCAACGCGGCATAGCTGACGGGCATTGCACTGGCGTAGTGCGACAAATGTGCTAAGTATCCTATATCACCATTTCTTAACGCTGTAATAGCCTAATAAATTCACAGAGGAAGGGTTGTGCATATATTACGTGCAATACCAGGATTGGTTTTCGGACTTGTGTTTGCCGGCGGTGGCGTGGCGATGCTGTCGCAGACGGCGTGGCCGGCCTGGCAGGAGTGGTCGCTCATGCAGCACTGGCAGCCGGTTGAAGCACAATTATCGGAAGTGTCGGGTGATGAGAGTCAGACCCGCGCGCTTTATCACTACAATATCGATGGTGTTGCCTATCAGGGAGCGCGCGTTTATATCGCTAGCTACAGCGATAATATTGGCTCTTACCATCTTGATCTACTCAAACACCTGCGTGTTTATCAGGTAACACAAAAGCCACTTCCTATCTGGATAAATTCACTCGACCCACAGCAGGCGGTGATTGATCGCGATATGCGTTGGGGTTTTCTTGCCTTCATGATTGGCTTCTCTTCAATATTTATTCTCATTGGTCTGGGAGTCGTCTATGCAAGTCTGCGCATGAAAAAAACGCCAGCACAATCGAAGCGACCATCCTTGTTAGCCATGCGCAGGGAGTGGCAGAAAAAACAGCAGGATCCAGCGTTCACCGAGGATTTGCTGGAGTATATCCAACATCGGGCTGAGGAATCAGCCCAGACGACAAACGCCACCAGAACTGAAAAATCTGAATGGCAGGCGCGTAAGGGCTGGGAAACGTCAGCGATTCATTCCGAAGCATTGACGGGCATGAAACTGATCTGGAGTTTTGCGATTATCTGGAATGTATTTAGTTATGCGATGGTGTTTTCTATTCTGCCGCGCGAACTGAAACAAGAGAATTATGCGGTTCTGTTTGTGCTTTTGTTTATCCTGGCGGGCGTATTTTTAATATACATGGCCATGAAGCCAACGCTTGAATATCGCCGTTTCGGTAAGGTGCAGTTTGAAATGGATCCGTATCCGGGTGCTATTGGCGGTCATGTGGGTGGCCATCTATATGTGCCGCAGCTGGCCTACAGCACAGCTGTCGATCCGAATGCGAAACTGTCGGTGCTTCTGGAGTGTGTTCATTCCTATATGTCGGGTAGTGGCGAAGATCGTAAGCGTCGTGAAACTATCAAATGGGCTGAGCAGGGCCAGCCCAAGGTCGAAAGTTCTGGTAAGGGCGTGCGTCTGGGGTTTCGCTTTGATGTGCCCGACAATCTGCCCGAGGCTGATGTCGAACAAACAGATGCATATATTTTTTGGCGTTTGACGGTGAAAGCCGAGATCGAGGGAACTGATTTAGATCGGCAATATAACATTCCGGTATTTAACACCGGCGAAATGTCGCGTTACGCGCAGCATGATCTTAGTGCGAAAATCTCTGAGCGCAAACAGCAGCAGTCAGAAGAAGTAAAAAATTCGATAGCGTGCGGTAATTTTAATGTACCTGGCCTGACGCGTGCCATGCAATTTAGTCAACAGGGAAACGAAATTATCATGGTATTCCCGATGTTTCGTAACAAGATACTGATAGTGTTCGCGGGCATATTTGCAGCTGGATTTAGTTTTGCCAGTTTTTCAATGGGTGGTTCGATGTTTGATGAGGGTGCTTATGCTTTGTTTATAACTTTATTTTCACTGCCATTTATTCTGGGGGCAGTGCTTGCATCTATTGCCACTGTTTATTTGATGTTCAATAATTTATACGTGCATATCGGGCCTGATGGGGTATCAGTGTTACGCCGCTTATTGTTTATTCCGGTACTTCATCGCCAGTTAGCTAAATCTGATATTTCACACCTGAGTATCAAACGTACGGGTAGTACGGGTGAGGGAGTGGATAAGATCGAGCACTTTAAAATACTGCTACACGATAAAGCAAAAAATCGGGTCACTATTGCCGAGGATCTGGATGGTGAAGATGTGGCGACACATTTTTGTGATTATCTCAGTCGGCACTTAAGGCTGGCATAATGAGGCTATATTCACTGCTGCCCTGGATTATACTGGTGAAGAAGTTGTTAAAGCTATTGTGTTTGTGAACGCCGGGCTAAGGGTGCTCATGAGTATTACAGGGTGGGGCACATTGACCTCTTTTTATTAATTCATTTATGGACTGTCTCGTGTATCACGCTACAATAGTTTTTTGTATTCACAGCCACTGAGTTTTTCATTGATTATGGTTACTGCCGCTATCTGGTTGAGTTTTGCGTTTGCCCTTGGGCTATTTATGCGTGTTCTGGGGCTGCCACCGCTGGTGGGTTATCTGGCGGCTGGCTTTATTCTCCATGATTACGGTTACGAGTCCAATGAGTTGTTGGCAGAAGTGGCGCACGCTGGCGTGTTGCTGCTGCTGTTTAGTGTTGGCTTAAAGCTGCATTTAAAAAATCTGCTGCGCACCGAGGTGTTGGCGGGCTCTTTGCTACACATGGTGATTTCTGTGGCATTTTTTGCCTTGCTGTTGACGCAGTTCAGCGGGCTGGATATGAACGCAGTGTTATTGATATCACTGGCGTTGTCTTTTTCCAGCACGGTGGTGGCGGCCAAGGTGTTAGAGAGCAAACGCGAATTACGCGCCTTTCATGGTCGTGTCGCGATTGGTATTTTGATTGTGCAGGATCTGGTAGCGGTGGCAGTGCTCAGTGTGGCGAGCGGCGATGCGCCTTCACCGTGGGCATTTAGCCTGTTTGGCTTTTTCCTGCTGCGACCTCTGTTGTATAAACTGCTCGATATTTCCGGGCATGGCGAGCTGGTGGTGCTCTATGGTTTGATGGTGGCATTGGTGCTCGGCGGTAGTAGCTTTGAGCATCTGGGATTGAGCTCGGAGCTGGGTGCACTGTTGCTCGGTGTTATTCTCGCCGACCACAAGCGTGCGCAGCAGCTGAGTAATTCGCTCTGGGGTCTGAAAGAAGTATTTCTGGTGGGCTTCTTCCTGCAAATTGGGCTTTATGGCCAACCAACAATGGCGATATTAGAACAGGCGTTGTTGATTAATCTGGCACTGGTGTTCAAAGCGCTGCTGTTCTTCGCGGTACTGTTATTGTTCCGTCTACGTGCACGTAGCGCGTTTCTCGCCGGGCTGTCGCTCGCCAGTTATAGTGAGTTCGGCCTCATCGTCGCCAGTCTGGGTGTGAGTCAGGGTCTGCTGTCGCAGGAATGGTTGGTACTGTTGGCGGTGACGGTGGCCTTGTCGTTTGCACTGTCCGCGCCGCTGAACAGGCACGCGCATGAGCTTTACGAACACATCGCCGCGTTTCTGCACCGTTTTGAATCGAAGCAGCACCATCCGGACGATGAGCCAGTCACCGTGGGCAATTCACGCGTGGTGGTGATGGGGATGGGCCGTGTCGGCACCGGTGCTTATGACGAACTCACTTCGCACGGCTATTCTGCGATTGGGCTGGATTCTGACCCGGACAAGGCAGTGATGCATCGCAGGGATGGCCGGCGAGTGTTGTATGCAGATGCCGAAGACCCGGCTTTCTGGAACCAGCTCAATCTGAGCGGAGTTGAACTGATACTGCTGACGCTGCCGGAACTGGAGGCCAAGCTGATGTCGATTCGACAACTGCGCAAGCTGGGATTTCCCGGCACGGTCGGCGCTACGGCTTTGTTTAGTGAAGATATAGAGCCGCTCAATACTACGGGTGCCGATGTGGTGTACAACTATTATGATGGTGTTGGTATCGGTTTGGTGCGACTCTCGTTGGAGAAACACAAAGGCGCTACGGCAGGCAAGGCTGAAGCCTGATCCTTAAAGTGCCATTCAAATGCTGTATAGGTTGAGAAAGCATATGCCTCAATCGTAGACGTTGAATCATAAATCTGACATTCTTGTCGCTGATCTATCCCCCCCTTTCATAACCATGTGTGCAGTTCGGTATGAAAATACTCAAGCGCTTTGTGCCGATCGTGGCTCTGATGGTCCTGGCCTTTTATGGCTATCGCTATTATCCGCTACTGCCGCAGCCGATACTCAATGCAGTTATATTTTTACCGGTGTTACTGGCGGTGCTGGTGGTGGTCCTGTCATTTCGTTTTGGTCGCAGCCAGGTGTTCTTTTACACTTTGCTGGTGGTGATGACGAATGTGGTTCTGGGTATGGAGTGGGCGGATTCGCGGCTGGCATATGCGCTGTTGTCAGCAGTGGTGCCGATACTACTGGTGTTGTTGTCGTTATTCCCGGATCGAGGTGTGCTCACACTGCGCGCCTGGCCGAGTCATCTGGCGTTGCTGCTGGCGACGGGGTTTGTTGCTGTCGCGGTGCAGCTGCAGCTATCATGGTTGTTGCAGTTGCTATACACAAACTGGTTGCCGGCGCAGTATTTTGACTGGAGCAGACAGCCACAGTCGGTGATTTATGTTTCAGTTTCGGCTGTGATTGCCATGCTGGTTGTGACCTCGGCACGGCCGACAAGCCAAACCAGCGCGGGATTGGGGGTATTAATAATGTTGATCACACAGCTGTACTTTGGTGGCACAGATCAAAGCCTGCACGTGTTCAGCAGTGTTGCTTTGCTGATGTGCCTGTACGCAGTATTGCAGGAGTCCTGGCGCATGGCTTACCTGGATGAGCTGACCGAGCTAGCAGGTCGGCGCGCGTTGCGCGACAGGTTGCATAAAATAGGTGGCAAGTACACGATTTCAATGCTGGACATTGATCATTTCAAAAAATTCAATGATCGTTTTGGTCACGACACTGGCGATGCAGTGTTAAGGATGATTGCTGGGCAATTGAACAAGGTGACGGGTGGCGGTGCAGCGTTTCGGTATGGTGGTGAGGAGTTCACTATCGTCTTCAACGGTAAGAAAACCGCTGACGTGATTCCGCACCTGAATGCATTGCTCGAGAAAATTGCCAGTACGCCTTTTGTGATCAATCGCGCCAATCGAAGAAATAGCGATAACACTATTCGGAAAATCGCAAAGGATAATTTAGATACAAAACAGACCGTACAGGTAACGATTTCTGCTGGTGTGGCTGATTCACAACACTCCGCAGTATCTGGATGGGAGATACTAAAAATATCGGACAAAGCGCTCTACCGTGCCAAGCGAAAAGGTCGTAATTGCGTTTCTGAGTAATATGGCAGGGAACGTTTTATTGTGATTGTTATGAAATCTCTCGTAGTCAATATTGCTACAGGTGCTATGTATGCTATTTTTTTCTGACTTTAATAATGCCTGGCAAATCGTGGTTGTTTTTGTGTGCTCACCCTTTATCATTGTCAGAATTGTTGTGTAATTTAATTATATCGTTACGGGGAGTCATATGAAGGCAAAAGCAGCTGTAGCATGGGAGGCCAGGCAGCCTCTGACGATTGAGATGATTGATGTCGAAGGCCCAAAAGAAGGTGAGGTGCTGCTCAAGGTGATCGCTTCCGGGGTCTGCCATACCGATGCCTTTACCCTGTCGGGTGAAGATCCCGAAGGCGTGTTCCCTTCGGTGTTGGGACATGAAGGTGGCTGCGAAGTGGTGGAATGTGGCCTCGGAGTGAAAGATCTCAAGCCGGGTGATCATGTGATACCGCTGTATATCGCTGAATGTGGTGTTTGCGAATACTGTCAATCGACTAAAACCAATTTATGTCAGTCCATCGCTTCGACTGTGTGGACCGGATATATGCCGGATGGCACGCGACGTTTTTCCATGAACGGCAAGCCGATTTATCATTACATGGGCTGTTCGACTTTTGCGGAATATACCGTGGTGCCAGAGATAGCGCTGGCAAAAATTAATAAAGCCGCGCCGCTGGATAAAGTGTGTTTGCTGGGCTGTGGTGTTACTACGGGTATTGGTGCAGTGCTCAATACCGCTAAAGTTGAAGCGGGTTCGACGGTGGCTGTGTTTGGTCTCGGCGGGATCGGCCTGTCATGTATTCAGGGTGCAGTGATGGCGAAAGCCGGGCGTATTATCGCAGTGGATATCAACCCGGCAAAGTGGGAGATCGCAAAAGCACTGGGCGCGACCGATTTTGTGAATCCCAAAGAACTCAGTGGCAGCGTCACTGAAGCGATTGTCGAAATGACGCAGGGTGGTGTGGATTATTCGTTCGAATGCATCGGCAATGTGCACGTTATGCGCGAAGCATTAGAGTGTACGCACATGGGCTGGGGGGTTTCCACTGTGATCGGCGTTGCTGGTGCAGGTCAGGAAATTTCTACGCGGCCGTTTCAGCTGGTCACCGGTCGCACCTGGAAAGGCAGCGCCTTCGGCGGTGTCAAAGGACGAACCGAATTGCCGGGTTATGTTGATCGTTATATGAGCGGCGAAATTGAACTGGATAAAATGGTGACGCATACCATGCCACTGGAAGATATTAATCACGCCTTTGATTTAATGCACAGTGGTGAGAGTATCCGCTCGGTCATTGTTTTTTAAGGCAGCGTAATGAAACAAATTGAAAGTGTGAAAGAGTTTGGTGGTTGGCTCAATCGTTATGAACATGAGTCGACTAGCTGTCATTGCAAGATGACATTTTCGGTTTATCTGCCGCCGCAGGCTGCAACTGAAAAAGTCCCGGCACTGTACTGGCTTTCTGGACTCACCTGTACTGACGACAATGTGCGTACCAAGGCAGGCGCGCAACGCTATGCTGCAGAACTTGGTTTTGCACTAGTGATGCCGGATACCAGTCCACGGGGCGATGCAGTCGCGGATATTCCTGAGCGTTATGATCTGGGCAAGGGTGCGGGGTTTTATCTTAATGCTACGCAAGCACCCTGGGCACAACACTATCAGATGTACGATTATATTAATGTTGAACTGCCCGAACTGATCGAAGCGCATTTACCGTTGGTGCCGGGGCTGAAATCTATCAGCGGACATTCGATGGGCGGCCACGGTGCTTTGATCTGTGCCCTGAAAGAGCCCGGTCGTTATCGTTCCGTGTCTGCATTTTCACCCATCTGCCATCCGGTCAAGGCGCCCTGGGGGGAGGTCTGCTTCAGCACTTATCTGGGCGATGATAAAAATCTCTGGCAGCAGTATGACGCTACTGAGTTAGTGAAGGCCGGGCATAAGCCGATGCCGGCCCTGATCGATCAGGGGACGGCTGATGAATTTCTGGCCGAGCAATTATTGCCACAGGATTTTGTCGCCGCCTGCGTGCAACAGGGTGTGTCGATACAGCTACGCATGCAGGATGGCTATGATCATAGCTACCATTTTGTCGCCAGCTTTATCGGCGAGCATCTGGCGTATCATGCCAGAGCGCTACGCACATAATCGCCGGTTAATACTCCAGGCCAGTGTCAGACTGGCGAAGTGAGTTGTGCTGCACGCTGTTCTATATGAACAGGTTTAGAGTTATTTTGTTCAAAGCGCTTATTCATAACATTACTCCATAACAAAATCACGTATCATCTGCGTTTAACCCAGTCTTCTGCGTATACGCTAACTGTTCTATATGACTCCTGAGATTTATTTAACTGCTGCTTTTATTATCCTGCTCGCCTATCTTATCCGTGGTATCACCGGTTTTGGTTCGGGTTTGATCGCCATTCCACTATTGGCTTTGTTCATGCCGCTGGATTTTGTCGTGCCACTGGTGCTGGTGCTGGATTTTTCGGCGTCGATCGCGCTCAGTCGACAGACTCAGAAAGCTGTGCAGTGGCGTGAACTGCGCGATTTAATGCCGTTCAGTATTATCGGTCTGCTGATCGGTGCGGTGCTGTTGGTGAACATGCCGCACGAACCTCTACTGATCGCGCTGGCGTTATTCGTGATGTTTTTTGGCGTGCGCTATGTGTTTAATATCCATGGCAATCGTCATGTAAGTCGAGTCTGGTCTGTGCCCACTGGTCTGGGTGGTGGCACCATCAGTGCGATGTTCGGCACCGGTGGTCCGCCGTATGTGATCTATCTGTCGCATCGACTGCGCGATAAGACCCAGCTGCGCAGTACGCTATCTGCGTTGTTTATGTTCGAGGGTGCATTGCGTGCCGCTATCTTTATTTATATGGGCCTGCTTGCGCAGGATGGAATGCTATTCAGCATTTTGATTGCGCTGCCATTGATGGCCATGAGTCTTGTGCTGGGGCATAAAGTACACCTGAGAATTTCCAGTCGTCAGCAACTGACTATAGTTGGTGTATTGCTCATCGTGAGTGGTGGCTCATTATTATGGAAGGTGTGGGTTCTGTAACAGCCAAAGGTAAGGTGGTTCAGGTGATGGTATCTGTGAACCAATTGTCATAATATCGCCTTAATACTTTCATGTATTGAGAGTCGAATATGAAAATTACACATCATAAATCAGTATGGACTGTTTTGCTTGCCATGTTCGTTATGGTACGAGCAGGCTCGATTTTGGCTAATCCGACTATTGAATCTATTGTTGCCGAAGAGCTGGCGCCCGCCGGCGTGGTGATTGAAATTGTTATGGCGGATGGTGCCGGTCTGAGCTGGGCTTTGCCAAAAGCACAGGACTATATCAAACGGCTCAGGGCGCGGTTTCCCGGGATGCCGATTGCGATTGTCAGCCACGGCAACGAGCAGTTTGCATTAACCAAAAAAAATCAGGTGAGCGGCCAGCCAATACACAGTCTCACCCAGTCGCTGGTCAAGGATGGAGTGGATGTGCACGTCTGTGGCACTTATGCCGGCTGGCGCGGGCTGACGGAGGATGACTTTCCTGACTATGTGAATGTATCGGCCGCAGGCCCGGCGCAAATCAATGACTACAGAGCGCTGGATTACCGCCATGTTGTTATTGGCAACGAAGATTGAACTAGCTTGATCCTGGATCCAGTGTTATTCAGCCAGCGCTACCCTGAATCTGCCCAGCTCCGCTGAAGTTATGATGTTCTGGCGCTGGTAACAATTTATTTGTGGCATAAAGCGTGTCTGAAGGTGGTTAACTCATAAACTACAGTCATTTACATTGTTACCACAGGTAGCCTGTACTTGCGGTTTAGGGAAGGTTCTGATTCTCTGTTCTGACTGGAGCAACTAAAGAAGGGAGCGTTCCGCTTATAATTATGGAGATATTGTTCATGCTGACCATGGGTGCAGTGGCGGGTATGCTTGCTGGCCTGTTAGGTATAGGTGGCGGGATTATTATTGTTCCTGTACTGGCGCTGGTATTTGAAATGCAGGGTATTGATATCAATGTGCTCATGCACGCGGCGATTGGCACATCTCTGGCCACCATTGTGGTCACCTCACTGTCATCAGTGCGGACGCATCACCGGCATCGGGCAATCAACTGGTCTGTTGTGCGCGTGATTACTGTGGGTGTAGTTGCCGGCGGTCTCGCAGGAGCAGGTCTCGCAAGCTTTATTCCAGGTAAAGGCCTAAAAATTATTTTCTCAGTGTTTGTATTATTGATTGCTGCGCAAATGTATTTTGGTAATAGCGCAAAACCGCATCGGGCTTTGCCGGGTGCCATTGGCATAATTAGTGCTGGCAGCGTGATTGGAATAATCTCATCGTTGCTGGGTGTGGGTGGGGGATCAATGTCTGTGCCCTTTCTCACCTGGTGTAATGTGAATATCAGAAGCGCAGTAGCCACCTCGTCCGCGATTGGTTTTCCGATAGCCCTGGCCGGTACCGTTGGGTTTACTGTCTCAGGCTGGGATATCAGTGGTCGTCCAGTGATGAGCATTGGTTACGTCAACTTACCAGCATTTTTTAGTATTGTTATTGCGAGTGTCGTGTTTGCGCCAGTAGGTGCACGGTTTGCGCATCACATTTCCCCAATCCTGCTAAAACGTATTTTCGCGGCATTTTTGCTGGTTTTAGGAGTGCGGATGATTCTGAGCTGAGTATGATTACCATTATCAGTCATTTTTTTATATTTGCTATAGGCATTTAGACTAGGGAACAGCTGATACCCTCATAAACAGTAATAGTGGCTAGAAGCGTTAAAGTTAATAGATATGGCATGAAAGTATGACTTCTGGCCGGGATAAATTAATATCAATGCACGATATTGATGCCATATCCCGAGCATGACGAGTGAAAGCACGCTAGTATTAATTTACGAAAGTATCAGAAAACCTTTAAATTAATTAGAGGTTTCTTAAAGAGAATAAATTACCGAGCAAATCAATTATGTCAAAGCTGCATACTTACTGGTCAAAAATATCACTGGGTGCCCGAGTAGGCCTGGGATTTCTTCTGGTATCCATGCTCGGGGCAGCTGTCATAGTTACCGGTATGTTGCAGATGTCAATGACCCATAGCCGTGTCAATCAGTTTATTCGTACCGATTCAATAAAAGTTGATCTGGTGCACCAAATGATTGATTCGGTGAATGCTCGAACGATCAGCCTATATAATTTATCTCATGAAAGCGACGCCTTTGTACAGGATGATGAGTTAACAGATTTTGAAATAGCAGGCAATGCGTTTGTCAGTGCACGCGACGAACTGATGACTAAGCACTTAGATAAAAGCGAAAGAAAAATTCTTGAACAGATCCGAAAAACTGCGGAGCAGATACGACCGAATCTATTGAGTCTACTCGATGACAACGTATCTGGTAACCAGAAGATTGCACATGACCATATTATCGATGAGATCAAACCAAAACAAAGACGGGTTATCGCCCTGCTTTCGGAACTCATGGAAATACAGGACGAAAATGCGCGCGCAGATGCTAGTGATGCTGAAAATTCTTATGAGAATGCATGGTTGATTATGTCAATTTTGTCTATGGTTCTTGGTGTAATCGGCGCCGCTATTGTTGTAATCGTTATTAGACTAACTGACCGACAGGCAAACCTGTTGAGATATCAGGCCTTATATGATTCTTTAACCGGGCTGCCAAATAGAAGCCTGTTTGCTGATCGTATGCAACAGACGATCCTGGCGTACAAGCGAGCGGGTAAATCGTTTGCATTGATTGTTGTTGATCTCAATCACTTTAAAGCTATAAATGACACGCTCGGGCATCAGGCAGGTGATGATGTGTTGAGGCATGTGGCTCGTGTTACCAGGTTGTGTCTGCGCGAGCCAGACACCATGGCGCGTATGGGAGGTGATGAGTTTTCAATCATACTGCCATCTGCGCAGACAATCGGCGGTGCGGTGATAGTGGCTCAACGACTTATTGAAAAATATCGCGAACCAGTATTGATACAAGGGCGCGAGCTGGAAGTGAGTGCAAGTCTGGGTATCGCGATGTTTCCCCGACACGCCAGTAGTCTCGACGATTTGCAAAAAATTGCAGACTCAGCCATGTATCAGGCGAAGCGCCAACACACAGGTTATATAGTTTATAGTGAAGAAATGGAATCGGTGGAGAATGATGTTCTAGATTTACAGAGGCAGCTCAGAAAAGCAATTGCAGGAGATGAATTTGTTTTGCACTACCAGCCCAAGATTGAATTTTCTACACATGGTATATCTGGTGTAGAGGCACTGATACGCTGGCAGCATCCTGATCGTGGCTTATTACAGCCGGATTCGTTTATACCTGCGGCTGAAAATTCAGAATTAATTCGACCGATTACCGAGTATGTGTTGCGTAAAGCAACAAAGCAGACTGCAGAGTGGCTGGCATCAGGCCACAATCTTACAGTAGCTGTGAATGTGTCAGCAGTCAATATTCAGGATGAAAGCTTTGCCGAAACTGTGGCGCAAATCCTGAAAGAGACAGAACTACCTGCTGAGCTTTTAGAACTGGAATTAACTGAAAGTGCGGTTATGTCAAAACCAGACAAAGCTATCGAATGTATCAAAAAATTGCATGAGATTGGGGTGCAAATGTCGATTGATGATTTTGGTACTGGCTACACATCGATGTCGCAGTTGAAAGGGTTACTAGTGACAAAAATTAAAATTGACCGTTCATTTGTCAAGAATATGGTGGCGTGCCACAGTGATGCAGTCATTGTACGGACAGCCGTTGATCTCAGTCATAGTCTTGGTTTTAAAGTTGTCGCCGAAGGCGTTGAGGACCAAAGTACATGGGATGAGCTGGCGAGCCTTGGTTGTGATTCCGCCCAGGGTTTCCATATGGGGATGCCATTGGCGCCAGATGAGTTTGCTGAATGGCTGGCAGACAGTCCCTGGAGCAATCCAGAAGAGTTCTGAAATATTTTCAGTCAGAGTTTGGCGTTAACTTAAGCTGGTCGTCTGGCATCATGACGCCGTTGATACGATCGTTACCCGGCGATTGGGAATACCAGGTAAAAAGTGCTGCCTTTACCTTCTATGCTGTTAAATCCTATAGTGCCTCCCATATCTTCCACCATGCGCTTTGAGATTGCCAGCCCGAGCCCGGTTCCGCGTTGTATTTTGCGTGTATCCGAACTATCCGCCTGTGAAAATCGGTTAAATATTTTTTTAGAGAAGTTTTCGGAAATACCAATACCCTGGTCTTGAATTGAAATTTTAATACTATTATCGATACATTCGCATTTAATGCTCACATTAGTGTTTTTAGCAGAAAACTTGATTGCATTCGAAACAAGATTTCGAAGTATCTGTAAGAATCTTTTTGGATCTATATTGATGAAGTAACCAGGCTGGCATTCATATAGTAGAACAATATTAGCCTGTGTCGCGATAGGGAGTGTTTCTTCAATAAGTTCGGTAAGAATTCTAGAGGTATCTACCACTTCAAGCTCATAATCAAATCTACCTGATTCGAGTTTATCAAAGTCAAGAATGTCGTTGATTAAATCGGAAAGCCGCTCGACATTTCTGGAAGTTATATCAAGAAGACTAGTGGTTTTTTCGGCAGGCATGGATCGGCCTTTAGATAATAGTAAATTAACTGAGCCTTTTATTGATGTAAGCGGAGTTCTAAGCTCATGACTCACCGTGGAGATAAACTCTCGTTTTAACTTCTCACTGGCGCGACGTTCGGTTATGTCAGTTATGATGGCAGTAAACATTTTCTGACCATGTAATGTTATCCTGGTGACTGACGCTTCAATTGGAAAAGTGCTGCCATCGCGTCTTTGCCCTTGTGCCAGGTAGCGGGTGGATGCAGGCGTAACCGTTTTATTTTCAGGGTTAGCGAAATAGTCATCAAGCGCAGCATGTTGTGTCACCGGAAGTAAAATTCGCACATGCCGACCAATGACGTCCGCGCCTGGATAAGAAAACTGAAGTTCAGCTGCTCGATTAAACCCCTGGATAATACCTTTATCATCTGTAGTGACGATAGCGTCAATCGAGGACTCGATAATTGCTTTCGAGCGTGCGCTAGCATCATCAAGGCTGTCACTAATATTACGCGACATAATCTGCGTCTGATGCGTTAATTGTTCAATTTCGTATATTCGACTTTCAGGCCATTGAATTTTTTCATGTTGTTGTAGTTTATCCGGGAGGTCTTTCGTTACCTGGGTGAGCCTGGTAATTGTGTTGGTCAATATATGGCATATAAAATATGCTGTTATACTGGCAATAATGATTACTATAAATAAAATCAGAAAAGCATTCTGGATATTCCTCTGTAGTATGTTAGCTATGCTGTTGCTATATTGCAGGATGTATATGTTAAAAAACGGGTACTGATCATGAGTCGACCTCGTATAAAACATTGATTCCTGCCATTTCAGCATTTTTGGTTGATTATTTTTATCCGGGGTAAAAAGGTACAAATTCTTGCCAGTAATATGGCTAAGACGGGTATTGGTGACAATAGACTGCGCAACTTCGATGGGCAATGTTGTTCCCAGGATATCCTGGTTTTTTGATGTGACAATGATCTCCTGCCGTGCTCCATTGGGTAGCTCATGCTGCAATAATGCGCCGATATTCTGTTTTAGGGTATGCGTCTCTAAGGCCTGTTTAATTTCTGGCTCAAGATGTCTGGACTGAAGCTCTAATAAGTCCTTTAGAGTGGATTCGTGGTGGCCTCGGTAAATGGTGTTCTGATAAATAATTGTAATCAATGTTGAAAGTAAGGCGAAGGTGACTAGCAACGTGAATATCGCTTCACGTAGTCGAATTCTGGCATTAGCGATATGTGTAGGCAGTCTAAAGCGCGCTAGCATTAAGTATAACAGGTAGGTAGCCAGTATTGCATTGACTATACCGTTAACCGGCTGTTTAAACATGATGAGATTGACCTGCGTTGCCCCCATCCCCATTGTGTAACCATAAAACAGCCATATCAATGGCATGCCAATTACCACCCAGAAAATAATGTCAGCAATTGTCAGATTATTTATGCGTCTGCTTAATAAAAAACTTACCACTATAGCTTCGGCTGTAAATATAATTAACGCGTATGGGTGTTCCCACAGAATATATGTATAAGACCCTGAGATCAGTGCCGTGATCACGGCACCCCGCATGCCGAGCAAATTAACTGCGGCTAATACGGCTACGCTGCCGAAAATAAAATCGACACCAAAAAACAGTGTGATGTTGAAGTGGTTTCCTGCCAGGCCAAAAGCTGATAGCAGGGAAAGGGTTATTATGTAGCGGCTAGAATCATTCATTCGATCATCAGTATGCGGGCAGTGACGTTTGTAATAGTTATCTTATAGCATAGTCAGTGGGTAGGGTCTAAGTTATGTCTCTGCGGTAAGTTATGCTGAGACAAGATATGACAACACACCGCAGAGCGAGGTGACACTGATGACGACTGAGCCAGGAGTTGAGTATGATAAATACATTAATTACAGTGCGCATCAATCGGATTCAACGATTTTATGTTTTTCGATGAGTCCTCATCAGCAGGGCAAAATGCTGACGGCTTGTTAAGGCGCCGCGATCTGGAAGTCGAAAAGGTGTTGCACTCAAATAGATCATACTCTCGGTTTGATCTAATTCGTGTCGAATGATGGCGGTCGCTGTCAGTTACCAGTGATAGCTCATTCCCAGACTGGCAAATGTGGTGCTCGTATTGCTTCCATCAATACTGGAGCGCCCTATAGTAGTTTTTAATGTCCATTGTTCAGAAATGCGGTGTGCCAGATAGGCTTTATTAATGATCGATATACTCTGGTCAGCTGCTGAACGCCCTCTGCTGTGGCTCAATGAAAGACTCGTATGCGAAAAGAAATAGCCAGCGGTGAACGTTGTTCGTTCATCCTCAAGTGCGAATACCTGATTGACAGTGTTTGAGCCGAATACATAGCTATATACATTGGAGCGGGAATTAAAAGTTCTGATTTGTGATGGATATTCGTAGCGTGAACGGCTCCATGACAAAAAGACCGGGTCCCAGCCATAGTAGCCAATACCTACAGAATTTCCGTTAGAATCGAAATCATAATTACGGGTGCTGATATTGGTGTTCAGAGAGACTCTGCGCCACTCAGGTGAAATGAATATATTCCAGTCGAGTGAATTCATTTCTAAGGTCAGTATTGTTGAGTCGATATCAAGATTGTCTGTCTGTTGAATATTGGATTTGTCAATACCCGCACTAAAAAGTGCTGATGGATCAGTCTTTAAGCCGACATTGTATGATTCGGAATCAAACGAGCTGCCATTGCTATCAATTACCTGGTTCTTAGCGCGGCTGGCGCTAAGCTGTAGCTTGTTATCGAACTTGTGCCGACCAGATGCATAAGAGTTCTGCCCAGAATTGCTGTCAGCGCCGAACTCAAGAGAGATGCTGGAGTTCGTTGCTGATAGCGCAGGTAAGCTGACTGTGTAAACCGCGCAGGTGCAGCAGTACTGAAGTAACTTGTAAATAGACATATGAGACCTGATTATTATGTAGGCTTATGGGATGCGTCGTCTTAACATTTCATCACGCATCATCGGGCGTGTTAGGCGTCTTTGTTCGATGAGCTCGCGCCGTTGTTCTCTATCCATGTTTTTCCATTGTTCGCGCAGCTCATGGCGACGATTTTCTGGCAATAACTGGTACCATGAACGTGCTTTTCGCAGACGCGTTCTTTCTTCTGGAGTCATTTGCATGAATTTTTTAAATTTTTCACGCAAAGCATTTTGTTGGTCTGGCGGTAATTGTTTGAATTGCTGAAAACGCTCGGCTGCTGTTTTGCGTTCTGCCGGGCCCATGTTTAACCAGTGATCGACACCTTTTAACAATCGCTGCTGGCGTTCAGTAGACATGCTAGCCCATTGTTCAGAGACGGGGCTTAGTATTTGTTGTTGCTCGCTGGACAGCTGATCCCAGGTTGTGGCTTGAGCAGCGCTTGCATGGCCTGATAACAGTGCTGTAAATATGAGCATAATAATGGTGATGGTCTTATTCATCTCGTGTCTCTTGTTTAATTGTATCTTCCTGGTCATTACTCGCAAGGTTTTTCATTTCGAGTGGATCCAGCCATTCACCATCGCGGGTGCTGACATCAGCCAGATATTCCAGAAACTCAATACTCGGTGTCGACGTGTCTGCACACAGGAGTGCGGGCTGAAGCGTACACATGCAAAAAGTCCAGATGACTGCTTTATTAACCATTGACTTTTTCTGCATCTAACCATTGGTAAAATTCCAGATCCTGGTAAAACATAATATCGTCAGTCGCAGTGATCAAGGGCATATCTTCCAGTGTTGGCAATCTGTCTGTTGTTGCACTCATGTTAATTGTAATCGCTATGCTGATAATGACAGAGGCAGTTGCAGTTGCTGCCAGTATCGGATACCAGCCTTGCCGGAACTTGCTTTTTGTACTGTGGCTATCGAGTTGTGCTATAGCTCGTCTACGTATATGGCTTAATGCGCTGCGTGTCGAATCATCAATGGCATCGATTTGCAAATTCAGGGTCTTTCTGGTTTGTCTGAGGAACTCCTGATCCTGGTTTTTCTCACTCATGGGTGGTGTTCCTCAAGTTTGTCTTTCAAATTTGCTATGGCTCTGGATAAATGTGTTTTTACGCTCCCCTGTGAACATCCCATAGCTGCTGCGGTTTGTTTTACATCCAGTCCCTGCCATTGTCTTAGTAAAAACGCCTGTTGCTGCCGCAGTGGCAAATCATTTAGTGCCAGGTCCAGAGCTTGCATAGCCTGGGTATGTCCGAGTTCTTCTTCCGGCCTAAGTGCTGTGGTATGTTCAAATCTATCCATTGCATCTGTCGCAGCAGATTCGTCTGAACCAAAGAAAAAATTGCGTACTCCATTTCGAACCTTGCTGCGCCGATACCAGTCGCGGATTGTGCTCTGGATGATTCGAGTAAACAGCGGGCCCCATTCCTCGGCTGGTTTGTCGGCATATTTTCTCACTAGCTTGAACATTGCATCCTGTACAATTTCCAGTGCATCATCGCGATTTCCGGTTGCGATGACAGCCATACGGTAGGCCTGGTGTTCTGTGCTTGATAAGAATTGATCAAGTGTCTGACGGGTTTCCAGTTGATAACTCCCATTAACCGTATGACTGTCATTGCATTACTGATGTTAGCCTAGTCTTATATGCTTTGCTAACGGCTAGTTGGTGCTGGTACGGCGGTCATAACGTTGATGCCTCAGTTCGCCACGCATGTCCATGCGCTGGTTGATGATATCGCCACGCGTGTCCATGCGCAAAGAGACTCGGTCACCACGTTCGTCAAGACGCTGCTGGATTTTATCACCGCGTTGTTCGAGACGTTCAACAGCACGGTTTGCTCTAGCTTCGACGCGGTCGGCAGCTTCATCGCGGCCCTCAGAACGCAGCATTTCAGCGCGTGCTTCGGCTTTGACGTCGATAGCAGCTGCGCGTTCATCCAGTTTGGCGTTAGCTGTAGCAGCACGCTGATCGAGTTTTGCGTTGACGAACTCGCCACGAGCATCCAGTCTGGCATCTATCTGGTTACCTTTCTGGTCGAGTCTGGCTTCGAGCTCAGCTCCGGCTCCTGTGTTATCGGCGTACACAGGCGCTGCGATCAGGGCAGATAAGGCAGTTGTCAGTATAAGTGTATGTGTTTTCATGATTATCCTCATTGAGTAAATACGTTGACTACACCCGGTCTAACGCAGCGCAGAAAAGAGGGTTGACAGAATCTGCAAAAAAATTATTGAGCAGATTTTAGAAAAATATATAAGTGTATGATAATAATAGTTTTAACCGCATAATTCGGAGTCGCTTGTGCACTGGCATGGGTATGAACCAGGTCAGAGAGCATGAAGTTAGCCATGAGGTTGCAGCATCCTGCACATCGATACAGAGGAAATGTTGGTCTGATTAGAGGCTAGCAGTAATATCGCGGACGCGTTGTGACACAGATATTAGTCGTCAGGGGCTGAGCGAATAGTCACAAGCCTGTCGCTGGTCGCAATACTGGCAGTTGCGCTGGCGCTGCCAGATTCAAAATTATGTGTGATTTTTGATGCTGCGCAGACGGACGCCGCTGCGGTGCTCCTGCGTTTGCCAGTTGCTTAGCCAGACCGTCAGTTTATCTGCTGTCATGGGGCGGGCAATTAGAAACCCCTGCGCGTAGTCACAGCCGAGTATTTCCACCACATCATAGACATCCTGATTTTCTATACCTTCAGCAACAACTTTGAGTCCCATATTGTGCGCAAGGTCAGTGGTTGAGCGAACAATGATGGCATCATTGTCGTCATTGGTCATGTTCATCACGAAAGCCTTGTCTATTTTGAGGCCAGTGACGGGAAAACGCTTCAGGTATTGTAGCGACGAATAGCCAGTACCAAAGTCATCGATGTATATTTTCACACCTATTGCTCTTAGCTTGCGTAAATTATTAAGCGTCTGATGTGTATGCATCATGAGTGCGCTTTCAGTAATTTCTATGGTTATCTGAGACGCTTTGATATGGAAGGCTGTCAGTTGCGCCTGAATAAACTTAGATAACCCAGGATCAAGGAGATCATGTGCTGAAATGTTAAGCGAAATGCCAGGTGCTGAGGGACTGTTCCATGAAGCGAGTTGTTGTAAGGCCTTTTTGATTACCCATTGCGTAATAGCACCGATTTGATATGTTTGTTCAGCCAGAGGAATAAAACTGTCGGGTGTTACCAGGCCTCTTTCAGGGTGATTCCAGCGGATCAGCGCTTCGACTGTGTCGATGGTGCCAGTGGTGTAGTTTACGATTGGTTGGTAATAGAGCTCGAACTGGTCTTCTTCGACTGCTGTACGTAAAGACTGCGATAGTTCCATGCGGCTAACATTGTCGGCATCAAGGCTTCTGTCGTAGCGCTTATAAGATTCTGCTGAGTTTTTGGCTGCGTACATGGCAACATCTGCGCGTTTGAGCAAAATTTCAGGTTCTTCGCCATCTTCAGGAAATAAAGCAACACCGATGCTGGCGCTAATCTCGAAGCTGCGGCCAGCGACGATGAATGGCGTATCGAGTATTGAGCGTATACGCTTTATGAATTGCTGCTGCTTGGCATGTTTCGCTGCAGGCAATAGAATTAGAAACTCATCACCACCCATGCGTGCGACAGTATCGCCGCCGCGTATAATTTCAAGCAACCGAGTCGCGATTTCTCTGAGAATTTCATCACCGACCTGATGGCCCATCGAGTCATTAATCTCCTTGAAATTATTCAAATCCATTAGCATTACAGCGAGCGGTTCGTTGTCGCGCCTGGCGGATCGTATTGCCTGATGCAACCTGTCGTTGAACAGGGTTCGATTAGGCAGATCAGTTAGACCATCGTGCAAAGCCATATATTCCAGCTGTTCACGCTGCTCTCTTTGTTCTGTGACGTCTTCGAGAAGAATGACGTAGTGCGTGATTTCGTGCGCCTGATTCTTTACGGGCGAGATACGCGCATTCTCCCAGCGCTGATAGTCGTCGTCGTATATGTTTCGAACTTCACCTTCCCAGATTTCACCTGTCGCTAGTGTCTCCCAGATATTGTCAAGGACGTCCTGCTCAATATGCCTGGGGTCGAGAATGTCAGGATCTTTACCAATAACTTCCTGAAGCATTTGGCCCGAAAGATTGCAATAGGCGGAGTTAACGTATTCAATCTTGCCTTTGGTGTTAATGATTATGGTGACGCCCGGGTTCTGTTCTACTGCGAGAGAAAGCGTACGGATTTTATCGTCGTTGATGCGCTGCTGAATGAATATTCTGCGAATCATAATCAGGCCGGTGACCATTAACAACGAGATAAGTAATGCTACTGACTCGGTGGTGAAACCCCGCAACCAGTTATCCTGAAGCGTGCCCTGCTGATAGAGCAGACTGATTGCCCGGCGCATGGCCATCATGAGCAGTGCCAGTGAAAGGATGATCCAGGCTAATGCGCGCCCGGTTAATGGAATTAAACGTAGCGCCAGCAACACAGCTATGCACTGTGCAGTTACAGATATCCATAAAATTAAGGAAAGATTAGACATTCATGTGGCTCATATTATGCCCATAGTCAGCCCGTCATGTAGTGAAGCTGGATACTCTCAGGTTTATCTTCGTGAATCAAGAAATAATTATGAATATCAATTTGTTAGTCTATAATAAATAACAGGTAATTTTTCAGCGGCAGCATAGAATCATACAGTTGTATTTGATGCTGTAAATGATTAAACCGATGAACGGTAAAAGGCTGGTTCGTGCAAGAATTCGCCTCAATGTTACCAGAGGGAGGCCTGTCAGCATGCGCCAGAGATGCCTGTACCGCAAGCTTGGGCAGGAAAAATTGCAAAACTAACGGAAGATAATCATAAAATTATGGGAAAGTGATGATATCAAATTAACGATAACCCCTGGTTTTTGTGCAATTCTTGTATTGGTGTCATTGATTATATTTATCGCCCTGCGGCAGTTGCCGGCATTAAACGACAGCATGTCAAATGTGGGTAGAAGACACTAATACCAAGGTGGAAATGGCAAATGCTCTGCGCGACACTATCTGTCTGCGTGCCAATAGTCTTAAAACCATGGTTTGAAACAAAGATATTTTTGAGCGCGATGAAGAACATCTAAGATTTATTGATTGCGCTGGTTTATGCTGTGAAGCCCGCGAAAAACTGCTCACTAAACCAGTCAATGCACAGGAAAGAAATATACTGAACCGGTTATCGGCAGCGATTCACCTAACTCAGCCGGTGAACGAGCGCGCTGCAGATATGTTGCATACAACAATTTCCAAAGAGGTGATTGCATCGGCAGTGATCGATGCAGTCGAGCATCAGCGCCATCATGTTCAACTTAATTACAGAGCAGCTATTGTAACCCATGTCCTCGGGAAAACCGGCAAAGACTGTACTATGCTTTTGAATCATAAGTGCTGCGTAAATGAAAATGCTCGATATCTGTTGTTCCGGCAACAACAGGTGGCATTTATTGTTCCGGCCGGCTTCCGGGTATTGTCTTTACTATGAGTGAACGCAGGCAATTTACTGTGAAACAGGGTTTTGAACTGTTCTCTAACAGAATCGAGTTGCCGTTGGTTGAATATACGGCGATTGCCAGTCGGCAGGCGGACATAGAAGCGCATTTAAGACAATTTGTTACCTCATTCACCACGGTGTTGCCGGGTGCGTTTTCACGCAGAACGCTGGTGACGCCGCTGGACGGCTGTAGTATTGATTTATACGTATTATTCAAACAGGAGCATCGTAATCGATTTTCGCCGTTGGCTCTGCTGAACAAGCTGCTGCTGACCTTAAAAGATCGCTACGACAATGTTTCGCTATTACAGAAACACAATGTGGTAGTTGTGCCTTTTGAGAATTTTGTCTTTAGAATTAAACCCGGTTTTCTTACCGAGAAAAAAAGTTATCTGGTACCGGCGCATGCCTGCTCTGGCTGGACCGAATACAATAGCCTCGGTTACAAAGAAGATCTGGACACAGCCAATAGCATTCACAAGGGTCGCTTAATACCGCTGATCCGCATGATGAAGATCTGGAACCATACCAATGACAACGTATTCAATGATTATTATCTTGAAATTTTTGTTAAGGAGCAACTGACTGGTATTGCTGTGACCAGTTATCCGCAGGCCTTACGTCATATTTTTAAAGCCGGAATGCGTGAGACTGCCTACAAAATAAATGACCCTGCAAATCTGGCGTTTGAAATTGAAGGCCTACGCGATATTTTGAGTTTAGTCAGTGCAATGCGAGCACTTCAGCAGGCGTACCGACTGGCGGATGTTGCACTCAAGTTAGACGCCTGTGGTGATACTGGGCGTGCTTATGATATCTGGCGAAAGCTCATTCCTGGTAGTTTCCCATCAGAGCTCGATATGATTATTTCAGATATCAAAAACCTGAATATCGGTGGTGCTGAGGCATTGAGATTAATGCAGCAAGCATACGCGGACCATAGCTGATCACGAGTTTTTGGACGGCGAATCTCTGAGCCGAATTACCTGTAAGCCATAAAAAAGCCGGGGTCGCATGAGGCGATCCCGGCTGGTAAATGGACCTTGCCTGGTTTATATGCCCAGCTTGTTCTTGATCGCGTCAATGACTGCATCTGATGAGGTCGCCTGAACCGATAACAACATGCCTTCTTTTTTGTAAAAGTCGACCAGTGGTGCGGTCTGTTCGTTATACACATTTAAGCGATTGCTGATAGCTTCTTCGGTTTCGTCGTCACGCTGCACGACAGGTTCACCACATTTATCACAAATGCCTTCCTGCTTTGGTGGATTGGATTTTACATTATAAATTTCACCACAGCCGGTGCAAGTGCGGCGGGTAGTCAGGCGATCCAGAATGACATCGCGAGCGACATCAATTTCAACCGCACAATCGAGTTTTTCACCCATGCTTTCCAGTAGCACTTTCAGAGCTTCGGCCTGTGGAATGGTGCGCGGGAAACCGTCGAGCAGATAACCCGCTTTGCAGTCATCTTGTTTCAGGCGTTCACCCATAATGCCCATGATCAGGTCATCGGAGACCAGGTCGCCGGCTTTCATCGCAGCTTCGGCTTTTTTGCCCAGTTCGCTACCGGCAGCGACCGCACCGCGCAGGATGTCGCCAGTCGAGATTTGGACGGAGCCATCGAGCTTGGTCAGCAGTTTGGCGACAGTGCCCTTGCCGGCGCCGGGTGCGCCTAAAAGAATCAGTTTCATGAGGACTCCTCAAAGTGGTTTAGTGTCAGTGACTGTAGGCTGGATTGCCCCAGCACGCAGAAATTTGAGGGCGTATTCTCTGGTTTTTGCCGGCTGAAAGCAAATCCAATTGGTCTGGTACCGGGTCGCTGGGGCTGGAGTCGGTCGGGGGTGCGTGAATTTAGCCCGGAATTCGAGCAATTCAGATTCTGCGCCGGTAGAGCACTACACTGAGGTCATCAATATGGCCACCTTCGTGCTGCATTTGTTCAAGGCAGGCCTTGAGCAAATAATCAGCTGCGTCAGACATGCTACCGCTGCGGATGTGATTGACAATTTCATCGATCAGTAAATTATCGGTCGCGCCGTCGCTGCAAAGCAACACGGTATCGTGTTTCGCCAGCCTGAGCTGGGGACCGATTTCGATGCGCATGTCATTGCAACCGACAATATTGGAGACCAGGTGGCGTTCGTCTGAGGCCATGGCCTGTTCTTCGTTGAGCATACCGGATTCCACCGCATAGCCGATAGGGGAATGCGCAATGGTCTGATATTTTAATTTGCCGCGCTGGCCAGTGATCAGGGCGACCGAATCACCGGCATGATAGCTGCGAATTTGATCGCCAAGAATCTCAGTGATGATTAAGGTGGTGGCTGAGCCCAGCTGTCTGGACAGGATGAGTTCGTTTGCATTGTCGATGCCACGCAAAATAGCATCGCGCAAATCGCCATTGCTTTCACCGTATTCGTTGATGGCTTTAGCCAGAGCGTTTACTGCGATTTGAGAAGCGTCACCACCTTTGGCATGACCACCAACACCGTCTGCAACCACAATCACGCCACGAGTTTCATCATAAGGAATTAGTGCAATACTGTCTTCGTTGCCTGTGTCCTTGTTAGATGCCTTCACGGTAAATGCACAGGCATCGCCAAAACTCAGATTGTGCAGTACTGGTTGCACTCGATCTTCATCTGTATAGATGATGGCTTGCTTGTTATTGTTTGGCATTATATTTTATTTTTAAGGCTGCTACGGGTTAACTGAATTCCATGTTTTCCAGATACATTTTTAACTCACCGGCGGTGCGAAACTTTTTCAGAATAAGTGAGCGTTTGAGCCCGCAGACAATGGCCTTGATCTCAGCAGGCTGTTTAGCGTACGTGCTGGCACCACCAAGAGTATCGTAAAAAATCCGAATCATATTGCATACATCATCGAGAATATTGGCTTTGCTGGGTGCACCCCAGTGAAACAGGTCGAGCAATTTGAGGTGAAATTTTAAACCAAAGTGTTCGACAATAATATTTTCAGAATGCAGGTCACCGTGATACTCACCTAGCGCATGTATGGTCTCAATACCGGATGCCATGGCATGTAATAAATGTATAGCGGGGTAGGGGGGAAGCTTTTTACCAGGCTGGCGTAACAGGAATGCGCTCAGGAGTTCACCTTCTACATACTCTGAGATCAGAAATGAAACATGCTGTCCCCGGATAATTACTTTTTCCTGGGTGTGGTACTGGATTATGACCGGACATTGATGCAGTTTGTGCAGTTTTCGGGCGTAGAACAGCAGTGCTTTATCTCTCTCATTTCGCTGTGGGAAGAAAAATTTTGCAGTGCGAATAATATCAGTGTGTATTTCACGTACGCGATATACCTCGCCTTCCCAGCCAGCACCTAGCAAGTCCATGACTTCATACTTACCCACGAGGATGCGGCCGGTATGGAACTGGAAGGATTTTATTAGTGCTGCTGATTGCTTTACTTTTGCCATGGTGCGAACGACTGCTCTAATTTAACTCTGCCTATGTTTACAACGAATTGAGCAAATATGAAAGTGGTTTTTGCCATTGCCAGACCTTGAGTTGACAAAATTGGGTGCGTTTTTATTCGATTCTGGTATGCTGGAACGGGTGTGAAACCAGGATGTTGTTCAATATAATTTTTTGGGAGGGTATAGCGTATGCAGTCGTTCAAGTTAAGTTTGATCGTTTCAGGCCTGATGTTATTGTCTTCAGTGGTCTATGCGGATTCATGGAGCTGTAGTCATGATGGGATCCAGCGAGAGGTTAAAATCGACTACCCCGGCTCCGGCCCGGTGCCCTGCAACGTGGTCTACAACAAGCCCGACGAGGGTGGTACCAGCGAAGTGCTCTGGAATGCCACCAGCGAGCAGGGGTACTGTGAAGACAAGGCGCAGGGTCTCGTTGCAAAACTCGAATCCTGGGGCTGGGCCTGCAGTAATAACGCTGCAGGTGGTAGTGATCCGATGCCAGATGCAGCAACCATGCAGGATGCTATACCCGGTAACGAATCCGGCGCAGATACCATGGAACACGCAATGCCATCCGGCACACCTGAGCCGACTGAATAGCGCATTGTGTTCTGCGTAAAAAAGGCCGGGTCATCCGGTCTTTTTTATGTGCGCCATAGTGTGTTAACAAGAGCTATATACCTGATTAGAAATGAGATTATCTTTTTTGGTGTAGTGATTGTAATGATCTCAGCTATTCTGCATTCCGATAGCGTGGACTAATTATTCCCTTGAATCAGGGCAGGAGCTACACTAAACTCGCGCCTGATGAAACTCCTCGTGAACAAACCGATTACCAGATTTATGCTTATTTTAGGCATGGGTTTGACGTTGCTGTTCGCGCAGACATTCAAGTTACACTTACATGCACAGAATGTGGCTGATGCCGGAGTTCAGGTGGCCGAAGTACATCTTGCCCTTGGCATGCATGCGCCCGCACATCTGCAAACATCTGATAGTAGTGACAAAGATCATGCGCATAATGTTGAAATTAACATTAGTGCGGATAGCTTCGCGGCGAAGATAAAGCTATTGAACTTGTTCGCTTTATTGTTTGTTGTGCTAGCAATTCTCCATTGCGCTTTGAGTTTGTGCTGCGTCCGTATTCTCCGCACAGTCGATGCCATGCTGGCATCATTACACGACTTTATACAGCCACCGCTCCGCGCCCCCCCCCACCCAGATAACACCTGAAGCAGGCGACATGCCTGTAGCCTCTTGATAGATACAGGCGATTCAGGATCATCAAGATTTAGTGTTTCAGTATATATGTGCTAGTGCGGCGTAACGCATAGTGCATTCGGGGAGTTTTATGAATAATTTACTACGCTTACTGCCTGTAGCAGTATTGCTAATCCCGCTATTAGTCTCTGCCGAAGTCGCGAAAAAATGGACTCTGGATGCGACCGCGAGGCATATCATTGAAGTTGCACCGGAGCTGAAATCATCAGACGCTGAAATTAATGTGCAACAAGGTAGAGCCGTACAGGCAAGTGCATGGCCAAATCCAAAACTCAGTGTGACTGTTGATGACAGTCTCGGTATTGAAGACTCGAGAGGTGGTTTCGATTTCACACAGCTTGAGCTGTCGCAGCCAATCCCGGTGTCGAGACTAGAGTATCAGCGCACACAGGCAGAGGCTGAAGTTCAGAGTGCAACTGCGCAAAAGTATCAACTGCAGCAGGAACTTGAGTATATTACTGCGAAGCGTTATCACGCATTGCAGTTGACTCAGGCCAGGCTGGAACTTGCAGAACAGAGATTGCGCCAGGCAAACACCTATCGTAGTAAAGGCCATCATCAGGGCAGTCGTTCTGATCCTTTGATTCGTTTTTTAACGCCACTTGAAATCATGCGTCTGGATATTGTCGTGCAAGCGGCTTATCAGATGCTAGAGGCGGCGGAAGGTGAATATAGCGAAGCGGAAGCGAGCCTTAAATCCTTATTAATGATGCCTGCAGATGTTTCTCTTGAGCTGGTACAGCTTACACCGGTGGCGATGCCGGTGGCGTATGAGCGACTAGAGCGCGGACTGATTGAGCATCCTGCGCTGGTATCAACTCAGCATAAGCTAGCAGCATCACAGGCGGCCATCGAGGTTGCTGCAACGCAGCGTTTTGAAGATCCGACATTATCTGTTTTTGCAGGCAAAGACTATCTCGCTAATCGTCGTCGGGACACTGTCGGCTTTATGCTGCGTGTCCAGTTACCGCTGTGGAATCAAAACATGGGTGGTGTCGATTCTGCGCGCGCGTCAGTGCAAAAAGTTCAGGCTGAGCGCGCCATTATGCAACGTGATTTACAGGCCAGTCTTCGCAAAAGCTATTTGCATCTTGAGCATTTAATTAAACAGGCTGAGCACTACCAGAATATGTTGCTCAAGCCAGCAGAAAAAGTGTACAAGTTGACGCGTAAGGGTTTCGATGTTGGTGAGCTCGGTGTGCTTGGCTTGATTGATGCAAACAATACATATTTTGATGCGCAGGAAAGTTATTTAGAACTATTATACGCAGGCTGGATAGAGCTGGCAGAAGTGCGACGATCAGCTGGGGTGTCATTACTAGCTAAGCGCCGGGCAGTGACTGCTTCGTCTACTACCAGCGAGGTTAATTAATCATGATTGCTGCCATAATTCGTTTTTCATTAATACAACGACTGATGCTGGTTTTACTGGCAATCACGCTGGTCGTTACCGGTGCCTGGGCGTTTAAAACCTTGCCGATCGACGCGTTTCCCGACATTTCGGCACCGCAGGTTCAAATTATTGTCAAGGCGCCGGGCCTGTCACCGAGCGAAGTAGAAAGCCGGATAACGTTTCCACTGGAGATGGAAATGCAAGGTCTGCCAAGACAAACCGTGCTGCGCTCAGTCACCAAATATGCTTTAAGTATCATCAAAATTGATTTTGAAGATGGGACTGATATTTACTGGGCACGAAACCAGGTCAGTGAGCGTTTGAATCAGGTCTGGAATGATCTGCCAAAAGGTGTTGATGGGGGTCTGGCGCCTATCACTACGCCGCTCGGTGAGCTTTACATGTATCGCATTAAAGGCGAAGGCTATAGCAACCGTGAATTGCGTGCATTACAGGACTGGGTTATTCGTCCGCGTCTGCGCACCGTACCGGGTATTGCGGATGTTAACTCGCTGGGTGGTGAGGTCCGTGCATTTGAGGTGATACCCGACCCGGCATCGTTGGTGCGTTATGGTCTGAGTCTGGATGACTTACAGAGAGTGTTAGAAAAAAATAATCGTAATGCAGGCGGGGATCGCATTGAACGTGGTGACAAGATGTTACTCGTGCGTACGCATGGCCTATTGCGTAATGAAAAAGATATTCGTCGTGTTTTATTGACCATGCGCAATGGTGTACCGGTAATACTGGATCAGGTAGCAGATGTGCGTATTGGTTCGCTGACACGTTATGGTGCAGTGACAGCCGATGGAGAAGGCGAGGTCGTAACCGGGTTGGCATTATTGCGTCTGGGCGCTAATAGTCGAATTACAGTTGAAGGTGTTAAGCAGGAACTGGAAGCATTAAAACCAACGCTACCGGAAGGCATCGAGATCGAAGCATTCTATGATCGAACTGATCTGGTCACCACAGCAGTCTGGACGGTAGAAAAAGCACTCGGTGAGGCGGTGATACTGGTACTGATAGTGTTGGTATTGATGTTAGGTAATCTTCGGGCGGCCTTAACTGTTGCGCTGGTCTTGCCCTTGTCCGTGCTATTCACATTTATCATGATGCGTTTGACGGGCGTTAGTGCAAATTTAATGTCGCTAGGTGGTCTGGCAATCGCCATCGGTATACTTGTTGATGCGGCCGTGGTGGTGGTCGAAAACATACATACTCAGTTGAATCATGCGCCAAAGGGAGTGCATCGAGTACATCTGGTATATCGCGCTGTGCTGGAGGTTGCGACACCTGTCATTAGCGGTGTATTAATCATAATTGTTGTGTTTCTGCCGCTATTCAGTCTTGCTGGATTGGAGGGTAAAATGTTCACGCCGTTGGCAGTGACCATTTCATTTGCACTTATCGGTTCGTTAGTGCTTTCATTAACCATTATTCCAGTGCTCGCCAGCTTTCTCATGCGGGGCGATCATAGTGGTGATGGTCGCTTATTGACTGTGCTTAAAAAACTATATCGACCGATAGTTCAGCTTGCGCTACAGTTTCGCGTTATTGCTGTGATGGTGGCTGTGTTTACACTGATCGCTGCGGTTGCTTTGTTTCCGTACATTGGCAAAGAATTTATGCCGGTGATGGATGAAGGTTCCACGGTTATTATTGTTGAGAAGGCCTCTGATATTTCACTGGCGCATTCGGTCGCGATGGATGCACCTATTCAAAAAGCCTTTATGGAAATTCCTGAAGTGACCGGCGTGGTGTCACGCACGGGTGCAGATGAGTTGCGAATGGATCCCATGGGGCTTTATCAAACTGACAATTTCATTATCATGAAACCACGTGATGAATGGAGTGTGGATTTACCAACCATGATGGAATCGCTGCGCCAGAAACTGGACAGATTTGAGGGCCTGGATATTGCTTTTACCCAGCCGATCGACATGCGGGTGTCAGAAATGCTCACCGGGGTACGGGCAGCGATGGCGATCAAGCTCTATGGTGATAATCTGGCGACACTGGAAACGTTGTCGACTAAAATCGAAGAAGTCGTTGCTACTACTACCGGTGCAGTCGATGTGTTTCGCGGTCGCTTGTCTGGCCAGGTGTATTTGCAAATTGATGTGCGCTCTGACGCGATCTCACGTTACGGTATTGATGTTGAAAATATAAACCTGCTCATCGAAACCGCTGTCGCTGGACAAGTCGTCACTGAAATTATTGAGGGCAATCGTCGCACAGGTGTATTGCTGCGTTATCCAGAATCGGCACGTACTTCAAGTAAAGATATTAGTGATTTACTGGTCGAGACCCCAGGTGGTGCAAAACTGCCACTGCGGTTACTGGCGGATATTCGTGAGATTGATGGCCCAGTGGAGATCGTACGCGAGTCTGCGAAACGCCAGGTAGTGGTGCAGGCGAATGTAGAGGGACGTGATGTGGTCAGCTTCGTCGATGAAGTACAAAGCAAGGTAGCGGCTAAGGTCGAATTACCGGCGGGCTATTATATGACCTACGGCGGCCAGTTTGAAAATCAGCAACGTGCGGCTAACCGACTGACTCTGGTTGTGCCAATCGCCATCGCTTTAATATTTGCCATGCTATTCATTACTTTCCGTTCTTTGCGTCAGGCAAGCCTGATTATTTTAAATATACCGTTTGCAATGATTGGTGGGGTTGTTAGTTTGTATCTTTCCGGATTGTATCTGTCGGTGCCTGCTTCCGTTGGTTTTATAACACTGTTTGGCGTTGCTGTGCTCAATGGCGTAGTCATGGTGAGTTACTTTAACCAGCTACGCGAATCCGGCCGCAGCGTTTTGCAGGCAGTACAAGAAGGTGCGGAGCGACGATTAAGGCCGGTGTTAATGACTGCGTTGATTGCCAGCCTTGGCTTAGTGCCACTGCTTACTGCTACGGGTCCAGGCTCTGAATTGCAGCGTCCGTTAGCGGTAGTGGTTATTGGTGGTTTGTTTACCTCAACTCTGCTGACACTAATTTTGTTACCGACTTTGTATGCATGGTTTGAGGGGCGCGGTGAGCGTGTGGCGCATAATTTAGAGGAGGTTCAGTCATGAAACTGCTAACTATTATAATTCACAGCAGTGCGCAACAAGGCCTGGCTGATCAGTTGCGTGCCATGGAGCAGGTGACAGGTTTTACTTTCAGTCGGGTCGAAGGGCATGGTGTGCAGGCAGAGAATGATAACTTGCTGTCAGCGCATGATAAGGTTGTTGGTTATACGCCTCGAGTGCGAGTGGATATTTTACTGGCGGATGAAATGGTGAGTGATGTGCTCAAAATACTCTCTGATGCAGGCAGTTATTTACGTGGGCAAGGGGTATATTGGGTTACGGAGGTCACACAGACCGGATATTTATAAAATATCGCTGGTTGGGTGAATATTAAAAGGCAGAGATACACTCTGCCTTTTCTGTGGCTATCATGAATGGCAATGTGTGGTCAACGGATGGCTAACAGGCTAAACTGATTTTTATGATGATAAAAAAATTACTTGATCAAATTAAAACGCGTCCTGAGAGCATTGCATTCGACGAAGTCATTGCGGTGATTGATGCTAACTATGTATTTACCCCAGTGGGCTTTTGTAACGGAACGGTGGTCAATCAGGCGGGTGAAAACTCAGGTTCGTGCCGATTGCTGGCATTTGCTGAATTGCACGGGCTGAGCAAGCAACAAACATTGCATTGCTTCGGTGACTATTTCCGGCAGGATGTCTTGTTGCATCCGGATCAGGACAGCCACCAGAACATTCGTCAGTTCATGCAGCATGGTTGGTCTGGTGTGAGATTTGACATGCCAGCATTGCTAGCCAAAACATAAAATATCCGGCGCTTGCAAGCTGCAAGTACCGTCAGGCAGTTAATGTCATGCCGCTTTGGTAACAGTAATTTTTAGCACGTCGTTATTGTATTCGGTGTGCATACTTCCCGGTTTGACTTCGCCCGGCAAGTTTACGCTACGCGAAAATGAACCCGATATCTGGCTTTGAGATATCGTGTTACCTGCACTATCTGTTTTGCTTTCATGATGATTTTGCCGACCGGAAACAGTGAGCATATTATCGTTCAGTGATACCGAGATATTATCTTTATCGGCACCGGGTAAATCGACCAGAACGAGATATTGCTTACCCTCGTCTTCAATCTTAATATCTGGTGTCATGCTACTGTCGCCGAAAAGTTTTTGTATGCCGGAACTGTTGACTCCATGATTGGCGCCAGCATTGCTGAAAGCCTGCTGCATCAGCTGCTCCATTTGACGGCGTATGTCTTCGAATTGCTGATCCATCACCTGTGCATCGGCACTGAACAGCTGATTAAAGAAGTTATTGGCGAGTGGCGACTGTACCGGCGATTGTGCCAGCGACTGAGTCTGCGGTACACTGGGTTGAGGGCTTGCAGCCGATGTGCCCGATTTTGCTAAAGTATCGACGTCCAATGGTCTGAGGTTTGCGGTCGCAGCCTGTGTGCTGTTCTTAATAGAGTTTAACTGTTGTTTCATATCAGCCATAAACCAGAGCTGAGCCGCGACAATCAGCAATAAGCTGATGACTAGAATCGGCATGGCGAATTTTTTGAAGCTGTATGGTGTATTTTCTGTCATGGCATTACCCTCTCAATACCTTGTTAAGAAATATTGTTGAAGCATGCCACCAGCTCGCCTGGCGAACAGGCGGCAAAAATATGATTTTCTGAATTTTAAAAAGTTCCGCGTGGAGTATGACTGCGACCGTGTGATCTCGGCGAGCATAAAAAAGGCCGGGTTACCCCGGCCTTTTGTGATTGCGACGTCAGCGTGCCTTATTTCTTGGCAGCAGCTTCGCGTTCTTTGGTTTCCTTGATCACCTGCTCGGCCACATTGCGCGGGCAGGGCATGTAGTGCAGGAATTCCATCGAGAACTGGCCACGACCCGAGGTCATGGTGCGCAGGTCGCCGATATAACCAAACATCTCGCTCAATGGGATTTCCGATTTAATACGGATACCGGTTGAGCTGGGCTCCTGTGATTTGATCATGCCGCGACGGCGGTTGAGGTCACCGATGACATCACCAACATTGTCTTCAGGGGTGAAGACGTCGACTTTCATGATCGGTTCCATCAGCTGCGGGCCGGCTTTTGGCATCGACTGACGATAGCCGGCGCGTGCTGCCAGCTCGTAGGCAATCGCCGAGGAGTCGACCGGGTGGAAACCACCGTCCATCAGGGTAACTTTGAAATCAAGACAGGGATAACCCGCGAGCACACCGCGATCCATGCTGATCTGAAAGCCTTTTTGCACGGCGGGCCAGAATTCGCGTGGTACGTTACCGCCGGTGACAGATGATTCAAAGACATAGCCGCTGCCGGGTTCACCGGGCTCAACCACATAATCGATTTTCGCGAACTGACCTGAACCGCCGGTCTGTTTCTTGTGGGTGTAGCTGTCTTCGACGCGCTGGGTGATGGTTTCGCGGTAAGCCACCTGCGGTTTGCCCACGGTCACGTCAACCCCGTGAGTACGGCGCAGAATGTCGATCTTGATATCCAGATGCAGCTCGCCCATACCTTTGAGGATGGTTTCGCCGGAATCTTCATCGGTTTCCACACGGAACGAAGGATCTTCCTGCACCATTTTGCCGATGGCGATACCCATTTTTTCAGAGGCCCCTTTATCTTTTGGCGCGACCGCGATCGAGATGACGGGGTCCGGGAATACCATGGGCTCGAGTGTAGCCGGGAATTTCGGATCACACAGGGTGTGACCAGTCTGCACGTTTTTCATACCGATGACGGCGACGATGTCACCTGCCTGGGCGCTGCTCAGTTCGACGCGTTCGTCGGCGTGCATTTCTACAATACGGCCGATACGTTCGGTTTTACCGGTGAAGGTGTTGAGTACGTTGCTGCCTTTTTCCAGCTTGCCGGAATAAATGCGAATGAAGGTGAGGGCACCGAAGCGGTCGTCCATAATTTTGAATGCCAGCGCGCGCAGCGGTTTGTCGACGTCGACAATCGCAAATTCGCCGGTCTCATTGCCTTCCAGATCGACTTCAGGCTGTGGTGTGACCTCGGTCGGGCTGGGCAGATAATCTACAACCGCGTCCAGTACTAACTGCACACCTTTGTTTTTGAATGCAGAACCGCAATAGGTCGGGAAAAAGTCGAGCGCGATGGTGCCTTTGCGGATGCAGCGCCTGATATCATCAATTGAAGGCTCGTTGCCTTCCAGATACTGTTCCATCATGGCATCGTCCTGCTCAACCGCAGTTTCGATCATTTTCTCGCGCCATTCTTCGACCAGATCCGCCATCTCAGCCGGGGGTTCCTGGATGGTGTATTTCATCGGGTCGCCGGATTCGTCCCAGACCCAGGCTTTACGCGTCAGCAGATCGACCACGCCGGTGAATTTTTCTTCTTCACCGATCGGCAGCACCATGACCACAGGATTCGCACCGAGCACTTTCTTTACCTGCTCGACCACTTTATAGAAGTTGGCGCCGAGACGGTCGAGCTTGTTGATAAAAATCACGCGCGCGACTTCAGAATCGTTGGCATAACGCCAGTTGGTCTC
Organism: Gammaproteobacteria bacterium; assembly: GCA_030148865.1. GTDB lineage: Bacteria > Pseudomonadota > Gammaproteobacteria > SZUA-229 > SZUA-229 > JASBSR01. The sequence continues at coordinate 50,499 of JASBSR010000010.1, forward strand.
GGACTGGGGCTCAACGCCACCAGAACCACAGAATACGCCGATGCCACCGTCGAGTACTTTCAGCGAACGATAGACTTCGATGGTGAAATCCACGTGCCCGGGGGTGTCGATGATATTGAAGCGGTGATCGTTCCAGTAACAGGAGGTCGCCGCCGACTGAATCGTGATGCCGCGCTCGCGCTCCTGATCCATGAAATCGGTAGTGGCTTCACCTTCGTGCACTTCACCGGTTTTATGAATCTTGCCAGTGAGCTTGAGGATGCGTTCCGTGGTCGTGGTTTTGCCGGCATCCACGTGTGCAAAAATGCCTATGTTGCGATACTTGGCTAAGTCAGTCATGTTTCTGTACTCTAAAATTAATGTTCGGTAGTGGCCCTGCCGGGTGCAGTGCAGTCGGCAGTCAGTGCTTATAAGGCATTGAAAACGTGAATAAAACTCTGTGACACGCTGTGCGTGTCTGCTAAACCCGTGTGGAATTATACAGAGGTGGCCTCGTTATTTCGCGTCCCTGACAACTCGCGGAGCTCTGGCAATACAAAGTCAGAATGGTTCAGGGATCTGAGAGCATCAACCCCGCAAGTTTGCGCGGGCGAATTATAAACCAGATTTGTCCGCAATACGCGATAGATACGGCCCGAAAGAGGCAAAAACCGCCCCACAAGGATGAAAATGCAGTTTTTTGCGACCGTGCTGGCGATTTGTTACTGGTGGGCGGGTATAATTTTAAAGAATTTTTAACCCTACCCACGAGAAGATGGTATGAGCAGCAAGCATCCAGCCCAGGAAATAAACTCCGAATCCAGCGCCATCTGGCAAAATCATGTCACGGTCCCCGACACCCCGGAAGGTTTCACCGTGCGTACTACTGTGCCGGGTAATGCTGATGGTGTCGAAGTCATGCTGGAACGCTGGCAGGCGGGTAGTGCCGAGCCACCACATTCGCACCCCGGTGATGACATGACGGTGGTGGTCGAAGGCAAAATGGCGATCCAGTATTTCAGCCGTGGCGACCATGGTCTGGTCGCCGCAGGCGAACCGGTGATACTTAACGCCGGTGACACCGGTTATATCAAGGCCGGTCGTATCCACGATGCCAAATATCTGGAAGACTGCAAACTGGTCTATGTGCACGATCGGGCGTTTGGTTTTACTGCTGAATAAAATGGCTGCTTAGAAAACTTTGCCACAGAGAAAAGCATATGGCCGCAAATGACGCAAAGACCGCGACGGTAATATTTGAGTAATAACTTTTTTGCATCCTTTGCGGCAAAAAGTTTTTAAGATGCTAGACTCAAATGGCGTTTACTTAAGCGCATAGTACTAAAGTTCATCGTCGTTGCCGCATGTTTTTGGCGGGGGCAGGCGAAGGTTCCCGCCAGCAGCGCGCGGGAATGACGGAAAACACAAGAAATCTTCTTAAGTTAAGTGTCATTAATTCTAGACTCCGTGTTCTCTGTGGCAAAGTGTTTAGTTTTTCAGTCTCCAGCCAAATCTTGTACCGCAACTTCCAGCGCTTCACTGGCGCTGAGCCAGGCGTCTGCGCATTGCTGGCTCTGCTGATCAAGCTCGGCTTTTTCCATGAGTAACTTTTGCAGTTGGGTTTTGTTGTGCTCGGCATAGATGTCAGTGTCGGCGAGCAATGCTTCCAGTTGTTGTTGTCTGGCATGGCAGCGATCCAGTTCTGCTTCCAGCTGGTTGACTTGCTTGCGCAGTGGTTGCAGTTGTCTGCGTTGCTCGGCTTCGAGGCGTTTGCGATCTTTTTTTGCAACAGTCTGGTGGCTGGTTTTGACGGCTGATTTATCGTTGGCAGCGTTGCTCTGTTTGTGGTGATCACTCAGCCATTTCGGATAATCGTCGAGGCTACCGTCAAATTCTTCCACGTGTTTATTGTGGACTAACAATAAGGTATCGCAGGTCGCACGGAGTAAATGTCGATCATGCGAGACGATCACCATGGCGCCGCTGTAATCCTGTAAGGCCAGCGCCAGCGCCTGGCGCATTTCCAGATCGAGGTGGTTGCTGGGCTCGTCGAGCAATAATACATTCGGTCGCTGATACACCAGCATGGCGAGTACCAGTCGCGATTTTTCCCCGCCAGAAAAAGGTGCGACTTTGGCTAGCGCCTGCTGGCTGCCAAAACCAAAGCCACCGAGATGATCACGCAGCTCAGCTTCGCGCGCGGTTTTGTCCAGCTGTTGCAAATGTTCCACCGGGGTGTGTTCGGGATGCAGTTGTTCGAGCTGGTGCTGGGCAAAATAACCGATGCGAGTGTCCTTGTGCTGTTCAATGTTGCCGGCAGACGATGGTATCGCGCCAGCAATGAGTTTGATCAGGGTCGACTTGCCAGCACCGTTGGGTCCGAGCAGACCGATACGATCCCCGGGAGCGATCGTCAGGTCAATGTCATCCAGAATCAGATTGTCGTTGTATCCTGCCTGCATCGATTCAAGTTTGATCAGGGTCGTGGGATATTTTTCCGGTGCGCGTAGTTGAAAACGAAATGGAGAATCGATGTGCGCCGGTGCAATCTGCTGCATGCGTTCCAGCGCCTTGATCCGGCTTTGTGCCTGCCGTGCCTTGGTTGCCTTGGCACGGAAGCGTTCAATATAGGATTGTATATGCGCGATTTCACGCTGTTGTCTGGCATATTGTGACTGCTGGTTGGCGAGGCGCTCGGCGCGAATGTGCTCGAAGGCTGAATAGTTGCCGGGGTAGAGCGTCATGCTGCGTGACTCGATATGTGCAATATGGGTGCATACGCTGTCGAGAAAATCCCGATCATGCGAGATTAATAACAATGTGCCCGGGTAAGTGCGTAACCATGATTCCAGCCAGATCACCGCGTCGAGGTCGAGATGGTTGGTGGGCTCGTCGAGCAAGAGCAGGTCGGAGCGGCACATCAAAGCCTGGGCCAGATTCAGACGCATACGCCAGCCGCCCGAGTACGCATTCACCGTGCGTCGTTCATCGCCGGCGCGAAAGCCCAGACCGTAGAGTAGTTGTGCGGCGCGACTGCGGGCAGTATAGCCGTCGATATTGTCGAAGCGAGTGTGCAGGCCTGCCAGTCGCAGGCCGTCATCCGTATTTTCCGCCTCCGCCAGTTGCCCCTCTATCGTGCGTAATTCGCTGTCACCATCGAGCACATACTCCAGTGCGGCGCGATCATCGGCCAGGGTTTCCTGGGCAACGTGTGAAATCACCCAGTCGCGGGGAAGTTTGCAGGTGCCGGTGTCGGCATGAATCTCATCTTTAATGAGTGCGAACAAACTGGACTTACCCGTACCGTTAGCACCGGTAACACCGGCTTTTTGTCCGGGATGAATTTGAAAACTCGCGTTTTCAATCAGCAACTGATGACCGCGACGAAGACTGAGGCTGGAAAGTTGTAACATGGCGGGAATTGTAGCGCGCGAAAGACACTGCGGGACACTATTGTCACGAAAAAAACCAGCACGCTTGACCACAATCCTGTGAGTTGCTCACACCATAATAAAATTTGTCAGCTTTGTATACTTTTTTGTAGACAAAGTTAAATGAATCATGTATCAATAGAAACGTCTGAACTCGATCCATGAGGTGTATGCATGTCGAGAAAACATGCCAGAAGAAAAGAACGACATACTAGAAACCACACGTATGATGACTCACCCCCTGATTCAGTCGTCATCAGTCTCCAGACCACTGCTCCACATTTAGTTACTCAGTACCGCACTCCAGCCCCTCGCAAAAAAATCCAGCCGAAAAATAAATCGCAAGCACGATTTATGGCGGCGATTAAATCCAGCACAATTACCTTCGGTTTAGGCCCGGCGGGCACCGGTAAAAGTTTTTGCACCGCCGCGATGGCGGCAGAAGCCTTAATGGCCGATGAGATCGATCGCATTGTGTTTACCCGGCCAGCAGTTGAAGTCGGTAACAGTCTGGGTTTTTTACCCGGCCGGCTGGATGAAAAGTTCGATCCCTATTTTAGTGCATTCAAATCATGCCTGATTAACAATGCAGGTAAGGGTGTGATCGACTGTGCCTTGAAAAACGGCAATATCGTGGTTGAGCCCCTCGCGTATATGCGCGGTAAAACATTTGACCGATGTTTTGTCGTGCTTGATGAGGCACAAAACTGTTCGCCGGAAGAAATGAAAATGTTTCTGACACGAATTGGCCAGAACGCAAAAGTTGTGGTCAATGGTGATTTGAGTCAGTCGGATATTGCAAGCTACTCAGGCTTATACGATGCCATTAATCGAGTGCACGATGTGCCTGGAGTGCACGTGCATGAATTTTTCTGTGATGACATCGTGCGTAGCGACATTGTCAGAGATATTATTATGAAATATCAGATACGACGTCCTGCGGCATGATTTGACTAAAGATATAACAGATGTTTGCGAGCAATGCATGCTGCATTGCTCGCAGCATCGGTTGTTGTAGCGTTATATCAAAACTGCCAGCCAGGTCAGTATGGCGATGATAATCGCGAACAGTACCGCAGCAGAACCCATATCTTTGGCGGCACCCGACAACGGATGATGTTCGTCTCCAAAACGATCCACTACCGCTTCGATTGCGGAGTTGATCAGCTCGATTACCAGTACAAACAGCAAACTGGTAATGAGAACCAGTTGTTCTGTCAGGCTGTTGGCGAAATAAAACACGGCAGGTAAGAGGAACAGGCTTAGCCAGGCTTCCTGGCGAAAGGCGGCTTCATTCCGGTAAGCGTATATTATGCCTTTCCATGAATAGCCGGCAGCGTTGATAACTCGAGTGAGGCCGCTCGCGTTTGTTTTTCCCATGGGTTCTCCGCGTTGATCCAGATGTGGTTCAGTCGTGTCCAGGATAAGTCTAGCATTAATTTTTCCAGAGAATTGTAGTCGTAGAAATCCCATTATGACTACACGATTTTGAAATCTCGGCATGCCTGCGAGGTCGTCCAGCTGCATAGACTCAACCAGGTCAGATGTATGGTGTCCAATTCCTGAGTACATAAGCTATATTCATTGCACGCAATATATAGTGTTTTGGGTAAATAACTGGTTTTGTGCCACAATAGCCCTTGCAATGGGGTGTTAAGTTGTTGATTGTTTTTATTATCTATCTGCAGGCATACAACAGAGCAGGGTAATGTGTAGATTTTTCAGGTTTTCCCGGCTTGTGACGCTTATGCTGTTTATGGGGGCGATGATTCCCGCGTGGGCAGCAGATGAAGTGACTCGCAACCAGATCAAAGGACTGGGTGAGCAGGTACCGGATATCAAGAAAGACGCGCCCAATTTGACTTCCGAATTGCCCCTGCTCGAAGAAAAATTATTATTTCCCTCCAATAATCAGGTGTCCTTCTTCGTTTCGATGTACAGGAATGATGCGTTTCGGCTCGATTCTGTGCAGCTTAAACTCAATGATAAGATTGTTGCACAGCATTTGTACACATTTCGTGAGCGAGAATCTCTGCAGCAAGGCGACCTACAAAGACTCTACACTGGTAATATCAAAACGGGTGAACATAGTCTGGTGGTGAGTTTTATGGGCATGGCATCCGCTGGCGGTGAATACAAACACAGTGCGACCTATACTGTGGTGAAAGAAGCTGGTCCTAAATTTGTCGAAATCAAAATAGCAGGGCCGGGTGCCGCTGAACAGGGTGTTAAATTCAGGGACTGGTAAAATATACGTTTGCAATTAGCGTAGTTGTGTCTGTTACCCATAGCTGCGGTGACGGGCATACGACCACATCAGTATTTGCACGACATTTTTTTATGGCGAGATTCTTTATTACGCCTGTCAAATGAGTTGTTACAGGCAATGCATGAGTCATTGCCTGTTATAAGAGCCTTCTTTAATATTCTGCTTTACGAAACTTGCGAGTTTTGCAAAATGCACTAGTATTGGCGCAAGCATGACTTTAATGAATGGGTTAAGCCCTGCCAGGCTGTGCTTAACCGGGACAACAGGGATTCGATATGGCAAGAAAAACTGATGGCGCTGAAAACAAACATTACTTCCAGGTAGATCGTTACGTACAACAGAATGGCCAGTGGTATTACATTACCCGAGAGGGTGAAGAGCGCGGACCCTTTGACAGCAAAGCAGATGCGAGCGGTGATTTGATCGACTACATTCGTTACCGAAATAAAATGGAAGAGTTCGGGCAGTAAACGGGCCAGGGTTTGCCTCGACGCTAATTCTTTATAAGGTGTTGTTAATACAGAAGGGTGTTTTGTCGACGGGCGCGAACTGGTATAGTTTTCAGGCGAAAAGACACTACTCCTAATCAGCAGATAGAGTTCAAATATGAAGCCCATGGCAGCCAGCTTATTGTTCGGCATTACCAGATTACGGCGTAGTGGTCGGGAGTCTTCGTGTGCAATCACCTGACCACAGTCTCGAATCTTTATTTGTTCAGTTGGGTCTTGATAATAGCGATAATGCTATTGCGGCCTTTATCGCTGCGCATAAGCCTCTGCCACATAAGATCCTGTTGCATGAAGCAGGTTTCTGGAATGCTTCGCAGGCTGAGTTTTTAAAACAGGCTATTGCTGATGATGCAGACTGGGCGATAATCGTAGATCGGCTCGATGCTTTACTCAGGTAGGATGGCTCTAATGTTTTGATATGTTATAAATTATTTCTCGCGTAACCCGATGATCCAGTTACATCTCATAATAATAACCCTGAAATGTAACTAAGTCGTACTATAATTATTCCAATAGCGACAGGGGAACTGGTTTGAAAAATATTGTTTTAGTGCTTCTGTTGCTTTTATCAGTAAATCTTGCATTTGGGCACTTATTTAATGACACTGATGGCATGGTGGTTCGCGTTGGTGTCTGGTATAACCCTCCCGTCATATTACAGGGCCAGGATGCTGAATGGCGTGGTATCGCCATTGATACCCTTAGATATGTGGCTGAACAGAAAAACTGGGAGTTACAATTTGTCCCGGGGACCTTTGCAGAGCATCTGGAATCTTTAGATAAGCACCAGATTGACTTGTTGGCTGGCATTGCGTATTCCAGCGAGCGTGCTAAACGATATGCGTTTACCACCAGCTCTCTGATTAGTAACTGGGGCCTGATCTATGCGCGCCCGAACTCAAATATAAATTCATTACTAGACTTGAACGGTATGCGTGTAGCAGTAATGCGCAACAGCATACATACTCGTGCATTCAGTGAGCTGGCTGAAAAATTTAATATTTCGTTCAAACAAGTCGTCTGTAATAACTATGGCGACGTGTTAGAGAGTGTTCGTAAGGGCGAGACGGATGCGGGTGTAGTTAATCGGTTGTTTGGCGCTGTCAATACAAATATCTATCATCTGGTTGAGACAGGTATTATCTTTAATCCTATTAATATTCACTATGCAGCCCCTGAAGGCGAGGATACAGAGCTGCTTTCGGCAATTGACAAATATCTTACAACCCTGAAAGCGGATCAAACATCGGTGTATTATCAGGCGCTGCAACGCTGGCTAAATCAGTCTCATCCGGATTACTTTCCTCACTGGTTGCGCTGGTTGGCAGGTGGTTTATTTGTTGTCATGCTGATGATGTTGGGAATCACGCTGTTATTGCGAAAACAGATTGCAATCCGTACCCGAGAATTGCAGATAGAGGTAGATGAGCGTCGCAAAGCGCAAGTATTGCTAGATCGACTGGCTTATTACGATTCGCTCACTGGTCTGCCAAACCGACTATCGTTTTCTGAAACGCTTAAAACCGCCATGGCTAGTGCACGGCGTAGAAACTACAAAGTGGCCGTGTTGTTTGTCGATCTGGATCGGTTTAAAACTATTAATGACAGTCTTGGTCACGATGCTGGAGACAAGCTAATTGTGCAGGTGGCGAAACGATTAACCGCATGCCTGCGCGAGGAGGACAGTATAAATCGTTTCGGTGGTGATGAATTCGTCGCGATATTGCAAGATATAGTCAATGTTACCAACGTAGATCGTATTTGTGAGCGTATGTTGAAGTGCATGAAAGAATCATTTGATATAGGTGTGACAAATGTGTACTCATCCGTGAGTATTGGCGTTGCTTTATACCCAAATGATGACACGACCACAGATGGTCTGCTGAAAGATGCTGATGTAGCGATGTACCATGCTAAAGAACAGGGCGGTAACAACTATCAGTTTTACAATGCTGAATTTACCAGTCGCGTACGTGACCGGCTAAGCCTGGAAACTCGTTTGCGTCAGGCTGTTGATCGTGACGAATTTATTATTCATTACCAGCCTATCTTCAGTATGAGCACACGCACAACCACAGGTGTTGAAGCTCTGATACGCTGGCAGGATCCAGAACGAGGTATGGTGCCACCTGATGACTTTATACCACTTGCTGAAGAGACCGGGTTAATTGTAGCCATTGGTGGATGGGTAATGGAGCGTGCCTGTCTTCAGGTAAAAACCTGGGAAAACGAGGGTCTTGGATGTCTCCATCTTGCGGTTAACGTCTCTTCCCGACAGTTTGATGGTAATGAGGTGTTGTCGACAGTCTCAAGGTCATTACGTAATGCGCGTCTTGATCCACAACGGCTTGAGCTGGAAATTACTGAACGAATGTTCCTCAAACTCACGGGTAAAGTGGCAGATATCTTCGATAACCTCAAGGGCGAGGGTGTGCAATTATCGATTGACGATTTTGGAACCGGATATTCCAGTCTGAGCTATCTCAAGCAGCTACCGATAGATACTTTAAAAATTGATCGCTCATTTGTGCGCGATATCCCTGGTGACAAAGATGATGCACAGATCGCCTCGACTATTGTCACCATGGCGCACGGTCTTGATCTGGGTGTGGTTGCCGAAGGTATTGAAACCGCGCAACAGTTTGATTTTTTATCTTCGCTTGGTTGTGATCGAGGGCAGGGCTACTATATCGCAAAACCTATGTCGGTTGAAGAATTTGCTATCTGGTTTCGCCAGCAGAATGAGCTAGATCAAAAGAAAGCCTGACTGATTTGGTAGCGAGTTATTTCTGTAGTAATGCTTCCAGTTGCTGAATCCGCGGCAAAGTGCCTGCATCTAGCCAGCGACCCCGATAAATTTCAGCACTGACCAGGCCCTGCATAATTTTATTTCTGATGATGGGTGCCAATGCCTGTTTTCCCGGTGCCATACCTTTGAAAAACTTGGCTGTATACAATCCAGTTCCGCTATAGGTGTACATGGTATTTCCGGAGTTTTTCGCCAGTCCTAGCTCAACCGCGAAATCGCCTTTCTGATTATGCTCGGGGTTCTCAGTCAGCAACAAATGTGCCTGCGTATGAAGTGATTTGTTGATCCAGTGTGCGTAATCGAAGTCACACCAGATATCGCCATTCACTACAATAAATTTTTTACCAAGTTGCGGCAGTGCCTGAATGATACCGCCAGCGGTTTCTAAAGCCTTGGTTTCATCAGAGTAGTTGATGCGAACTCCATAGCTGCTGCCGTCGCCCAGGGTTTGATGAATTTTCTCAGCCAGCCACGCAGTGTTAATGACAATGTGCTCGATGCCAGCGGAAACCAGATTTTCGATGTGATATTCGATCAGGTGCTTACCTGCCACCTTGATCAGTGGTTTGGGTGTGGTATCTGTCAGCGGTCGTAGTCGCTCACCACGGCCTGCGGCCAGTATCATTGCTGTGGTAATTTTATAGCTCATTTTCAGTTATGGGCGTCTGACTTTGGGGTGGCCTAACACGCAGGTTTGCAAAATCAATTGCAGTGGCGCGAGTTCCGGATAGCGCTCGCAGGTTTGTCGAACATATTTTAGTGTCAGCGGCAGATCATCAAGATATTGTGCTTTGCCATCGCGATAGTTGAGTCGTGCAAATATACCCAGTACTTTGAGATGACGTTGTACCCCCATGAAATCGAACCAGCGCAGGAAAGTGGCAAAGTCGGCATCGAGCTGAGCCAGCCGATAATATTGCTGTAGCCACGTTTCAACACGCGACCGTGGCCATTCGATATAACAGTCTTTGAGCAGTGATACCAGATCATAGCTGACAGGACCATTGACTGCGTCCTGATAATCAATGACACCAGGATTATCCTGCTCAGTTTTCATCAGATTACGCGAATGATAATCACGATGTACGAAGGCTTGGGGCTGTTCCAGAGCAGTGTCTATCAGCAGCTCGAATATGTTTGCCAGCGCTTGCTGCTGTTCGGGCGTGAGTGCGATATTGAGATGACGACTCAGATACCAGCGCTCAAATAAGTCCATTTCAGTTTGCAGGCGTGTTCTGTTGTACTCGGGTAAACGGTGTTGAATCTGTTGCATTTTGACAATTGCCTGGATCGCATCAGTATATAATTGATCGGCATTGGTAGCATCGAGTATGTCCAGGTACGGCAGGCTGCCGAGATCATCGAGCAAAAGAAAGCCTAAGGATAGTTCCTGCTGGATAATTGCTGGCGCATTGACACCAGCACTGCGCAGTAGCTCAGTCACCAGAATAAAACGGGTGCAGTCTTCCTTATCGGGTGGTGCATCCATCACAATACGGTTGCAGGCACTGGCAGTATCATAGACGCGAAAATAACGGCGGAAGCTGGCATCAGCGGAAGCCGCAACAGGCTCGCTGAAATTTCCCGCAGCCAGTGTTTCCAGCCATTGTTTCAATAGTGATTCGCGGTCTTGAGACTGTACTACGGTATTCAAATCAGGTGCCTGACATTGTTATACTTTGCACCCAATTGTAGCAGCCTGTGGAGAACCGTGTTTGATGAGTGCAACAGAATATAAGCCTGTGGTAATTGTGGGTCAGGGTGAGATGGGTAAGGTCTTCAACTGTGGCTTCGTGGCACTGGGCTGCGAAGTGCAGGTCGTGCTGCGCAGAGACAACATGGCTGAGGTTGCTGCGCGCACAGCTGAGCCTGAGCTGGTGCTGATTGCTGTCGGCGAAGCCGATTTACAGAGCACGCTTGCAGAGATTCCTGGCGTCTGGCGTGATCGCGTGGCGTTGTTGCAAAATGAGCTGCTCCCCGCTGACTGGCAGCAACACGATTTTGATCCTACGGTAATATCGGTCTGGTTCGAAAAGAAAAAAGATCAGGACGTCAAAGTCCTGATTCCTTCGCCGGTATATGGCAAACATGCGCAATTACTGGTGGCTGCGTTATCCGCGATTGAGGTACCTGCACGCGTAGTCGCAGATGAAGCTGACTTGTTGTCCGAACTGATTCTAAAAAATGTTTATATTATTACGACCAACATCGCTGGTCTGCATGTTGGTGGCACGGTGGGCGAGCTCTGGCGCAAACATCGCGAACTGGCACAGGATATCGCACGCGAAGTTATGCAGCTGCAGTTCGCGATGACAGGTGAAATTTTTGAACCTGGAAAACTCATGAAAGGTATGCTGGAAGCATTTAACGGTGACCTTGACCACAAATGTATGGGTCGCAGTGCGCCGGCAAGACTGGAGCGCGCACTCACACTGGCAAAACAATACAAAATTTCAATGCCCACTATCGAGCAGATCGGTCTTGCTCTGAAAAAATAAGTTGAAAAGGCTTTTGCCACAGAGGGCTCTGAGTTAAAAAAACCTGAAGCTTGTCATTTCGAACGCAGTGAAAAATTTTCTGACTTTGGCAATCCTGAAGGAAATTTCTCGTTGGCTGGCGCCGCGCAATAGCGTCAGTCTCGCTCGAAATGACAGACATAGTGTTGTTTGGCAGCAACACACATGGCTCAGTGATCCCTGTGTCCTCTGTGGCAAATTTTAGGTATAAATTATTTTTGCTCGAGCAATAATTTCGCCGGGCCACCAGGCTTTTCGATTAGCGTCGATACCACCGCTCCATATTCCACCCTCAAACGACTGTAGACATCATCCAGCGACATGCGCAGCACATTGGCGATAATGGCGCGCGCGACACCGGCGTGGGCAACGATCAAGATGTGTCTGCCCTGATGGCGATCAGCAATTTCCTGATAGGCATTCCAGACACGGGTAGAAAAACTCTCGAGTGACTCGGCACCTTTGGGGCGGTTGTGCACCGGGTCGGCTGAAAAACGCTCTAATGCCTCAGCATCTGCGGCCACGATTTCTTCCGGGGTTTTGCCTTCCCATTCGCCGAAGCCGATTTCTTTCATGGCATCGATAATTTCATATTCGATCTGCTGACGTTCGGCAAGTGCTTTGGCGAATTCGCTGCAACGTGATAATGGTGAGCTAATTATCAGATCCCAGCTGCTGGCGTCCGGCACCGAGGCCCACATTTGTTGCCAGCCAGTATCGGTGAGTGGGTCATTGACGCCATGGCCGCGGTAGCGCCGCCCACCGACGGGTTCGCCGTGGCGGATGACATCGATTTGCGTCATTAACTTAACAGGCCACCCAGCGTGAGCAGAGCCAGTACCGTTACCCAGACCAGCACCGAACGCATCACCAGTCCGCGCGCTGCGTGAATCGTCGAGATTTCGTCCATTGAGGAATGATCCTTGATTGCGCCCATGCCGGTGCTGACCAGCACATCATAATTACTGAGCGTCAGATCGGGTTCCTGAGTCCGGGTGCGATAGGCATGTATGGCACTTTCGAAATGTCCCATCAGGGCATAAGCCATGGCAAGCATGCGCGCGGGTAACCACTCTAGCAGAGCGTGCAACTGTTTCGCGCGCGCGAGCTGCTGTGGGTCGACATCGTGTTGCCGTGCCAGCTGGTTGATAAAGCGCAGACTCACCGCACCGATGGGGCCGAGCAGGACAAACCAGACCAGTACCGAAAAAATACGCTGATTGGCGACATAAAAAATCGCCCGGGTCACGTCCGAAGTCTGTTGATCCGGCACACTGGAAGCAGCCGTCTCGGTGAGCACACCGGCGTAGTGTAGTGCCTCATCGTCATCACCCAGGCTGCGCGCATCGAGATAGGCCTCGATATCGCTGACGAGACAGGCCGGCCCGAGACAGTAGAGCAGGGTTGCGACACTAAAAATAAAGTAGGGAATATTGAACAGCAAATTGTAAAACGCGTACTGCAACAACAGAATGGCACCCAGCGGCAGCAGCAGAATGAGTGCAATGCGGGCTCTGGCATCAATCGCCGGCAGAGTTTTATTGAGCTTGTCCGAGTAATGCTCAAACCAGCCGAGATCGCGCAGGTCGTGGTGTTCGCGCAGCACGCGATCAAGAATCAGGGCAATGATGACAGACAATAGTGACATATTAAGGACTCAGTCGATCTCAAACCATTTGTGGGCTGGCGGGTAAGGTATCCAGCATGGCATAAAGTTTATCCCATTCAAAGCCACTGCCGGGGTCTGTTTTTCGACCGGGGGCAATATCGCTGTGACCGGCGACGCGGTCACGGCTGATGTCGGCATAACTCTGTTCCAGCGCGGCGATGAGCTCCGCCAGCTTTTCGTACTGGGCAGACTCGAAGCCATCCTTGTCGGTGCCTTCCAGTTCGATACCTATGGAAAAATCATTGCAGCATTCGCGTCCCTGATACGCCGATTTACCAGCGTGCCAGGCGCGCTGGCCGAAAGGCACAAACTGCACCAGTTCGCCATCACGGCGGATCAGTACATGGGCGGAGACTTTCAGCTGATGGATCTCGGTGAAATAGGGATGCGCGCCAGCGACCAGCTGATTGGTGAATAGCTGCTCGATCCAGGGGCCGCCGTACTCGCCGGGTGGCAGGCTGATGGAGTGGATCACCACCAGATCCAGCGGTGTGCTGGCAGGGCGAGCATCGGCATTCGGTGATGCCACCTGCCGCACGCCCTGGATCTGGCCACTGGAAACATCTATCTGCATGGTTATTTATCGTTGTTTTTTTACTGAGTCTAGCTGGTTAAACGCCAGATGTGAAAGTCTATTGTTTCGTGAAAATGTTGCCTTACCCATAGCAATAAGCTTTATTCAGCAGTAGAGATAGGTAGTCACCGCAAAGGCCGTAAAGAAAATATATCAGCTTTTATCTTTGCGCTTTTGCCGTCAACAGCTTTTCAACTTTCTCTACAGCATATCTGACAGCAGCGCTATCACCCTCCGGGTGGGCTGACATTTGTCGCGACATGCGTACAATGGCGGCTTCGTTTGTGGAGCCCCTTCGTGAGTCAAAAATCCAGTCCCAGCCTGAACCCGCAGCAAGCCCGTGCGGTGAAGCAAATCGACGGCCCGATGCTGGTGCTGGCGGGTGCCGGCAGTGGCAAAACCCGAGTCATTACCGAAAAAATTGCTTATCTGCTGGGGCCCTGTGGGATTTCCGCCAGCCATATCGCGGCGGTGACCTTCACCAATAAATCCGCCGAAGAAATGAAAACCCGGGTGCGCAAGCTGGTCGGCGCGAAAGCCGCTAAAGGTTTGCGGGTGTCCACCTTTCACCGTCTCGGCCTGAACATCCTGCTCAAGGAATACGCAGCCCTCGACTACAAGGCCGGCTTTACCGTGTTCGACACTCAGGACGCTATCGCCACTCTGCAGGAGTTGCTCAATGCCCGTGGCGAGCGCGGCCTCGATCTCGCCAGCCGGGTGCAGGCGCAGATTTCCAGCTGGAAGAACGATGGCCTGTCGCCCGAGCAGGCAGTGCACGCCGCCGAGGATGACCTTCAGCTACAGGCAGCGCGCACCTATATAAAGTATCAGCGCCAGTTACACGCCTATAACGCTTTTGACCTTGATGACCTGATTCTGCAACCGGTGGTGATTTTTAGAACTCAGCCCGAGGTACTGGAACGCTGGCAGAACAGCATTCATTATTTACTGGTCGACGAATATCAGGACACCAATGCCACCCAGTACGCGTTGGTGAAGCTGCTCACCGCGAAGCGTCATTGTCTGACTGCGGTGGGCGATGACGATCAGTCGGTCTATGCCTGGCGCGGCGCGCGCCCGGAAAACCTCGAGCAACTGGCGCAGGATTTTCCCAAACTCGAAGTCATCAAGCTGGAGCAGAACTACCGTTCCTGCGGCCGCATATTAAAAATTGCCAATCAGCTGATTCGCAATAACCCGCACGTCTATGAAAAAAATCTGTGGAGCGATCTTGGTTATGGCGACCCGGTGCGCATCGTCGAATGCCGCAACGAAGAAGCCGAAGCCGAGCGCGTCTGTATCGAACTGCAGTCGCACAAATTACAGAGCACAGCGCAGTATCGTGACTTTGCGATTTTGTACCGAGGTAATTTTCAGGCGCGGTTATTCGAGCAGCATTTGCGCAACCTCAATGTGCCCTATGTAGTCAGCGGCGGGCTATCGTTTTTTGACCGCACTGAAATCAAGGACACTACCGCTTATTTACGCCTGCTTTCCAACCCCGACGACGATGCCGCGTTTTTGCGGGTGATCAACACGCCGCGACGCAGCATCGGTTCGGCGACCCTGGAAAAAATCGGTCGCTACGCCAGCGAGCGTGGTGTCAGCCTGCTCACCGCCTGCGATGAGATCGGTATCCAGTCGCATCTGTCGGCGAGCGCGGTGAAGCATCTCACTAAATTCACCGACTGGCTGCTGCGCCTGGCGCACCGCGCCGAAGACGAGCCGGCGAGCGAGATTTTACAAACTCTGCTCGATGACATCGGTTTCGAAACCTGGCTAATCGAACAGAGCAAGGACATCGAAACTGCCGAACGCCGTTGGGCGAATGTGCTCGAACTTCGCGACTGGATCGTGCGCCTGCAAAAACAGGAGGCGACCAGCTCACTGTCGGATCTGATTTCACGCTTGTCGCTGATGGATATTCTGCAACGCAAAAAAGACGATCGCGATGTTGACGCGGTGCAGCTGATGACCCTGCACGCGGCCAAGGGTCTGGAGTTTCCCCATGTGTTTCTGGTCGGCTTCGAAGAAGAGCTGTTGCCGCACGCCACCAGTATTCAGCAGGACAGTATCGAAGAAGAACGTCGCCTGACTTATGTCGGTATTACTCGCGCGCAGCGTACGCTGACCATGACTATGGCAAAAACTCGCAAGCGTTACGGCGAACGCAATATCTGCGAACCCAGTCGTTTTCTTGCTGAACTGCCGCAGGATGAACTCGAATGGCACGGTGGTGCACATCAGGAAAAATCTACCAGGGATACGGGCAAGTCGCATCTCGCCGGTTTACGCGCGATGCTGGACTAGTGCAGCGCTGCGCAATGAACAATGAAAAGTGAAAAGTGAAAAGTGAAAAGTGAACGGCAAGATCAAAAGCATGAAAGGTCGTAGTAAGTTGGCTTTTCAATTTTTCATTCTTCATACCCGACAGAATCATTCGGGTACAAGCTTTTAATTTTTTATTCCCGTGACACGCGGCGGCTCACGCCGCGTGCCTATCCCGAATGCGCCCGCGCGGATAATTGACAATCGCCCGCCCGCGTATCAAAATGCGAATCGTTTTCATTTGTATTTGGGCGGTTGACGAGTCATGCGTGCGAAATTTCTGCAACTTATTGTTTTATCGGTATTAATTTTTAGTGGTCTGGCTCAGGCAGAAACACCTGCGCCCACGTCTACCGACCTGGCACCACGTTTATTACAAATGCTGGACTATGTCGGGGTCGATTATGGCCCGACTGTGCGCCAGGGTCGGGTGGTAAATGCGGTGGAATACGCCGAGATGGAAGAGTTTTCCGGTGAAATTCTGAATTTGCTTAAGGCCATGCCCGCTTCGCCAGACAAGGCCAGTCTGCTGCAGGTGGCGAATACGATATCTGCCGCTGTTGAGCAGCGCCTGCCCGGCGAACGGGTCAGCCAGCTGACCGCCGAACTCAAAAACGACTTAATCAGAAGCTATACGATTGTGGTGGCCCCACAGGCATTGCCCGACATGAGTTCTGTAGACAGCCTGTTTGCAAGCAACTGTGCCAGTTGTCACGGTGCTGAGGGACGTGGTGATGGCCCGCTGGCACAGACTTTGGAGCCTGCGCCGAGCAATTTCCACGACATCGCACGTCAGCATAGCCGCAGTGTGCACGATCTTTACAACACCATCAGCCTCGGCGTGCCAGGCACGTCTATGCGATCTTTCAGCCACTTGAGCGATGACCAGCGCTGGGCGCTGGCAATGATGGTGAGTCGTTTTTCTGGCAGTGACCTGCAACGTAAAAAGGGAGAACAGCTCTGGCAGCAGGGTCAGTTGCACGATCAGTTTACATCGATTGCGGATTTGACGTCGATATCTTACGCTCGCGCCGGTGAGCTGGCACTCAGTGCCGGACTGACAGCGGGTGATGGTGAAGCTGTGCTGGTCTATTTGCGCAGCGCGCCCGAAGTGCTCGAAGTTAGTAATAATGAAGCCATCGACAGCAGCATCGCCAAGCTTGCCGAGAGTGTTGCCTATGCTCGCGCCGGTAACACCAGGGCTGCCCACACAGCAGCGTTGTCAGCGTATCTGGATGGTTTTGAACTGGCGGAACCCAGTGTTGTGGTACTGGATAAGTCGCTGAAATTGAAGATTGAAAAAGCCATGATTGAGTTTCGTGAACTGGCGCGCAGCAATAATGTCGATGCACTCGCTGCTAAACAAACCGAAGCGGTTGATTTATTGAACCAGGCTAAACGTGTGCTCGATTCGGGCAGCATGTCGGGCGGTGCTGCGTTTACCGGATCCTTCATTATTTTATTGCGCGAAGGCGTGGAAGCCATTCTGGTGCTGGCCGCGATTATGGCTGCCCTGATCAAGACCGGTCGTCGTGATGCGATCAAATATATTCACGCTGGCTGGATTGGCGCGGTCGTCCTTGGTGTTATCACCTGGTGGGTGGCAGAAAACCTGATCAGTATCAGCGGTGCCAGTCGTGAATTAACTGAAGGCGTGGCGGCTTTAGTGGCGGCGGCAATTCTGATCTACGTTGGATTCTGGTTGCACAACGCCAGTCACAGTCAGCGCTGGAAACAATTTGTCGAACAGAAAGTGACGAATGCTATGGAAGGCAGCACGTTGTGGGTACTGGCACTGGTATCGTTTATCGCAGTGTATCGCGAAATGTTCGAAACCGTGTTGTTCTATCAGGCGATGTGGGTGCAGGTCGATGCCGGCTCTGAGCATAGCTTTATCATGGGTATTGTTGCCGCCATTGCCTTACTGGTCGTGATCTCTTTTCTGGTCTACCGTCTCGGCGTTAAGCTACCGATACGCCAGTTCTTTCAGATTAATGCCATCCTGTTGTTCGTGCTGGCGGTGGTGTTTGCCGGTCAGGGTGTCGCCCGATTACAGGAAGTCGGTATGGTGGGCGCCAGTCATTTCAGTTTCCCGCGTATCGAAATGCTGGGAATCTATCCGACTGAACAGACCCTGGGCCTGCAGTTAGTGGTGCTGATCATCGGTGCGGGACTGATGTTGTACCAACGACGTTCCAGTTAGTTCGGAATCGACGAGACTATAAAAACTGATCTTGATAGTGTCAGGCGGGATAAAATATTTTTTTTTGTCGATCCACTAACGCCCCCAGTCTGTTGTGGTAGCAGAGCAGATTTTATAATTGCGTGACTGGGATCCGAGCAGGATGGTCGCGGTCGATTAATCGTTATGGATGGGGTGAATAACTGATAAGGTGACTGCCATTATGCAAATTGAAGCGCAGGCTCTGAAATCAGGGTTTATCAAACCCTCAAAAACCTTATTGACCCTGGTCGGTCGCGCCATGGGTGAATTTCAGATGTTGCGCGAAGGCGATCGTGTCCTGCTCGGCCTCTCGGGCGGTAAAGACTCCCTCAGTCTGTTGCATATTCTGCATCACTATCAAAAAGTATCACCGATAAAATTTGAATTCGGTGCGATCACGGTTGATCCGATGGCGGGTGATTTTGATCCTTCACCGATGATTCCGTATTTAAACGGTCTGGGTGTGGATTATCATTATATGCGCGAACCGATCATGGAGATGGCGAACGAGCACATGGGAAAAAAATCGTATTGTGCATTTTGTTCGCGGATTAAGCGCGGTGTGATTTACAGCGTGGCGCGGCAGCATAATTACAATGTAATTGCGCTGGCGCAGCATCTGGATGATCTTGCCGAAAGTTTTTTAATGTCGGCATTTCACGGTGGTCGTTTAAAAACCATGAAAGCGCATTATGTCAATGATGATAAAGATCTGCGCGTCATCCGCCCGCTGGTGTACGCGCGCGAACGTCAGACCCGTGATTTTGCGGTGAATAATCAATTACCGGTAATTCCGGATTCCTGCCCGGCCTGTTTTAGTATGCCAACACAGCGCCAGCACATGAAAGAACTGCTGGCCGGCGAAGAAGCCAGCAACAAAACTTTATTCAAATCATTGTTGACCACACTCAAGCCCTTGATGGCAGAAGGCTCGCCACAATAAGTTTGTGAGTGAGCGGGTTTGATAATAGTTTTAAACCTTATCTAATGAATCTGATTTAAATATTTATGATGGCGGTCGTTATGACTGGCATGATATCAACACAGTCAATGAGTCTGGCAATCAGGCAGGGCGTTTTAGCCCTCTGGAGCCCAACACGCTTTATGTCAACGTTCGGCATTCGGCGGCGGCTGACGGTGATGGCACCTGGGCGCTGATTCGTGACGGCTGGAGTGCCGGCGAAGACAAAGATTAATTCAAGTTTTGTGACGAAAAAAGGTCGCCATCTGGCCGCTTTTTTTATGGCGTGCTGGCCGGGGAGACGATTACATCGCACGATACCCAAAACGCCGGCGCAGGTCGCGTAGAATAATATAAATCCACGGCCAGAGCAGGGCGCCGACCAGGCTGGGGACAAAATACAGACCGATATCCGGTGCCTGGCCAATAATTCCGCTAACCCAGAGCACCATCAACTGCTTGATGATCAGCAGGAAAAATACCACGATCGCCTGTTGCAACAGCGATGAAATCCGCATGCGCTGATGCTGGCTGTGTACAATATAAGTGACCAGCACCAGACCTAGCGCGTGCTGGCCTAGCAATGCACCGTGAGCAACATCGAGCAATAAGCCCAGAGACCAGGCGATGGTGACCCCGATGCTGGCGGGTATTGCCATTGCCCAGTAAATTAGTACCAGCGTCACCCAGTCGGGGCGCAGTGCCTGTGCCCAGGCGGGTAGTGGGATTATCGTCAGCATGAAGGCCGAGATAATAGTGAGTGTGCTGATGCGCGCGTTACTGTTCATCTGTCTGCGTTGCCGTTTCAGCAGGTTTGGTGGTTTCATCGCCAGCTGTGCCGTCAGTGCCAGGCGCATTGTGCCAGACCAGTAACACTTCACGGCTGCGATCTAACAGTGCCAGTGGCTCGGCGCTGACGCGTGCAAAAGGTTCACCCAGCGGGCGTTCGACCCTAGTGATAGTTGCCACCGGATAGTTAGGCGGAAAGCGCCCACCGAGACCGGAGCTAATCAGTAAATCACCTTCGCGGATATCTGCGTTATGAGGAATGTGACGCAGATCGAGGGTATCAGTCTTGCCGGTGCCAAAAGCGACTGCGCGCAGACCCGTGCGATTGACCTGTATCGGCAGGGCATGACTGGCATCAGTAATCAGCATCATCGTTGAGCTGGTGGCGTTGACGTGCACAATTTGCCCCATGATGCCGTGAGCATCGATCACTGGTTGACCATCATAAACACCATCGCGGCTGCTTTTGTTGAGCATCAGCAGTTGTCGATAGGGGTCGACATCCACGCTCATGATTTCAGCGACCAGTGTCTGTTCGCTGATTTTTGGCGTTGCACTTAGCAACTCTCTTAGCCGCGCATTTTCTTTTTCGATGATATCGAGCTTTTGTAACTGCACCCGACTTTGTAAATGCAGCTCCTTGAGTTTGCGATTTTCATCACTTAACGCTTCGCGAGAGCTCAGCGCTTCGTCTGACCAGTAATAAAATCGAATCGGCAGGTCGATGGTGTATTGCAGAGGGTAAAGCAGGTTGGACAGCGCACTGCGCATAAACTCAAGCTGATGCCAGCGATGGTCTGCTGTCATGAGTACCACCGAGGCGATGATCAGAATTAGCATTCTGAAAAAAACCGAGGGGCCTTGAAGGAAAAGTGTTTGCATCAGGGCTGCGCTATCATTGGCTGGTCTGAACAGCAGTGCCGTGCAGACCGAGCAGGGCAGGCGGTGCTGATCTGCAAAAGAGGTTTACTCCACCGCGAGGAAATCACCGCCGTGCTGGTCAATGAGTTCG
Source organism: Gammaproteobacteria bacterium (assembly GCA_030148865.1). Taxonomy (GTDB): domain Bacteria; phylum Pseudomonadota; class Gammaproteobacteria; order SZUA-229; family SZUA-229; genus JASBSR01. Next base: position 71,569 of record JASBSR010000010.1, read on the forward strand.
AGGACACGACCACCACCGCGAGCCACGCAGGTCAGGGGTTCTTCCGCCATTACCACGGGCAAGCCGGTCTCTTCCATAATCAGGCGATCGAGATCGCGCAATAATGAGCCGCCGCCGGTGAGCACAATACCGCGTTCGGCAACATCGGCGCCGAGTTCAGGCGGGGTTTGTTCGAGAGCCGTTTTCACGGCACTGATGATACCGTGCAATGGTTCCTGCAGGGCTTCGAGAATCTCGTTGCTATTGAGCGAGAAGCTGCGTGGAATACCTTCGGATAAATTACGGCCTTTGACCTCGATTTCGAGCAGTTCTTTGCCGGGATAGGCGGTGCCGATTTCGTGTTTGATTTTTTCCGCCGTGGTTTCACCGATGAGAATGCCGTAATTACGGCGCACATAAGCAATAATGGCTTCGTCGAATTTGTCACCACCGACGCGTACCGAGGCAGCGTAGACAATACCATTGAGCGAAATCACCGCGACTTCAGAGGTACCACCACCGATATCCAGCACCATTGAACCACGCGGTTCGTCCACTGGCATGCCGGCCCCAATGGCAGCCGCCATCGGTTCTTCTATCAGGTATACGCTGCGCGCGCCGGCACCAGCAGCGGATTCACGAATCGCGCGGCGTTCCACCTGGGTGGCACCGCAGGGCACGCAAATCAGCACGCGTGGGCTGGGGCGTAACAACTGGCTTTCGTGCACTTGGCGTATGAAATGCTGCAGCATTTTCTCGGTAATGTTGAAATCGGCGATCACGCCGTCGCGCATGGGGCGGATCGCGGTGATGTTCTGTGGCGTGCGCCCCAGCATGCCCTTGGCTTCTTTACCGAAAGCCTCGATGCTTTTCGGGCCACCCGGGCCACGATCCTGACGAATGGCGACCACCGAAGGCTCGTTCAGGACGATGCCTTTGCCGCGCGCATATATCAGAGTATTGGCGGTACCGAGGTCAATAGAGAGATCATTCGAGAACATTCCCCGAAAGCGTTTCAGTAACATGAGGCAAAGTACCTGTTGAAATCGTTATAGTTATAGTTTGGAGCCTGTCTGAGGTAACGCTGAGCTGCTGCGGATAAGTCGATTTGGTGATATTTCTCGGTCTTGCTCGTTAAATAGCTGTGCTATTTGCTTCGAAAGATCAAAAAATTTATCTCAAATTGGCTTCTCCTCGCTACGATCAGTTACATCCGACAGGCTCCCAAAGAATATAGGACAAACGGCACAGTTTTTGTCTATTTTGCCGAAAATGTGCGCGTACTGTAGCAACCGTACTCTCTATGGGCAAGCAGAATCACCTCGGATGCTGCGTCAAGAGAGACTCTTTGCGTGGGTGATGGTTCCATCTATAAAAATGGGTGTATAGAGCCAGGGCCCAGAGTATGCTAACTTGCCGCCTCTTAAAGAACCATCGCGAACACCGTTGTCTGGAGTTTTCATGTCACTTGATGCTGATCAGGTCAAAAAAATTGCCCATCTCGCCCGTCTCAAAATTGACGACACTGATGTGCCCGGTTATGTCACTAACCTGAGCAATATTCTGGAAATATTCGAGCAGATGCGCACGATCGATACTGCCAATGTCACCCCGATGTCACACCCGGTGGAAGCGGTGCAGCGTTTACGCGATGACGAAGTTCGTGAAACCGACCAGCGCGACGTTTTTCAGGCGCTTGCGCCCAGCACCGAGAACGGCCTGTATCTGGTGCCCCGGGTGATCGAGTAAACCAGAGCCTGAGTGCGAAGTATTAAAGATGAGTGATTTTCACACCCTGTCATTGAGTGACCTCGCCGGCCTGTTACAGGCCGGCGAGGTCAGTAGCCAGCAGCTCACCGAGTATTTTCTGGCGCGCATCAAGCAGTACGATGACCAGCTCAATAGTTTTATCACGGTCGCAGAACAGCAGGCAATGCAGGCCGCTGAGGCTGCCGACGTCAGACTTAAGAACGGCCATACCGATGCGCTCTGTGGCGTGCCGTTTGCGCACAAAGATATTTTTTGCAGCGAAGGCCTGCGCACCAGTTGCGGCTCGAAAATGCTGGATAATTTTATCTCGCCCTACGATGCCACCGTAGTTCACCAGTTGAAACAGGCGGGCGCGGTGATGCTGGGTAAAACCAATATGGATGAGTTCGCCATGGGCTCTTCTAACGAAACCAGTTATTACGGTGTGGTGAGAAACCCCTGGAATCTGGACTGTGTGCCCGGCGGGTCATCCGGCGGTTCTGCGGCCAGCGTCGCTGCGCGTATTATCCCTGCCGCCACCGGCACCGATACCGGTGGTTCTATTCGCCAGCCAGCAGCGCTGTGTGGCATTACCGGTATCAAGCCAACCTATGGCACGGTCTCGCGCTACGGTATGATTGCTTTTGCCTCCAGTCTCGACCAGGCAGGTCCGATGGCACAGAGCGCGGAAGACTGCGCGCTGTTACTCAACGTCATGACCGGCTTTGATGAAAAAGACTCCACCAGTCTGGAACGCGACAAAGAAGATTACACCCATGCGCTCAACCTGCCTTTGCGTGGTCTGCGCATCGGCCTGCCGAAAGAATTTTTTGCAGAAGGCATGAATGTGGCGGTGGATGCAGTGATTCAGCAGGCCTTGCAGCAATACAAAGCCATGGGCGCAGAACTGGTCGACATCGAACTGCCGAACAGTCATCTGTCAGTACCGGTTTACTATGTGGTTGCACCCGCCGAGTGCTCGGCCAATCTTTCGCGCTTTGATGGCGTGCGTTACGGTTATCGTTGCGAACATCCGGAAAATTTAACTGATCTGTACGAACGCTCGCGCGGTGAAGGCTTTGGTGCAGAAGTGAAACGTCGCATCATGGTGGGCACCTACGCCCTGTCTGCTGGTTATTATGACGCGTATTATTTAAAAGCCCAGCAACTGCGACATTTGATCAGCGATGATTTCAAACAGGCCTTCGAGACAGTCGATGTCATCATGGGGCCGACGACGCCGGGCACTGCGTTCAGGATTGGCGAGAAATCGGATGACCCGATCTCGATGTACTTGTCAGATATATACACCATTGCCGTGAATCTCGCCGGTCTGCCGGGGATGTCGATCCCGGCAGGGTTTGCCAATAATATGCCGGTGGGCTTGCAGATCATTGGTAATTATTTTGATGAAAGCCGTTTGCTGAATGTTGCACACCAGTACCAGCAGGGAACGGACTGGCACATGCGAATCCCGAAGGGATTCGAATAAAAAGCTTGTGCCCGAATGATTTTCTCGGGTGTGAAAATTAATGTAGCCCGGATTAGCGGAGCCCAATCCGGGGGATTTTGTATTAATCCTTATTCGCGTTTATTTGCGTTATTTGCGGACTAATAGTTTTTTGCCTTTGTGGCCTGATATTTATCATGAACTACGAAACAGTTATCGGTTTAGAGATCCACGTGCAGTTGGCGACGAAGTCGAAAATATTTTCGGCGGCGAGCACGGCTTATGGTGCTGCGCCCAATACTCAGGCCTGCGCCGTTGATCTGGCTTTGCCCGGGGTGTTACCGGTGTTGAATAAAGAAGCTGTGCACATGGCGACCAAATTTGGTCTTGCTATCGGTGCCGAAGTCGCGCCACGCTCGGTATTCGCGCGCAAAAATTATTTTTACCCGGATCTGCCCAAGGGCTACCAGATTAGTCAGTTCGAATTGCCCATCGTTGGCACTGGTCATCTCGATATCGAACTCAAGGGTGGTGAGACCAAACGCATTGGCGTGACGCGTGCGCATCTCGAAGAAGATGCCGGTAAGTCGTTGCACGAAGATTTTGCCGGCATGACGGGTATCGATTTAAATCGTGCCGGCACGCCGTTGCTGGAAGTGGTGTCTGAGCCAGATATGCGCAGCGCCGAAGAAGCCGTCGCTTACATGAAAAAAATGCACGCGCTGGTGACCTATCTCGAAATCTGCGATGGCAATATGCAGGAAGGCTCGTTTCGCTGCGACGCCAATGTCTCGGTGCGCCCGGTGGGGCAGGCTGAATTCGGTGCCCGCGCCGAAATCAAAAACATTAACTCTTTTCGCTTTGTCGAGCGCGCGATCAATTACGAAGTTGAACGCCAGATCGATTTGATCGAAGAGGGTGGTGTGGTGGTGCAGGAAACCCGGCTCTATGACGCCGATCGCGATGAAACCCGCTCGATGCGCAGCAAGGAAGAAGCCAATGATTATCGCTATTTCCCAGATCCGGATTTGCTGCCAGTTGTGATTAGCGCTGAATATCTCGAACAGGTGCGCGCGGAACTACCGGAGCTGCCGGAAGAGAAAAAACAGCGGTATATAGATACTTTTGGGTTATCGCCATACGATGCCGCTGGACTCACCGCTTCACGCGAACTGGCGGACTATTTTGAAACCGTGATAGAAAAAACTGGCGATGTCAGGCTGTCTGCTAACTGGATCAGCGGTGAAATGTCAGCGCGCTTGAACAAAGATGATCTGAGTATCGCTGAGTCGAAAGTCAGTGCCGAAGCATTTGCCGGTTTATTATTGCGCATCAAGGACAACACCATCTCCGGAAAAATTGCTAAGGAAGTGTTCGAGGCGATGTGGAATGGCGAAGGTAGTGCCGATGCGGTGATCGAAGTCAAAGGTCTGAAGCAGATCACTGACACCGGCGCGATCGAGAGCATGGTCGATGAAGTCATCGCCAACAATGCAGGTCAGTTCGCCGAACTCAAATCCGGCAAAGATAAACTCATGGGCTTTTTCGTCGGTCAGGTGTTAAAGGCATCCAAAGGCAAGGCCAATCCTGCGCAGGTAAATGAACTGATCCGCAAGAAGCTACAGGACTAAAACGGATGTCCACAGATGAACGCAGATGACCACAGATTAAGATTACTTGGCTGAAACCAGGGTCATCGCACAGCCTTTAAGCTGTAATTAAGCGAAACAATAATAGCTGTTCAGGTTTATCTGCGTTCATCTGTGGATAATAATTTATGCTTTTGATGTATGATTTATGTGGCCAGGAAATAACAAATGACTGAATCTGAATTTCGTGATCTTGCAGATCAAACCATCGAAGATATCCAGACCGCGATTGATGATAGCGGTGCCGATGTTGATTATGAAGAATCCGGTGGTGTGCTAACACTGGAGTTCGACAACGGCAGTAAAATTATTTTCAGCAGGCAGGCGCCAGTGAAGCAACTCTGGATGGCGGCGAAGTCAGGTGGTTTTCATTTTGATTATGATGAAACTAAACAGCAGTGGCTGCTGGATTCTGATACACACGAGGAACTGTATGCCATGCTCAGTCGTCTGGCCAGTGAGCAAGGGGGCGAGCCAGTGGCGTTGGCAGCGCCCTGAGTTAAAAAATATATCACCATAAAGGTGTAGACAAAAAAACAGGTGCAGCCCGGCTGAGATGGCAGGCTTTAGATGAAAACCCTGACCTCGGTGGCAGCGCTATCGCGAATCCGCCATGCGCGCATTTCCAGTACACCACGGGTGTTGAGCGAAATAATTAAATAACAGGCATCGGGATACCCGGTCTGCTCAATGTCGAGTGCAGATACCTGTGCCGGTGCACCGGGGTGTGAATACACAATCGCGACCAGCTGCTCGTCACTTTCTCGGAGCTGGCGCAGGCTATCGATTAGCTGTTGTGTGTCCATTTGATAATGCTGCTGACAGTCAGCAGCGCGATTGTCGATGGCCAGATAACGCATACTTTGATCCGCCGCCTGGATGATGAGGCCACAAATTTCCTGTTCTGAATTTTGTTGTGCGTGCGCCAGCATGCGATTCACCAGGGGACGCGGTAGACTGAGCGCGCTATTCATATTGACATTATCCCGCCCGATTTTGCCTGGTTCGACACTGAACCAGCCGAGCCAGAACCGCAAATGGGGCATTTATTATCACGCTTGAAGCTCATGTTGCGCCAGTCCAGTGCGAGAGCATCGAACAGTAACAGCCGGCCACTGGATTTTTCACCCAGCTGGCAGATGAGCTTAATGGCTTCCAGCGCCTGCATGCTGCCGATGATGCCGACCACTGGTGCGAGTATGCCGTTCTCGCTACAGGTTTCCTGAGTGGTGTCGTCAGTGGCGGGATACAGACATTGATAACAGGCAGCGTCGGCATCGCGAAAATCGAATACTGCGAGTTGAGCTTCGAAGCGAATCGCCGCACCCGATACCAGCGGCGTGCAGTGCTGTACGCAGGCGGCATTGATGGCGTAACGCGAACTGAAATTATCGGTGGCATCGAGCACGACGTCGGCGACAGTGACTGCGGCGGCCAGCGCTGCGGAATCCAGACGTTGAGTGCTGCAATGAATCGTGATCTCGGGATTCAACGCCAGCAGATTGTTGCGCGCGGAGTCGACTTTGGTGCTGCCGAGATTCTCCGTGCGGTGCACAATCTGGCGTTGCAGATTGCTGAGTTCAACCCGGTCATCATCGACCAGCGTCAGCGTGCCGACACCTGCCGCCGCAAGATACATCGCCGCCGGTGAGCCCAGACCACCGAGACCAATAATCAGCACGTGTGCATCATGCAGGCGCTGCTGACCCTCGAAGCCGAGCTGCGGCAGCATAATGTGGCGGTTGTAACGCAATAACTGGGAATCATCCATGGCGATGATTTTACGCCAGCTGGGGGGTGATTGCCTGCTGAAAAAGATTTGCCGCAGAGAGCACAGAGGTCACTGAGAAAGAGATTTCCTGGTAAAAGCCAATTAATGACCGCAAAGAAAAAGCTATTATTTTGTATCTGCTTTGATAGTAACTTGACGTTTATACTGAACAGGCTGGCTAAGTTGGCGCTCAACAATACGACAACAGGATTAAGGCTTTTCTTTGCGTCTTTTGTGGCCAGTCACTTTTAGTTTTTACCCTCAGTGACCTCTGTGTTCTCTGTGGCAAATCCTTCTAAGATCAACAGCTACAGGTAATTACGCCAGTTGTGCGGGCGCGGGTCGTGCGCCATGGTGTCCGGCTGGTCAAGCAGGCTCTGTTCGCCAGCGCGCTCAAGCCCGAGGCTGGCGCGCTGGGTGTCCTCGCAATACGCAATCAGGCTGTGGTGGGCGCGGGTCAGTAAGCCCGTTTTGAGCTGGAAGCCAACATCGCGTAACGCAGCTTCGATCATTTGCAGGGTGAGTTGTTGAATGTCGTAACGAATTCGCAGCACCTGGTTTGTTCTGTAGTACACGCTCTCGATGCCGTGAATATTTTTCAGTAACTGCTCGGCTTTGGCGGCATCGTCAGCGCCCGAGAGACGGCGGGAAAACCGCAGTTCTCGAGTTTTAATCACATCGCGACAAATAGGCATGCTGACAATCTAGTCCCGCCGCGCGATAAACGCAAGACACCTGTGTTTATGACAGACCGGTGCCCGAGTCGTGGTTGCGGGTATTTTGATCATCATTGCGTCGCCCGCCACTGAGGCGAGGCTGGCCAGCGAGATCCAGCAGTTGCAGCAGATCGATAAAGCCGTGTTGCTGCAGGCACTGACCGACCGGGGCTTTTTGATCATAGCCGTGCTCGGTGAAAAACCAGCCACCGGGGTGTAATGCACGATGCGCGTGCGCGCACAGATGGCGAATCGCATCCAGGCCATCGGCGCCCGAGCTGAGCGCGCGTGCCGGCTCGAAGCGAACATCACCCTGAGACAGATGCGGATCGTGCTCGGCGATATAGGGCGGATTAGTCACGATCAAATCGAAGCGCCGGCCACCGAGATTTTCGAACCAGTCGCTGTGCAGAAATTCCAGATTGCGCAGCTGATGCTGCTCAGCATTGTCCTGGGCGATGGCAATGCACTCGGCAGAAATATCGCAGGCAGTAACGCGCCAGCAGGGCCGGGCGTACGCCAGCGCAATGGCAATCGCACCGCTGCCGGTGCCGAGATCGAGCACCGCCAGCGGAGTATGGTCAAAACGCGTGAGCACGGTATCGATCAGCAATTCGGTTTCCGGTCGTGGGATTAAGGTCTCGCTGCTGACTCGCAAAGGCAGTGACCAGAATTCGCGCATACCGGTGATGTAGGCCACCGGCACACCCTGCGCGCGCTGTGCAATCAGTTGCTGATAATCAGCTTCGAGCTCGAGCCTAAGGATTTTTTCCGGCCAGGTGAACAAATAACTGCGCTCGCAGTCGAGGACGTGGCACAGCAGCACTTCAGCATCGAGCACAGCACTCGGTGAATCATCTAGGGCGGTTCTGGCCTGCGCCAGCAGCTCGCGAATATTCGCCATGATGGCTTAGTCGGCGAGTTGCGCCAGCAGCTCGGCCTGATACTCGCTGATTAGAGGGTCGATGACCGGATCGATATTGCCCTGGACGAATTCATCGAGTTTATACAGGGTGAGATTGATTCGATGGTCAGTCACACGCCCCTGGGGGAAGTTGTAGGTGCGTATGCGTTCCGAACGATCGCCGCTGCCGACCAGCGACTTGCGAGTTTGCGCTTGTTCGCTGCGGCGTTTCTCCAGTTCAGCATCCATGATACGCGCCTGCAATAATGACATCGCGCGTGCCTTGTTCTTATGCTGTGAACGTTCGTCCTGACATTCCACCACGGTGCCGGTGGGAATATGGGTGAGGCGCACCGCAGAATCGGTTTTATTCACGTGCTGGCCACCGGCCCCGGACGCACGGTAAGTATCGACGCGTAAATCAGCAGGATTAATTTCAATCTGCTCGACATCATCGACCTCGGGCATAATCGCGACCGTGGCGGCCGAGGTGTGTACCCGGCCCTGAGATTCGGTTTCCGGTACGCGCTGCACACGGTGGGCACCGGATTCAAATTTCAAACGTGAATAGGCACCGGTACCGATGATGCGCGCGATGATTTCTTTATAACCACCGTGTTCACCGAGATTCTGATTAAGAATTTCCACCTGCCAGCGGCGCAGTTCGGCGTAGCGCGAATACATGCGAAATAAATCGCCGGCAAAAATCGCCGCTTCATCGCCACCGGTGCCGGCGCGAATTTCGAGAAAAATATTGCTGTCGTCGTGCGGGTCTCTGGGCAGTAAATGTTTTTGCAGTTCGAGTTCCAGGTTTTCTAACTGATCTTTGCTGTGCTCGAATTCATCACGCGCCATTTCCCTCACTTCGGGGTCAGTATCGCGCAACATGTCTTCGGCAGCGGTCAATTCTTTTTGCACGTTTTGATAATCACGAAAACAGCTGACGACGGGTTCGAGCTGAGCGTATTCGCGCGACAGGTCACGAAATTTATTCTGGTTGGAAATGACCTCGGCGTCGGCGAGCAAACCCGAAATTTCTTCGTGACGGTCGAGCAGACGATGTAGTTTATTGAGAATAGAGTCTTTCATGCATGTGTTGCCGAGCGCTGCGCAGCTGCAGCGCCGCCGAGTTTAGTCTGCTGAGCTGTCAAAGAACAGCTGGCGTGCGGTACGCAACAGGTCTTCCTGTTCCTGTGGGCTGGCCTGACGCAAACGCGTGCAGGGCTGGTGCAAAAATTTATTGGTCAGGCTGTGGGTGAGAAATTCCATCGCCTGCTCGGGAGATTGTCCGGCGGCGAGTTGTCTGAGGGCTTTTTCCAGCACCTGCTGCCCCAGCATTTGCGTGCTGCTGCGAATTTCTGAGATAACATCGACCGCGCCCAGCGAATGCTGCCAGTCGAGAAACGCCACCACCTGCTCGGCGATAATATCGTACGCCTGTTCTGCGGCCTGCATGCGCGATTGCAGATTTCCGTCAATTACCGCCTGCAGGTCATCGACACTATACAGGTAGACATCATCGAGGCTGCCGACCTCGGGTTCGACATCGCGCGGTACCGCCAGATCGACCATGAAAATGGGTTCGTGACGGCGCACTTTGAGCGCGCGTTCCACCGTACCCTTACCCAGTATTGGCAGCGGGCTGGCGGTGGATGCGATCACCACATCGGCGCGATGCAGATGATCTCCGATATGCTGCAGACCGATGGCTTCGCCATTGAATTGTTCGGCGAGATGCTGAGCGCGTTCGACGCTGCGGTTGGCGACGATGATGTGTTTAATGTTTTGCGCCGCGAGATGGCGTGCGGTGAGCTCGATGGTGTCGCCGGCGCCGATTAATAGTGCGGTGGAGTTCTTCAGCTCACCAAAAATCTGTTTCGCCAGATTGACCGCAGCGAAAGCCACCGACACCGGGCTGGAGCCGATCGCGGTGTCGGTGCGCACCTGCTTGGCGACAGCGAAGGCGTGCTGGAATAATTTGCCCAGCAGCGGACCGATGCTGCCCTGATGGCTGGCCATGGAATAGGCGTCTTTCATCTGTCCGGTGATCTGGGGTTCACCGAGCACCATCGAGTCGAGTCCGCAGGCAACTTCCATGGCATGGCGAATTGTGGCTTCGTGATCGAGGCTGTAAAGATGACTTTGCACGGTTTCGAGGTTGAGACCGTGAAACTGGCTGAACCATTCCACCAGCGCCCGGTCACTGATTTCGGTAACACAGCAATATAGCTCGGTGCGGTTGCAGGTCGAGACAATCGCCGCCTCGCTCACCCCTGGCAGATGCGACAGCCGGGACAGCGCTTCCGGCATCGACTGCGGGGTGAACGCCAGCCGCTCGCGCAAATCCACCGGCGCGGTTTTGTGGTTGAGGCCCAAGGTAATCAGGCTGGGTGGACGCATGGCCATAAGTGATTGTGCCGGCAAGAAAACGGCTAATTTTGCGGTATGCATGAGTTGAACTCAAGCCCGGTTCATGGGGAATACCCCAGAGAGGCGTTTGCGCGCTACAATGTGTTTAAGCTTATATTGATCGATCATCGCAGTGAGGCAAACCCATCCATGTTGTCGGCATTTTTTCAATCCATAATGGCTGTTAGCAGACCAGGTATTCTCGTATTCCTTTCTGTTGCGCTACTGGCCTGCGCCAGCAGTGGCGTCAAACCCACTGTCAGCGTGACCGACCCTGCCAGTGCGCAAACTTCGAATCTGAGTGGTGAGCTGCTATATCAGCTGCTGGCGGCGGAATTTGCTGGCAATCAGGGTGATCTCAAAACTGCCACCGAGTTTTACGCCAAAGCAGCTGAGGCGACCCGTGACGCCCGGATTGCGGCGCGCGCCAGCTATATCGCTGTGTATTCCGGTGAGTATCAGCGCGCGCTGGTATTGCTGAAACGCTGGCAGCAGCTCGATCCGGAAAACGATGATATCGACCGGATGTACGCCACCACCTATTTTCGCCTGAAACAACCGGAACAGGCTGCGCATTATCTGACCCGGGTACTCGACCGCACCGGTGACGATGATCGCGCCAAAGCACTGGTGGTGAAAACCATGCTGCAAAAAGAAACCGATGCTGAAGCCTCGCTGGGACTACTGGTGACCCTGAATCAGCAGCTGGGCGAGCGTAATTTGCACATGCTGGTGCTGCAGTCGCGTTTCGAAGCGCAAACGGGTCACTATGATGCTGCCCTGGCTCTGATCGACAAGGTACTGAAAGTCGATCCCATGCTGGACGATGTGTATTTGATTAAATCCAGAATTCTGCTGGCACAGGGTCACGCCGATGCCGCGACTAAAGTCCTGTCTGATCTGCTCAAACAGCAACCCAGAAATGCTGCGCTGCGTTTGCAGTATGCGCGTCTGCTGGTGGCGCAGAAAAAACTTGAACCAGCGCGCGCCGAGTTCAAAACCTTATACAAGCAACAGCCTGATAACGCTGATGTGCTGCTCAGTCTCGCCCTGCTTTACATTGATACCCGCGATATGAAACAGGCTGAGCAGCATTTGCAAAAGCTGCTCAAACTCGACCAGCGAGTCGATGTCGCGAACTATTATCTGGGCCGCATCGCGCAGAGCCAGGAACAGAAAAAACGCGCGATTTCGTACTATCTACGCGTCACCAGCGGCGACTATGCGTTTGATTCCAGAATCCGGATTGCCGCCCTGTTCGCGCAGCTGGGTCGCGAACAGGAAAGCATGCAACAGCTCGAAGCGCTGGCCGAGCAACAGAGCGACTGGTCGCGGCGGGTACGAGTGTATCTCGCCGAAGGAGAAATTTTGCGCCAGCTGCATCGTTATAAAGAAGGTTTCGAAATGTACAGCCGGGCTTTAATCCAGAAACCTGACGACCCGGATCTGCTTTATGCGCGCGCGCTGCTCGCGGAAAAAGTCGATCGCGTCGACATCACCGAGGCGGATTTGCTCAAAGTGCTGTCCACCGAGCCGGAAAACGCCAATGCTCTGAATGCACTGGGCTACACTCTGGCCGATCGCACTACGCGGCTCAAAGAAGCGCTGGGCTATATCAAGCGCGCGGCCGAGCTGGTGCCGGATGATCCGGCCATCCTCGACAGTCTGGGCTGGGTGAGCTATCGCCTGGGCAAAATGGACGAGGCGCTGAAATGGCTGGGGCAGGCCTTTGCCAAACTCGAAGATGCTGAGATCGCGGCGCATTATGGTGAAGTACTGTGGGAAAATAATCAGCGCGACAAGGCAAAGCAAATCTGGAAGCGCGGTCGTGAACTCGATGCTAAACATCCGGTGCTAGTGGAAACTCTGAAACGATTCAAGTTTTGAAGCCCGGTATGGAATTCTGTCGTCAGCGTGGCTGGCAGCTATTTCTGCTCTGGGTCGTGCTGATAGTCAGCGGCTGCGGGCATCTGAGTGAACGCAGTGCAGTCATGCCCGCTGACTGGACGGCGCGCAGCGCCCAGCTCGAGGCGATTGATGCGTGGTATGTACAGGGCCGGCTCGGTGTGAGCACTGCAAGCCAGGGTGGTAGTCTCGATGTGCTGTGGAATCAGCAGGCCGGGCATTACCAGATTCGTGTGCTGGCAGCCATGGGTCAGGGCGCATTCTTTATCGATGGCGATGCCGATGGCGTTCGCATGCGCAGCGCCGATGGCGGGCTGCACACAGCCGCCAGCGCGCAGCAGCTGTTTGCCGAGACCCTGGGTGTGAGCCTGCCGCTGACCAGTTTGCAACGCTGGCTGCGGGGTCTTCCCGGCAAAACTGCGCGTGATCTGCTGTGGGATGAGCGGGGCCATTTATATATTTTTCAGCAACAGGGCTGGCGGGTGGAAATGACGCGCTATCGTACGGTCGACGGCATCGAACTGCCGCATGCATTTTTTTTGTCGCGCGCCGATCAGCCCGAACTCATGATCCGGCTGATCCTTCGCACCTGGCAGCTGCGTGATTTACCTGCCTTCGAACCATGAGCGCCGCACAGCCCGAGCGCTGGCCGGCACCGGCAAAACTCAATTTAATGCTGCATATCACGGGTCGTCGTAGCGATGGCTATCACGAATTACAGACAGTATTTCAGTTTCTGGACGTCGGCGATGAACTGAGTTTCAGCCCGCGCGCCGATCCGAGCATCCGGCTTAGTGGTAACCCCGGAGTCCAGCCGGAGCAGGATCTGATCTGGCGCGCGGCCCGATTGCTGCAGCAGACTGCCGGTTATGAACAGGGTGCTGACATCGAAATTCGTAAACGCCTGCCCATGGGCAGCGGGCTCGGCGGCGGCAGTTCAGACGCGGCCACCTGCCTGCACGCGCTCAACCGGCTCTGGCGGCTGGAGCTGAGCCATGAACAACTTGCCGAGCTTGGCCTGCAGTTAGGTGCCGATGTGCCGGTTTTTGTTCATGGCCTGGCCGCCTTTGGCGAGGGCGTGGGTGAGCGCCTGACCCCCATCGAACTGGAACAGCCCTGGTATTTAGTGATTAGCCCGCCGATATCGGTTGCCACTGGCGAAATCTTTGCAGATCCTGAATTGACACGGGATAGTCCACCCATCAAAATATGCGACCTTTTTGCGCGCAGCTGGGATAATGTGTGCACAGCCGTGGTGGCGAAGCGTTATCCTGAAGTCAGGCAGGCGCTGGCCTGGTTGGCGACACACGCGCAGGCACGCATGAGTGGCAGCGGTGCCTCGGTATTTGCCGAATTTGAGTCAGCAGTCGATGCACAAAGAGTGCGGGCCGAGCTAAAAAATAGTGACTATGCGCACTGGTCATCATTTGTCGCCAGGGGCTGTAACCAGTCACCGCTGCTACGGTTTATGCACCGCGAGCAATGAGTTCGTACTATTATTGGGCCGTCGCGACTCTATATTTATGGGGTAAGGCACCAGGTTTTGATCCTGACTTTTTCAGGCAGGTTCGACAAATTCGCCGGGAGCGACAGAACGCTCACTAAACAACGGCCCGAAGGGCGAAGGGCAGGGATAGTCCGGAGTACTGATTTGCCGGGAGCAAGTCAGAATGTGCAAAGCGCAGCCCGACATAATCCACCCGGAGTGGGAGTGTTAAAGAGTTGTATACATTGGGCCGTCGCCAAGCGGTAAGGCACCAGGTTTTGATCCTGGCATCCGGAGGTTCGAATCCTCCCGGCCCAGCCAAAGAGAATAGAGAAATGCCAGATTCGAGTGAAATGACTACGAAGCTAGCGGGTAAGCCGGGAGGGTTCGAAGCTCCGGAATAATAGAGCGGTTCGACTGATTTGCCGGGAGCAAATCAGAACAGCCGAAGGCTGGCCCGCAGGGCGGAGGGCATGAGCCCGGAGTCATCCTCCCGGCCCAGCCAGATCGAACAGCAGTGCCAGATTGATTGTAAGAGTACATTCTCTTTTAGCAACACAAGACGCGAGACTTATGGTGAGCACCGACGAAAGTCAGCTAAGAATATTTGCAGGTAATGCAAATCCTGATCTGGCACTGAATATCGCGAAGCGACTCAACACGTCTCTGGGCAAAATCAGTGTCGAACGATTTAGTGATGGTGAGATCTGTATCGAGGTGATGGAAAATGTGCGCGGACGCGACGTGTTTCTGATCCAGCCGACCTGCCAGCCCACCAATGATAATTTGATGGAGCTGATGGTGATGATCGATGCCATGCGGCGCGCTTCAGCGAAACGCATCACCGCAGTGATTCCGTATTACGGTTATTCACGGCAGGATCGCAAACCGCGTTCGGCGCGGGTGCCGATTACCGCGAAAGTGGTGGCGAACATGCTGGCCAGCGTCAAGGTGAGTCGTTTGCTGACAGTGGATCTGCACGCCGACCAGATTCAGGGGTTTTTTGATATCCCGATCGATAATGTATACGCATCGCCGATTTTACTCGCCGATGTCTGGCAAAAAGCGCACTCGGATTTATTAGTCGTGTCGCCCGATGTCGGTGGTGTGGTTCGCGCTCGCGCGCTCGCCAAACGTCTCGGTGATGCCGAGCTGGCAATCATCGACAAACGTCGACCGAAAGCCAATGTCGCCGAGGTGATGAACATCATCGGTGAAGTCGAAGGCAAGAACTGCGTACTGGTCGATGATCTGGTCGATACCGCTGGCACGCTGTGTAAAGCCGCCGGCGCACTGAAAGACAACGGCGCTGTCAGTGTTTCTGCGTATTGCACGCATGCTGTGCTCTCGGGTAATGCGATAGAAAATATTAAGGCCTCAGTGCTGGATGAGCTGGTCGTGACCGACACGATTCCACTCAGTGAAGCCGCTCAGGCCTGTGGCCGCATTCGACAGGTGTCGATTGCCACCATGCTGGCTGAAACCATACGCCGGATTCATGACGAAGAATCTGTGAGCGAAATGTATATCGATTGATTACCTGCGGGTGATTAACCAAGAATTTTTAAACGGCGTAGTGCTGATTAGTCTGGTGCTGATTTAAAAAAACTGTGATACGTCACAGATCGATACCTCCCTGGTCGCGGGGAGGTTTTTTAATATCGTCTCTCGGCGTAATTGAGGCTGAGATAAAGACGAGTTTTGGAGATTGTTATGAGTATTGAACTTAACGCTGAAACGCGTGACGTAATGGGGAAGAGTGCGAGCCGCCGCCTGCGTCATGCCAATAAAATACCAGCGATTGTCTATGGTTCCGATAGAGAGCCACAGAACATCATGCTGGAACAGAAAGATGTGCAGTACGTGCTGCCCAACGAAGCCCTGTATTCACAGGTGTTGTCGCTGAACGTAGCAGGTAAAAAAGAAGACGTGTTACTGCGTGATTTGCAACATCACCCTTACAAGATTGACATTATGCACATGGATTTTATGCGCGTCGACGCCAGGAAAGTTGTGCATGTGCACGTACCGTTGCATTTCATTGGTGAAGAACAGTCTCCAGGTGTTAAAACTGAAGGTGGTGCAGTCAGCCACGTGGTGATGGAAATCGAAGTCGAGTGTTTGCCGAAAGATATTCCGGAATTTA
Organism: Gammaproteobacteria bacterium; assembly: GCA_030148865.1. Lineage (GTDB taxonomy): Bacteria > Pseudomonadota > Gammaproteobacteria > SZUA-229 > SZUA-229 > JASBSR01. The sequence goes on from JASBSR010000010.1 coordinate 87,733, forward strand.
TCGAAGTCGATCTCTCACAGTTACATCTTGGCGACATCGTGCATTTGTCTGACGTTAAATTGCCAACCGGGGTTGAATCGCTGGCACTGAAGCACGGTGAAGATCATGATTCTGCGATCGCCAATATTCACGCCCGTAAGGTTGAGAAAGAAGTAGACGATGAAGCGTCTGCTGCTGAAGGTGATGATGCCGCTGCTGCTGAACCGACTGATGACAAAGATAGCGAGTAATCGCTGGTAGTTGAGCGCTAACCACTAGCGACGCATATCCGGAGTTTCCGTGGCTGCACTGACAATCGACATACAAGCCATTGCAGGTCTCGGCAACCCCGGCGCACAGTACTCTGAAACCCGGCACAACGCCGGGTTTTGGTTTGTGGATGAACTGGTCGCAGCGTATGGCGGTGTATTTAGTCCGGATAAAAAATTTCGTGGCGACGTTGCGCGCATCAGTATTCATGGCCACGACATCTGGTTATTAAAACCCGATACCTTCATGAATCTCAGCGGTCTTGCTGTGCAGAGTCTGCTTTCGTTTTACAAACTCAAACCTGAGAACCTGCTGGTGGCGCACGATGAAATCGATCTTGATGCAGGTGCTGCGCGTTTAAAAACGGGTGGTGGTCACGGGGGTCATAATGGCCTGCGCGATATTGCAAATCGTCTTGCCACCAAAGATTTTCAGCGCCTGCGTCTTGGTGTCGGTCACCCCGGGCATAAGTCGCAAGTGGCCGATTATGTGCTACACCGTGCACTGGCGGAAGATCGTCAACGCATTGATGATGCGATTAGCGATGCAGTCAAAGTCATGCCACTGGTGGCAGACGCCGCCTGGGAACAGGCGATGCAACAATTACATAGTTCGAGGTAAACGTGGGATTCAAATGCGGTATTGTCGGTTTGCCTAATGTCGGCAAGTCCACTCTGTTTAATGCCCTGACCAAAGCCGGTATTCAGGCGGAAAATTATCCATTCTGCACCATCGAGCCAAACGTCGGTATTGTCGAAGTCCCGGATCCGAGGCTCGATAAACTGGCTGAGATCGTCAAACCGCAGCGCGTGGTGCCGACCACTATGGAATTCGTCGATATTGCCGGGCTGGTCGAAGGTGCGTCTAAAGGTGAAGGTCTGGGCAATCAGTTTCTCGCCAATATTCGCGAAACCGATGCCATCGCGCACGTCGTGCGCTGTTTTGAAGACGATGACATTGTGCACGTGGCCGGCAAAATTAATCCGCTGTTCGATATAGAAATCATCGACACCGAACTCGCGCTCGCCGATCTGGAAAGTATCGAGAAAGGCATTTATCGCATGAATCGCGTCGCTAAAAGCGGCGAGAAATCGGCAAAGGCAAAACTCGAACTGCTGGAAAAAATTAAAGCGCAGCTTGATACTGGCAAACCGGTCCGTGCCATGGCGCTCAGTAAAGAGCAGCTGGCGGATCTGTACGAGTTCCATCTGCTGACCCTGAAACCGGTGATGTATATCGCCAATGTCAGCGAAGATGGTTTTGAGAATAATGCATTTCTCGACGCTGTTCAGGCGCACGCGGCTGAAGAAGGTGCCGTGGTGGTACCGGTATGCGCCGCGATCGAAGCCGAGCTGATTGAACTCAATGACACCGAGCGCACTGAGTTTCTCGAATCTCTGGGGCTGGAAGAGCCGGGTCTGAATCGGGTAATTCGCGGCGGTTATTCGCTACTGGGTTTGCAGACCTATTTCACCGCCGGGGTGAAAGAAGTGCGCGCCTGGACGGTGGCGACTGGTGCGACCGCGCCGAAAGCCGCGGCGGTGATCCACACCGATTTCGAAAAAGGCTTTATCCGCGCCGAGACCATCGCGTATCAGGATTTCGTTGCCCACAATGGCGAGCAGGGCGCAAAAGAAGCCGGTAAGCTGCGTGTCGAGGGCAAGGAATACGTCGTCAAGGATGGTGATGTCCTGCACTTCCGCTTTAATGTATAAAGGCGTGGGCAGGGCTTCGAGTTTATTGACAATTCGTCCTCGACAGGCCAGAATCTGCGCCCTTCAAAACCATGGTTATGTAGCTCAGTTGGTTAGAGCACAGCATTCATAATGCTGGGGTCGGTGGTTCAAGTCCACCCATAACCACCATATTTTTCAGCACTGCTTTGGTTGGTGGTAGTGGTCGTTTAAGCGGAGTGCTTTGCCCCCTGCTCTGCGAGTCGCACTGACTTGCAACAGAGATTCATTTCAGGCACCACTGTACTCGCCTATTGGTTAAATAGTGACCATCCACATATTAATTTGCAGCACCTGTTTACTACAATTTGAACCTGAATTGAGTCACTGAAGCGTTTTTAAGGGAATCAGGTATAGTGGCATATGCCTGATATCGGTATATTTAGATATTCGATGTCGCATTTCACAGCGTTTAGAAGGACAAAAGCGCGTAATCTAAAACTAGAGAGACCATCATGGCAAAAGACATCAGAGGTAAGGATGCGATGCGTTTCGAAAAAGCCATCAAGCAGAATGAAAAACGCAAAGCCTCGCGTGAAGAAATTGAGCGTGCGAAATCAGCGTATGAAACTTTTGGGTTTGCGAAAAGGGTAAGCTAACCTTTGTCGTCAGACGATTTCTTAGTCAGGCTCGACCCAATTGAGCCGCGGCCTTCGTTTGATTGCGGGCACCCTGATCTAAACGGTTATTTCTTACAAGATTCGATTCATGCTTGCAATGAGTTGGTTGCTGTTAGCTATGCACTGTATAAAGGCGATGAGAGTGCCGCATATTACTGTGTGTCCAATGTTCTATGCGCAGAGAAGATACTTCACTTACAGGCTTTAAGCTGTTACGTGAGTGATTATCACTGAGTAAGCGATACTCCGGTATGCCTGCTGTAAAAACCGGGAGGTTTGCGGTATCAAAGCAATACGCGGGACATGGTATCGGCACTCGCCTGATGGGCGCGATCAAGTATTCATTTACTCATGGCAACAAAACAGGCTGTAGATTCATCATTGTTGATGCATATCAGCATGCGATACAATTTTATGAGAAAAATGGTTTTGAGTTTTCGTCGAGTAAAGATGAGGGCAAAGATACGCGATTGATGTATTTTGACCTCATAATGTTCCGAGAATAATTTGGTGCATTAGTTTGAAGGGCTCTGTCATTCGATGGATTTTCGTATAAAATGCCCGGTTTTTCCTCCACGGGAGGCTTCGACAGATGGCAGCATTGAAAATAGGCGTGGTGATGGGCAGTCAGAGTGACTGGCCGGTGATGGAACACGCGGTAAAACAGCTCGAAGCCTTCGGCGTGGCCTATGAGGCGCGGGTGGTTTCGGCGCATCGTACTCCCGATCTGCTGTTCGAATACGCTGCCAGCGCGCGTGACAATGCCCTTGCCTGCATTATCGCCGGCGCGGGTGGTGCCGCACATTTGCCGGGGATGCTGGCCTCCAAATCGACGGTGCCGGTGCTGGGTGTACCGGTGCCATCGAAATATCTCAAAGGCATGGACTCCCTGCTTTCGATTGTGCAAATGCCCAAAGGCATCCCGGTGGCCACCTTTGCCATTGGTGAAGCCGGTGCCGCCAATGCTGCGCTCTATGCCATTGCTATGCTTGCGGTGCACGATGCTGAGCTGGCCGCCAGGCTGGATGATTTTCGCAGCCAGCAGCAGGCGACTGTGCTGGCCATGCACGTGCCGCCGCAGGGCTGAGCCTGAACATGCAGGTGCTGCCGGGAGCGACGCTGGGGGTACTGGGCGGCGGCCAGCTGGGTCGCATGTTTTGTGTCACGGCGCGCACCCTGGGTTATCAGCTCGCGGTGCTTGATCCTGACCCCGGCAGTCCGGCCGGGCGTACCGCCGATCACCATATTCAGGCACAATTTGACGACACCGCTGCACTCGATCGTCTCGCCGAGCTGTGTGATGTGGTGACCACTGAATTTGAAAATGTACCGGCCGCCAGCCTGCGTTATCTGGTGGCACAGTGCCCGGTATTCCCGGCACCTGAAGCACTGGAAGTTGCGCAAAATCGTAATCGTGAAAAACGCTATGCGGCAGATGCCGGTCTGTTGCCGGTGCCGTATTGTGCACTGAAAAGCGAAGCAGATTTAGCGACCGCACTCAAAGCTATCGGTCTGCCGGCGATTTTAAAAAGTGCCACTCTGGGCTATGACGGCAAGGGCCAGGCGATGGTCACCAGCGAAGCTGAGTTACGTGCGGCCTGGCAGAACATGGCCGGCGTCGAATGTGTGCTCGAGAAAAAAATCGATCTCGCGCTGGAAGTCTCGGCCATTGTGGCGCGCAATGCTAACGGAGCCTGCTGTTTCCCGGTAGCAGAAAATCAGCATCGCAATGGCGTGTTGCATCTCAGTATCGTGCCGGCGCGCGTTGATACAACAATTACTGAACAGGCGCGGGTACAGGCATTACAGCTCGCCGAGGCACTGGATTACACCGGCGTACTGGCGGTCGAGTTTTTTGTTGCCAAAGACGGTACTTTATATTTCAACGAAATGGCACCGCGACCGCACAACAGTGGTCATTACACCAAAGATGCCTGCGTCACTTCACAGTTCGAGCAGCAGGTACGCATGATGTGTGGTTTGCCACCCGGTGATGTGCGTCTGTTATCGCCGGTGGTGATGGTAAATATGTTAGGTGATCTCTGGGAGCCGGACTGGAATCTGATTTTGCGGCAGCCCGCGGTGAAGCTGCATTTATACGGCAAGCACCACGCCCGCCCGGGGCGCAAGATGGGGCATTTCAATGTGCTGGCAGAAAATGTCGAAACCGCGCTGGCGATTGCTGAGGATGTGTTCTCGAAACTAAAGCTTCAGTCCGCTAATGGACGCAAATACACGCAAATAAAAACTAAAAGCAATTAATTGTTAAACCCCGGCGCCGTAGGCGCAAAAAACATTCGCGTGTATTTGCGTCCATTAGCAGACTCATTAGTTACGAACTACTAGCGCGATTTCTGGACTTGTTCGGCGGTCGGCGGCTGCGATTACGCTCACCTGAACGGCCACCGGATTTACCCCCCTTGTGATCAGGACGTGGGCGATGAATACGCGCGATCGGTGGTTTGGGCTTTATGAGTAATTCGCTGGTCACTGCTTCGTTGTTGATGCGATGACCGATGTATTCTTCGATATCCATCAGATAGTGCGCATAATCTTCGCAGGCAAAGCTGATCGCGGCACCACTGGCGCCGGCACGCGCGGTACGCCCGACACGATGCACATAATCTTCGCCCGACTGCGGTAGATCAAAATTAAAGACGTGGCTGACTTCGGGCACGTGCAGGCCGCGGGCGGCAACATCGGTGGCCACCAGAATATTGAATTCGCCATCCTGAAACCGCTTCAGTAGCGTCTGGCGTTTTGTCTGCGGCACATCACCCGAGAGCAGGGCAGATTTATGATCATTGCCCGCCAGCCATTCATAAACACGGTCAGCAACGCGCTTGGTGTTAATAAAAATAATGCTGCGCTGGGGCTGCAATTTTTGCATCAGGCCCAGCAACAGCGGAATTTTTTCATCGTTGGCCGGGTAAAACACGGTTTGTTTTACTTTATCAGCGGTTTTGGTGTTGGCCTTGATCCGGACTTCTTCTGGCTTGTTCATGTGCTCGTAGGCGAGCTCGGAAATACGGTGCGACAGCGTTGCAGAAAATAACAGGCTGAGTCGTTTTTCAGGATCGGGGCAGCGTCTCAGCAAATAGCGAATGTCCTTGATGAAACCGAGATCGAACATGCGGTCGGCTTCGTCGAGCACCACCACCTGGCAGAACTTGAGATCAAAAATACCCTGTTTGAAATAATCGATAATGCGCCCGGGGGTACCGATCAGCAGGTCGACGCCAGCGGCGATGTCTGCGCGCTGCTGTTCATAGCCGGTGCCACCATAAGCGAGGCCAAAGCTGAGGCCAGTATGTTTGCCAATAGCGAGCGCATCTTTATGGATCTGAATCGCGAGCTCGCGTGTCGGTGCCAGCAATAATGCACGCGGCTGGTTGCTCTTGCGGGATTCAGGCGCCGGGTTTTTTAGCAGCTCATGAAAACAGGCGACCAGGAAAGCGGCGGTTTTACCGGTGCCGGTCTGAGCTTCGCCAGCTACGTCTTTGCCGGTGAGCGCTATCGGCAGGCTTTCAGCCTGGATCGGGGTACAAAATTCAAATCCGGTATCGTTGAGTCCGTGCAGAATTCTGGGGTCTATCGGCAGGTCAGCAAAACGGGTTTCAGTCAGGTGGTGTTCACTCATGGTGCGTAGCATACCCTGCATCCGCGATAAACGCGAGTTATGCGGTTTAAAGAACTGATTTTGATGGTTTTTAGCGGAGTGATTGCGTCAGCAATTTATGCCAGAAATGGCGCGTTCTGGCAAAGAAATTTTTTCAATCAGGGCTGTACAAAGTTTCAAAATAGTCTAAGATAGCCGCAAACATCATTTCCAGATTTTACAGCCCAGTCCCGACCTGCAACACAACCACCATTTGATTAGCCAACAGATTATTCTGCAGTCAGGCATTTTCAGTTAAATTTTTCGGAGGCAATAACAAGGTGAGTGACCAGATTTCTTACGTTACAGACGACAGTTTTGAAGCAGAAGTACTACAGTCTGACGTGCCTGTATTGGTAGATTACTGGGCTGAATGGTGCGGACCCTGCAAAATGATCGCCCCGATTCTGGAAGACATTGTCGGCGACTATGCCGGCAAACTTAAGATCGCCAAGTTAAATATTGATGAGAATCCGCAGACACCGCCCAGGTTTGGGATCCGTGGTATCCCGACTCTGATTTTGTTTAAAGGCGGTGAAGTCGAAGCGACCAAGGTCGGCGCTCTGTCCAAGTCGCAGCTGACAGCATTTATCGACAGCAATTTATAAGCGAGAACGCGCAGGTGCACGCGACGGCCTGGCCAGTCGTGTGCGATTTTACCCTCACGTCGTATTCTTGCGAAGACTCCCGGTCTCTCTGGCCGGGAGAATATAACAATACTTTCCAACCCTGTAGTAGAAATTAACTAGACCTCAACCAGAAAACCAGCCTATGAATCTGACCGAACTCAAACAGAAGCCCGTTCAGGAGCTTCTTGACATTGCCACAGAATTGAAACTTGATAATGTGGCCCGTACCAAAAAACAGGATATTATTTTTTCCATCCTCAAGGGCCACGCCAAAAAAGGCGAAGATATTTTTGGCGATGGCGTGCTGGAAATTCTCCAGGACGGATTTGGATTTTTGCGCGCCGCCGACAGCTCTTACCTTGCCGGTCCAGATGATATCTATGTATCACCCAGTCAGATTCGGCGCTTTAATATGCGCACCGGTGACACCATCGCCGGCAAAATCAGACCACCGAAAGAAGGCGAGCGCTATTTCGCCATGCTCAAAGTGGATACCATCAACTTTGATACCCCGGAAAACTCACGCAACAAAGTCGCGTTTGAAAATCTGACCCCGCTGCACCCCAACGAACGACTGATTATGGAGCGCGGCAACGGCAGCACCGAAGACATTACCGCACGTATTATCGATCTCACTTCGCCTATTGGCAAAGGCCAGCGTGGGCTGATTGTGTCGCCACCGAAAGCCGGTAAAACCATGATGATGAGCAATATCGCGCAGTCGATTGCAGCCAATCATCCTGAATGCGTGCTTATTGTGTTGCTGATCGACGAGCGTCCGGAGGAAGTTACCGAAATGCAGCGCAGTGTGCGCGGCGAAGTGGTGTCGAGCACCTTTGACGAGCCTGCCACTCGTCACGTCCAGGTCGCGGAGATGGTGATCGAGAAAGCCAAGCGCCTCGCCGAGCATAAAAAAGACGTGGTGATTTTGCTCGATTCCATCACCCGTCTGGCGCGCGCCTACAACACCGTGATTCCATCTTCGGGCAAGGTGCTCACCGGTGGTGTCGATGCCCACGCCCTGCATCGCCCAAAACGTTTCTTCGGTGCCGCGCGTAATATCGAAGAAGGCGGCAGCATTACCATTATCGCCACCGCGCTGGTCGACACCGGATCCAAGATGGACGAAGTGATTTATGAAGAATTCAAAGGCACAGGTAATATGGAAATTCATCTTGATCGTCGTATTACTGAAAAACGTATTTTCCCTGCGATTAACATCAATCGTTCTGGTACCCGCCGCGAAGAACTGCTGACCAAACCAGATGAATTACAGAAGATGTGGATTTTGCGTAGATTATTGCAACCCATGGATGAAATTGGTGCCATCGAATTCCTGATGAGCAAGCTGCAAAATACCAAGACCAACAATGACTTCTTCGATTCGATGAAAGGCTGATCTAAGTTATTAATGATGCATTCAGGTCTATAGGTGTTAGCTACAACGAAAATAAAATCCGGCATCTGGTGTTTGTTATTTTTTGTCGCAACTCTGTCGGTTGCACAGGCTGACACGGTAAATATCGCAGTTGCGAGTAATTTTAGTCGAACTATACAGGATTTATCGGTGGCGTTTGAAGCCGCCACCGGTCATTCGCTCAAGATCAGTAATGCGTCTACCGGTAAACTGTATGCGCAGATAATGCATGGCGCACCATTCGACATTTTCCTTGCTGCAGACGAAATCCATGCCGATAGAATTATTCAGGCCGGTCTGGCAGGTAGTGAGTACTCGCGTATTTATGCACTGGGTAAGCTGGTTTTTATCTCCAATCAGACTCCTGATCAAGAATGTAGAGATGTGTTGTACAGTGATCGCTTACACCACCTCGCGATCGCTAACCCGGCTATCGCGCCGTATGGTAAGGCGGCACAGCAGGTGATGCAAGATCTCAAAGTCTGGAATAAACTGCAAACCAAACTGGTGACAGGTGAAAATATTGCACAGACCCTGCAATTTGTCATCAGTAAAAGTGCGGATGCCGGGTTTGTTGCCGGATCCCTGCTGGTCAGTGACCGGGGTATTCACTTTGCCTGTAAGTGGCCAGTGTCCGACGATCTATACGACCCCATTAAACAAAAAATGCTGTTGCTCAAAACAGCATATAACAAACCCGCCGTTCTGGCATTCTGGAAGTTTATGCAATCAGCTCAGGCTGCCGTTATCATCCGTGACAGCGGTTACGACCTGTTCTGATAGCACGCTATAGGTCTGAGACTCAGTCATGCAAGCGTTCGCCAGTTTAACACCGCTCATACTCACGATTAAGCTGGCCGCATTAACCACGCTGATTTTGTTACTGATGGGCACACCCATTGCCTGGTGGCTGGCTAACACTCGTTTTAAGCTCAGGCCGGTGATTGAAACTCTGGTCGCCCTGCCGATAGTGCTGCCGCCTACAGTGATGGGCTTTTATCTGCTGATTCTGCTAAGTCCACAGGGTTTGATTGGTGGCTGGTGGCTTGAGCTGACGGGTACTACCTTGACGTTTAGTTTTACCGGTCTGGTCATTGCTTCTGTACTGTATAGTTTTCCGTTTGTGGTGCAGCCGCTACAGAGTGCGTTTGAAGGTGTTGGCAAAGATTATATGGAGGCCGCACGTACACTGGGTGCGAGTCGGCTGGATGCTTTTTTTAGTGTCGCAGTGCCGTTGGCGCGGCGTGGCTTTCTCACCGCTACGGTGCTCGGTTTTGCCCACACCCTTGGCGAGTTCGGAGTGGTACTGATGGTGGGGGGGAATATTCCTGGAGAAACTCGCGTTATCTCGATCGCGATTTACGATCATGTTGAAATGCTGGATTACGCCAATGCGCATATGCTCTCGGCTATCCTGCTCAGTTTTGCTTTTGTCATTATGCTGACGATGTATGTTGTTAATTACCGTGATCGAGTGCGCGCATGAGCGCCGGTTACTGTAATCTCTGTCTTGAGCGCAAAGGTTTTTCGCTGCAGGTGGAATTTGAAATTCCTGCGCGCGGTGTGCTCGGTATTTTTGGGCATTCCGGTTCGGGTAAAACCACACTATTGCGCTGTATTGCCGGGCTGGAAACGGATGTGACTGGTGATATTACCCTGAACCGGCAACGCTGGTTGAGTGCGAAACAAAACATCCCGGCGCATAAACGCAATCTGGGTTATGTGTTTCAGGACAGCCGTTTGTTTCCACATAAGACAGTGGCAAAAAACCTTGACTATAGCGTGCATCGTCGTCAGGGCAGAGCATCAGAGCCTGCGCTTGATCGCGAGCATCTGCTGGAATTACTCGCCATTGGTCATTTAGTACAACGTAAACCGCACCAGCTTTCCGGTGGTGAAAAACAGCGGGTTGCGATTGCGCGCGCGCTGCTGAAAAGTCCCGATATATTGTTAATGGATGAGCCACTGGCTTCGCTGGATGATGCCCGCAAGCAGGAGATCTTGCCTTATCTGGAAAAGCTTCACGATGAGCTCAGCATTCCCATGCTTTATGTCAGCCACAGCTTGCAGGAAGTCTCGCGACTGTGTGATTACGTGCTGGTATTACAGCATGGACGTGCGGTATTTAAAGGTGATATACACACAGCGCTGGTGGATGCCAGGTCGCCGCTGTCGCATGTGCGCAATGCTGCGGCCATGCTCGAAGGCGTGGTCATTAAACATGATGGCGATTACCGTTTAACAACCATTCAGACCACAGCTGGAAATCGCATTTTAATACCGGGCGTCTACGTGGCCGGTAAACAAATTCGGCTCGGCATCGTGGCGAGCGATGTTAGTTTGTGTACCAGGCGACCTGAAAGTACCAGCATCCTGAATATACTCGAAGGAACCATTGTCGAATGGGCAGATGAGAACGACGGCAGAGTTATCCTGCAGGCAAATTGCAGCGGTGATCTAATTCTGGCGCGTTTGTCAAAAAAATCATTTGTAAACCTGGGTCTGAAAACGCACGCCAGAGTGTATCTACAAATCAAGGCCGTCGCGGTAACTCGCTAGCTCAATCGTGCTCTCGGGTGATGGCGCGATAACCGATATCGCGGCGGTAATACATATTATTCCAGTGAATGGTTTTCACCAGCCGGTAGGCGTTCGCCTGTGCGGCGGTGACGCTGTCACCCAGCGCTACTGCGCACAGTACGCGACCGCCGTTGGTTACGACCGTGCCGTCTTTTTCTGTGGTGCCGGCGTGGAAGACTTTTGCCGTGGCCGAGTCGGCATTACCCAGGCCAGTGATGATGTCGCCCTTGTTGTACCCATCTGGATAGCCACCGGCGGCGAGTACCACGCCGAGTGATACGCGCGGGTCCCAGTCGGTGTGTGCCTGATCGAGTTTACTGTCCAAGGCGTCGAGACAGTGCTGCACCAGATCAGATTTTAAACGGAACAAAATCGGCTGGGTTTCGGGATCACCAAAACGCACATTGTATTCCAGCACTTTCGGCACGCCTGCGCTGTTGATCATCACCCCGGCATAGAGAAAACCGGTGAATGCATTACCTTCCTCGGCCATGCCTTTGACCGTCGGTTCGATGACTTCACGAACAATACGATCATGCATTTCAGGAGTCACCACGGGTGCGGGTGAGTAGGCACCCATGCCACCGGTATTCGGGCCCTGGTCACCATCATCGCGCGCCTTGTGATCCTGTGAGCTGGCCATGGGCAGAATATTTTTGCCATCGACCATGCAGATAAAACTGGCTTCTTCGCCTGCTAAAAATTCTTCGACCACGACGCGAGCACCGGCATCGCCGAATTTATTGCCGGACAGCATATCTTTAATCGCGGCGATGGCCTCGGCTTCGGTTTGCGCCAGAATTACGCCCTTGCCAGCGGCGAGGCCGTCGGCTTTGATCACAATCGGTGCGCCCTGTTGTTTCACATAGGCGATGGCTTCGGCTTCATCGGTGAAGTTGCCGTAGGCGGCGGTGGGAATCTGGTGGCGGGCGAGAAAATCTTTGGTGAAGGCTTTCGAGCCTTCGAGCTGGGCCGCGCCCTTGCTGGGGCCGAAGATTTTTAGCCCGGCAGCGTTGAATTCATCGACAATTCCGGCCACCAGTGGTGCTTCCGGACCGACGATGCTCAGACCGATATCGTGACTCTGGGCAAATTCGAGTAGCGCAGGGACGTCTTCTGCCGCGATAGCGATGTTTTCAACATTGACTTCGCGCGCGGTACCGGCGTTACCGGGTGCAACATAGACTTTATCTGCCAGCGGTGACTGCGCAACTTTCCAGGCTAGGGCGTGCTCACGGCCACCGCTGCCGATGATCAATATATTCATGTGACTGGTTCAGAATCTGTTAGTGGCAGGCATTTTACAGGATTCTGTGGGTCGTGCCTGAGCTGGGGCTTAAAAAGCTATTGGCCACAGAGATCAAGGAGGGCGCAGAGTTAAAAACAGGATACGGTAGTGTCATTTCGACCGCAGGGAGAAATCTTCGCAAGCCCGGGCAGATATCTCCCTGTGGTCGAGAGACAGCCTGAAGAATCTCTGTGAGCTTTGTGCCTCTGTGGCCAGTCAAAACAAATAACAATATCGCCACGCTGTGCCGGTAGCATCACGTAATGCTTCCAGCAGGGCAGTTTGCGGGATGGCTTCTTTCGGATAAATATCCGTGATCTCGATAAACACACGGGCAAAGCCAGCGCCTTTGCGCCAGTGATACTGCCACGGTGCGTCAGTGTGCTGACACTGTGGGCATTGCCAGCGGCTGTCGCTATCCAGCGTGTCGAGCATTGTCTTTTTGTAATCAAAGGCTGCTCTGCACTGTGGGCAATTGGGCGCGCGTGTGTGTTCACCCACCATGGCAGTGATGTGCTCATATGTATGTATGCGCAGATGGCTGAATTCTTCCTTGTCCGGCTCGGCGGCGAAGCGAATATTGGGCGCGCAGCCCATGAAGGCGATGTGGTCAAAAAACCGGTCGCCGGCGGTGTAGTGATCTGTGTCCATGGGTTCGCCTGCGAGACCGAGTTCGCTGAGCTGATGCGCAAATGCTGTTGCCTCAGCGGGCAGCCACTCGGGCGACTCTGAAAATAATAACAATGAGGCGGTGGCAAGATAGCCGCTCATTTTTTATGCCCCGGGTTTTTGTTCTCCGGGGGGTTGTCATCGTCCATCAGGATGCGATGCGCCGGGCCTTCGAGGTCATCGAACTGATCGGATTTCACCGCCCAGAAAAAAACGGCAACAATGACGCCGGCCAGTACCAGCACGATGGGTAAGAGCAGATAGATAATATCCATGCTGAGATTATAAACCGATTACTGTCTGGAGATTGTTTTTAAAAAAACAGAATCAGGCCGCAAAAGTCGCAAAGCACGCAGTGTTTGTTGTGGATTTGTCTGTCTGCGTGCTTTGCGCATTCCGTGGCTTATGTTTGATATATTGGTATGTCACTGGTACTTGAGTGTAAAGATTATTGTAATTTCAGCCGTGTCAGCCGCAGCGCATTTAACACCACAATCAATGAGCTCGCCGACATGCCGATGGCCGCCAGCCAGGGCGCGACATAACCCATGGCGGCGGCTGGTATGGCAATAATATTGTAGCCAGTCGCCCACAGCAGGTTTTGCTGGATAATGCGTAATGATCGTTGAGCGATGCGGTGTGCATCGGCGAGATGCAGGATATTATTCGACAGTAAAATCATATCTGCGCTCGCGGCGGCCAGTTGAGTTCCATTGCCCATGGCGATGGAAACATCGGCACCCGCGAGCACGGGCGCGTCGTTAATACCATCACCGATCATCGCGATGATCGCACCCTGTTGTTGCAACTTACGGACGGCGGTGAGTTTGTCTTCGGGACTTAAGTTCGCGTGCACGTGTTCGATACCAAGAGCGTCGGCGATGCGTTGTGTAATTGCAAGATGATCGCCGCTGTATAAATGCAATGTTTTGTTGTTTGTTTGTAACTGCGAGACCAGCTCCGCAGTTTCAGTGCGCACCCTGTCGTCCAGGGCAAACACAGCGTGTACCTGATCATCGCTGGCGAGTGCCACCAGGCTGAGCTCAGAAATGCCGTGGGTTAATAACAGTTCATCCGCAACACTCGCTGCGCATACGGTTTGTATATAATGCAGACTGCCCAGATACCAGACAGTATGGTCAATTTTTCCGCGAACGCCGCCACCCGCAGTGTTGTATAAATCACTGGCGTGCAAGGTACTGCTGCCCGCTGCGCGGACCAGGCCTTTGGCGGCAGGGTGTTCTGAACCGGCTTCGAGTGCGGCGGCAATATTTAAACAGCTTGCTGCATCGCGATTACCCAGGGCCAGTGTTTTTACCAGAGTCAACCTGCCCGTGGTCAGGGTGCCAGTTTTGTCGAATACAAAATCGGTGACCCGCGCCAGAGTTTCCAGTGCCTTGCCAGTATTGCTCAGCACACCGATGCGCGCCAGCGCACCACTGGCAGCGGTGATCGCGGTCGGCGTGGCTAATGACAAAGCGCAGGGGCAGGTGACCACCAGTGTGGCGATCGTGATCTGCAACCACGCGGGGTTGTCGGCCTGCCACCAGTAAAATGCGACGCCGGCGGCGACCACTAGAATCACAGCGACAAAGCGCGCGGCGATGCGATCCGCGAGTTGTGCGATATTGGGTTTGTGGTTTTGCGCCTGCTCCAGCAATCGCTGTATTGAAGCCAGCACGGTATCATCGCCAATCTTCTGGACACGAATAATTAAAGGACTTTCAGTGTTGGTGCTGCCACCAATCACAGTGTCGCCAATATTGCGTATTACGGGTAAGCTCTCGCCAGTGAGCAGCGATTCGTTGACCCCCGAGCAACCGTCGATAACGATGCCATCGACCGCGATGTTTTCGCCCGGGCGCACCAGAATGCGGTCGCCGATGATGAGCTCTGCGACGGCGATATTGAGCTGTTGATCAACCCCGTTTTCGTGGATCAGCTTAGTGGCGACTGCCGGCTGTAGATTGAGTAGAGTTTCAGTGGCTTCGGCGGTGCGTTTGCGCGCGCTCATTTCAAAATAACGCGCGCCCAGTAAAAAAAACGTGAACATCGCGACTGAATCATAATACACCGCGCCCGAGCCCTGCACGGTGTGCAATACGCTGGCGCTAAAGGCAATGCCCATGCCGAGTGCGACCGGCACGTCCATACCGACGCGCCGATTCTTAATATCGCGCCAGGCCGATTCAAAAAACGTGCGCGAGGAAAATAATAATAGTGGCACGCACACCAGCAAACTGAGCCAGCGGAATAGCTGTAGAAATTCGGTTTCTATCCCCCACCATTCACCGCTGTACATGGCGACGGCAAGAATCATGATCTGCATGCCGAGTACCCCGGCCAGGCCGAGGCGTCGCAGTTGCGTTTTGCGCTGGCGCTCGATCATCGCCTGCTGGCGATCAGGGTCGTAAGGGTGCGCGAGATAGCCGATGCGACTGATGGCTTCGAGAATTTGGCTGAGCTGTATTTTTGAGTTATCCCAGCGCACGCGCGCGCGGTGCGTGCTGTAATTAATGCTGACCGCCAGCACCCCGGGCAGGGCGCCGAGATGGCGTTCGTTGAGCCAGAGGCAGGCAGCGCAGACGATCCCTTCGAGAATGAGTGCGACTTCGCGGATATCAGTCGCTCCCGGGGCGCTCTCGGAGTTGATCTCGGTTTCGATAAAGTGCTGTTGCACCATGGGTTTATCGTAGGCTTTGAGCTGCTCGAGAAATGCCGGAACCAGTTCCTCGGGTCGCGTCGGGCTGGCGCTGCGATAGCGATAAAAATCAGTCATGCCACCTTTGACGATGGCTTCGGCCACCGCCTGGCAGCCGTGGCAGCACATGGCGCGGTCTTCACCGTCGATTTCCACACAAATGTGGCTGCCGGCGGGGACTGGTAGCTGGCAGTGAAAACAGCTGATTTGTGGGGTAGTTGAGCTCATTCAGGTTGGGTGCAAAAATACCAGTTTATCGTATGTATGAAAAATGGACATGATTCATGTTATAAACTTGTTTTCAGGTAGATTTAAGGGTGAGCCATGAATGAAGCAGCTAGTCTAAATTTCGATACCCTCAAGCTGAGCTGTGGGCAATGCAATCTGCGCGAGCTGTGTTTTCCCTATGGTATGCCTGAAGAAGACTTGCACCGTCTGGATGCCGTGGTAGAGCTGCGTCGGCCCTTGCGCAAGGGCGATTATTTGTATCGCGAAAGTGGCCCGGCCAAATCGATTTTTGCGGTGCGCTCAGGTAGTCTGAAAACCATGGTCGAAAGCCCGAATGGTGATGAACAAATCGTCGGATTTCATCTGGCGGGTGAGTTGGTGGGGCTGGACGGTTTCCGCGATGATAAACATACCTGTGCCTGTATTGCCCTGGAAACCAGCAGCGTCTGCGAGCTACCTGTCAGTCGTCTGGAACAGCTTTGTGAGCAAGTACCGGCGTTGCAAAAACAAATACGACGTATTATGGGTAAGGAAATCACAACCGATCATGCCATGCTGCTGATGCTGGGCAAAATGAGTGCCGAGGAGAAGCTCGCAAGTTTTCTGTTGAGTTTATCGCGACGCATGGAAGAGCGTCGCTGGAAAGCGGATGATTTTGTGCTCAGTATGCCGCGCCAGGATATTGCGAATTATTTAGGGCTGGCAGTTGAAACGGTGAGTCGGTTGTTCGCGAATTATCAGGAAGAAGGTATCATCGATGTAGATCGACGCCGGATTCATATCAGACAAATGCAACGACTTGAGCAGATTGTTGGTGAGTGCAAATCGTAAGCGGTAAAAAAATAATAACGCAAATTCGCCCTTAGCGAAGAGTCTCGGCACTGTGGTATCAGATTCTTCACTGGTGCTCAGAATGACAATGACACCGAGGTCTGTTTTGAAATGAGCGTGTACCGGCATTCAGTAGCGGACAACGGATGCCGGATGTTGGTAAAACTTAAAGTTTCCGGCATATTTCAAATGACCCGTGAATACTGCTCTTCCTGCTGGCGTTCCTGTAAATAGCGGTCAAACTCCATGCAGATACTTCTCACCAGCAAGCGTCCTTCGGGTGTTATCTCGATCAGCTCGGGCGTCATTTGTAGCAGGCCGTCGTGCATCATTTTGCTTAGATGTATCATCGAAGCGTCGAAATAACGGCTAAAATTTATCCGCCATTTTTCCTCGATATGTTTGATGTCGAGCCTGAAATTACACATCAGTTCGTTGATAATCTCGCGTCTTAAAATATCGTCAGATTCAAGCTCGATGCCTCGGTATATCGGTATTTGTTCGAGGAGTAGGGCCGATTCGTAATCCTCCAGCGATTTAACATTCTGACTGTAATTGTCCCCGATCTGACTGATGGCGGTAATGCCCATGGCAACAATGTCACAGTCAGCGTGGGTAGAATAGCCCTGAAAATTTCGTTGCAGAGTTCCGTTGTTTTGCGCTTTGACCAGGTCGTCACTGGCTTTGGCGAAATGATCCATGCCAATGTAAACATAACCTGCTTGCTGGAGACGATCGATCGCCAGCTGCAGCAACTCGAGTTTGATCATGGGATCGGGTAAATCGTCCGCCTCGATTCTGCGTTGCGGTTTGAATAACTCGGGCATATGTGCGTAATTATAAACCGCGATACGATCGGGATCGGCGGTAATAATCTGCTCCAGGGTATCTGCAAAACTTTTTGTGGTTTGTTTTGGCAGACCATACATCAGATCGATATTAATTGAATGAAAATCATGGTCTTTGGCGGCCTTGATGTTGGCTAGCACCAATTGTTTATCCTGTACGCGATTCACAGCCTGCTGAACATCGTGGTCAAAATCCTGTACCCCGAAACTGATGCGATTGAAGCCGAAGGATCGCAATAGCATGAGCCTCGCCGGGGTGACTGTGCGTGGATCGACCTCGATGCTGTATTCACCTTCAGATTCACTCATGGTGAAATGTTTTGCTGTTGTATTTAAAATTTGTTCAATTTCCTGATCCTGTAAAAAGGTTGGCGTTCCGCCACCCCAGTGCATCTGGGTGACTTTTCGATCACGATCAAACAGCGAGCCCTGTAATGCGATTTCGCGTTGTAGCAGCCTCACATAGGAGCTGGTTTTGCTCTTGTCTTTGGTGACAATCTTGCTGCAGCCGCAGTAGTAGCAAATCGTGTTGCAAAATGGGATGTGGAAGTAGAGTGACAGCGAACCCGGGATGGGGTCATCATTACTTTGTGCGACCCAGTCGGTATAGTCGTGTGAACCAATGGCAGTACTGAATTGCAGAGCGGTGGGGTAGGATGTATAGCGCGGCCCGGTGCGATCATAACGATTAATCAGATCCTGGTTTAAATACGTTTTGACGGCCACAAAACTTCCTTTAAGGTATAGTGAAACATTGTATCAGCTTAGGCGCTTTGAGTCCGGAAGTTCATGACCTTAATCAAGCTTCATGGCATAAATGCTGTCTCGTTGTTGGCTTTAGCAGCTGCAGGTAATTTGATATAGGTCATGCGCGGGTCTTCAAGGTTCAGCTAAAGTACGCCGAAATTACCTGACCGGTGGTACCGGGGGTGGGTGGGCTGTATTGAGAAATGCTTGAACCAGGCGGCTAGCAGAGTATTATGACTTCATATTTTGATCTCTCATAAACAACAATGATAATTGGAGAAGATTTGTATGAAGATGCTTTCCCATATCTATGGGCTGCTCACCAGTCCTGGCGACGAATGGAATAAAATCCGTGACGAAAAATGCACCATCGGTAAATGTTATTGCTCGTATGTTCTTGTGTTAGCGGCGATACCGCCAGTTTCAGGGTATTTTGGCACCACTTTATTTGGCTGGGAAATCGGTGGCCGCGAGGCGATCAAGCTTTCCCCCGATAGCGCTCTGATGATCGCGCTGGCCTATTATCTGGTGATGCTGATCGGTGTTTTTTCGGTGGGTTTCATGATTCACTGGATGGGTAAAACCTATGGTACTACCCAGATCCTGCCACGTTGTATCTCGCTGGCGGCCTATGTCGCCACACCGATGTTTCTGGTGGGAGTTTTTGAGCTATTTCCGATTCTCTGGCTGAATTTTCTGGTCGGCCTGCCAGCGCTGGCCTATTCGGTGTACCTGCTGTATACCGGGGTGCCGATCATGATGGAGATATCGGAAGAGCGTGGTTTTTTGTTTTCCAGCGCGGTGCTGGCAGTGGGTCTGGTCACATTGGTGACTGTGCTGGCGGCCACGGCTATTTTGTGGGGCTCGGGCTTTGCGCCAAAATTTATTGATTAGTGCAATAGCAGTTTTGAACTTACATTGATGCATGCAAATATAATTATTTTCTAATATAATCTGCAACCCAGAAACCTGATTGAACGCTGAAAGGATAAAACCTATGACAGAGCAGGCTATGACCTATAACTATAAAGTGGTGAGCCAGTTTGCCGTGATGACGGTGGTCTGGGGTATTGTTGGTATGCTGGTCGGGGTGTATATCGCCGCCGAGATGGCCTGGCCAGCACTGAACTTTGACATCGCCTGGCTGAGCTTTGGTCGTCTGCGACCCCTGCACACCAATGCGGTGGTTTTTGCTTTTGGTGGTTCGGCGCTGTTTGCCACTTCATATTATGTGGTGCAGCGCACCTGTCATGTCCGCCTGATATCGGACAAGCTGGCGGCCTTTACCTTCTGGGGCTGGCAGGCAGTGATACTCAGCGCTGTGATCAGTCTGCCGCTAGGCTATACCTCGTCCAAAGAATACGCCGAACTGGAATGGCCGATTGATATTTTGATCACGGTGGTCTGGTTGTGTTATGCCTATGTTTTCTTCGGTACGATTTTCAAACGCCGTATCAAGCACATTTACGTGGCCAACTGGTTCTTCGGCGCGTTTATCCTCACTGTGGCGATGCTGCATGTGGTGAACAGCGCGGCAGTACCGGTGTCGTTGATGAAATCGTATTCAGCCTATTCCGGTGTCCAGGATGCCATGGTGCAATGGTGGTACGGTCATAACGCAGTCGGTTTCTTTCTCACTGCTGGCTTTCTTGGCATTATGTATTATTTCATTCCCAAGCAGGCTGAGCGTCCGGTGTATTCTTACCGACTTTCAGTCGTGCATTTCTGGGCACTTTCATTCACCTATATCTGGGCCGGGCCGCATCATTTACATTACACCGCACTGCCTGACTGGACCCAGTCGCTGGGCATGGTGTTCTCACTGATATTGCTGGCACCGTCCTGGGGTGGCATGATCAACGGTATTATGACGCTTTCAGGTGCCTGGGAAAAACTGCGTACTGATCCGATACTCAAGTTTTTGATTGTTTCGGTTTCGTTCTACGGTATGTCAACCTTCGAAGGCCCGATGATGGCGATCAAGACGGTGAACGCGCTGTCGCATTACACCGACTGGACCATTGGTCATGTACATTCCGGTGCGCTGGGCTGGGTGGCGATGATTAGTATTGGTGCGACCTATCACCTGATTCCACGTTTATTCGGTGTCGAGATGCACAGCAAAAAATTAATCGAAACGCACTTCTGGTTAGCGACCACCGGCATCGTACTGTATATCACGGCGATGTGGATTTCTGGCATTATGCAGGGTTTGATGTGGCGCGCGGTTAACGCTGACGGTACCTTGACCTACAGCTTTGTCGAAAGTGTGCAGGCGACACATCCGTTTTATATTATTCGTTTCGTCGGCGGCGTTTTCTTCCTCAGTGGTATGTTCCTCATGGCTTACAACGTGTTGAAAACGGTTTCCTTTGGTAAAGGCGCTGTGACTGCAACCATTCCTGCGCCCGCAGCTGCGCATTAGGAGGCCCTATGTCTATTCAGGATAAAACAGAAACCAATGTCGGCCTGCTGATCGTGTTGTCACTGGTTGTCGTGATCTGGGGCGGGCTGGCGCAAATTGTGCCGCTGTTCTTCCAGAATTCGACCACCGAGCCGGTCGAAGGCCTGGAGCCATACTCCGCATTGCGTCTCGAAGGCCGCGATATTTATATTCGTGAAGGCTGTGTGGGTTGCCATTCGCAAATGGTACGTCCATTCCGTGCTGAAACCGAGCGTTATGGGCATTACTCAGTGGCCGGTGAATATATTTATGATCGCCCATTCCTCTGGGGTTCAAAGCGTACCGGTCCGGATCTGCAGCGTGTCGGTGGTCGTTATTCGGATGACTGGCATCGGGTGCATTTGACCAATCCACGCGATGTTGTGCCCGAATCGATCATGCCGTCATATCCGTGGCTGGCAAAAACTAAACTCGATGCTTCAGATATTCAGGACAAAATGCACGCTCTGAATCATGTTGCCTATAAGGCCTATAGTGCAGAACAAATTGCTGCGGCACCTGCCGAGCTCGAAGGTAAAACCGAGCTAGATGCTGTGGTTGCGTATTTGCAGGGTCTGGGCATCCAGATCAAGGTAACGCGTTAATGACGCCAGCATTTGTACAAAGCGTGTGGACGGTAATTGCGATGCTGGTGTTTATCGGCGTGGTGTTCTGGGCTTATGGCAAACACCGTAAAACTGATTTTGAACAGGCTAGCCGTATGGCCAGTGACGATGACCGACCTGTTGCACCGGGCAGCAAAGGGTCTGGGGAGTAAACATGTCTGATTTTAAAAGTGATTTCTGGAGCTGGTGGATTATTGCTATTGCAATTGGCGGTATTGCCTGGTGCATCTGGTTGCTAACCACCAATAAAAACAGGCCGATAGCGGCAGAAAGTATTGGTAAACCTATGGGTCACGTCTGGGATGGTGATTTGCAGGAACTGAATAATCCGATGCCACGTTGGTGGATTATCAAGTTTTACGTCCTGATTGTGTTTGCGCTGGCGTATCTTGCCCTGTACCCGGGTCTGGGAACATTTAAGGGATTTCTGGGCTGGACTGAAACAGGTCAGTATGAAACCGAAATGAGCGCAGCTAAAGCACAGTATGGTCCTTTGTACGATAAATTTCTCGGCGAGAGCATACCGGCGCTGGCCGCTGATGAAAAAGCCCTGCGTACCGGTGAACGTCTGTTTGTGAATAACTGCGCGGTCTGCCATGGTTCCGACGCACGCGGCGCGCGCGGTTTTCCCAACCTGCGCGATCATGACTGGCTCTACGGAGGCACGCCCGACAACATCAAAACCACTATTATGTACGGTCGCAATGGTGTCATGCCAGCGTGGGAAGCACCACTCGGCGGCGAAGCGGGTGTCAATGAGGTCGCGAATTATGTCATGAGCCTCTCGGGTCGTAAGGTGGATGCCGAACTGGCCAGCAAAGGCAAGGCAAAGTTTGATATGTTCTGTACGGGTTGCCATATGCCGACAGGCACTGGTAACCAGGCGCTAGGCGCACCAAATCTTACTGACAATATCTGGCTCTACGGCGGTACACCGGCTGCGATTAAGCACAGTATTGCTGCCGGGCGTAGTGGCAAGATGCCGGCGCACAGCGAGTTTCTCGGTGAAGCGCGGGTGCAGGTATTGGCGGCCTATGTCTATAGCCTGACGCACAATAGCGAGAAATGACGCCGCCGTCAGCATCATCGCCTACACCACCGCCTGCTATTCCACTGATTCAACGCGTGGTGGCTATCCTGTGGCCATCCTTTATCACTGCCGGCATTGCCACTATCGTGTTTGCCACTGTGTTTGATCCGAAAACGCTATTTATGGAATATGACTTTAGTCGGATGGCCATTTATAGCGTCAGTTTTTTTCTGTTCTGGTTGATGGGTGTAATCAACGCTATGTCGACCTGTTTTTTCCTCATGCCCTGTAGCATCTTCAACAAGTGTAAGACGCGCCAGGATGCAGCTGCGCCCGAATAATATTCTTAGTGATCTGCGTCGGGTGATCTGCATCAGCAAATAACAGCATCAGGTGATATACTAATATGTCCGAAGCGGGATTCAAACCGGGCGTCGCTGTTGAAATCGAACAGTCGCTATATTCCAAACGAAAAAAAATATATCCGCGTCAGGTACACGGATTGTTTGCGGCGCTTCGCACCAGCGGCGTGGTGGTATTGCTCGGCCTGTATTACATCATTCCCTGGTTGCAATGGGATGATCGACAGATGGTGTTGTTCGATCTGCCCGTGCGTAAATTTTATATCTTTGGTATGGTCTTCTGGCCCCAGGATTTTTTCTATCTCGCTCTATTACTCATCATTGCTGCCATGTCGCTGTTTTTTTTCACTGCTGTCGCGGGTCGTTTGTGGTGTGGTTATGCCTGCCCACAAACAGTATGGACCGAGGCATTTCTCTGGATCGAGCGTAAGATAGAAGGGAGTCGTCCGCAGCAGATGAAGCGCGACAAGGCGCCGATGTCGTGGAACAAGTTTCGTGTCAAAGCAAGCAAGCATTTTATCTGGATTGTGTTTTCCCTGTTCACTGGCCTAACATTCGTCGGCTATTTTTCACCAATACGCGAATTGACCTATAACTTTTTCACTTTTAATAATGGCCCCTGGGAGATCTTCTGGATTTTCTTTTATGGTTTTGCTACCTATGGCAATGCCGGCTGGTTACGCGAACAGGTGTGTACCTATATGTGCCCCTATGCGCGTTTTCAAAGTGTGATGATCGATAATGACACTTTAGTCATTTCCTATGATGCAGAGCGTGGTGATCCGCGCGGTAGCAGAAAGCGTAGTGCCGACCCGAAACAGCAGGGCCTGGGTGATTGCATCGACTGCACAATCTGTGTGCAGGTGTGTCCTACTGGAATTGATATTCGTGATGGCCTGCAATACGAGTGTATCGGCTGTGCAGCATGCATCGACGCCTGCGATGATGTGATGGATGAAATGGGCTACGCCAAAGGCCTCATCCGCTATACCACAGAAAATACACTCAAAGGCAAGGTGACGCATGTATTCCGACCGCGAACTCTGGCCTATGGTTTTATTTTGCTGGTCATTACTTTCGGCGCAGCTTATGCCATGCTCAATCGTACGCCGTTGGCATTTGATATGATTCGCGATCGTAATACGCTGTATCGTGAAACCTCGGACGGTTTAATCGAAAATGTGTATATCGTAAAAATCATGAATAAAGACAAGCGAGCCCATCGTTATCAGTTGTCCGTGTCTGGCCTGGATGGCATCAGCCTGCGCATGGATGTCGATCATATTGAGGTAAACAGTGGTGAGATGGTCGAGATTCCGGTGCGTGCGGTTGTTAATTCAGGAGCGATTCACAGGCGTAGTAATGAACTCAGTTTCAAGCTGGTGGCGGAAGACGTGGAGGACCTGGCCATGACTGAAGATGCACGATTTATAGGGCCGCTGGCGGAGCGTTAATCATGAATTCACTTACTCACACAGATGCGAAGCCCTGGTACCGATATCCACTGGTATGGATGCTGATTTCGATTCCAGCATCTGCTGTAGCCATTTGTAGTGTGATTATCTGGTTGGCTGTGACCACTACGGATGGTCTGGTGGTGGATGACTATTATGCTCAGGGAATGGCCATCAATAAATCGCTGGACCGTGACCGTCACGCGTATCAGCATCATGTTGCGGCAAAATTGAATATCATGGTTACTGAGGGACTGATAAACCTGGATCTTGATAAGGGATTGCTGGCTAACTACCCGGATACACTGCAGTTAATTTTACGCCATGCGACGCGCGCTGACAGTGATTTTACGCTGGAGTTGTTGCACGGTCAGGGCAGCCGGTATATTGGATATCTCAACAAATCTTTGCCGGCGGGAGCCTGGTACATCGAACTGGGTAATCCTGACTGGCGTCTGAATGCGCGCAGTCGGGTTGAGAATATGGCCAGCGTTAAGCTCAGTCCTTTGCCGACAGATAATTAATCCTGACGTTGGCGTGACTGACTAGCGATTGGTGTCGGGTATTTATAAACCACCCAGTACGTTGAAATCACAAACGTTATAATCACTACAGTCTGGATCAGACTGGACGCATCAGCGCTGATCAGGCCCGAGGTGTACGCACTGTAGGCAACTAATAGTGAGAACTCACTCGCCTGTCCGAGGCGCGCACCGAGCTCAGAAGAAAACCGCCGGCTTTCGCCGAGCAATCTGAAGCCCGCTCTGAATAGCAATGGTTTCGCAATAATCAGTACCACGGCAAGCGCCAGCGCAGCATAGATTACCTGCTGAGATAATAAGGCATCAAAGCGCGCGCCCATCGAAAAGAAAAACAGTATCAGAAAAAAATCGCGTAAAGGTTTTAGGTCTTCGGCGATCACCAGAGCTACCGGGATGCTGGCAAACGAAACTCCTGCAACGAAGGCACCGATCTCATACGACAGGCCGAGATATTTTGCAGCCCCGGCACCTATCAGACCCCAGCCCAGTGAAATTAAAAACGTGTATTCACGAATCGTATCGTATTTAATAAATAAGCGTGTGACAATAGTTTTCATCAGCAGAAACGAAACCAGCGTCAGACCGGCTAGCTTGAGCAATAGCACGACAGTGGTTGCCAGTACCTGTTCCTGCTGCTGCACACCGACCATAAACAGGATTAGTACAATGGCGAGAATATCCTGTAACAATAAAACGCTTATCATCATTTCGCCGGTATGGGCATGATGCAGAGCGGTGGTTGGAATAAGTTTAAGACCAACGATAGTGCTCGAGAACATCATTGCGGCTCCGATGACCAGGCTGTCTGTGAATGAAAAACCAAATGCCAGCACTACCAGCATGCTGATTGACATAAATGCCAGCGAGGTTCCCAGCATCAGCAGAGTGGATTTGCCAAGTAATTGCAATAAACGACTGGGTTCGAGACTGATGCCAATGAGAAACAACAACAGGATAATGCCGAGATGTGAGAGCTCTTCGATATGTGCATCGTTTGCAATCAGACTAAAACCCAGTGGACCAACAACAATGCCGAGTGCAATGTAGGCGAGAATAATCGGTTGGCGCAAATATAGAAAGAGTGTGGAAAACACTGCGGCGCCGGCAAAGATAGCAATTAGCTCGACAATGATATTGTTAGCGATCATTTACAAACTCCACGTGACTCAAATTACAGGTTTTGCTGATTTGCGTCAGTCTGTATTTAAGGGCGCACTGATTAGTTCATCCATGAATACTCAGAATATTCAATGGCTGATAAGCCACTAAAATGGTAGCACATGGCTGTGCCGTTTACGCCCTGAGCGCCAGCCTCATGTGTTTTTTAATGCGCCGTCGTATGATGCTTCGTACGGCTGGGCTTATACCAGTGACAAAAGCACGTCGTCGATTGCAGCTGCGCTACCAAGATAGGGCGCAATGCTGATTTTAATATCTGGATGCTCGTCCTGCTTGATTCTGACCTGGTGGGGAATGTCGGCGGCAACATGCCGACCCGCTGATAAAAAATAGGGCAACACGGTTACTTCAGTAGCACCGGCATCGATGCACTGCTGAATGCCATCAGGAATTGAGGGCGAGGCCCGTTCGAGAAATGCTGCGCGCACGTCGCGCTGTAATGGTGCAGCAGTGGTTTGCAGGCGTGCGACCCGCCGGCGGACTTCATTATTCGACGCTTCACGACGGCTGCCGTGCGCGACCAGCAGAATACTTTGCATTGTTGTCTCGATATTTGAGCCTGCGCCTGTCGGCGTTGGAGTAACGATAAATATACCGGTTTTTTCCAGAATAGCCAATTTCGAGTCGTGAGTTACGGTTCGTATTCTCTGGCCGCGGGGGCCGCCTTTCTAAGTCATCGCGCGCAGCTGTTTCGCAGCTTTTACCATATTGAGTAAGGCGGGTTTGACTTCATCCCAGTGTCGAGTTTTCAGGCCGCAGTCCGGGTTCACCCAGAGACGTTCGGCCGGGATGCGTTGAGCTGCTTTTTGCATTAAGGATACGATTTCATCAACACTGGGTGTGTTAGGTGAGTGAATATCGTACACCCCGGGTCCAATTTCGTTGGGGTATGCAAAAGCATCAAATACGTCGAGCAATTCCATATTGGAACGTGAGGTTTCGATCGTAATCACATCCGCGTCCATGTCGGCGATGGCCTGTATTATGTCGTTAAATTCTGAATAACACATATGTGTATGTATCTGAGTGTGATCCGTGACCCCATTAGCCGTCAGTTTGAAACATTGCACCGCCCAGTCGAGATATTCCTGCCAGGCAGACGTTCTCAGTGGAAGGCCTTCGCGTAGCGCAGCTTCGTCAATTTGAATAATGTTGATGCCGACCTGCTCCAGATCACAGACTTCATCGCGTATCGCTAACGCCAGTTGCTGGCAGGTTTCGCGTCTGCTCTGATCGTCGCGGACAAATGACCAGTTCAACATCGTGACTGGACCGGTCAACATACCTTTAACCGGCTTGTCGCTAATCGATTGTGCATACTGTGCCCATTCCAGGGTTATGGGTTCGGGTCGTGAGACATCACCATAAAGTATCGGTGGTTTGACGCAGCGTGAGCCGTAGGATTGTACCCAGCCAAACTGTGTGAAGGCATAGCCAGCAAGATGTTCTGCAAAGTACTCCACCATGTCATTACGTTCTGCCTCACCGTGAACCAGCACGTCGAGGCCGCAGGCTTCCTGTTCGCGTATGCAGTGTTGAATTTCTGTTTGCATCGCTTTTTTGTAGTCTGCCTGAGTTAGCTCACCCTGTCGATTTTTCTTGCGTAGCAGACGGATTTCACTGGTTTGTGGAAATGAGCCGATCGTGGTGGTCGGGTACCGTGGCAAATGCAACATTTTTCGCTGTAACTGTGAGCGCACCGGATAGTGACTGTTGCGTTGCATCATTGTCGGAGAAATCTGTGAACAACGTGATTTGACCGCCGTTTTATGTACCCGGTCTGAAGCTGCTCGTGCGTCGAGTGCGCGTTTGTTTTCCTGTAACTGCAAAGCAACGCTCTCACGGCCCTGGCTGAGAGCCAGGGAAATCAGTTCCAGCTCTGCAAGCTTCTGCAGCGCAAAGGCCAGCCAGGATTTGATTTCATGATCCAGACCGGTTTCGCTTTCAAGATCCATGGGTACGTGTAATAACGAACACGAGGGGGCCAGCCAGAGACGATCCTGTAACTGCTGGTGAATTGGTTCCAGCCAGTCGAGTGTCGTGGTCAGGTTTGTTTTCCAGATATTGCGGCCGTTGATGATACCCAATGACAGAATTTTGTTGTCGGGTAGCAACGCTGGCAGGCGCTCGATTTCAGAAAAAGCATTCAGTGCATCAATATGCAGGCCATCGACGGGAAGCTGGCAGGCAAGTTCGAGATTATCCTGTAGCTGACCAAAGTAGGTGGTGAGTAAAATTTTCGGCGTGAGTTTTCCCAGACGGCGATACGCCGCTGCGTAGGCTGCCTGCCAGTCGGCCGTGAGTTCGAGTACCAATGCTGGTTCATCGATTTGCAGCCATTCAATATCTTCCTGCGCCAGTTTTAGCATTAGCTGTTCGTAGACCGGCAACACGACATCGAGCAGGGCGAGTTTGTCTGTGGCATCTCTGGCTTTACCCAGCCACAAATATGTCAGCGGGCCCAGGATGACAGGTTTTGGCTTCGCGCCCAGTAATCTGGCTTCTGCAATCTCCTGCAACAGCTTGTCGGCATTGAGTTCGAAGCGGGTGTCGGCGCTGAATTCGGGCACGATATAATGATAATTGGTATCGAACCATTTGGTCATTTCGCCGGCACTCACCGGCGCACTCGCCTGCGTCGAGCGTCCGCGAGCCATGCGAAAATAGTTATCCAGTGCCGGGATGCTGCCATCATGCTCAAACCGAGTCGGGATATTCCCCAGCATTACACTGGTGTCGAGCACATGATCATACAGCGAAAAGTCACCGACGCTGTGCCAGTCCAGATTGCTTTGCAGTTGTAGCCGCTGTTGGCGCAGCTGTTGTGCCGTGGTGTCGAGTTCCTGCGCTGTGCTATCACCGCGCCAGTAGTTTTCCAGAGAAAATTTGAGTTCGCGTTTGTGGCCGATACGCGGTAGGCCGAGGCTGTGTATGTTTGGCATGGTCTGTTTCGTGTTGGTGGATGTACGAGTGTATGCTAGGCTGATATAGTTATGAAAAATAATGATAAATTTTCAACAATACATGAGTAATATTCATATATGATCCAGCCATGATTGAACGCAGTCATCTCAAAATTATCCTCGCCCTGCAGCAGTCGGGTTCCCTGACACAGGCGGCGGAAGCGCTGTGTTTGACGCAATCAGCGCTGTCACACCAGATTCGTAATCTTGAACACAGGCTCGGTGTCAGGCTCTGGCGCCGGCAGGGGAGGCAGCTGCGGTTGACCTCGGCAGGGGAGTATTTGCTAGTCGCAGCACAACAGGTGTTACCGGTGCTGGATAAAACTGAGCACATGATCCGTGCCAGTGAAACCGGCAAGCGCGGTAGTTTGCGCGTTGGTGTGGAATGTTATCCCTGTTATCAGTGGCTCACAGGCATAGTTGCCAGGTTTATGCAGCAAATTCCGGATGTGGAAATCGATATCATCGATCAGTTTCAGTTCGAAGGTTTGGCCGCACTGCGCAACCATCACGTCGATCTGCTGATTACACCCGACCCCATCAAATCCCGAGAACTGGTATTCGAAGCACTGATGGATTATGAACTCGTGCTGGTGGTGTCGAGCCAGCATGCGCTGGCAAACGTAAAACAGCTAACGGCGAATATGATTGCCGATGAAATCCTGCTAACGTTTCCGGTGGCGCGTGAACGACTCGACGTGTTCACACAATTCTTATCACCGGCGGCAGTCACGCCAAAATTTCACAAGCAGATGGAGTCAGTCGAAATTATGTTGCAGACGGTGTCGATGCAACGCGGTGTCTGTCTGTTACCCGACTGGCTGGTGGAACATTATCGTAAACAGTTTGATGTGAAAACGCTGACTGTGGGTCGCCGGGGAATACAAAAAACGCTGTATGCCGCGTTGCGTAAGCAGGATGCAAAGCTGGCATATATTGATGAGTTTATCGAGTTGAGCAAGCGCACAGACGTATGACAACTTGAAATGACGGCTAAAAATCTGTCATTCAAGAAAAGCGTTCGGGGTGAATCCGGATCAGAGAGTGAAGGCGCTTACTTAAGAAAATTTTTTGTGTTTTCCGTCATTCCCGCGTGCTTCCCGCCAAAAATGCGCGGCAACGATGCTGGATTTTAGTGCTATGCGCTTAAGTAAGTGCCATTAGGATCAGATAATCAAAAAATAGTCAGTCCGCAAACAAGGCGATAAACATAAATAAAAATAAAAGCTAACAGATCAATCTGGCCGCAAATCTCGCAGCAGTGCCAGGCACTCTGCTTTTATTTTTGTGTGCTTTGCGTTTTAATGTAAACGCACTTTCTTTATATGACAGCCAGGCTGTTACCTGAGTGCTATATTTTTTGGGTGACAGGTCATGTGCTGCATCGGCCAGAAATAAGCGATTCCAGTTAATGACGGAAGTGTCGCATACCAGTGAGTACCATTGCCATGCCGTGCTCATCGGCGGCGGCGATGACTTCATCGTCGCGCATCGAACCGCCGGGCTGAATCACCGCGACTATACCTGCTTCGTGGGCAGCATCGATGCCATCGCGAAACGGGAAAAACGCATCCGAGGCCATGACCGAACCGGCAACTTCGAGCCCGGCATGTTCGGCTTTGATGCCGGCAATGCGCGCGCTGTTGATACGGCTCATTTGTCCTGCACCAACCCCGATGGTCATATTGTTTTTCGCGTAGACGATGGCATTGGACTTGACGAATTTGGCGATGCGCCAGCTGAATAATAAATCGGCCATCTCATCATCGGTCGGTTTACGTTTTGTTACCACCTTGAGTTCATGGTGTAAGGCAAGATCGGCATCCTGTACCAGCAGGCCGCCGTTAACGCGTTTGAAATCGAGTCGCGGCAAAGATGTTTCCCACTGACCGCATTCCAGCAGGCGTACATTTTTTTTCGCAGCAACAATTTCAGACGCAGCATCACTTACGCCTGGCGCAATAATAACTTCGACAAACTGGCGTTCAACTATCGCTTTGGCGGTATCGGCATCAAGATCGCGGTTGAAGGCAATAATGCCACCAAAGGCGGACTCTGGATCGGTGCTGTAGGCGCGATCATAGGCTTCAAGCAGACTTTTATTGACGGCCACACCGCAGGGATTGGCGTGTTTCACAATCACACAGGCAGGATCATCAAACTGTTTCACACATTCCAGCGCGGCATCGGTATCGCCGATGTTATTGTACGAGAGTGCTTTGCCCTGAATCTGTTTCGCCGTGGCAACACTGGCTTCGCCGGGATTTTGTTCGGTGTAGAAGGCCGCGTTCTGATGTGGGTTTTCACCATAACGCATCTCCTGGGCTTTATTGAACTGCAAGTTGATGGTGCGTGGAAAATTATCTTTACTGCCATCGGCGCGTAAGCGCCCGAGGTAATTGGCGATCATGCCATCGTAGTGTGCCGTGTGTTCGAACGCTTTTACCGCGAGATCAAAGCGAGTGGCATCGCTTACCACACCTTCATTGGTTTTCATTTCTTCGAGAACGCGTGTGTAATCTACCGGTTCGACAATGATGCTCACGTAAGCGTGGTTTTTTGCAGTCGCGCGCACCATCGCCGGACCGCCGATGTCGATGTTTTCGATGGCGTCTTCAAAACTGCAATCGGCTTTGGTGACGGTAGCTGCAAACGGGTAAAGATTAACGACCACAAGATCAATTGGCGCGATGTTATTGTCTTTCATGACACCATCATCGATGCCTCGCCTGCCAAGTATGCCGCCGTGAATTTTTGGGTGCAGGGTTTTCACCCGGCCAGCCATGATCTCGGGGAAGCCGGTGTGTCTGGAAACTTCCATGACGGGGACAAAATTTTCGATCAGCAGTTTTGCAGTGCCGCCGGTGGAGAGAATCTCGACGCCCTGTTCGTGCAGAGCCTGGGCAAATTCCAGGATGCCGGTTTTATCAGAAACGCTGATGAGTGCACGGCGGACGGGGCGTTGCGATGTGGCGGGCATGGTGAGCCTTATGCTTGTTTCTGAGAGCTGCGAATTATACCTGAAGCCGCTGCGCAGTGGCTGTGCAAATGAAAAACGAAAAGTAAAAAAATTAAATGATTAAAAACAGATAGTTATAAATTAATGTCTGATCTGGCAGAAAATTCGGCAAGGACTCTAGATAAAAACTGTTGCAGCCATTTTTCACTTTTCGTTTTTCACAGCTGCGGTGACTTGTGCAGATTATACAGCCGTAGCTTTTTCCGCAAGGTGCCGCGATTGAGGCCAAGGTACTCTGCGGCTTTCGACTGGTTGCCGCGAGTGTGTTCGAGCACGGCTTCGAGCAGAGGACGTTCCACCTGTTTCAATACCAGGGTATACATGTCGTGCGGTCGGGTGCCGTCCAGTTCGTATAAATAACGGCGAATAGAGTGTTTCACCGCATTATAGAGCTGCGAGATTTCCTGCGGGTCTGTTGCTGTTGCGTTTTCTTCTGCCATGTTACCTGGACCAGTTAAGCGGCTAAAGGTTTAGCCTGGTTTTGGCTACGCAGGAAAGTTGAGACCATTTCAAGCTGAGTTTCAGCAGATTCAATTTTATTGATGCTGCTCCAGAAAACCCCAGCCTTGGTGTGTTGCCTGCAGTACCAGCCAATGTGTTTGCGTGCAATGCGCACGCCCATATGCTCACCATAAAAATCATACAGGTTTTTCAGGTGCTTGACCATGACGCGCTCGATTTCCTCGGGGGGGATCTCGACGGCGCTTTGCCTGTTGTCTATGAGTTCTAGTATCTGTTTGAAAATCCAGGGATTTCCCTGTGCGGCGCGGCCAATCATGAGGCCGTCAGCGCCGGTTCTGGTGAGCACTTCGCGAGCTTTTTCGGCACTGTCGATGTCACCATTGGCGATGATCGGAATATGCAGCTGCTGTTTGATCGCGGCGATGGTGTCATATTCAGCCTCGCCGGCAAATTTGCAGCTGCGGGTGCGACCGTGGATCGCCAGTGCCTGAATGCCGCTGTCTTCGGCAATGCGGGCAATTGTGGCTGCGTTACGATTGTCAGGATCCCAGCCGGTGCGAATTTTTAAGGTGACCGGTACTTCGACTGCGCTGACCACGCTGTGCAGAATCTGGCGTACCAGCGTTTCATTTTTGAGCAATGCGGAACCGGCCATGACTTGGCAGACTTTTTTCGCCGGGCAGCCCATATTAATATCGATAATCTGGGCGCCATGGTCGACATTAAATTTTGCTGCGGCCGCCATCTGTGCAGGCTCGGTGCCGGCAATCTGTATACTGCGCGGTGTGCTCTCACCGCTGTGTTCGAGGCGCAGGCGGGTTTTGCGGGTATGCCAGAGTTTGCTGTTGGAGGTCACCATTTCCGAGACCGCCATGGCGGCGCCGAGTTCCCGGCAGAGCATACGAAACGGACGATCAGTGACGCCTGCCATCGGGGCGAGGATCAGCGGGTTGTCGAGCTGGTAAGGACCGATGTGCATGGCAGCCGATTCTACAAGAAGCTGAATTCGTATGTCATGGCAGTTTTGCCCGGGTCCTGGATTTCCAGCGTGAAGCTGGCTTCGCCGCCAGCCGCCAGCAATCGGGTGTTGCTGTTTGTTAGCGCTAAATATTCGCTCGGGCTAAACCGTCGTGCTGCGACCAGGCCACCGCGAACATCAGAGAAATCGATGCGCACATCGGGGTAGGGCTGTTCGTGATCGGCGTGGTTGATCATACTGACTTTGATCATGAGCGCGTTTTTCAGTGTCGGATGGCTGTAAACATTGCGGCTCAGCATTTCAATTTTGTCGGGTTCGCGCACCGGTTCCAGTTCACAGTGTAAATAGCCGCAGGCTTTTTTTAGCCAGGGTTTGAGTTCAGCCTGCTGCTGCAATTGATTGCGGTGAAACCAGGCATATTCACCCGCCAGCGCCAGCGCCAGTATCAGAATCAATACACTCCAGACCAGTCCGGACCAGAGTCCCGCGCCGCGAGCCGGTGTGCGGAAGGCGTCGGGAATCACTGCACGTGCTGGCTCATCGAGCAGGTGATGCTCAAAGTCAGGTATTTCGGTCTGGTGTTCAGTTGCCGCCGGTCTCGCCAGGGCGTCGAAGGTTAGCTGGCACACACCGCAGCGCACCATGCCGTCAGCCATGCCGAGCTGGGTGTCGGTGAGCCGAAACACAGTTTTGCAATGGGGGCAGGTAGTTTGCATGACGGAATATTGCAGACAATCAATGGCGTCTGCAACCGTGCAGCATCACCCAGTCGTCTTCGTGCTGGGTCGCGGCCATGTCGAAATATGGGGTATAGGCAGTGCGCACGGTGTCCGCCTGTTCGCGCAAAATTCCTGACAGTACAATATGTCCCTGCGGTTTGACACAGTCAGCCAGTCGTGAGGAAAGTTCGACCAGTGGCCCGCTGAGAATATTGGCAGCGACGATATCATAGCGATTTTGTTCCCGGCTGCGCGCCTCGAAGGCGGCCACGGCAAAAAGATCCAGGCGTTCACTGACCCGGTTGGCACGGGCGTTGTCGCTGCTGGCGAGCAACGCCTGCTCGTCAATGTCGACGCCGTCGGCGTGTTGCACGCCGAGCATTAGCGCGGCAATGGCGAGTATCCCCGAACCACAGCCGAAATCGAGCAGGGTGGGTTGCTGGTCGACATGGGCGTCCAGCCAGCGTAAACACAGCGCTGTGGTCGGATGCGTGCCGGTGCCGAAGGCGAGGCCTGGGTCGAGGCGCAGATTGACCGCTGCCGGATCCGGTGGTGGCACATGCCAGGGGCAGACCCAGAGTCGCTGGCCGAACTGCATGGCGTGATAGTCGTCCATCCAGGCACGGGTCCAGTCCTGATCAGCTAGCGGCGCGACTGTGAACGCGTCGCTGGGAATCCCCAGCCGCAGGTCTAACGCGGTGGTGTCCGCGCTGGCGGCGAACAGGCCGGTAACAATAATATTGTCCCAGATCGGGGTTTCCCCCGGGCCGGGTTCCAGAATCGGCTGATTTTCCGCGTCTTTCAGCGTCACACTGAGCGCGCCAAGCCTGAGCAGGGCAGCCTCGATGTCGGCTGCGCGGCTTTGCGTGGTGGTAATTGCGACCTGTGTCCAGCTCATTTCTGTTATTGCTCTCGGCGGTGATGCGCGGGTTAAGCGGCTTCAGTTGTGGTGTTAGTCCAGATTCAATCTTACATGTCTGAATGACGGTTATTGGTATCTACTGACAAAAATTTTGTCAGCAATTGAAAAGCCTGCCTGGCTTTTCGCGTGGTTTGCGTGATTCGCGGCCAGTTTTGCCGCTGGACGGTCGCAGTCAGCAGACAGTAGTATATAGTTGCAGTAATGGATCTGCGCTCAATGGCATCAGGCATGAATCAAGAACTATTTGACAATGGCAGAACCGCGCTCAGGGCGGGTGATTTTAAGGCCGCAGAGCGAGATTTTCGTAGTGTCATGGATGCCATCGACGAGCAAAATGAGCACCATAGCCGGGTGGCTTCGTATCTCGGGCTTGCGCAGGTGCTCAATGCCAATCCCAATGGTTTGCTTCTGTGTCGCGATGCGGCCAGCTCGGAAGTGCTCGATGGTCAGGTGTTTCTCAATCTGGCGGCGGCTGAATGGCATTCGAATAACCGCAAACGTGCCATTGATGCCCTGCATCGCGGGGGCAAAATTGATACTGAGCACAGTCAGCTTAAGCGGGCAATACAGCTCGCCGACTGTCGCAGACGCGTAGTGTTTGGCTTTCTGCCGCGCGCGCATCCGCTCAACCGTCTCGTTGGCCGCATGTTGCGCAGCACACCGAGCGCACTCAGCGTTGATACTCTGTTATATTAGGCGTGGGAGTCGGCCAGACAATCGCGCTGCGCGTATGTGCAGGGAGGAAAGTCCGGGCTCCACAGGACAGAGTGCCAGGTAACGCCTGGGGGGCGCGAGCCCACGGAAAGTGCCACAGAAAATATACCGTCTCAACTTGTTGGGATAAGGGTGAAAACGTGAGGTAAGAGCTCACGAGCTTTGTTAGTGATAGCAAGGTTGGTAAACCCCGGGAGTTGAAAGACCAAATAGGCTAACGCATGTAGGGCTGCTCGTCCGATGTTAGTGGGTAGGTCGTTAGAGGTAAATGGCAACATTTATCCTGGATTAATGATAGAAATCCTTTTAGGAGGAAACAGAACCCGGCTTATAGGTTTGCATTTTTATATGAAACAAAAAAGTGGCGTTACCTTGGTAGTGCCACTTTTGTTTTATTTGATTATTCTTAACGAAGATCCAAGGTGTTCCATTGGTTCAATAACTGCTGGTGCGGTTAAGCCTCTTTCGTCTCTGTGTTGCTGAAAAGAAAGAAAAGAAGGCGTATTTAAAATCTGCTGTTGTATCTCTTCATTTTCGTACATAGAAACATGCACAAAAGTTAGTCCGTCCTCTTTAACGTAAACATGGTACAGGAACTTGCTGTGTTGCAGTTCTCTAAAATCAGCTAAAAAAGCAGCAATATTACGTTTATTCTCTTCAACAAATTCGGCGTTAATTTGGTAAGTAACCTGTACTGCAATCATATTCTTATTTTTTGCTTTTAGTAAATGTACAAAAACGTTTTATCGTTTTAGAGCGCCTATAAAAAAAGACCTTGTACTTAAACAAGGTCTTCCATTAATTACTTTGAGCGGTTATTATTTTGCGCTATTTTTTTTCTCTGTAACTTCAGTACGAATTTCTTGAGCTAAACCTTTAAGATCTTGCATAGCTTTACGTACTCTAGTTCCTGCAGCTGAATTACCTGCGTTGTAAAATTTCTCTACGTCTGCCTCGATAGCGGCAACTACTTCTTTAACTTTTGCAAATTTTTCCATTGTTATAATTTTAATTTATTGGTCAAATATATCATTTAAACGGAATAAACAAGCAATTCTTTCTTTTTTTGATATTCTTTTTTGCCGTAAGTTTTTAACAATTCACATTTCGTAGATGTTGCTCCTATTTAATAATGGTCAATAAACACACACATTCTGTATGGGCAATGGCCTGAAATGGGTAATCATAGTGGTAGTTAAGTAGCTGTCCTACTGAAAGATACTGTTTATCTTCTTTTGCGGTAAAACTTAAGTCACCTTCAATCATATACAGGTTCATTAGTAAATGACCTTCTTCATTGCCTGACTGTATTTTTTCATCTTTTTTTAGTGCCACTAAGGTCAAAGTAGTGTGTTCTGACTTAAAAACGGTGATGGCATTCTTCCCATTTTCATGGTATGAAGATTCATTTTTGATCTCTTTG
>JASBSR010000019.1 GCA_030148865.1 Gammaproteobacteria bacterium
AAAAAGGGTCAGGTCTTTGATTTATGATTAGCGCTATGCTAGTGTTTTGCTCTGTCAGCTATCATTGAATAGGGTAAATTATGAGCAGACCCCTAAGACTAGAATTTGCAGGGGCCCTGTATCATGTGACCTCACGGGGAGATCGCCGAGAGGATATCTATGAGGATGACGAAGATAGAAGGGCTTTTATATCCATTCTGGATCAGGTCTGCGAAAGTTACAACTGGCGTTGTCATGCCTATTGCCTGATGAACAACCACTATCATCTCTTGATAGAAACACCTGATGCGAACCTGTCTAAAGGTATGCGACAGCTTAATGGGGTCTATACCCAGCGCTTCAATCGAGCGCATCGACGCGTTGGACACGTATTTCAAGGGCGTTATAAAGCGATCCTGGTCGAAAAAGACAGTTATTTACTGGAACTAGCACGCTATATCGTACTGAATCCAGTGCGCGCCGGCATGGTGCGTTCGGCAAAAGACTGGCCATGGAGCAGCTATCGAGCGACAGCGGGGCGAACAAAAGCAGGAGAAAGCCTGACAGTAAACTGGTTGCTGGCAGCGTTTGCAAAACGTAGAACCAGTGCAATAGAGCGTTACAAAAAATTTGTCGCAGAAGGTAAGAGTCAGCCTTCGCCATGGACGCAGCTTAGAAACCAGATATTTCTGGGTACAGATGAATTTATAGAACAGATGCAATCGCTGGTTGACGGGGAAAAAGAACTGAGCGAGATACCGTCAAGCCAGCGGCGACCTGAACCGAAATCACTAAAGGAGTATGAAGTAGCCTGTCAGGACCGAAATGCATCCATATTGACGGCTTATCGAAGTGGCGGATATACGCTGAAAGAAATCGGGGATCATTTTGAGCTGCATTACTCGACGGTGAGTGGGTTGATTAATAGTCATAAACCAAAGACCTGACCCTGATCTCTTGACTGATCTCTAAGACCTGACCCTGATCTCTATTCTGATCTCTATACTGATCTCTAAGACCTGACCCTGATCTCTTCTTGGGGAAAAGAAATCCCGGATCGAATACCAGTTTCTTCTAATGTTAGCGAACCTGGCTTCTGCCCCGGGCTTTCTAACAATTCAGTCAAGGCAAGGCCAGATTAAAGAAGTCCAACAAGTTACCTGCACATTACCAAATGGTCATGTTGCTATCTCAGTGTCCCCTGTAACCTTCGGATTACTTGTTTCTAATCTGCTGTGTTGGGAGCCGATATTGCGATGTTTCAACGAGATGGGCGTATAGAGTCAGTGCGCAGTAGTGAGCAAAGTCCACCAAATTCCATGTTTATCCAGGAAGATGGTCGTAGAGGTGATAGGACAGCGAATGGTCCGATGATCCCACCAGAAACACCTTGCTCATCGGTGAATAGTCCTTCAGGGCGGTACCTGGCGTTTGTTCGATATACCTCGATTGGCGGCTTCGCGACCGCAGTGCACTATCTTGTTCTGATAATGCTGGTGGAGTGGCTTGATCTTGCTCCTTCACTGGCGGCAACGTCAGGCGCGGCCTGTGGCGCACTTATTGCCTATGTAGGGAATCACCGGTTCACTTTCGGTAGCCGCTCTCGTCACCACATAGCCCTGCCTCGGTTTCTGTTCGTCGCAGCCCTGGGCGCTGTACTGAACGGCGTCATTGTGTGGCTTGGAACAGAAGCCTTGTCCTGGCATTACCTGATTGCCCAGGTCGTAGCGACTTTCGTTGTGCTCCTGATGAGCTATCATTTTAACCGCACCTGGTCGTTCTCATGAGTGCGGATAACATCCCCTGTAATCGAGATAATGCAGGGTTGCCGACCTGTGTCGTTACCATTGTCGTGCCGGTATACAACGAAGAGGAAGTATTGCCTGCGTTCCATCGCCGGCTTATTACGGTGCTTGAGACTGTTGCCGGCGGATTCGAGGTAATCTATGTTGATGATGGTAGTCGTGATGCCACGCCAGAGATTCTTCAACAATTTCATGTGCACAATCCTGCTATTGGCATAGCCTTACTTAGCCGGAACTTCGGCAAAGAGCAGGCAATGAGTGCGGGTCTGCGTCTTTCCCGGGGCGCATGCGTCATCGTGATAGATGCAGATCTCCAGGATCCGCCCGAGCTAATTCCGTCGATGATTGACGCATGGCATCAGGGTGCAGACGTGGTAAACATGCGCCGTCGTAGTCGAGAGGGGGAAACCTGGCTGAAGAAAGTAACCGCCCACGCCTTTTATCATGTGATCAATCGACTTAGTGATGTGCCGATGCAGAAAAATGTTGGCGACTTTCGGCTGTTGAGTCGCCGCGCAGTAGATGCGCTGAACACGCTCCAGGAGCAAAACCGTTACATGAAGGGGCTGTTTGCCTGGATCGGATTTCGTCAGGTGTCGCTGGACTATGACCGCAATGCCCGTGTTGCGGGTGAAAGCAAATGGCACTACTGGCGGCTGTGGAATTTCGCCCTCGAAGGTATTACCGGGTTCTCAACGGTTCCGCTCAAGGTGGCGACGTATGTAGGCGTCGCCAGTGCGGCTGGTGCGTTTGCTTATGCTGCGTATTTCTTCATAAAAGCGTTAACTGTCGGCGATTCAGTAAGCGGATTTCCGACGCTCATCGTGACCATACTATTTTTTGCAGGGCTTCAATTAATGGCACTCGGCGTGATCGGCGAATACCTGGGCCGACTGTTCATCGAAAGCAAGCGCCGCCCGCTCTATTTCATCGAGAATTATCAATCTTCAGTTCCAGCTGCGCGACAGGATACGGACAACAACAAAGTGGATATTATCTGATGAGAGATAATCAGGCGCGCATTAATCGTGTGCTATTGGTGACTATTTTAGTGGCAATGCTCGGGCGGCTATTGATGCTCAGTTTCTACCCCCTGATGGATACCACTGAAGCACGTTATGCTGAGATCGCACGAAAAATGCTGGAACTCAATGACTGGATTACGCCCTGGTTTGATTACGATGTGCCATTCTGGGGTAAACCGCCGCTTTCGTTTTGGTTGACTGCCGCCAGTTTTAAACTTTTCGGGATCAACGAGTTCACTGCCCGTTTGCCGCACTGGCTTGGTGGTCTGCTGGTTGCCTGGCTGGTTTGGAGCTTGAGCGCTCGCCGTTCTCGCCGGGAAGCGTTATATACCGTGGCACTGCTTTTCGGCTCAATACTGTATTTTATAGCTGCTGGTGCGGTCATGACTGACATGACCCTGGTAATCGGTACCACACTGGCGATGCGTGGTTTCTGGCTCGGATTGCACGGCATTGACCAGGATCGGCGACGTGAGCGTTGGCTGCTTTTTGTCGGCCTCGGTAT
The DNA here is from genome assembly GCA_030148865.1 of Gammaproteobacteria bacterium. Taxonomy (GTDB): domain Bacteria; phylum Pseudomonadota; class Gammaproteobacteria; order SZUA-229; family SZUA-229; genus JASBSR01. The sequence goes on from JASBSR010000019.1 coordinate 3,315, forward strand.
CGGCTTGCTGGCCAAGGGGCCTGTTGCAGTGGTGCTCACTATGTTGCCGATCGCTGCCTGGACAGTTATGACGCGTAATCTGGCCGCTGTCTGGCGTGAATTGCCGTGGCTACGAGGCTTCCTGGTGGTTCTTGCGATAGCGCTGCCGTGGTATGTTCTGGCCGAGTTGAATACGCCCGGATTTCTGAATTACTTTCTGATAGGAGAGCACTTTCAACGATTCGTGACGTCTGGCTGGAGTGGTGATCTGTACGGTAGTGCCCACGACTATCCACGCGGCACGATCTGGCTGTTTCTGTTCGCGAACTTGCTACCGTGGATCTTTCTATTACCTTTTGCAGTTCTGTACTGGAAAAAAAATCAGGGCATTAATGGATATCTGCCCAAAGATCAGGATTGGCGCAATTATTTATTGTTATGGGGACTGACGCCCGCCGTGTTTTTTACCGCAGCAGGCAATATTCTCTGGCCCTACCTGTTGCCCGGTATTCCGGCACTGGCTCTTTGGGCGAGCGGCTGGCTCGTGCGACAACAGGATCGAAGGCTCATTGAACGCTTGTTGATAGGTGGAGTGGTCTTTACTTTGCTAATAACTTCAGCGCTACTTGTGAGCCTGCTGAACTCCGAGCAAAGTGAAAACAGTTCGGCCAGGGCGCTGGTTGGTGATTATGAATCCCGCCGTACACCTGAACAAGCCCTGATTTTTCTTGGCAAGCGCCCATTTTCGGCTACCTTCTATACTCAGGGCAGGGCAGAGCAGGTCACTGAAATCCCTGCACTCACCTTGCGGCTGAAACAGGAATCCGCGTTCGTCGCGATTGAAACCACAAAGCTACATGATTTACCGATAGTGCTTACCAGGATGCTGAGTCCGGTAACTGTACGTGGTCATTTTACGCTTTTCATCGCGGAACACGACGGCAGTCATAAAACGAAACCTTTGCTCCGGAGACAGCTGGATGAATTAAAGGCGAATTAAGGTGACGCTGTTAAAATGGTTGAAGCAAGTCCGCACATGTTTTCCTTGAAATCTGGGGAAGTTCAAACGGCGATTGCCTCTACTACAATGACGCCTCAAACAGCTCAATCGGCAGTGGTCTGCCAAACAGATACCCCTGGTAGTGAGCGCATCCATTGTCGAGAAGAAATTGTCGATTCTCTTCCGTCTCGACCCCTTCGGCAATGACGGAAATGCCGAGGCTTTGTGCCATCACAATGATGGTGCGCACAATCACTTTGTCGTTGTTATCGGTAGCAATATCCCGCACGAACGACTGGTCAATCTTGAGTTGATTCAGGGGCAGTCGTTTGAGATATTGTAGTGATGAATAACCGGTGCCGAAATCATCCATTGAAAACTGGATGCCAATTTTGGTTAATGTCGTCATGGTTACGATGGTGTCTTCAATGTTTTCCAGTAACATGCTTTCAGTCAGTTCTAGCTTGAGCAGCGTCGGGTTGATAGCATAGTACTGCACGACAGCTTGCACCTGTGCTACGAAATCAGCTTGACGCAATTGTTTTGCGCTGATGTTTACTGACAGAATCAGGTCACGGGTTAGCGGATTTTGCTGCCATGTCTTGAGCTGTGCGCAGGCTGTTTCCAGCACCCAAAGGCCTATGTGCAGGATCAACCCGGTTTCTTCAGCCAGCGGAATGAATTGTGCAGGCGATATTATTCCCCGTTCTGGGTGAGCCCAGCGTATCAATGCTTCTGCACCCAATGGTCGATGCGTGCTATCCACCTGGATCTGGTAATGCAGTTGAAACTGTTGCTTGTCAATCGCTTTGTGTAATTCTGCTTCCAGTGCCGCACGGGCCGTGATACTGGCTTGCATTTCTGGATCAAAAAATCGCAAGGTATTACGTCCCGATTTTTTGGCCTGATACATGGCGATGTCAGCCTGTTTAAGCAGTTCATTGGTTGTTTGCGAGTTGCTATTGAACAGGACGGCGCCAATGCTGCATGAGTAGTGATGCTTGTTGGTGACGAGCTGGCAAGGTTGATTGATGGCAGCAAGAATTTTCTCGCCAACGATTTCAGTATATGCTGCCGCTTCAAGCGCATGTTGACTCAGGTTTTCCAGAATCACCACAAATTCATCGCCCCCCAAACGAGATATTGTGTCGTCTTCGCGTACACAGGTGGTCAGACGTAACGCAACCTGTTGCAAGAGTAGATCGCCAACTTGATGACCGAGTGTATCATTGAGGGTCTTGAAATTATCCAGATCAATAAGCAGCAATGCACCTTTTCTGCCGATGCGTGAACTAGATGCTAATGCTTGCTGGAGCCGATTCATAAGCAGGCGCCGGTTAGGCAGATTAGTGAGTGGATCGTAGAACGCCAGACTATTGATTCTTGCTTCGGAATTTTTGCGTTCAGTGAAATCTTGAACTATGCCAATACCACCTGTTACATTTCCACTGCCATCACGGGAAGCTGTGCAGGTCAAATCTAGCCACAAGTCTGCATTGCAAAGCGAGCTGGAAAATGGCCCTTCATGATGGACTACTTGTATATCAAAAGCCTTTCTCAAAATCGGTAATAAAGTCTGGTCGTTGAGAAGCTTCATATCCAGCTCGATAATGTGTTTAGTTGTGCTTTGTAGAATGTCAGCCAAATGATTGTTGCAATAGGTGATAATGAGATCGGTATTGTAGTGAAAAATTCCAACCGGCGAATAGTTCAACAGCAAGCGATGGTGCTCCTCACTTGCCCTGACTAGCTCCTTGTGCTTAATTGCCTCCAGACGCAAGGTGATATTGTCGGAAATGTTCCGGTTGATGAGCCGCAAACTCATGATCATAAAGACGAGATACAGCATTACTGCCATGCCAAGAATTACCAGCAATCTGTCTCCAGAAACAAACAGACGAATCGTGATTGGTGTAATAATCGATACTGAAAATACAAGGGCACTGATCAGGTCGGCTGAAAATGAAATCACGCCTCCAGCCGTCATTCCGGCAAGCATAAGAATCAGAAATACCTGGTGTTGAGGGTTGTTTTCCGGGAACAGCAGCCAACCAGCGGCTCCCCACACCAGAGATGAAATCAGAATAACCAGACGAAAACGCACCAGTCGGGTATGGATGACGACAGCCTCATCCGATGGGTGACGTTGATAGCTGATAATCTGGCTGGCACGTAAAATTGATGCCAGTACCATGAAGGAATACCAGGTCAGGAGTACCTGGGGGGAAATCACTTCTCGCTGTACATAAGCAAGAGTTGTGGCGATGAGTATGCTAGCTAGCAGCGATATATTGCTGATGGAAAGCATCTGCCGCAGCTGCGCAGATTGTGTGGCCAACCTTTTGTCCAATTTTCTACCTATAAACAGCGGTAAAACGTGGCCACCATGGCCTGAGTGGAGCTAAAACGGCAGCTGTGAAATTATCTGATTCGCTCATCATTTGTCTGCACGGTGCCTTTATAATTGCTCGCTATGTAGCGATATCTTTATATGCACAGGAAGTACGCGTGCAACTAATCTTGTTTGATAACAGACGTCCAGTCAGGATTATTAAGGATGAAACGGATCATGCAACGACAAAATGGGAAAAGTGGGCCGGAAGAATACAGGTGTGGGGTGAGAAACCTGTGTTGCAATCCCGCTGCCATAGTTGCCATTAGGTCGGAGACTTTGCGTCCATACTTTTCAATATGTTTGCCTGGTGTCGAATGATACTAGTCTATTATTGAAACAAGTCAAACATCACCCAGCCAAAAAATTGACTCGCAGGCGATATTTCATGATGTCGTTGGCACTTCATGACATCGTCTTTATCCACGAAAGTAAATCTGATGTTTGTACCTTGTCTAAATGTTGCAAGAAAAATCAGGGTCAGGTTCTGAGAAATATGGGGGCAAACCACGTTTTCATCACAAGCCTGCCGAATAAAAACATGGGCTCAGACTGAGTTTATGATTCCCTGAGCAGCGACGCATAGAGGTTCTTCGCAAATGGCGGCGTTCTTTCATTGCTTTCGGCATACTGCGCACATAAAGACGCTCCTGGTTCCGGATGAGCGCGTACTGAATGCTGACAGAAATTAGCTGATGGCAAACGACTCAGGCGGAATTTTTCAGGCATTTGCCCGCCACCAGTCAGCTATTGTCTTCGCGACCACATCATTCACCAGATAACCATAGGAACGATGCGCGTTTAAACCGGTATCGTTGCGGTACCAGTTGTACACTTTATTGTGTCTGTCTGTAATAGATTCGAGCAGTCCGAGTTTTAGCATGATCTGATAATCGTTGTGGATGTCTTTATCCAGTGCGGTGATGTCACCATGTGCGGCGATGTTGATCCAGTGGCGAATCGTATCCGGGTAAGCGGCTTTGCCTTCGAGGTAGTGTCCGAGCATTCGATGCTGGACAAACTTCATACCTAAGGGGCTACCGATGCTGAGAAAGTCGAGCTTGCCTTTAAGTTTTTCCTGGTGCGTGAGTTCCCATAGTGTGTCGAAGGCAATCACCGAGCCCATGCTGTGACCAATGAGCAGTACCGGATAACCTTTGGCTAGTAGTGCGCGTAGTTGCGCTTTGATCGGTGCGCGTATTTTGTGCGCGATGTTGTGTGTGTTTTCAAAATAGCGCTGGGTTTCGCATATGGTGGCGCAGGCAGGGCCTGGTAGCCAGCGAACGATGAATGGTATCAGATCGGCAATCGAATATAACAGCCAGTTAATTTTATTGTGCCAGTGGCGAGCTTCGCGGCGATCACGGCGGTTGGCGCGTCGTTTTTGTAAGGTGGTCTCTATCCACGGCAGTTCTGCTTCAACATCAGCATGATTATGGTAATAAGCAAAATTCCAGGCGATGAGTGAAAATGCCCGTTCTTGTTCGAGTTCGTCGGCGGATTGCGGGTCAATGCGGCGGAGACCGGTGAGCAGGGCGCGCAATAACAGAGCGTGATGTTGCTCTGGTGGTGGTTTGGGGTTTTTGCCGGGGATGAAAATGATGTGTCTTTTACTCATGTCGTGGCATAGTAAGGCATTGTTCGAGGCTGTCAATTAAAGTCTTGCCCATCAGCCGTGTTATGCAACTGTAGAGTCGGATTACTATGTCAGTGACTGCGAGTAATGTATTGATTCTTGGTTATGGAGAAATGGGGCACGCCATGCAATATTTGCTGGCAGAACGTCATTCACTTTATATCTGGGATAAGTTTCCAGCACTGGGCGTGACAAGCGTCGCACTGGAGGTCGCCGCACCGTTGGCTGATTTCGTGATTTTTTGTCTGCCGGTGAAGCCGCATTTTGAAGTTGCGCACGAACTGGCGTCGTTGCTGAAAAAAGATTGTATTTGTCTCAGTATTGCCAAGGGACTGGACGCATCCGGGCGTAGTGCGGCGCAGGTATTTGAGGCGGTGCTGGCGCCGGCGGGTCTGGCCTATGGTTTGCTTTATGGGCCGATGATTTCGGAAGAGCTTCGCGCTGGTCGCTCGGGGTTTGCACAAGTTGCCGGCTCGTCGCCGCAATTGTTGGCTGTGGTAGCCGATCTGTTTGTCGGTTCGAATTTGCAGCTCACCGGCAGCAATGACATCACTGGTATCAGCTGGTCGGTGATTCTGAAAAATGTTTATGCGATTGCTTTTGGTATCGCCGACGAACTTGGCCTCGGCGACAATATGCGCGGTTTTCTCATGGTGGCTGCGCTTCGTGAGCTGGAAGCGATTGTGCTCCGCCTCGGCGGTGCCCCGGGCAGTCCTTTTCATCTCGCCGGGCTCGGCGATCTGGTGACTACGGCTACCAGCGAGGATTCGTACCATCATGCTCTGGGCCGGCGTCTGGCGCGTGGTGACCGCAGCGAGAGTCGCGGTGAAGGCGTGCATACCTTGCAAATGGTAGCGAAGCACAATATTTTTCCAGTCCCGGCGTACCCGCTGTTCGCGCTGCTGCACGCGGTTGTGCTGGAACAGGCGGAACCGGCTGCTGCACTCCGGGGTTTCAGCCGTCGCTGGCTGGATTAATAGCATTAATAATGTGATGGTAATCCAGATGCTAAGGTGTCTATACTAGCGATATGAAGCCAAATTCAGTGAATTCCGCCCTCTACAGCTTTGGTGAAGAAGTCGCCAATACCGTCACCCATGGTCTGGGTGCTTTACTGAGCATCGCAGCACTGGTGTTGATGGTGGCGTTTTCTGCGATGAATGGCGATGTCTGGCACGTCACCAGCGTGAGTATCTACGGCGCGACCCTGGTCATGCTGTATAGCGCTTCGGCACTGTATCACGGGATCCCGGTGCCGAATGTCAAAAGTCTTCTGCAAAAAATTGATCATGCTTCGATTTATCTGCTGATCGCCGGCACCTATACGCCATTTACCCTGGTGAGCCTGCGCGGCCCTTGGGGCTGGACTCTATTCGGCCTGGTCTGGGGTATTGCGCTGCTGGGAATTGTGGTCGAGCTGGCCAGCCGACGCCGCCGTCACAAACTCTCACTGGCACTGTATCTGGGGCTGGGCTGGATAGTTTTGATCGCCATCGACCCAATGCTGAGCAAGGTCGAAACCGGCGGTCTGGTGCTGCTACTGCTCGGTGGCCTGAGCTATTCGCTGGGTGTGATCTTTTATGTGCGCAATTCCATGGCGTATCATCATGCCATCTGGCATGTGTTTGTCATGTTCGGCAGTCTGCTGCACTTTTTTTCGATTTTTTATTATGTTATCCCCAGCTCCAGTCTGGCCTGAATTGGTCTGCAGGGCGGCGTCAACATCGGTACAATAAGCGCTTTCAAATCTGAGGTCATCTGAGTTGTTCCATGCCTGAGCGCATCCGCGAAATTCCCTACAACTATACCTCTCTGTCTGATCGCGAAATCGTCATTCGTTTTCTCGGCGAGCCGATGTGGCACATGATCGAAGAGTTGCGCGAAGAACGCAACACCGGAATTTCGGCGCGCATGTTGTTCGAAGTGCTGGGTGATATGTGGGTGGTGACTCGCAATCCCTATTTACAGGAAGACCTGCTCGAAGACCACAAACGCCGTGATGCCCTGATCAGCGCCATGCGCCATCGACTGGCTCAGATCGAGACCCGCGCTGCGGGTAATTCGCGCGCACTGGAATTGCATCGCGCCGCGCTGGATGCGGTAACCCGCTTTGCCGACCAGTTTGCGCGTGATCGCGAACTACGCGAACGCGTGCGCAAACGTTTTAAGCGTATCACCGCCAAAGACAATGTCGATTTCGGTGGTCTGGCGCGGGTTTCGCACGCCACCGACGCCACTGACTGGCGTGTGGAATCGCCATTTGTGGTGCTCACCCCCGACAGCGAAGCCGAAGTAATCGCAATCGTGCAGGCTTGCATCGAACTGGGTCTGACCATTATTCCGCGCGGTGGTGGCACCGGGTATACCGGTAGTGCGGTGCCGCTGGATGCGCGCTCGGCAGTGATCAACACCGAAAAACTGGAGGACCTGGGCAGCGTCGAACAGCGACAGCTCGACGGTGTGACGAATAAAGTGCCGACGGTGTCTTGCGGTGCCGGCGTTGTCACCCGACGCGTATCAGATCTGGCAGAACAAAACGGTCTCGCCTTTGCTGTGGATCCAACCTCGCAGGACGCCTCCTGCATTGGCGGTAATATCGCGATGAATGCCGGTGGCAAGAAAGCGGTGCTCTGGGGCACGACGCTGGATAACCTGGTGTCCTGGCGCATGGTGACACCGGATGCAGAATGGCTGGAGATAGAGCGCCTGGATCATAACCTCGGCAAAATTCATGAGCAGGCAGAAGTGCGTTTTCGTCTGACCCGAACGACTGCTGCCGGAGTGAAAATAGCGGAGCCAGAAATGATTTGTATGCCGGGAGGCAGCTTTCGCAAACTCGGTCTCGGCAAAGATGTCACCGATAAATTTCTTTCCGGCCTGCCCGGTGTGCAAAAAGAAGGCTGTGACGGCATCATAACCTCGGCACGTTTTATTTTGCACCGCATGCCCGATCACATCCGAACGGTGTGTCTTGAATTTTTTGGTGCCGACCTGTCACAGGCGGTACCTGCGATTATCGAAGTTAAAGATTATATTGATGCGCAGAAAGGGATTGTGCTTGCTGGGCTGGAACATCTTGATGAGCGTTATGTAAAAGCGGTGCGCTATACCACCAAGGCGACTGGGCGCGAGCGACCGAAGATGGTGCTGGTCGCCGATATCGCGGGTGATGATGAAACTGCCGTTGCAGACAGCTGTTTAAAAGTTGTTGCGATTGCCAATGCCCGCGAAGGTGAAGGTTTTATCGCCAGCAGTCCGGAAGCGCGCCGTCGTTTCTGGCTGGATCGCGCGCGCACCGCTGCAATTTCGGCCCATACCAATGCATTTAAAGTGAATGAGGATGTGGTGATACCATTACCGCGTCTCAATGATTACAACAGTGGCATTGAACGTATCAATATTGAACAGTCGATCAGTAACAAGCTGGAAAGTATCGACGCGTTTATCGATCATCTGCGCAGTGGTCTGGCGCAGGAAAAAGTTGATGCTATATATGAGGCCAGTGAAGAAAGTACTGCAATTTTTCATGCCAAGATCGATTTGGCCTGCGAGCATCTTGCCCATGTACGAACTCGCTGGCGCGGTTTACTCGCGCACATGGATGCGCCAGCACAGTCACATCTCGACCTGTTGACAGCAGCGGAGCAGGAAAAAGTTTGCGAGCATGATTGTGTGCTGGATTTGTTGCTGCGGCGTGATGTCCGGGTCTCGTATCGCAATGAAATCAAACAGCGGTTGCGTGAGATATTTCGCGGTCATGAAACGGAAGCGCTCAGAACCACCTTGCGTAACAAACATCTGGCGATAAAAAATAATCGTTTATTTATCGCGCTGCATATGCACGCCGGCGATGGCAATGTACACACCAATATCCCGGTGCATTCCGATAATTATCGCATGCTACGTGATGCAGATGCCCTGGTCGACCGTGTCATGCAACTCGCACAGCAACTCGGCGGTGTAATTTCCGGTGAACACGGTATTGGCATTACCAAAATACAATATCTTGATGATGCCAGGATTGAAGCATTTGCCAAATATAAAAATCTGGTTGATCCTGAAGGGCGTTTCAATAAAGGCAAACTCATGCCCGGCTCGGGTCTGGAGTCTGCCTATACGCCTTCGCTAGCATTGGTGCAACAAGAGGCGCTGATCCTGGAAGAGAGCGAGCTTGGCCTGCTCAATGATGATATTAAACATTGCCTGCGTTGTGGCAAATGCAAGCCAGTATGTATGACACATATTCCGCGCGCTAATATGTCGTACTCGCCGCGTAACAAAATACTCGCGACGGGTTTGATTATTGAGGCTTTTCTCTATGAAGAGCAGACGCGACGTGGCCTCTCGATCAGGCATTTTGATGATTTGAATGATGTTGCCGATCACTGCACCGTGTGTCACAAATGTTTATCGCCATGCCCGGTGAACATAGACTTTGGTGATGTTTCGATACGTATGCGCAAGATTCTGGTGGATCGTGGTAAAAAGAAATTTAATCTTGGCAGCTGGGCAGCGATGAAGTTTTTGAATGTCAAAGATCCGGCAGCGATCAAATTACTGCGTGTGGCTATGGCTCGGATTGGTTTTGGTGCGTTAAATATCGGCCACCGAGTGGCGAAAATGACTGGCCTGCTGGGGCGTAAACATCGTGTGCCGCCAGCGACCACAGGCAAAACGCAGGCGCACGAGCAAATCGTCAATCTGGTGCGTAAGCCGATGCGGGCAAAGGTGCCAACAAAACCGATGCGTGTTTTGCTGGGCGCGGAAGATGCCACCCAGGTTGTTATCGTGCGTGATGCTGAGAAAACCAGCAACGACTCTGATGCAGTGTTTTATTTTCCGGGCTGTGGATCAGAGCGTTTATTCAGCCAGATTGGTCTGGCAACACTGGCGATGCTGAATCACACCGGGGCGAAAACGGTATTACCGCCGGGATATTTGTGCTGTGGTTATCCGCAAACTGCTGCGGGTGATGCTGCCCGTGGTCAGGCGATTACGACAGAGAATAGAGTGCTATTCCATCGCGTTGCCAATACACTAAATTATCTTGATATTAAAACAGTTATCGTGAGCTGTGGTACCTGCATGGATCAGCTACTGAAGTATGAATTTGAAAAAATATTCCCCGGCTGTCGCTTGCTGGATATTCACGAATATTTGATGGAAAAAGGCATCAGTTTAAAAAATGCTGATGGCACGCAATATCTCTATCACGACCCCTGTCATACCCCGATGAAAACCTACAACCCTGGTACAGTGGCGTCGACATTATTGCAGCAGGAAGTTGTGCTTTCGGATCGCTGTTGTGGTGAATCGGGTACTCTGGGCACGGCACGGCCAGACATTGCTGATCAGTTGCGCCATCGCAAACAGGAAGAGCTGCATAAAAGCCTTGAGCAATTAACCGGTAGTCCGATAGCACAAAAAGGCAAGGTGAAATTATTGACGTCTTGTCCGGCCTGCCAACAGGGTTTATCGCGCTATACTGATGATACCGGTCTGGATACGGATTACATTGTGGTCGAGTTGTGTCATCACAATCTCGGTAGCAACTGGCAAAATGAGTTTGTCGAAAAAGCCAAAGCTGGTGGTATTGAAAGAGTTTTACTCTAGCTGTTGTACCGTTTTCACGGGTGCGAGTTTATGATGACAAAGATATTAATTAAAGCTAAGGAACAAGATCCGGAGCCGTTGACTGATACCATGGCCTCGCTTGAACACACCAGACCCGTTAACTTCTGGAAGCCGGGCAAAGTTGCCTGATCGTGTAATGAACAGGCGAGTGTGGCTGTACCGGCTGATCTGGTGGCTGATAAGCATAGCGCTGGTGATGGGAATGATTACGCCGATGCTGACATTTACCATGTTTTACATTTTCGACGACACGTATTCACTGGCGGCGGGCATTTTTCATCTGCTGGATGAGGGCGAGCCGGTATTATTCGTGCTTGTGTTTAGCTTCAGTATGTTGATGCCAGCGTACAAGATGTACTTATTGTACAGACTCATACCGTTTGCCAGCGTGACGCCAGACAATAGTCATCATAGACGCATGAGACGACTCGATTGGGTCGGAAAATGGTCTATGCTTGATGTATTCGTTATCGCAATTCTTGTTGTTACTATTAAACTGGCCACCGTTGCCAGTATTCAGATTCACTATGGACTTTACGTGTTTAGCGCGGCGGTTGTTGCCAGCATGGTTTTCGCCCAAACGCTGAATTCAATAATGGTAAAGAAGCATGCGCAAAAGCTGTCAATACGGTAAAAAAATCCGGACTGGTATTATTAAGTACTGGTTTGGTCGTAGTCTATTGACACTGTTTGGCTGGCACGTAGAAGGTGAAATACCACATACTGGAAAATACATTCTTATCGGTGCGCCTCATACCAGTAACTGGGATTTGCCGCTTGCCATTGCAGCCAGCTTTGTATGTCGTACAAAAATACACTGGTTAGGCAAGGCCGCGCTATTTCATTGGCCTTATGGCTGGTTTATGCGCATGCTAGGTGGTATTGCTATTGATCGAAGTCGCCCACACGGTATGGTGGAACAGTTAAAATCTCTGCTTGATGAATGCGATAATCTGGTGGTTGTGGTTGCTGCCAAGGGCACACGCAAGAAAACACAATACTGGAAGTCAGGTTTCTACTGGATTGCATATACTGCGCAGATCCCGGTTTTATGCAGTTTTTTTGATTACCGAAATAAACGCGTCAATATAGGCCTGGCATTGATGTTATCAGGAAATGTAAAAGCTGATATGGACATTATTCGTGATTACTTTAAGGAAATGAGTGGTTTACGACCAGAGTGTGAAGATATTATACGCTTAAAAGAAGAAGATTAAATCTGGTATTACACGGAGATTCAATGTTTCTATCGAGAACAATCGGCAAGCGGCTTGCTAGGTTCCTTTCCAGACCACGAGATGAGTTTAGTTTTAGTACGCATGAACCGGGTCAATTGGAGGCTACCCTACAGAAGGGTGATGTTCTATTAGTTGAAGGTACGAGTCGAATCAGCAGTGCAATTAAATATCTTACTCAGTCAAACTGGTCGCATTCTACTATTTACATTGGTGATGCGTTAGGTATGCAAAGCGGTGAACTCGAACTTGTAGAAGCTGATATCAATGAAGGTGTGCGCATCGTGCCATTGAGTATGTATGCCTCGATGCATACGCGTATCTGCCGTCCAGTGGGCTTGTCAGAGGCTGAGATAAGCCAGCTACTCAATCACGTCCTGAGCAGGGTTGGGCATAAATATGATCTGAAAAACATTTTTGATCTTGCTCGCTATTTAATCAGTACGCCACCAGTCCCGCTTAGCTGGAAGCGCAGACTGTTGTCATTTGGTAGTGGTGATCCAACCCGCGCAATTTGTTCGTCATTAATTGCTGAGGCGTTCCAGGCGATGCATTATCCAATTTTACCGGATATTATAATGCATGAAGAAGAAAACGAGGATGGTGGCCACTATTTGCAGGAGCTAATGCGAATACGGCACTATAGTTTATTTGTGCCACGTGATTTTGACGTCTCACCGTATTTCGAGATTATCAAGCCTACTTTGTGTCAGGGTTTTGACTTCCATGATTTACGTTGGGTGAAGTCGATGCCAGAAGCATAGGGGAATGACGGAAAACACAAAAAATATTCTTAAGTAAGTGCCATTCGGCTCAGGTCTGAATTATTGCGGATGAGTCGTATGCTAAGCGAGCAGTGCAAATGGTTTATTCGCGGTCTTCAGCCCATTTTTGCTGTTGTTTCAGTATCAGCTCTTCTTCTTTGAGCTTACGCATGACTTCTTCGTAATGTCTGCGTTTTTCTTCAGCAATTTGTTCTTTTGATTTTGCGGCAGCGGCAGCTTTTGCTTTGGTCTGTGCCTGCGCTGTGGCTTTTGCCAGTGCGTCTTCCTGTTTTTGTTGCTCGGCTTCCTCTAATTGTTTCTGACGTTCAGCTTCGGCACGTTTCTCGGCTTCAGCGCGTTCTCTGGCCTGCTGTTGTTCGTGTTTTTTACTGGCACGAATTTCAGCGTCCAGTAGCGAGATCTCGTTATCAATACTCATGTTGCCGGAGATACTAAGTGTGTCGAGTATGTCTTTTGCGGCAGTGTAATCTTTTTTAACACCCAGTCCTTCGCGATACATCTGCGCTAATAAAAACATAGAGTCACGATCACGTTTTTTTACATCAGCTTTAATGCTGGCGACCCAGTCAGCATATTTGGCAGCATCGTAGCCATTAGTGATGATGTCGAGATGGATGAGTCGATTCTTTGCGGGTTTATAACCTGCATCCGCAGCTTTTTTATACCACTGTCTTGCCTGGTCGATATTCTGTTCTACGCCGTTACCGGCTTCCAGCATTTCACCCAGCTTGGTTTGTGAATGGACATTGCCGTTATTTGCCAGCTTTTGTTGAAAGGTAAATACATTGGAGGTCAGACTATCTAACTCGGATGCATTGGCCAATTGCATAGCTGTGACCATAACGCAGCCAAGAAAAAGTGCGGTAGTTGTTAGTGTCCGATGTGTCATTACTGAATCCCCATTATGGCTAAATCACTTGAAACGAGCACGTGTCCTGTATTCCTGGCGAACACTGCTGTATGAGCATAGACCAGAGACACTGCTCCTGCATCAGTCTGCCAGATTTTTTAGCACTAACTGGTGGTGAATATACGATAAAGCGAAGCGCGAGCGGCTGAATAGTAGCCAGAAACCATGTCCCCCACCTGAGGCAGGGTGATGCAATGTGCGATTGTGAGGCCTGCTGGACGCTGATCGGGCTTAAATGGCCTGCAGTAGCTGGTTGCAGATTGATAGATACTGACGACGGTTAAACAATATCTGCCAGCGGGTTCCGCCACACTGGCGCCAGAGCACAGCTGAACGGATGCCTGCGAGCAAAATAGCCCGAACTCGACTTGCATTGTGTGCGTTACTGAGATATGGCTGTTCGCCATTGACCATGACGCGCGGGCCCAGTGTGCTGATCGTATCCTGGTAGATGTCGCCGAGGCGAGCAAAAATATTGTCATGACTCAGGCTGAAGTACTCCAGCGATGTTTCTGTTGCCTGCAGCCGGGTGGTGATTTCTCCGAGCATGGCCCTGTTTCTGCTCAGTTTGCGCTCTAGCACTAAAAGCGTAATAACATAACGTGTAATGTCGATGTCGCGCCGGTTTCGCGGCGAAGTTAGCTGTTCTTTCAGACTGCGCAGTCCTGTGCTAATACCGGCAAGGCCGCCATAGACATCTTCAGTGCTGGTAGCATCAAAGCGAAACAGGGTTTCGAGACTGACCTCGATGACGGCGCTGTTCGCCATGCCTTTATTGGCAATTTGTTGTACCAGTGAACAGGCCTGAAATACGCCCGCGAGTGCTATGCAACGATCGCGCATGGTGTATTTCATTGTTCTGGATCTGTGTTGTACATGCTTTCTATAATAGCGCCACCCAGGCAAACCTCATCCTGATAAAACGCAATGGATTGTCCGGGGGTAATGGCGCGCTGCGCATGTTCGAAGCTGACCTGCACGTGGTCGCCCCTCGATGTGTTCAGATGGCAGCTCTGATCCGGTTGTCGATAGCGAATTTTTGCAGTCAGAGCGCCCTCGGCAGGCGCCTGATCGGCTATCCAGTGGAGCTGGGAAGCATCGAGATAGTGATGATAAAGTTCGGGGTCATCCTGTCCCTGAACCACGGTAAGCACATTGGTTTCCAGATTCTTGCCGGCAACGTACCACGGGCTCTCATTACCTGCCTGCATACCACCGATGCCCAGCCCCTTGCGCTGACCGTAGGTGTAGTACATCAGACCATTGTGCTGACCGATAAGCCTGCCGGAAGTGTCGTGTATTTCGCCAGGCTTTGCCGGCAGGTATTGCTCTAAAAAATGTTCAAAGCGGCGTTCACCGATAAAACAGATTCCGGTGCTGTCTTTTTTGTCATGCGTGGCCAGATGATTATCTTTTGCCAGGGCGCGTATTTCGGGTTTATCGTATTCGCCGACAGGAAATAATGCATGTGCCAGTTGTTGCTGGTTTAGTGTGTGTAAAAAATAGGATTGATCTTTATTGGCGTCCAGGCCGCGCAGTAATTGCCAGTGATGGTCTGCGTAGCGGTTGCGACAATAATGCCCGGTGGCGATTTTGTCAGCACCCAGTGTCAGTGCGTGGTCGAGAAAGGCGCGAAATTTTATTTCTTTGTTGCACAAAATATCCGGATTCGGTGTCCGCCCGGCGCTGTATTCGTCGAGAAAATGACTGAACACGCGATTCCAGTACTCTGCAGAAAAGTTAACGCTGTGCAGTTTGATGCCCAGAGTCTCACACACAGCGCTGGCATCCTGTAAGTCCTGTTGCGCGGCGCAATAATCCGCGTCGTCATCTTGTTCCCAGTTTTTCATGAACAGGCCTTCGACCTGATAGCCCTGTTCGATTAATAATAGTGCAGCGACAGACGAGTCGACGCCGCCGGACATGCCGACTATGATTTTTGTCTGTTGCTGACGACGGGTGTTCACGTGATCTGGTGACGCAAAAGGCAGGCCGGACTAACTGGCTTCATCGCGTAGAATATCCAGCGGATAGCGCTTACCCGCGAGATAATCGTCGATACAGCTGATCACCATGGGACTGCGAATTTTGTTCGGCATAGCGGCAAGATCATCGCGGCTTAGCCAGAGCGTGCGCAGAATGCCGTCATCAAGTGCCTGTTGGGTATCGTGATCGACCGCCTCGCCACAAAATGCAAAGCGCAGAAATGTACGTTTCGTGTCGGGCTGTTCCCATAAATAAATACCCACCATCGCCTCGGCTCTGAACTGCCAGGCGGTTTCTTCCCGGGTTTCACGCACCGCAGCATGAATCAGACTTTCGCCCGGGTCTAAATGTCCGGCCGGCTGGTTATACACCACCGCACCTTCGACATCTTCTTCCACCATTAAAAATTTGCCATCGCGTTCGATTATGGCGGCGACAGTTGCGTGTGGTTTCCAGATCACAGGGGTTCCATTAGTTGTTTTGTTGGCGGCGTTTATTACGGCGTTTGATAATGGAATAGCGCCACATGAGTTCGATGCAGACGTAACCCAGTATGGCGCTTAGTACAGCGAGAGTGAAGCAGCCGGTGAGAAACGGTTTCCAGATATAGTGCAGTTCGTTGAGTAACCAGGTGGCGCTGGCCTCGAACTCGAAGACTCGCTCAGGAGCACCCACAATCCAGACCCCGATCAGGTAGGCGAAATAAAACATCGGCGGCATGGTCAGCGGGTTGGTCACCCAGACCAGGCCGACCGAGATCGGCAAGTTGGAACGAAACACGATGGCGCCACCAGCAGCGAGCAACATTTGAAACGGTACCGGCCACCAGGCGAAAAACAGACCGACAGCAAATGCGCTGGCAACCGAGCGTCGGTTGAGATGCCAGAGGTTGGGATCGTGCAGCAGGGTGCCGAACACCTGTAGTGTTTTGTTGTTTTTAATATCATGCGCTTTTGGCATGTATTTATTGAAAAACTTGCGTGGCATGGGGTTGAATCGTTGTGCGCTATTCCTGAAGAGGGTAGATTATCGGTGTTGTACGGGGTATTGGCAAACGCAATACGGCTGGCGGGCCTGTTTGTTGGTGCTGCTGGTGATTACCGACCTTAAAGGACTGCAACTGGCATGGATGTTTTCTGCTTCTCATGAATCTGTTAGCACTGGCGCTGGTGTTTTTGCTCGGTGTTTGTCTGGTGTCGGCGGCGATGACACTGTACACCCAGTTCTGGTTGCTGGCGCTGATATTGACGCTGGTGCTGGGTTATCTGCTGCGTCAACGACGCCTGTTTCGGCTCTGCCTGATACTGGGCTGGCTAGTGACCGCTGCGCTCTGGGCCTCCTGGCGCGCCGAGCTGTATCTGGCGCAGCGCCTGCCGGAGACATTGGCAGGCAAAGACGTACTGGTCAGCGGCCGGGTGGTGGGCTTGCCTGTGGTGATGAATCATGTGCAGCGTTTCGAATTTGTGGTCGAGCAGTTTGATATTGAGCACAGCCTTGATACGATGCCGACCGCGCCGGGTAAATTGCGTCTCAGCTGGTATTACGGCAGCCGGGTTCAGTCTGGAGAGCGCTGGCAGTTACGTCTGCGGCTCAAGCCACCGCATGGTTTTTTCAACCCCGGTGGTTTTGACTATGAACGCTGGCTGTATGTGCAGGGCATTCATGCCACCGGCTATGTGCGCAAGGCGGGTGTGAATCGCCGGCTTGCTGTGGCATCTGCCGGTTCGCTGGACGCGCTGCGCCAGCGCCTGTTGCGCCGTATCACCGCCGTGCTGGCCGGGCAGTCTCAGGCAGGGGTGATTGCTGCGCTGGCTGTGGGCGAGCGCGGTGGTATCGACCGCCAGCAATGGCAGCAACTGCTCGCCACCGGCACCAATCATCTGGTCGCAATTTCCGGGTTGCATATTGGTCTGGCGGCAGCCTTTGCCTATGTGTTCGTTCGCCGTTTGCTGGTGAAAGTGCTACCGGCAAGAGTGCTGCTATGGCTGCCAGTGCAGCAGCTGGCGATTCTCGCCGGGCTGCTACTGGCGCTGAGCTATGCGCTGCTGGCGGGGATGTCGATCCCCACCCAGCGCGCCTTGCTCATGTTGCTGAGTTTTGGCATCGCGCGTTTGCTGCGGCGCAACCAGTGGGCGTTTGATGCGCTCGCGCTGGCGCTGCTCACGATCCTGCTCTGGCAGCCGGCATCGATACTGGCACCGGGGTTCTGGTTTTCATTTCTTGCTGTTGCGGTAATTTTTTATGTGTTTGGCAATTCGGCTGCTACCCAGTCGGGGCCAGGGTTCGAGTCAGCGCCGAATCCCAGATCGGCGCGCTGGCTGCGCTGGGGCGGGGTGCAACTGGCGATCACACTGGCGTTGTTGCCGCTGTCATTATTTATGTTCCAGCAAAGTTCGCTGGTGGCACCGCTGGCCAATCTGATTATGGTGCCATTTGTGAGTCTGCTGGTGGTGCCACTGGTGCTGCTGGGCTTGATGTTCATGCCGCTATGGAGCTGGGCGAGTGAGCATTTGCTGTGGCTGGCGGCGAGCTGCATGCAGTTCATCTGGCCATTTATCGAGTTTCTCGCCAGTCTGAAGTTTGCCGCCTGGGTGCAGCCTCAGCCGCCACTGTGGAGCGTGTTGCTGGCAATGCTCGCGATTGCCTGGGTGCTGGCACCGCGCTCGCACCTGCCCGGTTATTACTGGCGTGCTGCCAGTCTGCTACTGCTACTGCCGGTATTCGTATTGCGGCCGCCAGTGCCGGCGACGGGCGATTTCGAGCTGCATCATCTCGATGTCGGGCAGGGGCTGGCGGTGGTGATCCGCACCCGGCAGCATAGTCTGGTGTTCGATAGTGGTGCTCGATTCGGTCAGCGGCTCGATGCCGGGGCCGCCGTGATCGTGCCGTTTCTGCGCCAACTCGGAGTGCGTCAGCTGGATCGGCTGGTGGTGAGCCACGGCGATGCCGACCATATCGGTGGCGCAGCATCGCTGTTGCAGGCGTATCCCGAGAGTCAGTTGCTGGGGCGTGATATCGCAGCGCTGGCGGCACCGCTTAAAAGTGAATGCGTTCGCGGTCAGCGCTGGCGCTGGGATGGCGTCGATTTTGAGTTTTTGCACCCGGCGGCGAGCACGCAGGCCGCCGCAAACGCACGCAGTGCGCGCAATAATCATTCCTGTGTGCTGCGTGTCAGCAACTCTGCCGGCGCGGTTTTACTGCCAGGTGATATCGAACGCCCGGTGGAGCAATCACTGCTGACACAGGCGGCTGATCAACTGCCAGCGGCTGTGCTGCTGGTGCCACACCACGGCAGTAAAACCTCGTCGAGTCCGGAATTTATCGCTGCGGTCAGGCCGCAATATGCCCTGATCGCGGCCGGCTATCGCAATCGCTACCGCCTGCCGGCGGCGGCGATTGTCGCCCGTTACCGCGCTGCTGGAGTGATACCGCTGATTTCCGGGCTGGAAGGCACGCTCAGCTTTGTGTTTTCGGGACGCGAGGGTGTCCAGTTGCACAGTCGTTATCGCCGTGAGCAACATCATTACTGGAACCATTTGCCCACCAGTGGGGACGAATAGGCGCGGTATCGCTTCGATACCGCGGGTAAATACAGTATCATTGGCACAGTTTTGCGAAGCTGCCTCTTAAAATAGCGATTAATAACGATAATCATAAAGGTGAGAATGTGTTTGAGTTGGTAAAATCGGGCGGCTGGTTGATGCTGCCTATCATTCTCTGTTCCATTATTTCCATTTCGATCATAGCCGAACGTTTCTGGAGTTTGCGCAAGGACAAGGTGCTGCCAAAACATCTGGTCGCCGAAGTCTGGAATCGCGTCAAACAGGGGACATTCAAAAAGGCCGATATGGACGCGCTGGGCAATGATTCGGCGCTGGGACGGATACTGGTCGCGGGACTGTTGTGCCGTGGTCAGGGGCGAGAACGGATCAAAGAAAGCATAGAAGACCGTGGCCGCGAAGTCGTGCATGAACTGGAACGTTTTCTCGACACGCTGGGTACCATTGCTGCGATATCACCATTGTTAGGGCTGCTCGGTACCGTGATCGGGATGATTAGTGTGTTCAGCGCGATTACCACACATGGTGTTGGCAATCCGGCTGTACTTGCCAATGGGATTTCACAGGCAATGATTACCACCGCAGCGGGCCTGAGTACAGCGATACCAAGTTTGGTGTTTTATCGTTATTTCAGCCGTCGTGTCGATTCCATCGTAGTTGAAATGGAACGCGAAGCGATCAAAATGGTGGATGTACTGCACCGCGAAGGCAAGGTTTGAGTTAGCCGTCAATGAACCTGCGCCCCGGTCACCACAAAGAAGATCACATCGATGTCAATCTTACGCCATTGATCGATGTGGTTTTTCTGTTGCTAATATTTTTTATGGTGTCGACTACTTTTGATCGCCACGCCAGTCTCAAGGTGCAGCTGCCCGAAGCCAGCAACAAAATGCAACCGAGTGCTGAACAACCTCTGGTGTTATCAATCGATGCTCGAGGAAAATATTTTATCAACCAGCGTCAGGTAGTGAATACCTCGTTTGAAACGCTCAAAGCTGCGTTGCAGCAAACGCTTGGTGAGCACAGGGATATTTCCATCGTATTGCGCGCTGATGCGAATACACCACATCAGGCGGTGGTGCGTGCGATGGATGCGGCCGCGCAACTCGGTATCACTCGGCTCTCGATTGCCACCGTTGAATCACAAAAATGACAGACAAAATTCCAGACGTAGATCAAAAAAAGCCTGGCGTAGTGATTTATCGACGTCTGCTTAAATACGCGCTGAAATACTGGAAAGTATTTATTGCCGCTGTGATCAGCATGGCAGTGGTGGCGGCGACCTCGACATCGTTTGCCGCTTTAATGAAGCCCTTGATGGACGGCAGTTTTGTTGAACGAGATCCCGAAACCATCAAATTTATTCCGATTGCTTTAATAGGAATTTATCTGGTTAGAGCAGTTGCGATGTTTGTTTCGATGTATGGCATGAGCTGGGTCGGGCGAACCATTATTCTTGAATTACGCAATGAGATGTTTCGTAAGCTGGTAACTCTACCAAAAGGTTTTTACGATAAAAGTACGACTGGTGAAATTATTTCAAAATTTTCTTTCAATGTTGAGCAGGTGGCGACAGCATCAACCTCAGCAATTACCGTGCTGGTACGCGATTCGCTCACTGCTGTTGGCCTGTTGGGCTGGATGTTCTATCTAAATGCTACCTTGGCCACCATATTTATTATTGTCGGCCCATTTATCGCGGCACTAGTTGTTTATGTATCAAAACGATTTCGTGTTATTAGTCAGCGCATTCAGGGCAGCATGGGTGATGTCTCACGGGTTATCGAAGAAGCCATAAAAGCCCATCTAGTGGTAAAAATATTTGGTGGCCAGAAATATGAAGTGCAGCAATTTGAAAATGCAAATCAGACCAACCGCCGACAAAATCTTAAAATGACTCTGACCTCGGCGCTGAGCACTCCCATTGTGCAGCTGATTATCGCGCTTGCGCTGGCGGGAATTATCTACATCGCTACCCGTAAGGATATGCTGGATATCATCACAGTGGGCACTTTTGTGTCATTTATGATTGCAATGTTTATGTTGTTTGCGCCGATCCGTCAGTTGACGTCTATTAATGCGGAGTTTCAAAAAGGCATAGCGGCAGCTGAGAGTATTTTTGAATTTATCGATATGCCATCCGAATCAGACACCGGTACGTACCAGGCACCGCGAGTTGTCGGTGACATCGAATTTGACCATGTTGGTTTTAGCTATCCAGAGTCTGTCGATGCTGCAGTATCCGATATCAATATTAAAATTTCTGCAGGCCAGACAGTAGCCTTTGTCGGACGTTCGGGCAGCGGAAAATCTACCTTGTTAAATTTACTGCCGCGTTTTTACGAACTCGATAATGGTAATATTCGCCTTGATGGTCGTGAGGTTCGAGATTACACACTGGTCAGCCTGCGTGAACAAATTGCCTATGTTGGTCAGGATGTGATTCTGTTTAATGATACCATCGAACACAATATTGCATACGGAGCGCTCGGTGAAGTGAGTCATCGTGACGTGGTGCGCGCTGCGAACTCGGCGCATGCGTTTGAGTTCATAGATAATATGCAGGGAGGATTCGATGCCATGGTTGGTGAGCGCGGTGTTATGTTATCAGGTGGTCAACGTCAGCGTATTGCAATTGCCCGTGCGTTGTTAAAAGATGCACCGGTATTGATACTCGACGAAGCCACATCAGCGCTGGATACCGAGTCAGAAAAAATTATTCAGTCATCACTCGAAACACTAATGCAGAATCGTACAACATTGGTGATCGCGCACCGGCTTTCAACTATCGAAAGCGCTGATTTAATCGTGGTTATGGATCAGGGCAGGATTGTAGAATCTGGTACACATCCCGAATTGTTGGCCCTGAAACAGCATTATGCCGGTCTGCATCGTATGCAGTTTGGTGAAACCGAGCAGCTTTCGAGAACTTGATTTCACAATGAAATCGCTCGATCAATACTGGTACAGCCAAAATCTGCTTGCCTGGTTGTTGTTACCCCTGTCATGGCTGTTTCGACTGGCCTCTCTGATTCGCCGCTGGATGTATCGGGTGAAACTACTGCCGAGCAAGTCTATGCCGGTTCCCGTGATCGTTATTGGTAATATCGCAGTTGGTGGTACTGGCAAAACACCTTTATTGATTGCGCTGTGTGATTTATTGCTTGCGTCAGGTTATCGCCCCGGTGTGATCAGTCGTGGCTATGGTTCGGCGCTTATCGCCGAAACCCTGGTGTCAAGTGAGAGTGTCGCCGCTGAAGTGGGTGATGAGCCTTTGTTGATTGCGCGCAGAACAGCTTGCCCGGTTGCTGTCGGTAAAAATCGTGTCGCCGCAGCAACCCTGCTGCTGCAACATCACGACTGTGATCTGCTGTTGTCAGACGATGGTTTGCAGCACTATGCGCTGCAACGTGATATGGAAGTCGCAGTGGTTGATGCAGAGCGTATGCACGGAAATGGCTATTACCTTCCAGCCGGGCCTCTGCGTGAACCGGTCGAACGTCTGCACAGTGTTGATCTGGTGGCATATAATGGGGCTGGAGATTCATTGCATAATTTCAGTCTTGAACAAATGGCAGCCGAGAATATCAAAACTGGTGCCAGGGCTGAACTGACTGAATTTGCTACGAAACCCGTGCACGCGGTAGCTGGCATTGGTCACCCGCAACGATTTTTTGAGCAACTAAGCGTGGCCGGGCTTACTGTCAGCGAGCATGCATTTGCTGATCATCACGTGTATGTTGATGCAGACCTGAATTTTTCTGATACCAACGATATATTAATGACGGAAAAAGATGCGGTTAAATGTGATCGTATTAAGCTGAATACGATCTGGTCAGTACCCGTTGTAGCGAGACTGTCGCCCCGGCTGGAGAAAGACTTTCTGGATCGAGTTCACTCAATTGTGGGATGCAGGAGAGGGGTAGATGCATGAATAAAAAACCACTGGCGTTTCTGGTGTGTCCGGTTTGTCACGGCCAGCTTGTTTATCAGTGTAAACAGAATGAATTAATCTGCCACGAAGATGATCTGGCGTTCCCGATTCGTCATCGTATTCCGGTATTGATGGAGCACGATGCGCGTCGTCTAACCGGTGTTAGTGTATCGGCTAACAAGAATAAGTCATCTCGCCAGGATCATACTTAATCAAGCAGGATAACCAGGACCTATGGCTAATGATTTTAAAATTGTAATTCCGGCGCGCTATGCCTCGGTGCGATTACCAGGTAAACCATTGCTGGATATCGCTGGTAAGCCAATGATCCAGCATGTTTATGAGCGTGCACTCGATGCCGGGGCAGACGAAGTCATAATCGCAACGGATAATGCTGAAATATACTCGGTTGCAAAAAAAATTGGTGCGGCGGTATGCATGACTCGTGCGGATCACAGTTCCGGTACCGAGCGACTCGCTGAGGTGGCTGAAACGCAGGGCTGGAGCGACGATGTTGTGATCGTCAACGTACAGGGTGATGAACCCATGATCCCACCGCAACTGATTACCCAGGTGGCGAATAATCTGAGTGCGTTTCCTGATGCGACCTGTGCGAGTTTGATGACCGAATTTTGTGATCGTGACTCACTGGCTGATCCGAACAATGTAAAAGTAGTCGTCGACGCAAGAGGTTTCGCGCTCTACTTCAGTCGCGCTGTTATTCCATACCAGCGTGATACTGAGCACCGTCAGGTAGTATCCTACTTTCATCACATTGGAATTTACGCCTATCGCACCGGTTTGTTAAAAGCATACCCGCAACTGCCGGTCTCACCACTGGAAGCTATCGAAAAGCTGGAGCAACTGCGTCTGTTGTGGAATGGTCTTAAGTTGCACATGGCAGTCGCACAGGTAATACCCGCACACGGTATCGACACGACTGAAGATCTGGAGACAATTCGACAGCTGCTTGCTTAGCCGGTTGTTGAAATTACACTGCCAGATGATATCCGATGAATTTATATAATCATTTTTTTATTACCTGTCCAAAAGGTGTCGAAGATCTGCTGGCACAGGAATGCACCGCGGCGGGTGTGACTGAGTTCACGACAGCCGTAGGTGGTATAGAGTTTCAGGGCCATATCGAACAGGCATATCGTTTGTGTCTCTGGTCACGAATCGGTAGCCGTGTCCTGTTGCGGTTGACCGACTTTCAGGCGGACGACTACGATGCACTCTATGCCGCAGTCATGACCGTCGACTGGTCGCAGCACATGGATGCGGCCAGCTGTTTTGCGGTCGACTGTTTTACTGCGCATACTGAAATTAACAATGGTCATTTTGCCACCTTACGTATCAAGGATGCGATTGTTGATCAATTTATAGAACGCACTGGTGTTCGTCCCTATATCGAACGCGAGACTCCGGACATTCGGATCAATGTGTATCTGGGTAAACAGTTTTCCGCAATTTATCTGGATCTGTCTGGTCAGCCGTTACACATACGTGGTTATCGCCAGGCGGGCGGTGAGGCGCCACTCAAGGAAAACCTGGCAGCAGCTATTTTACTGCGCTGCAAATGGCCAGCTTTGAGCGCAGCAGACAGGACTTTGTATAACCCGATGTGTGGCTCGGCCAGTTTGCTTATCGAAGCTGCCTATATTGCGCTTAATCGTGCCCCGGGGATACTGCGAAAATATTATGGCTTCTACGGCTGGAAACAACATTCTCCTGAGTGCTGGCAGACCATACTGGAACAGGCGAGGATCGCAGAACATTCGCTGGAGACTCTACCGGTACTGGTGGGCTGTGATTTATCGCCGAGCGCAATCGCATTCGCCGAGCGAAATATTCGGGCAGCAGGATTGAAGAATTATATCCAGTTATACGCGATCGATTCCTTAAAAACGCTACCTGTATTACCACCCGAACCCGGTCTTGTGCTAACGAATCCGCCGTATGGAAAACGTCTGGGCGATATACGAGAATTAAAATCGTTATATTATCGTCTGGGTCATATGTTAAAGCATCAGTTTTCGGGATGGCAAGCAGCGGTGTTTACCTCTGAAGATGCTCTGGCAAAAACCATTGGTTTGCGTGCACATCATAAAAATACACTATATAACGGTGCGCTCAAATGTACACTGTATCAGTATCATCTGCATGGGATGAAGCAACCGTCTGCAGTTGTGGCAACTGCGGAAGACACTGCTGTAACATCACAGCAGGCTGTGCAAATAACCACGACAGTATCTCGCAGCGAAAACGCTACTATGTTTGAAAACCGTCTGCGTAAAAATATCAAACATCTGGCTAAATGGGCGCGTCGTCAAAAACTAAGTTGTTATCGTCTCTATGACGCAGATCTGCCACAGTATGCGCTAGCGATTGATGTTTATGGTAAGCAGGCACACGTGCAGGAGTATAAAGCCCCGGCCGAGATTGATAGTTCCAAAGCTGAACAGCGTTTGCAGGAAGCACTTGAGATCATCGCAGATGTGCTCTCGTTACCGATGCATGCCATTGTGCTGAAGACACGTCAGAAACAAAGTGGTAATCAGCAGTATTTGCGTCAGGATGAAACCGGGCGCACGCGGATTGTTGACGAACATGGTTTAAAGTTTGTGATTAATCTGCATGATTACCTCGATACCGGTCTGTTTCTTGATCATCGATCAACGCGCCAGCTGGTTCGAAAAATTTCTATCGATAAATCATTTCTCAATTTATTCGCTTACACTGGAGCTGTTAGCGTTGCCGCGGCTGCCGGTGGTGCTCGTAGCACAACCACGGTCGATATGTCGAACACTTATCTCGACTGGGCAAAAGATAATATGGCGCTGAATGACTTTTCGAGTAGCACTAATAGGTTCGAGCGCGCGGATTGCAGACAGTGGCTTTGGGATGCCTGGAAAGCCAGGCGTAGTTTTCAGCTGGTGTTCCTTGACCCGCCGACTTTTTCTAACTCAAAAAAAATGCAGTCCAGTTTCGATGTTTCGCGTGATCATGTTGAACTCATTCAACACACGATGCGAGTAGTTGATGACGAAGGGATGTTAATATTTTCGACCAATGCCAGAAATTTCAGACTCAATGCTGATGCGCTCGCTGAATATCAGATTGAAGATTTAACCGGATTGACGACCAGTGAAGATTACCGACGGAAACCCGCGCATCGCTGCTGGTGCATTAGCTGGCAGGCTGTGACGTATCACTGGTCAGAGCTTATGCGCTAGCGTTAATACTTTCGTTGCTGCTAGCTGGCCGAGCGGCATTGACCGCGAGCAGGGTGTTGATGAACTGATCTTCAAGGTCGATGCGGGTCGCCAGCTCTTCGCCAAGTTTCGCCAGTTGCTCGGGCAGGTTGTTTAGTTTGCTACGGTCGAAATTGTCAGAACTGTCGTAAAGATCGTTGAAGTTAACTGCGATCTCGGTGGTTTGTGCGATACGCGGGAATAGCTGTCTGGAAAGATCGACAATTTCAGTGCGGCGTTCGTCGCCGTCTTCGATACGTCGGTAGATCTCAAAATGACCGGTGGCCAGATAATCGACCAGTTCCTGACAAAACTCCTGTAACTGCTCCAGAATTAAGTCTGTCTCGGTTTCGATCTGGTCGACCTGGTTGATCAGGTTATAGTACTGAGACAGCACATTATTGCGTTCTGAGATCAGCTGCTTGATTTCTTTACGTGTGCGCGCGCGGCGCTCGTGCAGCGGCTGTTGGCTCGCAGAATTCATGGATCTCTCCCGATGATTTTTTCACATATATTCAAAAGCACGCAGCGGTGTGATTTCCGATTCCGGCGTATTTTCTGAAACTATGTTTACTCGTTAGTCCCGGGTAAATCAAGCCCCGGCTGAAGGTTTTAGCTCTGATCGATGGCTCATGATCAAGACACTAATCTAGAATCAATATTATGTTTATTCTATAAATATATGAAATATATAGATATATATTTTTTCTGGCAGAATTTTCTATATATCCTGCCAGTATTGTGGCAATTTGAATCAGAATAATTTCTATTACAGATTGGAAGAATTCGCCGCTGTGTCCTAGAGTCATTAATTTAGGAGAAGTCTGAATAATTCCATCCTGGAATTCTCAGGCCACGAACCCCCGAAATCTGATGTTCGGTTTTTTTTTATTTTTAATGGCTTGCTGCCATTGAAAATGACGGCACAGCCATATGCCGCCAAAAGCACTGAATTAGTCAGTGCCTCCTTTAACAGTTGATGTTTGTATAACGGTGCGAGGGCTGTGACATGGATAAGATCAAAACCAGAATGTCGATGATTGACAGTATTATCCGACGCGAACGGGTCACCGAGGTGAGCCCCGTCGACCATGTGGTGATGAGTGCGGATAATTATGAAGCCTTCGAGGAAAAACTGGATCCCAGACAATTGCAGCCGGCTTTTATACAGGATGACTGGCTAAAAGGCCGCTTCAGAAAATATGAAATTTATAACAAACATTATTTGTTTCAAACCATCAAGCACTACCGCGACAAAGAATGCAAAACCTATCGGCTTAATCTTGCCTGGCTAGACCCTAAACCTGAAACGGTAGAGATCATCGCCTGGCGTTGGGTCAGTACTGCGCTCGCTACTGCAGTCTGGGCTTTATTACTGTTTTACATGGCATATTCTGGTGCAGACAAAGATGAATATGTGGCGTCAGCGACAATCCTGATGGGTACGGTAACAGTGATAGCGCTTTGCCTGCTGTTATATAGCAGGGAGAATAAGCTGGTATTCAACAGTTATCTTTCCAACGTGCCTTTGATCGAGATTGATCGCAACAAGCCTGATAAGGCGACATTCGACAATTTTGTTCACGATCTTCGCAACGGCATTTACGCGGGCTGGCAACATAAGGATATTCAGCAAATGCTGGTGGGTGAGATTCGCGAGCTGCGTCGGTT
The DNA here is from genome assembly GCA_030148865.1 of Gammaproteobacteria bacterium. Lineage (GTDB taxonomy): Bacteria > Pseudomonadota > Gammaproteobacteria > SZUA-229 > SZUA-229 > JASBSR01. Next base: position 31,291 of record JASBSR010000019.1, read on the forward strand.
GCGCGACATCGGCATTATCAGTGAAGCAACATATCTGAATGCCCGCAGCGCCATTTTTAATCACCGTGAGTATCAGATCAAATCTTCGTTGGTCGATGAGGCACTCGAAAACGATAAAGATTGTCTGCTGTTATAACTGTGAAACATTATAACGGCAAATAAGCCACATCTGCTGGGGATATATTGCAGTCTGCAAATGTCGTATTATACAGCGCACAGGAGGTTTATATATGCCATCACCCAATCGCAGTCGACGTTCACTTTTATCTTTAGCCGGTATTACTGGCCTGGGGCTGGTGTCCAGCAAAGTTCAGGCGCACCATACCGATAGCCATTTCGACGACAAGACCAGGCACAAGCTGGTATATCAGTGCAATAAGGCTGATTACGATTATCTCGCGCATATTCTATTTTCAGCTGGCGAAATGTTGCGAGAATACGGTGATGATATCGAACTGGTTATTACCGCTTTCGGTCCCGGTTTGCACTTGCTGGCAAAGAAACCCGGTCGTCCGATATCGCCCGTGCATCAGGATCGTGCGCAGTCACTCGCGGCGTACGGTGTCAGTTTTCACGCCTGCGGTAATACTATGAAAGCGCTGAACTGGACTGCCAGTGACCTGTTTGACTATGCCAAAATAGTGCAGGTAGGGGCACGTGATCTGATGCTACTGCAGGAAAAAGGCTTTTCTTACATCAGCTGGTAGATTCACCAGAATCAGTCCGCATTCAGGGCTATTTTTTGCGCTGGTTCTGTTATATTAGCGTTTCCTGAATATCCCTGTTGTTAAACTGATGCCACATCGTACTGATTTTCTGCGCGATCTTGTGCTGTTGCGTAATGATCCAGAACTCGCTCATGATGTTCGTGCCGAGGCCATCAAGGGAAATCCACACGCGCAATATGCTATGGGCCTGATCTGTGCAGAGGGTCGTGGTGTCGCTATCAATGGCACGGAATCTTATGCCTGGTTAACCCTGGCGGTATTACAGGGCGACAGGGCCGCTGAAACCCTACGCACTATTGTTGCTGTCGAGCTCAGCGACGATGAATTTGATCGCGGAAAAGCACTCGCCAGTCAGCTCGCACAGGAAATCGAACGTAATAATGCTTCGCACTAGATTGCAGATAACCTGGATGTTGCTGCTGATAGATTTCGCCCCGGCAGCTTTTACTGCACCACTGTCTTACAACGAAGTTCTGCAGCGCGTGGTTGATCATTATCCGTCGCTCAAAACGGCTGCTATCCAGGTCGAGCGCGCCAGTCTTAACAGCAAAAAGCTCGCGACACAGCTGGCCTGGCAACTTCAGGCCGATGCTGGCCTGGCGCGGAATGTTTCAATATTCGGCACCGGGGTCGATGTGGTCGATGCCAATGCCAGTCTCGCGCGCAAGCTGGAATCGGGTGCCACGGTTGGTCTCAATGCATCGATAAGTCGTGAGAACAACACTACGTTGCTCAGCCCGTCATTCCCCAATCCTTCGACGAGTACTCGAGTCGATCTCAGTTATCGGCAGCCGCTGGGGCAGGGCGCAGGCAATCCGGTGTATGAAGAGGGTCTAAAAAGCGCGCAGGCGCAATATCTCATCTCGCAGGCAGAACGTGCCGCGCTGTTCGATCAGATAGCGAATCAGATTATTGAACTTTATTCTGGAGCCGCCAGCCTGTATGCGCGCAGGCAAAACATAAAGCGAGCCATCGAACGTAGCCAGCGTCGTCAAAATTACATCAAGGAGCGTGCGGCTCTGGGGCTTGCTGAAGACAAGGATATACTGCAGGTCGATGCTCAGCTTAAATCACAACAGGCCGAGTACCAGGGCCTGCAAATGCAGTGGCAACAATTAAAAATTTCGCTGAATCATCTGATGGGCGCACCCGTGGATAGCGAATTTGAACCCGAGTATCAACAACACAATACTACGGCCAATTTTGACAGTTTGTTTAAGCAGGCGCAGTCGCGTAGCCCGGATTTAAAAACTGTAGCGGCGCGTCTGCAACTGGCAGACAGCGCGATCCACAGTCGTCGTGATGCGCGTGAGGATAATCTGGATCTGGTCATGTTTGTCGGCAATCGTGATCAGAGAGGTTCAGCTGCCACCGGCAGTATCGATAATAACGTCACCGTTGGTGGCGTGCGTTTCGAATATGGCCACGGTTTTGATAAAAGCGCGCAGGACACCGAACTCTATCAGGCGCAACTGGATCGTGGTGCAGCTTTGCAGGACAAGCGCCAGTTGCTGGAAGACTTGCAATACGATATTTCTAGCCTGTTAGCACAAATTTCTGCCGGTGAATCAGCACTGTCTGCATATAAAACAAGTGTGAGTAGTGAACAGGCCAAATTGAAAGAAGCCGAACAACGCTACCGAAGCGGGCGGACTGATACCGACCAGCTATTGCAATTTGAAACCCAGTTGTCTTCTGCCGAGCTGGAACTGGAATTGCAGCGCGTAGAATTATTACGAAGACATCATAGTCTGAGTCTGCTCAGTGGCGAGGTCTGGCAAAAAATACAATTCCCGATCTATGATGATTTGATACCAGACGCGACCGGAGTTGCCAGATAATGATGACAGGCATCATACGTTTTCTTGTCACCCGAGGACTGGTGGTTAATCTAGTGTCGGTGTTTTTGTTTGTGCTGGGTCTATACACTGCAGTGCAATTAATTCAGATTGAAGCATTTCCTAATGTGAACCTTGATCGTATTCAGATCAACACTGTATATCCAGGTGCTTCGCCGCAGGAAATCGAACAATTAATTATTACCCCGATTGAGCAGGAGCTGCGCGCGCTGAATGGCATAGACGAAATGACATCAATGTCGTTTCCTGGTTCGGGACGCATCAACATGGAAGTTGACCCTAATGCGAATAACCGTGAAAAACTTTCTAATGAAATCTCACTGGCAGTCGATCGCGCAAAATTACCGGCCGATCTACCGTATGACCCTTATGTAGTTGAAATCGATGGTGCGATTTTTCCGATTATCAGGCTTGCTGTATCGGCACCAATGACTAATCTCGAACTAAAGCGCCTGGGTGATAATATCAAGGATGACTTGTTGACCATCAGGGGCGTTGCGCGCGCCTTCATTCAGGGCGATCGCAAGGCCGAATATCGTGTGCAAATGAATCCGACAGCGATGCAACGCGAGCGAATTTCAGTGACAGACATTATGTCAGCTATCAGAGGTTGGAATATAAATGTACCCGGTGGAGACATCGATACCAGTGCCGGACAGAAGTCGGTGCGTATCGTTGGCGAGTTTGCCAATGCCACTGATGCCGGCAATCTGGTGCTGCGCGCGAATGAAGTCGGTGATGTACTGCGTCTGCGCGATGTAGCCACTGTGACCGAAGCCCTGGAAGTGCCGCTGACCTTATATGATGTTGAAGGTCAACCAGCGCTATCTATGCTGGTACTGAAACGTTCGGATGCTGACATTATTAAAACAGTTGACGGGGTACGCAAATACATCGCAACCATACCTGAACGCTATGGAAAACAAATTACGGTAAAGTCTTTTCAGGACTTTTCGCGCTTCGCTCGAGTGCGGCTCAATGTATTGACCAATAACGGGCTGGTCGGTGTTGTACTGGTGTTTGTTTCCCTATTATTGTTCCTGCGGTTCTCGGTCGCTATGACGACCACCTGGGGATTGCCAATTATTTTTATGAGTGGTATTTTTCTAATCCATAGTTTTGGTATCACACTAAATCTGATTTCCATGATGGGCTTTATTATGGTGCTGGGCATGCTGGTGGATGATGCGATTATTATTGGTGAAAATATTACCCATCACATGGAGCAGGGGCTGAATCCAGTCGAAGCCGCAGTGAAAGGTGCGGTCGAGCTGATTGGGCCAGTGACGACAACCATCATGACCACGGTGGCTGCATTTGTGCCAATGATGTTCATGTCGGGTGTGATTGGCAAGTTTATTATCGCTATTCCTGTTGTCGTGGTAACGCTGCTGATTTTGTCATGGCTGGAGTCATTTTTGATTTTACCGAGCCATGTTGCACACGTCACAAATCCGAGCAAACATCCACCCGAACGCGCCTGGTTGCGCGGCCTGGAGAATGCCTATGTTGCAATCTTGACCCAGGCGCTACGTTTTCGCTGGTTAACCGTCATACTTTCTTTTGCATTGTTGTTCGCTTCGTTCGTACTGGCGAAAACCAGTATGTCATTTCAGTTGTTTCCGCCGGTAGGAGTGGAAGAGTATATCGCGCGAGTAACGGCACCGCCGGGCACTAGTTTAGAGGCTATGCGCCAGCATTTACGCGATATCGATTCCGAATTGCACAAACATATTAATCCTGATTATCTCGAAGCGACGATTGCCACCAGCGGAGATGTCTCGATTGATGACGGTGACCCCCTAACGCAGCGTGGTAGTCGATACGGACAGATCCGTGCTATTTATACTCCAGCAGTAACAAGACCTGAGCATAATGCCCTGCAGGACATGCACGATCTTGCAAAAATATTGAAAAAGAAGTTCCCGCAATTCGCAATCGATATGACCGAGATTCGACCGGGGCCACCGGTCGGGCGCGCACTCGAAGCCGAAATATCCAGTTATGATGACCAGCTTAGTGAAACTGCGGCGCGTGGTTTGATGGCATATTTAAAAACCGTCAATGGTGTGACCACGGTCGACAGCGGTTTGAAAAAAGGTGATGACGAAATCCATGTTGTACTGGATCGCAAGCTTGCCACCTATGCCGAGGTTGATCTTGCGGTCGCCTCGAATGAAATTCGCGCCGCTGCTGGTGGCCTGGTGGTATCCACAGTACGGCGCGGTACTGAAGAGCTAAATGTTACGCTACGTTATCCGATGAACACCACTGATGAGCTGGCACAGTTGAAGCAGGTGCAGGTGCCGAATAATCGCGGCGGTCTGGTGCCACTGTATAAAATTGCGCAATTTAAGCAATATGATGGTTTTACTACGATACGTCATAAAGACGGCGTGCGTGTTGTTAATGTTGTGGCGGATATAGATTCTGATGTAATCACCAGCAACGAACTCAATCGTCTGGTGGCAAAAAATGCAGCGAGCTGGCAAGGTGATGCGGCAGGCAAGGTGCAGGTAAATTATGGCGGTGAAGAGGAAAAAAACAAAGAATCATTCCAGAGCCTGTTATTCGCACTAGGCTTTGCCCTGATTGCAATATTTTTTATCCTCGCTATTCAGTTTAATAATCTGAGCTACCCACTGATTGTCATGTTAGCGATTCCATTTGGTGCAATCGGTATTATCATCAGCTTTTATTTCCACAATCTTTACTGGAAGCCAATGCCGTTGTCATTCTTTTCCAGTCTTGGTATGGTCGCGCTGACCGGGGTGGTGGTAAACAGTTCCCTGGTACTTCTGGTGTTTGTACAGCGTGCGCGTCAGAATGGTGTTGAGCTATACGAAGCAATCCTGCAGGCTGGCCGCAGACGCTTGCGTGCAGTGTTGCTTACCGCAACGACGACAATTGTTGGACTATTGCCGACGGCTTATGGCTGGGGCGGTATGGATAACTTTGTTTCACCAATGGCGCTGGCTTTATCCTGGGGGCTGGTGTTTGCTACGGTAATTACCTTGTTGACGATTCCGGCTACGCTGGCAGTCGGACATGATGTTCGTGCGGGTCTGAAGCGTCTACTATGGCGCTCCTGAAAGTGATATTGGCAAAGAATCATAGAGATAAAAAAGGTAATCATGGCTAATCTAATGGCAGTGTTGCTCAATGGTATTGCACAACTTGAATATGACCGCGATAAATCACTGGATGACTATCAGTTGGCCTATCTGGATAAAATGGATGCGAAAATGGCGGCGGGTGTCGAACTCGGCGAGGAGCATATTGAAAATCCGGATGAAAATCAACGCACCCAGTTTGTTGCGGCTAATCTGTATCGTGCCATCAAGGCTGCCGACGAGGCTATGTGCAGCGCACTGTGCAGTTATCTGGCGACACGCCTGCCAGAGCTGAAACAGGTCAAGCTTGACGATAGCGAGGGTCACGTTGTGATTGAGCTGGTATTCGACCAGGCATATGGTAAGCAGGTGCCGGTGTCATTTACCAGACACTGAACAGGATACCCGGCGGCCGCAGCTGCGCGGGCGGCGAGCATCCTTAAAATTAGCTTTCCACAATCTGTCAAATTGATCTACATTTTTTGAAAATCTACTAGTATCCGTGTTATGTCACTAAAAGAAGTTAAAGTCCGAATACCCGATATTGAACTGGGCATGTATGTCACGCGTCTGGACAGGCCGTGGCTGGAAACGCCGTTTTTATTACAGGGCTTCCATATTAAAACCCAGGAAGATATCGATGAATTAATGAAATACTGTGATTACGTTTTCGTTGATGTTGAACTGAGCAAAACTATCGAAAAAAAGGCCCCTGAGTTCAGTGCCATTGTGCAGTCAGACGATGCAGAAAAGCGACTTCTCATCAATGGCAGACCCAAAATATATAAAGATGAGACCACGCGCGAAGCCGAGCTGATTACTGCGCGGGAAAGTCATCAGGCACTGAGCAATGTTGCTGAAGATATCATGAAGCATATCTCCAGCAATAAAAAGCTCAATCTACCCATGTTGCAGCAGGCGATCAATCCGATGGTAGACAGCATCATCCGTAATCCCGATGCTTTTTCCTGGTTGACCTGGATGAAAACCAGGGATGCGTATACCTATAACCATTCTGTGAGTGCATCAGTATGGGCGACAGCGTTTGGCCGCCACCTGGGGCTTCCGAAACAGGATCTGCAATCACTTGCCGTGGGTGCGTTGTTGTTTGATGTCGGCAAAATGAAATTACCTGACAAATTAATTAACAATACAAAACGCTATAACCAGTATGAATTTAAACTTGTAAAACAGCATGTCGATTATAGTGTTGAAATTGTAAGTTCGATAGATGGCATCAGTGATGCAGTGATTGATATGGTGAAAAACCATCATGAACGTCACAACGGAAACGGTTACCCGAAAGGTCTGAAAGGAGATGCGATTTCCATTTTTGGAAAAATTGCCGGAATTGTAGATTGCTACGATGCGATTATATCTGAAAGACCATTTGCTACGCCTTTATCACCACATGAAGCTGTAAAAAAGTTGTATGAATGGCGCAATATTGATTTTCAGGCGGAACTGGTCGAGCAGTTTATCCAGGTCGTAGGTATTTACCCAGTGGGTACTATTGTGGAATTAAGCGACGGCCAGATTGGCGTCATCGTAGCACAGCACAGAATGTGGCGTCTCAGGCCGCAGGTCATGGTGCTGCTAGATGAGAACAAGAAATCCTGTCAGTCATTCGATGTCGTCAATCTATTTACTAAAACCAAAGATGCTAACGGCTATTCGCTTGATATTGTGAAAAGCGTAGATCCTGGCGTATATGGAATTGACCCGAAACAGTTTTACCTGTAGGACTGGATATGAGTAAGGTTCCAGTATACGTCGCTGATAGAGTTGCTTTATTTAAAGACCTGGAACATTTTGTTATTGAGCATCAGGCAGAAGAAAAAAAACTTGCGATCTTATTAATTAATATTAATCATTTCCGACGAATTAATATTGTTTATGGTTACCAGGTGGGTGATGCTTTACTGACCGAGTTTACCCGACGACTGAGGCATCTATCGCGTGCAGAAGATTACATTGCCCGCATGGGAAATTCGGAATTTATCATGGTACTGCCCGGTATTCTCAATGAAGGTCATGCAACACTGGCGGCGCATAAATTATTAAGCAGCTTTGATGAGCCATTTGATCTCGGCGAGCACAAACATAAAATAACAGCAGATATGGGTATCGCGCTGTTCCCTGACCATGCCGATAATATACCGGGATTATTTCAAAAAGCTGAAATTGCTTTGCTCGATGCACGTAACCGTGTGCAATCGTATTCGATTTATTCAGACAATGCAGAACAGCATAATTTTAATGCCTGGGATATCGAAGCGGCGCTGGAAAATGCTTTGGCCGGTGATGAGTTCGAGTTGTTTTTTCAGCCACAGATTTGCCTGCAAACAGGCCATGTATTCGGTGCAGAAGCATTAATCCGCTGGAATAACCATGATCGTGGCTATATTAGACCAGACTTTTTTATCCCGGTAGCCGAGAAAAACGGGCAAATACACAGCATTACCTGGTGGACGATCAACACTGCTCTGCGTCTGATGAAAGACTGGCCAGACTCATGGGTGCCATTGAAAGTTGCGGTTAATCTTTCCACCAAAATACTGATGGATCCTGATCTTACCGACTCGGTAAACAGCGCTCTCAACCTGTGGGGAGTTAATCATCACCAGTTTACGCTGGAAGTGACTGAAAGCGCGTTAATGGATGATATGGCTGCCAGTTTTGCGGTGCTGGACGAACTGAAATCGCTGGGATTGAATATATCAATCGATGATTTTGGTACCGGCTATTCATCCATGTCATATTTTAAATATGTACCAGCAAACGAACTTAAAATTGATCAATCATTTGTCAGGTTTATGCTGGAGAGCGACATGGACAGGCACATCGTCAATACAGTGATTAAAATGGCGCACGGTTTTGAACTCAAAGTTGTTGCCGAAGGTATTGAAAATGAAGAGACCTATGAAGCGTTAAAAGCCCTGGGTTGTGATGTTGCTCAGGGTCATTATCTGGCCAAACCTATGCCGCAACAGGCGTTTATGCAATGGCTGGATGACTATAATCAAAAAAAACTGTCAAAAGATTAATCTGACTTTAGCGCTGGCAGATTATGCGGGTTAGTGTATTGTAAAAAACAGGCTGCAATACACTCGTCGTTTCACTCCAGTGTGCGCGATTGTTAATTATTAATTCATTTCTTGCTACGACTGATTTCACGGCGATCATATCAGTGGCTAAAGACCTACCGGTCGGGCGTGCAGGACATAGTTAATCTGCAGGCTGGGCGGGGTAATATATGCCGGACAAAAGCGCAATTATCAGGTGATTGCAGTTGTATGGGTGCTGACTATGCAGCTACCCAGATACTGGAGCCTGCTATAATGATGCTTCAATTTCAGGATTTGTCTATGTCAGCTGTTTCTGTACCTGTGGCCAAAACGGCCTTATTCGATCACCCGAAATACTGGGCCGAATGTTTTGATGCAGCGCCATTTCTGCCGATGTCACGGGAAGAAATGGACAGTCTCGGCTGGGATTCCTGCGACATTATCATTGTTACCGGTGATGCTTATGTTGACCATCCATCCTTTGGCATGGCAATCATCGGCCGTCTGCTGGAAGATCAGGGCTTTCGTGTTGGCATTATTGCCCAGCCCGACTGGCATTCAAAACACGCGTTTGAAGTGCTGGGCAAGCCCAATCTGTTTTTTGGCGTTGCCGCTGGCAATATGGATTCGATGATCAACCGCTATACTGCGGACCGCAAACCACGTTCTGATGATGCCTACACCCCGGGCGGTATGAGTGGCAGTCGTCCGGATCGAAGCTCGCTGGTGTACGCTCAACGCTGCAAAGAAGCCTGGTCGGATGTGCCAGTGGTGCTAGGCGGTATCGAGGCATCGTTGCGTCGCATTGCACACTATGATTACTGGCAGGACAAGGTGCGGCGATCGATTCTGGTCGATGCTACTGCTGATATCCTGCTGTACGGTAATGCCGAGCGTGCCGTGGTCGAAGTTGCGCATCGTCTTTCGCGTGGTGAAACAATCGAGACTATGACCGACATACGCGGTTCGGCCTTTATTCGTCGCGACACTCCCGCTGGCTGGATGGAAATCGATTCCACCCGTGTCGATCGTCCCGGCAAAATTGATCGTATCGTCAACCCATACATTAACACTCGGGAAATGAGCGAATGCGAACTTGAGCGTCGTAATAATGCATTTCCTGGCATCCAGTATAATGAACAGGGTGAGCAGGTGGTCGAGCTTAAGCACCCGAAGCTGGAGCGCAGTTTGAGTGTAGTGCGTCTGCCGTCTTACGAAAAAGTCGTCAACGATGCTGCGCTTTACGCACACGCTAATCGGATACTGCATCTCGAAACCAATCCAGGTAATGCTCGTGCCCTGGTACAAAGGCATGGCGACGTTGATGTCTGGTTCAACCCGCCGCCGATTCCACTCAGTACAGAAGAAATGGATTACGTGTTTGCGATGCCGTTCGCTCGCGTGCCACACCCGGATTATCAAGGTAAAAAAATTCCCGCATACGAAATGATTCGGTTTTCAGTCAATATTATGCGTGGCTGTTTCGGCGGTTGCACTTTTTGTTCAATTACCGAACACGAAGGTCGAATTATCCAGAGTCGTTCGCAAGAGTCCATCCTTCACGAGATTGAACAGATTCGCGACAAAGTGCCGGGTTTTACCGGTGTGATTTCGGATCTTGGTGGCCCGACTGCGAATATGTATCGTATTGCCTGTAAAAGCACGACGATTGAAGCTGCTTGCCGTAAACCCAGCTGCGTATATCCCGGTGTTTGTCCTAATTTAAATACCGATCATTCTGCCTTAACGCAGTTATATCGTGATGCGCGCGCATTACCGGGAGTGAAAAAAATCCTGATCGCATCAGGTTTACGTTATGACCTGGCGATACGTGACCCGGAGTACGTTAAAGAGCTGGTGACACACCATGTCGGCGGTTATCTCAAGATCGCTCCTGAGCATTCAGAGGACGGTGTTTTATCAAAAATGATGAAGCCGGGCATGGCTGCTTATGATGAGTTTAAACAGCTGTTTGAAAAATTCTCCAGGCAGGCAGGCAAGGAGCAGTATCTAATTCCATATTTTATTGCGGCGCATCCTGGTACCAGCGATGAAGATATGATGAATCTGGCACTGTGGTTAAAGCGCAATGGTTTTCGCGCCGATCAGGTACAGGCGTTTTATCCATCGCCGATGGCGACGGCGACGGCGATGTACCATACTGGTAAGAACCCGTTACGCAAGGTGACATATAAGAGTGAACAGGTTGAAAGTGTTAAGGATCCCGAGCAGCGTAAATTGCATAAGGCATTTTTACGTTATCACGATCCGAAGCACTGGCCGGTGTTGCGCAGTGCCCTGACTCGCATGGGGCGTGCTGACCTGATTGGTGATAGTGAAAAACACTTAATTCCGAAAAATCAGCCGAAAAACACTGATTACCACTCACCACGAAGAAAAAACTCTGCGCCGACTCATTCGTATCGTACGGGTAGTAAAAAAATTCTCACCCAGAATACTGGTCTGCCGCCGCGTGATAACGGCTCAGCACGCAAGAAAGGTACTGGACGAAATAAAATTAAAAACTAGCCGCGAAATACGCAAAGGACGCAATCAACGTAAAAATATTGAAGGTCGACATCCTGAGCCGCTTTTGCGAAGGATCCTGACTCTCGGTGGCTTCAGGTTCTTCTGCCTGGAAATATGCATCAGAATGACATTTTTAGATTCGCGTTATTTGCGTATTTCGCGGACAGGTTTTAATATGACCTATTTCAACAAAGTCTGCAGCTCCTGCGCGCCAAACATAACGATTTCAATTGCGATCAGGATAATAATAATCCATTCTAGAAACGAAGAGTGCTGATGCTTCATTTCGTCTGCCAGCATTTCAAATAACTCGTGAATAGTTTCTAGTTTTTTTGAGAGCAGGTCGATGCGCTGGTGTATTTCAAGATAGCGCGCAGCAATATTATAAGTGGTCTCGTATTCGGGGTACTCCCAGAAAAACTCAGGTGTATCAAGCAGGCCGTAATGCAAAATAATATCACTCTTAGTGCTGAACAGGCGGCCGCGAATTTTTGCAATTTCACGTCGACTGATCGATATTTTACCGCTGTTTGCCAGTGCCCGTGGTAAATCAGAGTGGTCCTGTATCGTGCACTGCGCCTGCCACTCATACTCAGCAAGCTTCAATGACTGTGCGATTGCATGGCTGACAGCAAGACGTGTCAGTGGGTTGTCGTCGATTAATGTGATGGTGTCACGGTTAATGCGGATTTCTTTCCCGTTTGTGATAAAGCGAAAATGCTCCTGCTGGCAGCCTTCATTTTGTTTGCCATCTATATTGAGTCTGTTCAATAAGGCTTTGCGCTCATCTTCATCAACCGCCCAGAATACAACTACGCCGTAATCAAAAACCCAGGCTTCACCGCTTGGCAGGCTGATATGTACGGCATCACGATAACGTACCCCGCGTTCATCATTTAAGAAATCAGATTCATCGGCTGGTGCAAGATAAACATCGCCGAAGTTAAATGCAGATAAGCGATCATTTCTAAAAGTCATAATTTACACGTCTTAATTGAGTGATGCGGTAGTCCCATTACGTCGGGCTTCCATGCGATGCATTATTTCTGAAATAATAATTTTATAGAGTTTGTCACCGAGGTAGGCGTCTTCGACACCGTGGTCGATATTGGGGTTGTCGTTGACCTCGATGACATAACCGACACCGTTCTTCTCTTTAATGTCAACACCGTAAAGACCGTTACCGATAGGCCGTGTTGCTTTCATCGCGGCGTCGAGTACGGCTTTTGGTGCTTCGAAAGTAGGTAATGTCTCAAAATTTCCAGAGGCGGTTTTAGTCGCGCCATGCTGATAAATTTGCCAGTGATTGCGTACCATATAATATCGACAGGCGTAGATAGGCTCATTATTGAGTACGCCGATACGCCAGTCAAAGTTGGTGTAAAGAAATTCCTGTGCGAGCAGTAATGTCGATTTTTGAAATAGTCTATCCAGTACCACATGTAACTCGGCACGATCTTTTACTTTTTCTACACCAACTGAAAATGAGCCATCTGGAATCTTCAATACCATCGGGTAGTCCAGAGTCGCTTCCAGATTTTCGATTTGTTTGGGTTTGCCTTTGTGGAGTAGTACTGTTTGAGGTGCCGGCACTTTGTTGGCCTTGAACAAGTCGGCCAGATAAATTTTGTTGGTGCAGCGTAAAATCGAGGTGGGGTCATCGATTACGACCATACCTTCAACTTCTGCACGTTTCGCGAAGCGATAGGTGTAATGATTAATCGAGGTCGTCGCTCGAATAAACAGACCGTCGTACTCCGGCAGGCGCAAATAGTCACGTTGATTGATTAACTCACAGTCGATGCCCATGGCCTTGCCGGTTGAAATGAAGCGTTTCAGCGCGGTTTTATTTGACGGCGGCATCTTTTCGTCAGGGTCGACCAGGATGGCGAGGTCGTAACGAAACTGTTTTCTGGATTGTCTTTTGCGCCAGACCTTGCGGCTAAAGTCATCCAGCGCTTTTGCAAACACGGTTTCGTTTTCATCGTCGAGTACGCTGTGGCTGCGAATCTTCAACATTTCGACTTTCCAGCTTTTGTCGTGGCGTAGAGTAATCTCCAGCACTGGGCAGGGAAATAGCTCGAACAGCTTGCGCGCCAGCTCACTATATTCGGTATCTACGGTGGTGCCGAAGAAGCTCAGTATCTGGGTCTGGCCATCACCTTCAACCGGTGCCGGTTTTTTGGCGAGCATGGCGGGCATGTAATTAATCTGCAGGCGGTACAGCGAGCGTTTGCTCAGATCATTCAGGGTTCGCACCGAAGGAATCACCCCCTGACCGCGGGCTTCGGCAAACAAGGAACAGTAATAGCCCGTCGACAGATAGTTATTGTTGCGGCACAGGTTGATAATGCGCAAACGCACGCCTTTGGCGTCTGAATTGTTGATCTTGTCCGGGTAGCCGCCATCGAGATATTCCTCGAAAGTGAGGACATTTTCACTGGGATAGTATGGCTCCCAGGCGGCTTTGTTATCTATAATAATCAGTGTATCGGACATGACCTTTCCAGTCGGTAATCAGCTGGCAATTGTGCGGCTTGGGCGGTGGTCAGACAATCATTTTTTAAAAATATTTTCGTAAACTAAATATTTATTCGATCACGCGGAGTATTCTTAGCGCTCTCGGGTCTGAGCCCGCGCTGACTTTTTGAGATGTAGCCATGTCCCTGCCTGTTGCCCTGAATGTCGAAGCCCTGAATGTCTTTCCGGGCAGTTACCGGCAGGCACGCGCCCGTTTTCTTGAACGCGTCAGCAGCTGCTCTCTGACTCAGGAGCAGCAGAGTTACCCGGTCTCGGGTGTATTGACCCGGCCGGACACTGTGCTCAGTACGGAACTTGCCTGGCTGGGATCACGCCAGGCAGCCAGGGTGCTGGTGCTGATATCGGCCACCCATGGGATCGAAGGATTTGTTGGTGCGGCGGTGCAGAATGATCTGCTGGCGCGATTCCAGGAGGGCTATGCGTTAGCGAACGATACTGCGGTGTTGCTGGTGTTCGCGCTCAATCCCTATGGCTTCGCGTATCATCGCCGTTGTGATGAAAAAGGCATTGACCTGAACCGCAATTTTGTCGATTTCAACAAAGCGTTGCCGGCCAATCCAGGCTATCAGGATCTACAGGCGAGTATCTACCAGCACGATCCCGGCTTACGAGACATGGAATTTCAACGCTATCGAGACATCTGCGGGCGAACTGCATTTGAGATTGCGATTAGCGGAGGTCAGTATACGGATCCAGACGGACCTTTTTTTGGTGGCCATGAACCGGCGCACGGTAGACGGGTCATAGAGCACCTCAGTGAACTGTATCAGCTGGACTCACGGCAGCTGGCGATAATCGATGTTCATTCTGGTCTGGGGCCTTACGCACACGGCGAGGTCATCAATGATCATCCACTGAAAACGCCTGGCTATGAAGTGGCGAATCTCTGGTATGGTGCCAGTGTGACAGCGCCAGCGACAGGCAATTCCAGTTCGGTGAATAAGCAGGGTTTGCTGGATTATCATTGGCATGCTCTGATGCCGCAACGCGGCTGCTGTGTCACGCTTGAATTTGGTAGCTATCACACTGAGCGTTTATTTGACGTGATACTAGAAGACCACCGTGCCTGGAAAGCATTTGATACAGACGCGATGCGTGACAGCGCGGTAGCGATGCAAGAACATTTTTGTCCACGGGACAGTTACTGGCAGGAGTTAGTGTTGATTAAGGCCAGGCAGGTGATACAGCAGGCATTGGATGGTCTCCGACATGGTTAAGCAGACGTTTATTATTGAATCGGCAACACTGCTGCATCTGGATGAATTGCTGGAGCTGGAACAGAAATGTTTTAGTACCGACCGCTTGAGTCGCCGTAGTATGCGTCGCTTCCTCGTTAGCGAGCAGAGCGTATTTCTAGTGGCGAAAAATAATGATCATGTCCTGGCTTATCTGCTGGTCATATTTCATCGTGGTACACGTCTGGCACGACTATATTCGATTGCTGTGCACCCGCAATGGCAGGGGCAGGGTATCGCACGTGCCCTCATGGACAGTGGCGAAGCTGAGGCACAGACACGGGGTGCCTTGCATTTTCGTCTCGAAGTGAGTCGTAATAATCATAATGCCATACGCCTGTATCACTCGTTGGGATTTATCGATTTTGGTTTATTGCCAGATTATTACGATGATCACAGCGATGCGCTGCGGATGCAAAAGCGCATCCGTTATCACGATCACGCTTTAGTTAACTCGACCATGTCATGGTATCAACAAAGCACCGCGTTCACCTGTGGCCCCGCCGCGCTGATGATGGCAATGAATGGATTAAACGCATCGTATACACCAGTGCTGAGCGAAGAACTGGAAATATGGCGCGAATCAACCACGATATTTATGACTTCGGGTCATGGTGGCTGCCATCCTTTAGGACTGGCATTGGCGGCAAAAAAACGTGGTTACAACGCAGAAGTCTGGATGAGCCAGCGTGAACCATTGTTCACTGAAGGAGTACGTAGTGAGGAGAAAAAATCTATCATTGCGACAGTGCATAATGATTATGCCAAACAAAGCAAAGCCGAAGGTATCATCATACACTACGCTAATATTAACCAGAGCACCTTAATTGATGCCTGTAAGCACGGCGCAATTCCAGTTGTTTTGATTAGCACCTATCGTATGGATCGTAAAAAAGCACCGCACTGGGTGACAGTCAGTGGATACGATGAGCAATGTTTTTATGTGCACGACCCTGATCCCGATAAAAAACATCAGGATATTTTTGATTGCCAGCATTTACCGATAGCGCTGGAAGATTTTGATCCTATGTCTTCCTTTGGTAGTAATCGTCTGCGCACGGCAGTAATTTTATCGCCTGCTAGCAATAATAAAGCCTGATTCCGGGTTTTACTTATTAGCGGTCGAGTGTACCCAGATCTAGCACCGGTGAGGCATCAAGGTGTTGTGCATCCATCATCTGAGCGACGCGTTGCAGAGCGGAGACTATCATCGTTTGTTCCCACTGCTGTAGTTCTGAAAATTGCATGGCGAACTGTTCCTGCAGTGGGATTGGTGCATTTTTTAAAGTATTGCGTGCGGCCACTGTCAGGTGTGCATGTACTTTACGCTTGTCAGTGCTCGAGCGTTCACGATACACCAGCTGGCGGGCTTCGAGACGATCAAGAATCGTTGTCACCGTTGACTGACTCAGGCTCATTTCGTTGGCGAGCTCACCGATCGTGACTTCGCCCTTATTCTGGATGGTCTGCAGCAATAATATCTGGGGCGCCGTCAGCCCCGTGGTCTTCGCCAGATGCCTGGAATGCAGGTCAGTGGCGCGGATTACGCGTCGTAATGCAACCAGGACTTCATTTATCTGATCCATCGCAGCTTTTCTCCGAGCTGGTTGATCTTCGTAAACACCGCTGTGCCGCCCTGCCAGGGGCATGATGCCTGTATATATTTAGTGTCGAATATAGTTCTAAAGTGCAAACTGGCGGTTTAGTGGTAAATTTGCTATAGTACTGAGCTTATTCGTGGTCATTATCGTATAAATAATATATTGAGTCATAAATAATTTTAGTTATGCCAAACAGGTGCACACAATATGAAGTCTCAAGCGCTGCTATTGCGCCCAGCCAGGCTCGAAGACGGCGTATCTGCCCATCGTCTGATTGCACTATGCCCGCCGCTCGACCCTAATTCTGTTTACTGCAATCTTTTGCAGTGCAGCTATTTTGCCTCGACGTCGGTAGCCGCCGAGCTTGATGGTGAGCTGGTGGGTTTTGTCAGCGGCTATCGGGTACCTGAACGCGAAGACACATTATTTATCTGGCAAGTTGCAGTAGGCGAGGCTGCCCGCGGACAAAGATTGGCGAGCACTATGCTCAGGCATCTACTGGAGCGCGAAGTCTGTCAGCAGGTCAGGTTCATAGAAACCACGATCACAGCCGATAACCGAGCGTCCTGGGCGCTGTTTGAAGCTCTGGCCAGGGAGCTTTCGGCAGAGCTGGAGCATTCAGTATGGCTCGATCGTGACAAACACTTTGCTGGTGAACACGATTCAGAGTCATTGCTCAGAATCGGGCCGTTTAGACTGAGCAGATAAACTGATCCAATATAACCAATTTTAATTCAATGCTGCCGCGTGTAGTGGCGCTGGAGTAATACATATGAAAATTTTCGAAGAAATTGAGTCTGAAGTACAATCGTACGCAAGATCATTCCCGCGAGTGTTCAACAAAGCGCAGGGTGAATTTTTGTACGACGATGAAGGTCATCAGTACCTCGACTTTCTTGCCGGTGCCGGCACATTAAATTATGGACATAATAATCCTGTCTTTAAGGAAAAGCTTCTCGAGTACATCCATGATGATGGCATTACTCATGGGCTGGATTTACATACCAAGGCCAAAGGTGAATTCCTCGAAACCTTTAATGAAAAAATTCTCAAGCCACGCAGTCTGGAATACGTTATGCAGTTCACTGGCCCGACAGGAACCAATGCGGTCGAAGCGGCCTTAAAACTGGCAAGAAATATCACCGGGCGTGAAAATGTTATTTCGTTCACTAATGGTTTCCACGGTGTTAGTCTGGGTTCGTTGGCAACAACGGGTAACTCGCATCACCGTGGCGCTGCCGGTGTCAGCCTCAATGGCAGTAGTCGTATGCCCTATGATGGCTATTTGGGTGATGATATCGATACTACCGCGTACCTCGATAAAGTGCTATCAGATTCGAGTAGTGGTATCGACCATCCCGCAGCAGTGATTGTTGAGACAGTGCAGGGCGAGGGCGGCATTAATGTGGCCAGCTTTGAATGGTTGCGTAATCTGGATACAGTGTGCAAAAAATATGGTGTGTTGCTTATTGTTGATGATATACAGGCGGGGTGTGGACGTACTGGAACTTATTTTAGTTTTGAAGAAGTCGGTATTACGCCGGATATTGTTACACTATCAAAATCTTTAGGTGGTTATGGTTTGCCATTTGCGGTGGTATTAATCCGCCCTGAGCTTGATCAGTGGAAACCGGGTGAGCACAATGGTACTTTCCGTGGAAACAATTTTGCATTCGTTACCGCAAAAGCTGCGATTGATCATTACTGGAGCGATGACAAGTTTTCAAACGACGTAAAACGCAAAGGTGAATATATTTCAACGCGTCTGCAAGCAATTGTGGATAAATATGGGGAAGGAAATTTCACCACCCGTGGTCGTGGTATGTTTCAGGGTATCAATTGTGTTAATGGTGAGATTGCAGGAAAAATATCACGCACGGCATTCAAGCTTGGTCTGATGATTGAAACCAGTGGTGCAGACGACCATGTGGTTAAGTTTTTATGCCCGCTCATTATTCGCGATGAAAATCTCAAAAAAGGTATTGATATCGTGGAAGCCGCTGTCAAGGAAGTCTGCGCTGGTGAGAAAACGATTCCCGAAGAGTACGACTATTTTGAATCAGATTCATCTGATCTGAAAGCTGTTAGCAACGGCAGCTGATTATATGATTGTCCGTAATTTGAAAGATGCAAATCAGTCAGAGCGACGCATTGTGTCACCAGATGGTAACTGGGAAAGTGCCCGCCTGCTATTGCAGGCAGATAATATGGGGTTTTCGTTTCATATCACGACCATTTATGCGGGTGCAGACTTTCGTATGCATTATCAAAATCATCTTGAATCAGTGTACTGCATGTCGGGTGAAGGCGAAGTCGAGACTCTGGATGATGGTATCAGGCATCCAGTTCAGCCGGGGACTATTTATATTCTCGATCAGCATGACAGGCATATTTTGCGTGCATTTAGTGAGATGAAAATGGCCTGTGTGTTTAATCCAGCCTTGTCAGGTAAAGAGATACATAATGCTGAAGGTGCTTATGAGCTTGTCGCCGAGTCGGTGACCGACTAGCTATCAATAGTTTCGCGGCGAATGTGTAATGTGGCACAATATGCGTATTATTGAAGCCGAGGAAGATATTATGGCCCGCCTTACTACGATGTTTCTGGCTGCATTGCTGACCTTGTTTTTTTTCTCGGCCATTGTGCACGCTGCAACACCCGCAGCAGGCCTTGCTGAAACTAAAATCGATCAGCTCGATAAACCGCTTTACACTCCTTTTGTCGAACGTTATGTGCTCGATGAACTCAGACAGCTGAGAGTGGATCTTGGGGCACAACGCAGTGAACTAATTCAGCAAATACTCGACCGTGAGCATTCCTCGGTTGATCGTGCGGTTGCTTATGCAACCGATACGGTCACTTATTTTTTCTATCTGATAGCAGCTGCAACCTCAATTCTGGTGCTGGTAGGCTGGACTTCGATTCGCGATATGAAGGAGCGAGTGCAAACGCTGGCGGATGAAGAAATTTCCGGTCTGATTAGTGAGTATGAAAAACGCCTGGAAGTGATTGAGCAACAACTCAATCAAAAAACCAGGCATATCGAAGAAAATCGTGAGGTCATCGAACTCACCCAGGATGTGCAGTCACTCTGGTTGCGTGCCGGGCAGGAAACCAGTCTGAACGGCAAGATTGCAATTTATGACCGAATTCTAAAACTGCGTAGTGATGATTGCGAAGCCTTAACCTATAAAGCCGATGCGGTGCTGGAGCTGGGCGAACCACAATGGGCGGCAAACTTATGTCATCAGGCGCTGGAGCTCGACGGCGATAATGCGCATGCATTTTATCAGCTGGCCTGTGCGTATGCGGCCATGGGACACTCTGACGAGGCGGTGCACTTTTTGGCCGAGGCGCTCTCACGTTCAGAAACCTATCGTGAAGATCTTGCCCATGATCCCGCATTAACGCCTCTGCACGACATAGCAGGCTACAAAGCGCTTCTGCAAATAAACAAAAGCAGCTGAACTTGTTGTTGCAATCCGAGGCAATGAATGCTGTTCTGTGATGATCTGTTTCTTTTTAAGATCTCAGTTTAGTTATTTCGTATCAGACCGAAATGACACTTATTTAAGCGCATATCAAGGATATTCTCCTCATTCCCGCATGCTTCTGGCGTGGGTCCATTGTTTAAACCAATGGATTCCGGCCAAAAACATACCGGAATGACGATTCCCAAATCCTGTTACGCTTAAGTCGGTGCCATTCGTATCAGACAGGATATTTTCAATGATACTTACCTTTACAATTTTTTTGCTGGTGTTCACCTTAATCGGATTATCATCCGCCTGGACAAGTCGCGGCACTAAACAGGATTATTATCTTGCCAGCGGCAGTGTACAGCCCTGGCTGGTGGGATTGTCGGCGGTTGCTACTAACAACAGTGGTTACATGTTTATCGGTGTCATCGGCTATACCTATATCACCGGACTGGCGTCGATCTGGTTGATGGCAGGCTGGATTACAGGCGACTTTCTTGCGTCATTATATGTCCACGCGCGTTTACGCAAAGCCACCGAGCGCACTGCCGAAGTCAGCTATGCGGGTGTTCTGAGTCACTGGTATGGCCAGCATCATCCTGTGTTACAGCGATTGATTGCTGTAATATCAATTGTGTTTCTGCTCACCTACGCCAGTGCGCAACTGGTCGCAGGCAGCAAGGCGCTGCATGTATTGTTCGACTGGCCATTATGGTCGGGTGCTGTCATGGGTGCCGTTCTGGTCGCGCTTTATTGTATTGCCGGTGGCATACGTGCATCAATCTGGACGGATGCTGCGCAGTCACTGGTGATGTTGCTGGCTATGGCCTTGTTGCTGGTGGTGGCAACTCAGTCACTCGGCGGTGTCAGCGCAGCGATGAGTCAAATGCAGTTCATCGATGGGTTTCTGGACTGGTTTCCGAAAGACACTATAGTACCCGGTCTCGCCGGCGGGCTGATTTTTATCCTCAGCTGGCTGTTTGCCGGCATGTCGGTGATCGGTCAGCCGCACATTATGGTGCGCTTTATGACACTAAGTGATAGCAGTTTAATGCGCCGTGCCCGCGCCTGGTACTACCTGTGGTTTACCAGTTTTTACATCATGGCTACCGTTGTGGGAATGCTGGCACGCGTGCATCTTGCCGATGTTGCCAGTTTTGATGCCGAGCTGGCTTTGCCGACTATGGCTCAGCAGTTACTTTCACCTGCGCTGGTTGGAGTGATTCTGGCGGGTATTTTTGCTGCTACCATGTCGACGGCAGATTCACTAATCTTAAGCTGTTCGGCTGCACTTACCCACGACTTGCTGCCACAGGCGATAGAAAATACCTGGTGGCTGAAACTGGCAACGATATTAATCACACTGCTGGCACTGGCGTTGGCGCTGAGCAATACCCAAAGCGTGTTCAGTATGGTGATTATGGCCTGGTCAGGACTGGCGAGCGCTTTTGCGCCTTTGCTGATTGCTCTGTGTCTGGGGGCGCGACCGAGCCAAACAATGAGTGTGCTCGCCGTGATTGCAGGATTTTTAGTGGCGCTGGCCTGGCGCATGCTGGGCTGGCATGATTTTGTCTACGAAGGTTTGCCCGGAGTGATTACCGGATTGAGTATATTATTGCTGTCAGGCAGTCTGACGCGTGCTAAGGTTAAGCTGGCCTGATAACTCGCTGAACTGGCTGGTGTGTTTCGCTTGTTAATACGGAGAGTAAGATGAGTAGAACCATTGTGTCACTATTCCTGATCTTTCTATCAGCAGCAGTTCAGGCGGGCGATGCCATGAATCAAAGCAGTATGGACTCTGTTATTAAGGGCATTGCTCAGCAATCAAAGGGTGGTAATGGCGTGATTGAATTTACCTTTGATGATATCAGGATGTATCTGGTCTCAGATATTAAACACGATCGTATCGGGTACAGTAGCGGGACTTTGAGTTATGGCAAGCACTAATATTGTATATTCTGTCTCATCTCAGGTGGCAGCCTGATATACACTAGAGCGGCCCGGTCGCTGGTGTTAAATTATGAGAACTAATATCTGCCAATGTGGCGCACGCCTTCATTTTGAAAACTCCCTGTGTATGAGCTGTCAGCGCGAAGTGGGGTTTTTGCCCGATATTCGCAGGCTGAGTGCTTTGCAGCCAGAGCAGGACGGGCATTGGCGTGCGCCTGGTAATGATGCGCTCTATCGTAAATGTAAAAACTATTTCGAATACAACGTTTGTAACTGGATGGTGCCTGAGACGGATAACCATGCGTTCTGTTATTCCTGTCGGCTGACTGAGATTATTCCTGATTTGAGCAACCCCGAAAATTTCGAGCTCTGGCGTCGTATCGAACGCGCCAAACGCCGGCTGATTTACAGCCTGTTATGGCTGGAACTGCCAATCGTGAGTAAAGAGCAGGATCCGCAGCGTGGACTGGCATTTCATTTGATGGAGGATCAGGGCTATTCAGAGTTTGCTCGCGCTGAACCTATGCTCGAAGTCATCACCGGGCATAGCAGCGGTACCATCACACTTAACATTGCCGAGGCTGACCCGGTTGCGCGCGAGCAAACCCGCACCAGTATGTCAGAAAGATATCGCACATTGCTGGGCCATTTTCGCCACGAGTCTGGTCATTATTACTGGGATCAGCTGGTGCGAAATTCATCGTGTATAGAAGAGTTTCGCAGTATCTTTGGTGATGAGCGCTGGGAATATGGCCCGATCATGCAGGCGTATTATGCCAATGGTCCAGTGGCAAACTGGGAAGCCACCTGGATCAGCGCCTATGCCAGTGCGCACCCCTGGGAGGACTGGGCGGAAACCTGGGCGCATTATTTACACATTATCGACAGTCTGGAAACCGCCAGTGATTATGGCTTTGATGTTGCGGGAACCGCTGATGACTTTGCGGACAGGCAGCAGTTTAGTGCTGACTATCTCGCTGCCATTTCGGTGGACGATCTGGTGCATGAGTGGAGCAATCTTTCGGTTGCGCTCAATGATATGAATCGCAGTATGGGACTGGCCGATGCTTATCCGTTTATTTTATCCAGCACCATTACCGATAAACTCGAATTCGTGCATTCGATGGTCACTGCAAACTATTAAGCCGCTATTTCGTACCGTATCACACTTTCATTTTTCCCAGTCAAATTTCGGCAGACGTGTGAATGCACGTTTAATACCTTCGTTCCAGGATTTCTGCAGCGACTTGTAATAAGGTGAAGCCAGCTTCATCGAGGCCTGCCTGGGTTCATCCAGGCTGTCGCCAGTGTACATGGCCAGCTCGAAGGGCGGGCCGACTGATATATTACTGCGCATGGTCGAGTCCAGTGACACCAGCGCGCAACGCGCAGCATCATTGAGCGAGGATTCTGTGTTGATCACGCGATCAAGAATAGGTTTGCCGTATTTGTTTTCACCGATTTGCAGATATGGCGTTTCGAATGAAGAACTAATGTAATTACCTTCAGGATAGATCAGATAGGTACCCTGCTCGCGACCCTTGATCTGGCCGCCGAGAATAAAGCTGGCGGCAGCGCTGCCGCCGTTTTTTTCGACCGCAGGTCCGTGATGTTGCTGTTCCTGTTTACTTAGCTCGCCAACATAGTCGGCAATATCAAACAGGTGTTTGGCTTTTAGCAGGTTAAATTTGGCCTTTGGGGTGTCAAGGTCACGTTCAATGGCGTTAACCACTGCCTGTGTGGTCGCCAGGTTACCCGAAGACAGCAATACTACGATGCGGTCTCCTGGCCAGAAAAAACGGTGCATTTTAGTGCTGGTGCGAACGTAGTCAACACCGGCGTTGGTGCGAGAGTCGGACGCAAAGACAATGCCTTCTTTGACATTGATGGCTACACAGTAGGTCATGATTTTCCTCAGCTAAAACGAACGGCGATAGAATACACCTGAATGATAGCTGCCACCAATACGTTTTATTTGGCTAGTATAGATAGATGGGGTACGATGGAGTGAAATAATAACTGGTTATACGGTGTCATGGCAATTCGTTGGGGTAGCTACAAAATAAAAGGTCTTTATGATGAACTCATCCGAGTAGCAGGTAAGCCACGCTATGGCTCTGCCCCACTGTGCCAGTATTTGCGTGATCTGTCTGACAAAGAAATCGAAGAATACAAATCGGCTGCCGAAATGGCGATTGGTGTCATGGGTATCACCTTTACGGTGTATTCAGAAGAAGAGGGCTCAATCGACCGTGCCTGGCCGTTCGATATTATTCCACGTGTTATTCCCAAATCTGACTGGGACAAAGTCGAGGCAGGACTCAAGCAACGCGTTATCGCGCTCAATCGCTTTATTGACGATATTTATCATGACCAGAATATTGTCAAAGACGGCGTTTTTCCCGCCAGCCTGCTGGAAAACTCGGTCAATTTTCGTAAACAATGCGTCGGTATTGATCCGCCGGGTGGTATCTGGGCGCACATCTGTGGTTCAGATCTGGTGCGCGACAAAGACGGCACCATCTACGTGCTGGAAGATAACTTACGCGTGCCCTCGGGCGTATCCTACATGCTGGAAAATCGCCAGGTGATGAAGCGGGTATTCCCCGACTTATTCGAAAATCAGAATATTATGCCGGTCGATGATTATCCGTCCAAACTTTATGACATGCTGGCCACGCTTTCGCCACGTGCTATTGAACAGCCAGAAATTGTGGTAATGACACCGGGGATCTACAACTCTGCGTACTTTGAACACGCCTATCTGGCACAACAGATGGGTGCTGAGCTGGTTGAGGGTCACGATCTCGTGGTGCTGGATGATAATTGTGTTTATATGCGCACGGTCGATGGTTTGTCGCGTGTCGATGTTATTTATCGCCGCATTGATGATATGTTCATTGATCCGGAAGTATTCGATAAATCATCACAGCTAGGTGTGACCGGGCTGATTCGTGCCTGGAAGGCGGGCAATGTTGCGCTGGCAAATGCGCCTGGCGCTGGTGTAGCAGATGATAAAGTTGTCTATTCATATGTGCCCGATATTATCCGCTATTATTTAAATGAAGAACCTAAAATAGATAATGTGCCGACCTACCGCTGCTTTATACCGGAAGAAAAAAAATATGTACTCGAACACATTGCCGAACTGGTGGTCAAGCCTGCGAATGAGTCTGGTGGCTATGGTATGTTGATTGGCCCGCACGCCACTATCAAAGAGCGTGAAAATTTCAAAAAGTTGATAAAAAAAGACCCGCGTAATTATGTCGCCCAGCCTATGGTGACAATCTCGACGGCGCCCACACTGGTGAATAATCGTGTTGAGCCACGACATCTTGATTTGCGTCCGTTTATTCTGAGCTCACCCGATGATGATGTCTATGTTACTACCGGTGGCCTCACGCGTGTGGCCTTGCGCAAAGGCTCAATCGTGGTAAATTCATCCCAGGGTGGTGGCAGCAAAGACACCTGGATTGTCGACGACGGAGGTCATTAATATGCTCTCGCGTGTCGCTGAAAATATATACTGGATGGCTCGCTATATTGAGCGTGCGGAAAATACCGCGCGTATTATCATGGTCAACACCCATTTATTGCTCGATATGCCGAAAGGTGAGCAGCTGGGCTGGAAACCGATTATTCAAATTCTCGATTGTCAGCAACCCTTCCTTGAGTGCTACGATGATTTTACCGGGCGTAATGTTCTTAAGTATCTAATCTCCGATCCAGATAGCCAGAATTCAATTTTGTTTGCACTACAGATGGCACGAGAAAATGCTCGCACCATACGTGACATTATTCCGCGTGAAGCATGGGAACATATCAATGATCTGTATCAGATTGCAAAGCGAAATGCGATCAGTGGCTACTCTAAAAAAGGTCGCTATGATTACCTTAAGCAAGTTATTCTCGGTGCGCAGACTATGACGGGCTTGCTTGCCGGTAGTATGTTGCACGATATAGGCTACGACTTTTTGCGCATGGGGCGAAATCTTGAGCGCGCAGAAATGACCACGCGTATTATCGACGTGCGTTCAGCTAACTTGTTGCCGGAACATGACGGCCTGACCCCGTTTGGTAATATCCAGTGGATGAGTGTGTTGAAATCTTTAACTGCATATCAGATGTATCGCCGTACCTATCAGGTGCGCATACGGCGCCCAGACGTACTCAAATTTTTATTAAAAGACAAAAAATTTCCGCGTTCTTTTTTTCATGCTTTATTGGAAGTGAAGCATTGCTTGCTTAACCTGCCACGCAACGAAGAAGCTATTATACTACTCAATGATGTTGGTAAAAAAGTGTTGCGTGCTGATCAGGCAATTTTGAAGCAGATTGAATTGCATCGTTTCATTGATGCGTTACAGCTTGGAACTGCAAATCTGCATAATGCCATTACACGTATTTATTTCCAATAAGAATCCACGATTAGATATTGTTATACCGATAGTGTGAGATAGTTATGAGTAACCCATTTCAGGAGCAATTGCTAAAGGCAGGGCTTGTCACCCGGCAACAAGTCAAAAAAGCAAACCAGCTAAAAGGCAAAATAAAAAAAGAGCAACACGCTAAAAAAATTACTCCGGTTGACGAAACAAAACTAAAAATTCAGCAAGCGGCTGAGGCGAAACGAAGTCGTGATCGCGAACTCAACCAGAGAAAGCAGGTGCAGGCCAGACAGCAGGCCATCTCGATAGAGATTGACCAGCTAATTACCAATAATTTGGTAGTGCGCGACCAGTATTGTGAAATAGCTTATAATTTTGAGCATAACAAAAAAATAAAACGAATATACGTGAATGATGATATGAAACTGAAAATCATTCAGGGCAGACTGGGTATCGCACGCATTAAAGGTTGTTATGAACTCGTGCCTCGGTCTATTGCTATAAAAATCCAGCAACGCAATACTAAACGCGTAATTTTGTTCAGCGATGAGCAGGAAGCGGGTGATGATGACCCATACGCAGACTATCAGGTTCCTTCCGATATCATCTGGTGACGCGGGTCTGGTCTTTGCGCTCTGGCCAGGTCATGGCTGAAATTACTTCAATGGTGCAACTAATCGCGCAGCCAGGCGACTGATTCCAGTGTTTGTCCGCTACGGGCGTGAGATTCCTGTGGCGAGTGGATGGACAAAATTGTAATATAAGTGTCTGTGATCGGTGATCGCGTACTCAGTGATGTTCAACTTAGCAATGGTGTGTCTGTGAAGCTTCTTTTCCGCGTAATTGTGCTGTTTTCCCTTATAGTATTAACCGCCTGCAGCCAGGAAAATCCACCTGCCGATGCGCCTGCCAATGTTTCAGCTGCTGCGGGTGAAAATCTTGTTGCGCTGACCTGGGATAACGTGCCGGGTCGCACTTACTGGATCTACTACAAGCAGGGGGCCAGCGTTGATTTAGACAGTCACGATGGTATTCTATACAATCACCCCTCGCCGTATCTGGTGCAAGCTCTGTCAAATGGGCTTGAATATGCATTTGCAGTGACGTCCTCGCAAAGTGGCAGCAAAGTTGGCCCGTTTTCGCCTGTGGTGACAGCCACGCCTCGTCAACTCAGCCCGACGGTTGCCTGGACTGTGGGCACATCATTAACCGCCAATAATCTACTCAGCGTGGCTTACGGGGCGGGAATTTATGTCACAGTCGGGGATGCGGCCAGCGTTTTTGTGGCGAACTATAGTTACACCAGCCCCGGTGGCGTCACTGCCTGGAATCCGGCTACGTCTTTGCCTGTTACTGGCAGTACCAATCTGAGTGCGGTGATTTATGATGGTGCACGTTTCATGGCCCTGGGCACTGATGGCACTGTGATCAAAAGCAGCTCGACAGATGTGCTCACCTGGGTTGCGGCGAGTGGTATCACGGGGGCTACAAAAATGAATGATATGGCTGCCGGCGCGGGTCGTTACGTTGCGGTTGGTAACGCAGGTGAGATTTATACTAACCTCGGCGACGCTGCGAGCGCCGCCTGGACGCTACAGAGCTCGGGCACAGGGTATGACCTTTACGGTATTTCCTACCTGAATGGTCGATTTGTGGCAGTGGGTGCATTCGGCACCCTGCTCACCAGCACTGATGGTGTCAAATGGGTGTCGCCAGCATCCGGCATTGGTGACTCGCTGCGCAAAGTTGCCTACGGAGCCAGTACCTATGTCGCTGTCGGCGATGCGGGTGCCATCACATCCAGTTCGGACGCCATCACCTGGACCGCGCAGAGCGTGTTACCCGGCGGACAAAGTCTGCATGGCATAAGCTTTGGACCAGATAACCAGTTTATCGCTGTAGGTACTGCTGGCACGCTGGCTTATAGTGCGACGGGTGCAGATAACTCATGGCTAACAGCGAACGCTGGTTCAGTCGACCTCAATAGTATTGCCCCAAATCTGGTATTTATCGCAACGGGTGCGGCAGGTGCCAATGTCAGTGGCAAATAACGTCGGATAAAGTTTTTGCTTATCTGAATCAAACAGTGTGTCAGACACCAGGACCAGTCACAACTATATCTACTACGTGTGCACAGGATTGCGTATACAACTGGCAAAATGGGATTGAATCTGAGAGTATGAGAACCATGCTTCGGACAAAACCAGCGACTCATGAACACCGATAAGCTTCATCTTGTATTAATAAGCGTTCACGGTTTAATTCGTGCTCAAAATCTGGAGCTGGGTCGGGATGCGGACACCGGCGGACAAACAAAATATGTTGTCGAACTGGCAAGGGCGCTCGGTGAGCACCCTCAGGTCGCACGTGTAGATCTGGTGACACGAAGGCTGGTTGGAAAAACAATCAGTCACGATTACTCCGTGCCACTGGAGCGCATCAACGACAAAACCAGCATCGTTCGTCTCGATTGTGCCGATCAGGAATATTTACCTAAAGAACAACTTTGGGATCATCTCTACAACTTCTCGGATAACCTTCTGGCTTATCTTCATGAGAACGAACTAAGGCCTCATGTTTTTCACAGTCATTACGCCGATGCTGGTTATGTTGGCACGCGCCTGTCACATCAATTGAGCGTGCCGCTGGTGCATACAGGTCATTCGCTGGGTTTGAGCAAGCGCAAACGCCTGCTTGCATCCGGTATGAAAGGCGATGACATTGAAAAACGCTACAATATGGCGCGACGCATCAATGCCGAGGAGAGTACACTCGGCGTTGCCAGTCGTGTCATTACCAGTACCCATCAAGAGATTGAAGAACAGTATGGACTCTATGATTATTACCAGCCGGAAAAAATGCGAGTGGTGCCGCCAGGCACAGATTTAACCAGGTTTCATCCACCGCAGGGCAATGAGTTTAATAGTGATATCGCTGGTGCAATTAATCGATTTTTTAGTGACCCTGAAAAACCGATTATTCTGGCACTATCACGTCCCGATCAACGCAAAAATATTATCACCTTGATTGACGCTTTTGCCGAGTCTGAACCATTGCAAAAGCTTGCCAATTTATTAATCATTGCGGGTAATCGTGAGGATATCCGGGACCTTGACTTGGGCGCACAGGAGGTTATGACAGATATATTGCTGGCGATTGATCACGGCGATTTATACGGCAAGGTGGCTTATCCAAAGCATCATCTAGCTGATGATGTGCCAATCATTTACCGACTGGCAGCACTCAGCGGTGGTGTGTTTGTTAACCCGGCGTTGACTGAACCCTTTGGTTTAACTTTGATCGAGGCTGCTGCCAGTGGTTTGCCCATTGTTGCCACCGAAGATGGCGGACCACGCGATATTGTCGAAAACTGTCGCAATGGTTATCTGGTTGACCCGCTGGATAAAGATGCAATTGCTAATAGTCTGATAGCAACACTCAAAGATAAAAAGCAATGGCGAAAACTGGCTGACAATGGTATCGCGGGCGTTAACCAGCATTACTCCTGGCAGGGGCATGCGGATCGTTATATCAAAGTGATACGGCCCATCATTGCCAATGCCGAGCCTGTTGTGAGGCTGGAATTGCAACGACGTAGTCGTCTATATCGTAATCGCTCGCTATTTTCTGATCTGGATCAAAGCTTGCTTGGTGATCCGAAATATTTACCAGAATTCACCCGGGTACTAAAAGAAAACGCCAGGTGCAGCAGTTTTGGCATCGCCACTGGGAGACGGCTGGATTCTGCATTGAAATTGATTAAAGCGAATAAAATTCCACTACCCGATGCACTGGTTACTAGCCTCGGTACTGAAATATATTATGGTACACATTTAACCCGGGATACGGCCTGGACGGATCACATCGACTACCTCTGGCGTCCGGCTAAAGTGCGCGCCGTACTCAGTGAAATACAGGGTCTGAAATCACAGCCAAAACTTGAGCAGAGCCGATTTAAAATTAGTTATTACTACGATGCTGCTATTGCCCCCGGCCTAGATGAACTCAGACACTTGCTAATGCAAAATGACCTGACTGCAAATCTTGTGTTTTCGTTCGGCCAGTATCTCGACATCGTGCCGATTCGTGCATCCAAAGGACTGGCGCTGCGCTGGTACGCAGAACAATGGGATATACCACTGGATCATATACTGGTCGCTGGCGGTTCGGGGTCGGATGAAGATATGATTCTGGGGAACACACTGGGTGTGCTGGTGGCAAACCGGCACAACGAAGAACTTTCTGACCTGATTGATCTTGAGCGTGTCTACTACGCAAAGCGACCCTATGCTGCTGGCATTCTTGAGGCCATCGAATATTATGATTTTTTTAGCAGTTGCCGGGTGCCAGTGAAATGAATCGGTTGTTACTATGTACCGATCTGGATCGCACCCTGTTACCAAATGGTGACGAACCGGAATCAGAGCAGGCGAGAGTGATTTTCAAACATCTGGTCAGTCATGCTGATGTCACACTGGCCTATGCTACAGGACGTCATCAACAACTGGTCGAACAGGCCATTGCCGAATATCTGTTACCGCAGCCTGACTATGTTATTGCTGATGTTGGTTCCAGTATTTATCAGGTCGCACAGCAGCAATGGCAATATCAGGATAGCTGGGAAAATGTCATTAAGCACGACTGGCGAGGTAACAGCACTTCTGACATACAGGAGTTATTTTCCGGCATAGAGCATTTGCAACTGCAGGAAGACGAAAAACAAAATCGCTATAAATTGAGTTACTACATCCCGGTATATGCCGATTATCAGGCAATTATTGATCTAATGGAGCAGCGACTGAGCCAGCACTCGATAAAGGCAAATCTAATCTGGAGTGTTGTGCAACACACAAATATTGGTTTGCTGGATGTTCTACCAGCGAGTGCAGACAAACTACGGGCGATTGAATTTCTTATGCAACAGCTAGACTTTGATCTTTCTCAGACTGTGTTTGCGGGTGATAGTGGTAACGATGTCGCTGTCATGCGTAGTCCGATACAGTCGGTGCTGGTCGCGAATTCGGATGAGGATATTCGCAGCGCGTGTTTACGTCAGGCACAGAAAAATCAGCATGAGGCAAGTTTGTATATTGCACGTGGTGGCTTTATGGGTATGAATGGCAATTATAGTGCGGGCATTGTTGAAGGTGTTGTACATTTTATTCCTCACGCCATTGACTGGTTAACACAGGATGCCAGGGTTTAAATATATGTCGGGCCCACTTATATTCGGTGAAGTTTTATTCGACTGCTTTCCTGATGGCAGTCGTGTACTGGGCGGGGCACCATTTAATGTTGCCTGGCATTGCCATGCATTTGGTTTGCAGCCCCTGTTTGTCTCTCGAATTGGTGAAGATGAAACAGGACAGCTTGTGGCAAAGGCTATGCAGGACTGGGGGATGAATACCAGTGCATTGCAGATTGATCGCGAACATGCAACTGGAATTGTCAAAATCAGCTTCCATGAGAGCGAACCTGCATACACCATCGTTAGTGATAGCGCCTGGGATTTCATTGATCCACAGTTGCTACCTGAGGTTGACGGGCACAGTATGCTTTATCACGGTTCATTAGCACTCAGACACGAAACTTCTGCCCGCAGTCTGCAGGTGCTAAAGGCCGGCGCATCGTGCCCAATATTTATCGATGTGAATCTTAGAGCACCGTGGTGGAACCAGACGATGGTCAAGAGCAATATAAAACAGGGAAGCTGGATCAAACTCAATGTCGATGAGCTGGCCATGCTTGTCAATCAAGGTGACACACTAAACGAACGTGTGGAATATTTATTTTTGCACTATCCTGCAGAATTGATTATTGTGACACAAGGTTCGGCCGGGGCAAGTATTTTTAGTCGCACAGAGTTAGTTTCCGTGAAACCTGAGACAATAACTGCTGTCGTAGATACCGTTGGTGCCGGCGATGCCTTTTGTAGTGTACTATTATTAGGCTTAGATCGGAGCTGGCCGCTACAGACAATGCTAGATCGAGCGCAGCAGTTCGCTAGTGCGGTTGTCGGGCAAAGAGGCGCGACAACTCAGAATGAGTCATTCTATAGTGATTTTATCAAGCACTGGAATCTGTAATATTTTTTTATTGCTAGTCTTCTGAGGTCACACCTCAGCCAAATAAATGTTGCCACTATCATGTATGAACAAGTTTCACATTCGCTACTAAACGAGATCATGACCCGGCTTAATCCCGAGATTAAGCAGCAGGAGCTACGTCATTTTTACACTCGCCTGGGCGCAAACTTTTATTCGATATATTCTCTGTTTCACCTGTTATACGGCGAACGCCGGGATTTTGATGAACAGGCCCAATGTCTTGTCGAAATTATGGCTCGACAATATATAAATCGTTCTGAGAAGCTTAAGCGCAAAGATATTGAGCGCGAGAAAGATCATAACTGGTTTCTGAGTCAAAAATGGGTCGGCATGGCGCTGTACGCTGACGGCTTTGCCGGTGACCTCAAAGGTTTGACTGACAAAGTGCATTATTTTCAGGAGCTGGGCATTAACATGATTCATGTGTTGCCAATTTTGCAATGTCCTGTAGGCAAGAGCGACGGTGGATATGCGGTCAGCGATTATCGTACTGTTGATAAAAAATTTGGCAGCAATGAAGACTTGTGTGCGCTTAGTGATGCCCTTAAACAACAGGATATCCTTTTAACACTGGATGTGGTAGTCAATCATACCTCTGATGAACACGAATGGGCGAAACGAGCACGTAATGGAGAGAAGAAATATCAGGACTACTATTACGTATTTGACAATCGCAAAGTGCCGGATATGTTCGAAAAAACCCTGCCAGAAATATTTCCGGAAAATTCCCCTGGCAACTTCACTTATGACGAAGAAATGAAAAAATGGGTGATGACAGTATTCAATAATTATCAGTGGGATCTAAATTATTCTAATCCTGCCGTGTTTATCGAAATGCTGGATATTATTTTATTTTGGGCCAACCAGGGTGCCGACATTATTCGTCTCGATGCTGTCGCGTTCCTCTGGAAAAAAATCGGCAGTGCCAGTCAGAATGAACGCGAAGCTCATCTGATTCTGCAATTAATGAAAGATTGTTGTCAGGTTACAGCCCCTGGGGTACTATTTATTGCAGAAGCTATCGTGGCACCAGTTGAAATTATTAAATACTTTGGCGAGGACGCGATTAACGCCAAAGAATGTGAAATTGCCTATAACGCCACCTTCATGGCATTGATGTGGGATGCTGTCGCAACCAAGAACGCCAGCTTGCTATATCAGGGCTTACGTAGCCTGCCGGACAAGCTGGCACGCGCGACCTGGCTAAACTATGTACGCTGTCACGATGATATTGGTTTAGGGTTCGATGACGCAGATATTAGAGCAGTTGATTACGACCCGGTAAATCATCGCAAATTTCTGATTGATTACTACACTGGGCGTTTCAGTGATTCTGATGCACGTGGTTTCCCGTTTGGTCAGAATCATGCCACAGGTGATGTGCGTATTTCGGGTTCGCTGGCATCACTGGTTGGTCTGGAAGTAGCACTTGCTTCCGAAGATCCTGCGCGTATCGAAAATGCCACCCGGCACATATTATTATTGCACAGCCTTATTCTTTCTTTCGGTGGTATTCCATTATTATATTATGGTGATGAAATCGGGACTTTGAATGACATTGATTTTTTGAATGATGCCAACAAGGCGCATGACACTCGCTGGACGCACCGCCCAAATTTTAACTGGAAAAAAGCAGAGCTGCGACACCAGTCGGGCACTATAGAGCAGCAGTTATTCAATACCATAAAAAAGATGATCTGCGTGCGTAAAGAAACCCATGCCTTCGCGGATTTTAATAATCGTGAACTGATCCATGTCGAAAATCCTCATTTGTTTGTGTTCTCACGGTTTGATCATTCGCGTATTCTGGGCAGCATTGTCGTGGTTGTTAATTTCGACGCGCATC
This sequence comes from Gammaproteobacteria bacterium, assembly GCA_030148865.1. GTDB lineage: Bacteria > Pseudomonadota > Gammaproteobacteria > SZUA-229 > SZUA-229 > JASBSR01. Next base: position 65,736 of record JASBSR010000019.1, read on the forward strand.
CGCAACACCTGGACCTCAATCACAGTCAGATAAGATCTGCGCTTGGTCACGGCGATATCAAAGATTTGATCTCGGGTACCACGCCGGCCATGTTTAACGGTGAACTGGTGATACCCGCCTACCACTACTACTGGTTAAGCGTTTAGGGCACCATTTGTCGGCCTGGTTAAACCTGTGTGGGAGGCTGGAACTTATCGTTAACTGCCGGGTCGAAGCCGCCGCAAACGCCAGTCTGTTAAGGGTTTGACGCTAAAAAATATTTTCCTTAGCCTCTTGCGAAGGTTTACAAAAAGACTATATTAATGCTCGCGCAGATTCACTGCGCCGGTACCTCCCCCAGAACGTGGCGGACGTCAAACCCGTCGCCCGGCTAGTCGAGAAGCACGCTGCGCTATCAGCGCGTACCGTTTCTTATACACTAGAGGTGATCTACACATGAACAAACAGTTTCCAGTTATTGCAGCGATGGCCTTGTTGACAATGTTCGTTTCGCAGGCAGCTGGTGCTGCCGCCGATCTCGACAAGTCAATTGAGACCTTTAAAAAACTCGACGTAAACAATAATGGTTTTATCAGTCTGAAAGAAGCCGAAGTTAATCCGGATCTGGAAGATGCTTTTGTAGATGCTGATGTAAATGAAGACGGCCAGCTATCACTGGCAGAATTCGAGAAAATGAACATCGAATAATCAAAGGTTCTTAAATAGTGAGCCGGGGGATACTGCCTGGCAGCCAAAATTTGGCCGAGGTCAGGATCTGACTCGTTGTGTGATCGGGCCCTGGCATCGGCCTCGCTTTTGCCGGTTTTTCCTATATTCCTATGTTCGAGCTATAGTCGCTAGACATATTTTCATCATTTATCGGCAGTTGTGCCAAAAGAATGCACCTAACTGAAATAAAATGCACCATAGTTATGCGCTTTTGTAGTTCACTCTTCTGGTTCTACTCAGTGATGAGTACTAGTCGGCTAGATCAATACTTCCTTATATCGAACAGATTCGCTGCTTATATAGCCGGTCATAGTGCTGGTATTCAATTCATTTCAATTAATACGGCGGGCACAGTTTAAATTTGGCATGACCCTTGCCTTAAGTGTTTGTATTCAAATAAATCACTAGGAGTAAGATGAATGCTGAACAACATCAATACCCACTGCCATCGTAGCGGTGCAGTGTTTCTCGGCTGCTTGTTACTGACAGGATTTAGTGCCTCGGCATCAGCAGCGGTGAAATGTGGCACACAACCCACTGAACCTGAATACCATTATATCCAGGCGAATAACAAGAGTGTGCATTGGGGATATTTTAGCAAGAACCGAAACCCACAGGCCGTGGTGCATTCTGGTGATTTCGTCACACTTGAGACACTGACGCACCATGCGAATGATGATGCAGACAGAATGGTAAACGGCGATCCTGGTGCTGAAAGTGTTTTCAGGTGGAAAAAAAATGACAAAGCGATAGATCGCCGTGGCGCTGGTCCGATGGATGCGTCGATATATGGGCGGGGTGCAGGTGAAGGGTTCGGCGTGCATGTGCTCACCGGTCCGATTTATGTCTGCGGTGCAGAGCCCGGTGACGTGCTCGAAGTTCGGATTCTGGATATGTACCCACGGCCATCTGGCAACCCCAAATATAGCGGCAAGACATTCGGCAGTAATGCTGCAGCATGGTGGGGTTATCACTACAACGACATGATCGAAGAGCCGAAACCACGTGAGGTCATTACAATTTATGAAATTGACGCGACCGGTAACAAGGACTGGGCTAAAGCCGTATACAATTTCAGATGGGTTCCACAGACAGATCCTGACGGGGTCGTGCACAAGGTTATTGATTATCCAGGTATACCTGTGGATCACAGCACGATAACAAAACACACAGATGTTCTGGAAAACGTGCGGGTTCCAATCAGACTACACTTTGGTACCATGGGTGTCTCTCCAGTCGAAGCGGACTATGTCGATTCGATTCCACCAGGATACTTTGGTGGCAATATTGACGACTGGCGGATAGGTAAAGGCGGCACCATGTATTATCCAGTGGCAGTGAACGGAGCCTTGCTCAGTGCGGGCGATCCGCACGCGGCACAGGGTGATTCAGAGCTGGCTGGAACTGCAATCGAAACATCTATGACGGGTGTGTTACAGGTTATTCTGCACAAGAAGAACGATATTCCCAACACTGTGCTCGAAGATCTCGATTATCCATTACTTGAAACCGATAGCGAATGGGTAGTGCACGGCTTCAGTTACCCCAATTATCTTGAGGCACTGGGCGAAAAAGCACAGAGTGAAATCTATTCAAAATCATCCATCGACAATGCCATGCGTGATGCCTTTCGCAAGATGCGCCATTTTCTGATGACGACCAAAGGTCTGACTGAAGACGAGGCTATCTCGTTAATGTCAGTCGCGACAGACTTCGGCATTACTCAAGTAGTCGATGGAAACTGGGGCGTACATGGTGTTATTCAGAAACGGGTATTTGCAGGCGATTTAAACTAATCTCTCGGTAGTGGACATGGCAACAGCTGTTCGAATTTCTGCCTGTGATTTAGTCACCGCAATGACCCCGATGGGAGACGGCAGTGATTTTTTGGCAGCATTTGTTAATGTGTAACCGGTATAACCACGACAGAAATACTGCCAGAGTCAGGGTTAATAATTCTCCGTCTTTGTCTGTGAGCCAGAACGGTATTTTGCGAAGCGCCATAGTACGAATGCCAGCAGTAGAAACACTAGCTGCCCCAGCACAAAGTGCTGGTTGTTTGTGTGCAACAATGGCACCGCGATGCTGGCGACGCCCGCGTTGATCAGCATTTGAAAAAACCCCTGCATGGATGCAGCGGCACCACGGTTATCCGGAAAACAGTCCAGAGCCAGAATTGTCAGGGCTGGCATGAGTATCGCCAGGCCAAAAACGTAAATTATCAGTGGCCCAATTACGCCTGGGATGCTGGCTTCAAGCAATGTGACCTGCGTTAGATTGAGTGATACCGCCAGCGCCATGATGCTAAACCCCGTCATTATCAGGCGCGTTGGCAAAAAACGATGCGACAGCCGACTCGATACATAAGCGCCCAGCATTAGCCCGGCGACCATTGGAATAAACTGCAGACCGAAATCATTGCTATCCAGTCCCAGGAAATCATATATCACTGTTGGTGCACCGGCGATATATAAAAATGCGCCCGCAAAAGTGAAGCCAAGGCTTAGTGTCATTGCTGGAAACTGTTTGTGCATCAGGGTGCGCGCATACACCCGCGCGACCGAAGTCGGGTGAAACGAGCTGCGCCGTTCGGTGCCGAGCGTTTCTTCGATGAAGGCTGTCATTAATAGCAGCAATATGCCAAATAGGGTGAGAAACCAGAACACACTGCGCCAGCCTAGATGGCTATACAGCCAGGCACCAAACACTGGCGCGATTGCCGGTGCCAGGGCGAATAACAAAGTGACATGCGCCATAGCTTTGTGCGCGTTACGGGAGTCGTGGGCATCACGTATCATGGCGCGGCTGGCGATAAAGCCACCGCTGGCTGCCAGTCCCTGCAACACTCGAAATAACATAAAGTTCGAAGTGTTATCTGCCAGCGCGCAACCGATTGAGGCCATGGCATACAACAACAGGCTTATCAAAATCACCAGACGACGACCGATACGATCAGACAGTGGCCCCCAAAACAGTGTTGAAAACGCGAATGTCACCAGATATACCGCCAGACTTTGTGACAGCATGGCGCGACTAATACCAAAGTCTGCTTCGATGGCAGGAAACGAAGGCAAATAGGTATCAATTGTGAACGGCCCGATCATCGACAATAATGCCGCGATAACAGTCAGGTGATGTTTGTTTTCTCGAATGGTCGCGCGGGTGATCAAAACTCAATAGCCTCGCAGTTTGTGCCGTCAATAAAAACAGTGGCGAGGACAAGCCTCGCCACTGTGCATTTTATTTTCTATACAGCTACTATAACTGATTGTGTGATCCATCGCAGCAGGGTGGTGTGCTGGTATGCTGACACTGGCACGATGCTGCCTCGGTTGTTGCCTTGACTTTCACCACCAGTGGCGTGAATTCAGTCCCCTGATGCGAGCCATCACAGAAAAGCTGTATTGCCGAGCGACCACAGGAATACCAGTAGCGTGTACCGGCATTTAATGTGGTAATGGCGGGTTGTCTTCTGACTATTTTTGCTTCACTCATCTTCGTTTCCTCATGATTGTTTCTGCTATATACATGCGTGGCGCAGTAATCATCAGGGCAAAGCACTGGCGTGGTTTCGACAACAACTGAGTGATAGCGGGGCAGCCTGCGACTGGTTTAGTGAAGTGAGTGCATCAGATTGAATCGGGGTTTGCAATTGGCGGTGTTTATCGAATTAAGTGGGCTGGTTTTTTGTAGTCGGCCATTTTCGCAGCCATGAAAAAACGTGACAAAAAATGTGAATTAAAAGCCCCGGTCATTGTGACCGGGGGATATTGGTGGAGGCGGCGGGGATCGAACCCGCGTCCGCAAGTACTCCGCCATCGGCTCTACATGCTTATCCCGTTCTTAAGTTTAGTCAGCAGCTACCCAACGGGCAGGGAAGACTGATGACGATTCCGGATAAGTTTTAACGAATCCACACCGGAAATGCTTCATCGCGATCTTATATGAGTCGACCCCGGTTATCTGAGCGTATAAGCACACATCAGGCCGAGGGCTTTACGCAGGGGTTTAAGCTGCTAAAGCGTAGTTGTCGTCGTTGGCAACTATATTTTTGCAGATGGATTTACGAGGAAATCTACACCCTCGGCATGCACCTCCGGTTTCGCTACCCACGTCGAAGCCATGTCGCCCCCGTGTGTAAAACCATCGATCAAACTGGCGGTCAAGCCAGACTCGATTATAGGCTTATATGAGGGCTGTGGCTAATAATGCAATCCCATGTGACCCTAAACTCCTCAAATCCATGTCATCCTGAGCGGTTTTTCGCGAAGAATATAGCTTTAAGAAATTAGATTCTTCTTCGCAAACAACGCTCATCAGAATGACAGTTTAAAGCGTGTGAGCATGCCTCAAACGATCTAAACACCATCATTTCTGCATGTCTCAAGCCCACTAAATACTGTCATTTCAGCCAGAAGCGCGCGGGAACGACGATATGCCTGTTTCTGCTGATGACAACTACCAACGACCAACTCTCGGCTGGAAGCCGAGTAAGCAATGCTTTAAAATTCGCGCTTCCCGCAGCAGCTCCAGGCATCATCAGGCATGCAGTTTTTCACCGGTTCGCCCGCTTTATCCGAATTCAAAGTCGCCAAATTGCTCGCTGAACTCCAGCAGGTCGCACCCGCGGTCAGTGCCCTGAGCGCGCATTTCGTGCATTTTTGTGAGCTGGAGAGCGATCTGGACGCCGCCGAGACCGAGGTGCTGGTAAAGCTGCTGAGCTATGGCCCGACTCAGGGAATAGCTGCCACTAGCAAGATTGATCCTCAGACAAGGGCATTCGTGGTAACGCCACGAGGCGGCACCATCTCACCCTGGTCTTCCAAAGCTACAGACATTGCTCATAACTGTAATATATTAAAAATCATACGGTTAGAGCGTGGCATTCAATATAATATTAAGTTAAAAGATAGATATACACTCAGTAACGAAGAAGTTGATTCGATAGGAGCATTGCTGCACGACAGGATGATTGAATCCGTTCAGTTATTAAGTCATGGTGTTTGTACGCTGGATACTATTGAGAAGTCGCTATTCACCCATTTTGCTCCCGCAGCCAGCAGCACCGTGGATATCCTCACAGGTGGAGCCGAAGCCCTCAAAGCCGCCAATAGCGAACTCGGGTTGGCGCTGTCCGAGGACGAAATCGACTATTTGCACCAGTTTTACAGCTCGATCCAGCGCAATCCGGTCGATGCCGAGCTGATGATGTTCGCGCAGGCCAATTCCGAGCACTGCCGCCACAAAATCTTCAATGCCGACTGGGTGATCGACGGCAAGGCACAGCCGCGCTCGCTGTTTAAAATGATCCGCCACACCCACGAATGCCACAGCGAAAACGTGCTCAGCGCCTACAGCGACAATTCCTCGGTGATCAGCGGCCATCAGGCAAAACGTTTTTTCAGTGGTGGCCAAAACGATAGCGATGGCAAGCGTGGTTACGGTTACAGCGAAGAACACATCGCCATCCTGATGAAAGTCGAAACCCATAATCATCCCACCGCGATCTCGCCGTTCCCTGGCGCCGCCACCGGTTCGGGTGGCGAAATTCGCGACGAGGGCGCCACCGGTCGTGGTTCCAAACCCAAGGTCGGGCTCTGTGGTTTTTCAGTCTCCAATTTAAAAGTCCCGGGCTTCGAACAGCCCTGGGAAAGTGAACACGGCAAACCCGAACGCATTGTCTCGGCGCTGGATATCATGATCGAAGGCCCGCTGGGTGCGGCTGCGTTCAATAATGAATTTGGTCGCCCGAATATTGCAGGTTATTTCCGCAGCTTTGAAGAAATCGTCCCCGGGGTGAACGGTGATGAAATCCGCGGTTATCATAAACCCATCATGCTCGCCGGCGGTTACGGCAATATTCGCGAATCGCATATTGAAAAACTCGCACTGCCGGTGGGCACGCCGGTGGTGGTGCTCGGCGGTCCTGCGATGCTCATTGGTTTGGGCGGCGGTGCAGCTTCATCGATGGCCAGCGGTGCCAGCGCCGAAAGTCTCGACTTCGCCTCGGTGCAACGCGGCAACCCGGAAATGGAGCGCCGCTGTCAGGAGGTTATTGACCAGTGCTGGGCAGCCGGTGACAGTAATCCAATTTTATCGGTGCACGATGTCGGCGCCGGGGGTTTATCCAATGCCTTACCAGAATTAGTCCACGACGGCGGTCGCGGTGCCGAATTCGAACTGCGCGAAGTGCACAATGACGAACCCGGCATGACACCGATGCAGATCTGGTGCAATGAATCACAGGAACGGTATGTGATTGCAGTCGATCCGCAAAAAATCGACACCTTCAAGGCCATGTGCGAACGCGAGCGCGCACCCTATGCAATATTAGGGCATACCACCGAAGCATTAACTTTACGAGTGCACGATAATCAGTTTGATAATTATCCCATCGACATGCCGCTGGATGTCCTGCTCGGCAAGCCGCCAAAAATGCTGCGCGATGTAAAACGCGAAACCATCAAACAAAAAGCCTTCGAGACTAAAAAACTGGAACTGCGCGAAGCTGCATTTAATGTGCTGCGGCTGCCATCAGTGGCGAGCAAATCATTTTTAATCACCATTGGTGATCGCACGGTCACCGGCATGGTGGTGCGCGATCAAATGGTTGGTCCCTGGCAGGTGCCGGTCGCCGATGTTGCCGTCACTACTGCATCCTACGAAGGCTATACCGGTGAAGCCATGGCCATGGGTGAGCGCACGCCAGTGGCCTTACTCGATGCACCGGCCTCGGGTCGCATGGCGCTGGCCGAAGCGCTAACCAATATTGTCGCCGCTGATATCGAAAAAATATCTGACATTAAACTTTCTGCCAACTGGATGGCACCCGCCGGTCATCCCGGTGAAGACGCGCGTTTGTACGACACGGTTAAAACCATTGGCATGGATGTCTGCCCGCAACTCGGCCTCACCATTCCGGTGGGCAAAGATTCCATGTCGATGAAAACGGTGTGGCAGGAGCAAGATGAAGAACGCGCGGTGACTGCGCCCTTGTCATTAATCATCACTGCCTTCGCGCCGGTTGGCGATGTGCGCACAACCTTAACGCCGCAATTACGCACCGACAAAGGTGCGACGCTGGTCGGCCTGATCGATCTTGGCAATGGCAAAAACCGCCTCGGGGGTTCGGCGCTGGCGCAAACCTGCAAACAGATCGGCGATCAGCCTGCCGATCTTGACGATGTTGCCCAGTTCAAAGCATTCTTTGAATGTATTCAGCAACTCAACAAAGCAGGCCTGTTACTCGCCTGGCACGATCGCTCTGACGGTGGTCTGTTCACCTGTCTCTGTGAAATGGCCTTCGCCGGGCATTGTGGTCTGGAGATTGAACTCGACGCATTCGCCGAAGATGATATCGCCGTATTATTTAATGAAGAGCTCGGCGGTGTGTTCCAGATCAGAGACAAAGACGAAGAGCAGGTCTATGCGATATTAAGCGACTACGGTTTACACGACTGTGCGTACTGCATCGGCAACGTCAATACCAGCTACCAGTTCGACATTACCCGCGATGGCAAGTCAGTATTCAACGCCGGTCTGCAGGAACTGCAACGCACATGGAGCGAGACCTCCTACCACATGGCCGATATTCGCGACAATTCAAAATGCGCCGCGCAAGAATTCGAAGCCATCCGCGATGATGATCCCGGTTTGCACACAAGTTTAAGTTTTGATCCGGCAGAAAATATTTCTGCACCTTATGTCAATAAAGGCGAAAAACCACGCATCGCAATCTTGCGCGAGCAGGGCGTCAACGGTCAGCTGGAAATGGCCGCCGCATTTGATCGTGCCGGTTTTTCCGCGATCGATGTTCACATGAGCGACATCATCAATGGCGATATCGCGCTCGATGATTTCCGCGGTCTCGCGGCCTGCGGTGGTTTCTCCTACGGCGACGTGCTCGGTGCCGGCGAAGGTTGGGCGAAAACCATTTTGTTCAACGCCCGCGCGCGTGATGTTTTCCAGCAGTATTTCAATCGTGACGATACATTCAGCTTAGGTGTCTGCAACGGTTGTCAGATGATGGCGAATCTAAAAGAATTAATCCCCGGCACTGAGCACTGGCCGCATTTTGTGCGCAATCAGTCAGAACAATTCGAAGCCCGCTTCAGTATGGTCGAAGTGCTGGAATCACCTTCAATTATTTTGCGCGGCATGGTCGGTTCACGCATGCCGATTGCAGTCGCTCACGGTGAAGGTCGTGCGGAATATCACCATGCCGAGCAGATTACGCAGGTGAAATCTGCACTGCGTTATGTCGATCATCATGGTGCCATGACTGAGGAGTATCCCTTGAATCCCAATGGTTCACCGCAGGGGCTCACGGGTTTCTGTTCGGATGATGGTCGCACCACCATTATGATGCCGCATCCGGAGCGGGTGTTCCGCTCAGTGGTGAATTCCTGGCATCCGGAGGAGTGGGGTGAGGATGGTCCGTGGATGAGGATGTTCAGGAATGCGAGGGTGTGGGTAGACTGACCGCCTGTCATCCTGAGCCGTTTTTGCGAAGGATCTCGTTTTTAGCCTTGTAGGTTGAGGTGAGGCACGAACCCCAACTTTACTGCGTCATTCCCGCATGCATCTGGCGGGAACGACCACCACCGCCTCGTCATGCCAGCGAATGCCGGCATCCAGTGGCCTTAAGCCTGTCATCCTGAGTGACAATGAAGGATCTCGGTTTTTCTTCTTTCCCAGGTGCGTTCCATACGTACCGAGCGTAAGTGCCTACCGGGTCGGACCAAATTAACTCCTTGATTAACATTGCAATATGAGTCGAATCGGGCCAATATTCAGGCTTAAACAGCCCATTTCGGTATAGAAACCGCCACTTTAAGGAAGAAGTCGCATGCCAAGAGCCAATCGCCACTAT
>JASBSR010000023.1 GCA_030148865.1 Gammaproteobacteria bacterium
TACGGTACTGCTGGTTTCATGAAACCAGAAAATGGCAATAGCAGTTTTATAGTTGGATCGTTTTCACCGATATTTCATTTTCAATATCGAGATGTAGTGATGCTTGAATCTGAACTCGAGCTAGAAATCGAGCCAGATGGAAACACCAAAGTTGCTCTGGGTTATTTAACCATCGACTGGTTCGTCAGTGATTATACCACCCTCATCGCGGGCAAGTTTTTAAGCCCCATTGGTCAGTTTAGACAAAACCTGCATCCCTCCTGGATCAATAAAATGCCTTCAGCGCCGCCCGGCTTTGGACATGATGGCGCGGCACCAACCTCAGAACTAGGACTCCAGGCACGCGGGGGTTTCCCTCTCGGCACTATGCGGGCAAATTATGCGGTGTATGCATCTAACGGACCCGAGCTCAATTCCGCAACGGATGATGAAGTTACGTTTGAACTCGAAGGTATACGTGCAGAAGGTTTCGGTGTGGATCGCGACGGCAACAAAACATTCGGTGGCCGATTTGCGTTATTGCCCATTCCGTCTGTTGAAATAGGTTTGTCGTTAGCTGCTGGTAAAGCTACAGTCACTGAGCTTGAAAACACGCTGGCTTCACCATCTGCCAGCCTGGCACCCGGCTTCATTCCTGGTGAATCAGCACGCGACTACAATGTTACAGGTGCCGATTTCGTCTGGTTCACCGGCAACATGAACTTCCGTAGTGAATACATTAAGACCGATATTGGCGAGGCGACCACAGGTGCGACAGCAAGTGAAGGCGCTATCTGGGAGTCCTGGTATTCACAATTCGCATATCGTTTACCCAGTTCCAAATGGGAAGGTGTGGTTCGTTACACTGATTTTAATGCACCGGGTACGGCTCGGGATGTCACACAGTCCATGCTGGGAGTGAACTATCTTGTGTCGAATAACTTCATAGCCAAAATTGCATATGAAATTAACGATGGCACAGCAGGTTTACCCACCAATAACAACCGTACTTTAGTTCAATTAGCATACGGCTTCTAGGAGAAAATCATGAAAAATATAGTCAATAAAATTTACAGCAATCTATTTAAGTTGAGCAGTATTAGTCTGTTGCTTCTGGGTATTGGCGTTAGTCTGTCAAGCCAGGCCGCTGACTATCCAGAAGCAGGAAATTTTTCCAATGGATCTAAAGTATGGGCAGATAATTGTAATCGCTGCCATAACATGCGCGGACCGAAAGAATTAAGAGACGATCAATGGATATCAACAGCGTTTCATATGCGTATGCGCGCAGGCCTGACCGGACAGGAAACACGCGACGTTATCACCTTCCTGCAGGGTTCCAATACAAAAACGGTAGCATCTGGCTCTACACAGGTATCTGCCGCAATCAGTAAAGGTGTAACAGGAAAAGAAACCTATGAAAAAACCTGTATTGCCTGTCATGCTGCGGATGGCAAGGGCGCCTTTCCCGGAACACCTAACTTCACCAGTAGCTCTGGACCATTATCAAAATCTGATGCTGTACTGATAGAACATATCAATAATGGATTCCAGAGCCCGGGATCTCCGATGGCAATGCCACCAAAAGGCGGTAATCCAAATCTGGGACCGTCAGATATTAGTTCAGTACTGAAATATATTCGTGGAAAATTTGGCAAATAAGCGTAATGGAAATGCCTGCAAGACGAGACAGGGATGTCGCCAGCCAGGAGAAAATATTTGAATAAAGATGCTCTTCGTCTAAAACCGGAAACATAGAGTTCATTCGGGAGGTAAAAATGTACCCGATACAAATAAGAGTAATAAGCTTAATAATCGCTACTTTGATATCTGGCTACGTAAATGCTAACCCTATGGTGTATGTGCCATTGGGGCCAGCTAACCTGGTGATAAAAATTGATGCCGCGACAGACAAAATCATTGCATCCTACCCCGGAGTAAATAACCCACACGGCCTGGTTGGCACACCAGACGGAGAATACCTGATTGCCGGTAGCCTGAATGAATCAACTGCAAAAGCCGGTCAGGATAAAGATGCGCCCAACAGTGAATTAGCCTTAATACATCCTGCACATGGCCATGTCATGTCAACCATACCCGTGTCTGGCATGACGCATCACGAAGCAATTACACCAGATGGCCGTTATGTCATATCCACACACATGACGCGTAACGCAATTAGTGTTCTGGATATGGAGCAAAACAAGATAGTTAAAACTATTAAAACCGGTCGCACACCTAATTACACAACAATATTGCCTGATGGAAAATTCGCGTATGTGACAAATACTGGAAGTAATAATATAACTGAGATTGACCTGTCATCATGGCAGGTAAGCAGAACCCTGGAATCTGGCCCGGCTCCCGAGCATGCTGTGCTATCGGCTGACAATAAAACTCTCTTTGTCACTAACCCACGTGCTGGAAAAGTAGCAGTTGTATCAATAAAGACAGGAAAAATAGTTAACTCATGGTTAATTGGTAGAGCTGTTCATGGCATGGATATTGGTGATGATGGCTTAACCCTGTTTGTGAGTAGTCAAAAAGATGAAAAACTGGTGGCTCTCAATTCAAAAACCGGTGATACCACGGAGATAAAACTATCACCGGCGCCTTATCATTTAAATACCATTACTGGCACTGGAAAAATATATGTATCCAGTCGACGTCTACCAAAAATCTGGGTGATTGACCAAAAAACACTGAAAATTATTAATGAAATACAATTGCCCGCAGGCGAAGGCCATCAAATGGTAATTACTACACAGGACAACTAGCCGAATAGGCCGAAACAAAATTCGGCTTAACAGGCTTACGGCGACAGAACACAATACAGAGTGTGGAGTCACTCTGTATTGTGTTCTGTCGCGCCTGTATAATCGCACGTAGCTGGGAAATTCAATGATATTATGAACACACATGGAACTTGCACTGATGCGATGGTCAAAAACATCGGATGACTCACTGATACGCATACAGTATATCGCTTCATTAAATCGATTGCGGGTGATGCCGATACAGTTAAACACTATCCGATTATATTTTTAACTACACATTAACATCCGGGAGGACACCAATGGACATTGTGATCTTGGCAACCAAAGGTTGCAGTCATTGCAAAAATTTCTCCAGAGAACTGGATGATATTGGCATGAAACACCGCGTCCTTTATTGCGACGATGAGCCCGAGTTAGTTCAAAAATATGGCATTCGGCATTCACCAAATCTCATTGTAAATGACGAGGTTGTCTTCAGACGACAGCCCACTGAAAGTGAATTAAGAGCGTATTTTAACTGTTAGTAAAACCAGACTATAAAAAGAAACAGTGCTGAGGCAATGCAATGCTAACCAAGACCGGAGAAGCTTCACCCGAACTAAAACTCACTGACCCCGTTTGCGGTATGTCGGTAACAAAAGATAGTGAACACCACCACTATTATAAAGATGTTGAATATTATTTTTGCAGTTCTGGTTGCCTGAATAAATTTAAAACCGAGCCCAAAAAATACCTTCAGCCCGTGAATGCAAAAGAATCCCGTATCGAGCCCGCAGAAAGCAGTGCGCAATGCGCCGATGGCAGTTGTAATGTTGGTACCACCATTTACACCTGCCCGATGCATCCAGAAATCGAACAACCAGGGCCGGGCAGCTGTCCGAAATGCGGCATGGCACTGGAACCCAAAGACATACCGATAGCAGCGACAAAAACCGAATACACCTGCCCCATGCATCCAGAGATTATTCAGAATCATCCAGGCAGTTGTCCGAAATGCGGTATGGCGCTGGAAGCCAGAACCGTCACAGCTGAAGAAGATACTAGTGAACTCGACGATATGACACGTCGTTTCTGGATAAGCACCCTGTTATCCGTGCCCGTGTTTATTCTTGCCATGATTGCCGATCTGGCGCCATCGTTACTCCCCGGCAGTTTATCGATGTACAGCATCCAGTGGATCGAGTTCTCATTAGCCACCCCCGTGGTGCTCTGGGGTGGCTGGCCATTTTATGTACGCGCGGTACAGTCAGTGATTAGCTGGAACCTGAATATGTTCACCCTGATCGGTCTCGGTGTGTCGGTAGCATGGGCATACAGCACCGTTGCTCTGTTATTTCCAGAGATATTCCCTGCTATCATGCAAATGGAAAACGGACAGGTCGATGTCTACTTTGAAGCTGCGGCGGTCATTACGGCTCTGGTTCTATTAGGCCAGGTCCTGGAACTGCGCGCCCGCAGCCAGACCAACACAGCAATTAAAATGCTGCTGGAACTGGCACCTAATATTGCACGCATCGTCCACAAAGATGGCACAGAAGAAGATATTCCTCTTGAGCAGGTGAACGTCAACGATGTACTACGTGTCCGCCCGGGTGAAAAAATACCGGTCGACGGGACCGTTACCGATGGCAGGAGCTATGTTGACGAATCCATGGTCACGGGCGAACCCATCCCGGTCGAAAAAAGTTCGGGCGAACGTGTCATAGGTGCCACGGTCAATGGCACCGGTAGCCTGCTGATGCGCGCAGAAAAAGTCGGTGCCGATACCCTGCTATCACAAATCGTACATATGGTGAGTGAAGCGCAACGCTCGCGAGCACCCATACAAAAACTGGCTGATATCGTGGCCGGTTATTTTGTTCCAGCAGTCGTCGCGATTGCTGTAATAACATTCTTTGTCTGGTGGACAGCCGGCCCTGAACCGCGCCTCGCACATGCCGTGATCAATGCTGTTGCCGTGCTGATCATCGCCTGCCCTTGCGCTCTTGGTCTTGCTACGCCGATGTCCATTATGGTGGGTACGGGCAAGGGCGCGACCATGGGTGTGTTGATTAAAAATGCAGAAGCGCTCGAAACCATGGAAAAGGTTGATGTTCTGGTCGTCGATAAAACCGGAACCCTGACTCAGGGGAAACCAGAACTTGTATCGGTACAGGCTGTACAGGGTTTTACTGAAGATGAAGTATTACGCCTCGCCGCCAGCCTTGAGCGCGGTAGCGAACATCCTTTAGCTGAAGCCATTGTACAAGGTTCAAAGCAGCGCAATCTCAGCCTCTCGAGTCATGACAACTTTGAGTCATTAACAGGTCAAGGCGTCACTGGTACAGTTGATGGTCATGAGATTGCGCTAGGCAATCTCAAGCTCTTACAAAGCCTCAATATCAATGCTGGCGATCTGCCAGAACGCGCTGAAACAGGCCGCAGTGACGGTCAAACAGTCATGCTTATCGCCATTGATAACAAAGCAGGTGGCCTTATCGGAGTCGCAGACCCCATCAAGGAATCAACGCCTGAAGCCATCGCAGAGCTACACAAAGCTGGCATCGAAGTCGTTATGTTAACCGGTGATAGCAAAACAACTGCATCGGCAGTTGCCGAAAAATTAAAAATTGACCGTGTTGAAGCCGAAGTTCTGCCCGACCAGAAAGCCAGTATTGTTAAACAACTACAGGAGAAAGGACGGATTGTTGCGATGGCAGGTGATGGCATCAATGACGCGCCCGCACTGGCACAGGCCCATGTGGGTATTGCTATGGGCACAGGCACTGATGTTGCCATGGAAAGCGCCGGCATTACTCTGGTGAAAGGTGATTTACGTGGTATTGTTCGCGCCACTCGACTCAGTCATGCGGTGATGAACAATATACGCCAGAATCTGTTTTTTGCTTTCATCTACAACTCACTCGGTGTACCGGTAGCAGCAGGCGTACTGTATCCAGTATTCGGCCTTCTGCTGTCACCCATTATTGCTGCCGCTGCCATGAGTTTTAGCTCTGTCTCAGTGATTGCTAATTCACTCAGACTGAAAAAACTGAATTTATAAATGCCAACACCAACACGAGGTGAGTTTTGTGAATACATCAGACATGGGGATCGGTATGTGGATATTCTGGATTTTTGTAATAATCGCTGTGGCAATAGTAGTCAAGTTTATGATGACCAGCTCAAACGAACCGGCCAATACGTCTACTGACAGCCCTCAAAAGATTCTGGAAAAGCGTTATGCCCGAGGTGAAATTGACAGCCGCGAGTTTCAGACCATGAAAGAACAATTAGAAAATAACAAATCTGACCACCCAACATAAATTGAGAGGAACCACAATGAAGTTCAGAAAAGTCACCGCAATCATACGACCAGAGCGCCTCGAAGCGGTCGAAGAATGCCTAAAAAAACTTAACGTGCCTGGCGTAAGCGTCACCAAAGTAAAAGGTTTTGGTGAGTACGCGAACTTTTATAACTCCGACTGGTTATGCCAGAGCGTGCGAATCGAAATTTTCATTGGTGTCAAGCAGGCAGATGAAATTGCACAAACTATCATGGAAGTAGCGCATACTGGAGTGGAAGGTGACGGTATTATTGCTGTCATTCCAGTAGAAACAATTTATCACATACGCACAAAAGAAAAGTGCGAATACGAAGTATGCTAGTAAATCTGACTTTACCTGGCTAAATAGCGGCCACGGAGACATCGTATAAATGAAAGACCCGGTATGCTTAATGGATTTCGATTTACGCATGGCAGGTGCCATGTCTATTCATCATGGTCGTGGTTATTATTTCTGTAGTGAAATTTGCCAGAAAAAATTCAACCGTAATCCTGACACTTATACTCACAACACATCAGCCGAACGCCTGAGCATAGGCATTATGGGATCAGCTGGCTCTACTACCAGTGAAGATGTAATACAAAGTCTCCATCTGCTCGGCAAAACCATTGCACAAAATAATTTAATTTTAATTACTGGCGCATGCCCCGGGCTTCCTTACGAATGCGCATCAAGTGTGCGTAGTCAAGGTGGGCTTTCTATAGGAATATCACCTGCACTTAGTCTTGATGAACATACCCATAAATATCATTCACCCACAGACGCTTTTGATGTGATTATTTACACCGGCAGCGGACTGATGGGACGCGAAGTCACCAATATACGATCTAGCGATATTGTGTTAATTGCCGGTGGTCGTTCTGGCACTTTGGGAGAATTCTCAATTGCTTACGATGAGGGAAAGCTGATAGGCGTACTACAGGGCAGCGGCGGAATAGCCGATGCCCTGCCTCTCATACTGAAAAGCATAAAAAAAGATACCGGTGCGCAGCTCATCTATGACTCTGATCCAGTGCAATTGTTAAATAAATTATTAAGCGCCTATGAACAACGGCATTTTCGTCATCCATCGTGTTTTTGCGAACCAGCCCAGGAGGCACGAAAGCAATAAGCTATCACCTGACCTGTGTCTATAACATAGCTGTAAGGATTTTGCATACCACGAAGACAGCACCTATTGATGCCAGGACAGAGCTGTTTATCTGGGGACAACCCGGGAGGTAATCATGGAGGGTTTAATATCACTGCTTATATTTGCTGGCCTGTTCTTTTTTATGATGCGCTTTGGCTGCGGGGCACACGCACGCCATGGCAAGTCGCATACCTCAAACCCCGACTATCACAGCCTCGAACTACACGACCCGGTATGTGGCATGCAGGTTAATAGTGATGAGGGTTATGGTTTCGCATATAAGTCTAATATGTACCGCTTCTGTTCACGCGAATGTCTGGATAAGTTCGATAAAAATCCTGAGCAGTACCTGACACATCAAAATCATTACGAAGGAGATGCCAGATGAAAACTGGAATATCATTTTTAGCTGTTGGCCATGCAACCAGTGCGCTGCTTTCTATTAGTTTTACTCTGTGCGTCCTGTTTGATCTATTATTTCCTAATTATGCGATGTACGGCGCATGGCAGGCACTTGTACCCGGCTTCGAATGGTTGAGCTGGAAAAGTTTTATATTAGGCCTAATTGAAAGTTATGCCTATGGCTGGTATTTCGCCCTTATCTGGGTACCCGTGTACAATTTTTTTTCCTCTCGCCAGCAGGAGTAATAATCCAGCATAATATGTCCACTTACCTAACAATAAGCGAAAAATACGCGCATTGTAAAACAGGAGAACGTCATGACTAACAATCAACATTCAAAAACTATCGGTTTATGCCTGATGTTTGCTGTTGCCATGTTTTCTGCTGAGGCAGTGAATGCAGAACAGAATACCATTGCTAACGCAAAGACAACGATCATCAATATAAAAAAACGAGATAATATTCGTGTAGTCTATGATGTAAGCCGCAATGATCTTGAAGCAGGTATCGGTAAAGCATTGTACTATGTGCGTGGTTTGCTGGAAGCATACAAGGACATGGGAATAGAGCAGAAAGCATTGCATATCAGCGTAGTGGCACATGGCGCAACAGCGTACTGGATGCTCAAGTCAGAAGCGTATCAAAAATATATCGACGATGTTTTCGCCTTCAACCCAAATGAAAAAATCATAGAAGAATTAATTGATCGCGGCGTCAATGTAGAGATTTGCTATGTCACAATGAAACGCCATGGTTGGACGCCTGAAGACATCCTGCCAGGCGTTAAGCTGGTGCATGACGGCTACACGCGAATCATCGATTTGCAACAGCAGGGTTATGCATACATGTCTTTCTAGAGGATGATATGGACACTATTATATATCGGCTTATAACACTGAGCACATTATTGCTGGTTTCAGCCGGAACCTTTGCTGTGTCTATACCACCAGAAGTGGATCCGAAATGGCTTATAGATAATATTCGACAGCCAGATCTGGCAATCATTGAGGTTTCCGATGAAGCCAGTTTCACGTTCGACGGTCACATCCCTGGCGGCGTTGTGACCAGTAAAAGTGACTGGCGCTATCTGGACAGCGACGGCGCAATTGTACACTTACCGCTCCAGCAGCTAGCTGAAAAAATTCGCAAACTTGGTGTCAATGAAAATGACGGCATTGTACTTTATTACAAGGGCAACAATACCGATGAGATTCTGGGCACCTACTACCTGTTTTGGCTGTTCCACTTGCTCGGCCATACAAATGTCGGGGTGCTGGATGAAGGCTGGCATGGCTGGCTGAAAGCCAGTGGCCCCATAGAAGAAGAGCTCAATAAGACTCGAGTGGGCAATTTTATTGCCCATCCGTTGCTGGCACTGGAAATTTCAACCACTGAGCTAAACAAGATACGTCAATATTATCTACTGGTGGATGGCCGGCCAAAATCACATTTCAGGGGACTCACCAAATTTGAGGCTAATCCGCGCTATGGACACATCCCTGGCAGTCGCAATCAGCCATGGCAGGATTACATCCGCAAGACCACCGATGGATACTGGTATGCAAGGCCACCAAAAGTGCCACGTTTGCTGGTGCAGCTTAAAATCGATCCGCAACAACCGATCCTGTTGACGTGTCTTGGTGGCACCGGGTCAGCATTCAACTATGCCGTGTTCTACGCGGCAGGATTCCATAACCTGCGAGTGGACGATGCCGGCTTACGGCGCTGGAACATACGACACCTCCCACTGGAAAATACCGATCGCCATAAACCGAGATCAGCCACATGAAGACGATACTTAATAAAAAACTGCCAGAGTTAAAAAAACTGATTGCTGTGAAAGCTATATTCGAAAAAATTTATGTACTTTATCTTTGCTGTCTGTCGCATTCAAAGATTCGCGTTTCAGGTTTTGCTATGCAATAGAACCGGCTAATTCCGGAATCATTGAGGAGAAAAAAATGGAAAGTGCACCTATATGGTATGTCATCTTGTCGGGTTTCGGCCTGGCAATAATTCTCGGTGTTGTGGTACACAAAACAAATTTCTGCACCATGGGATCGATTTCTGACTGGGTCAACACCGGTGATAAGGGTCGAATGTATGCCTGGCTGCTGGCCATCGCAGTCGCCATGTCTGGTGTGCTGCTGCTGGAAAACTTCGGCGTCATCAATCTCAACACGACCATGCCGCCATACCGTACTGCCAACTTCGCCTGGCTGCGTTATCTGCTGGGTGGTTTAATGTTCGGTGTCGGCATGACTCTGGCCGGGGGTTGTGTTAACAAAACGCTGATTCGTATCGGCGGCGGCAATATGAAATCACTGTTCGTGCTATTGATCGGCGGTATCATGGCCTTCCTGATGACCAAAACCGACTTCTACCACTACGCCTTCCATATCTGGATGAATCCACTAACAATTAATCTCCAAAGTTATGGCGTGAACAACCAGCAGATCACAACATTGATTGGCCGTTTGCTCGGTGTCGCGGACAGCCGCTGGTTTCATCCACTGGTGGCCAGCATAATCATCTTCGGCTTATTGTTTTTCATCTTTCGCTCTCGCGATTTCCGCAGTCGTTTCGACAACCTTCTGGGCGGGGCAACGGTTGGCCTGTTGGTGGTAGCAGGCTGGTATGTAACTGCCGGTTCTTTAGGTCAGGCGGCGGTCGAGGCCGCCAATTTCATGGAAGCGCCACCCCCGGGCGTGGGCGCCATGTCATTCACCTTCGTCAACCCCATGGGTGAAACACTTTACTATCTGGTGCACCCACTCAAGGTAACGCTGATTACCTTTGGCGTTGCCACCCTGGTCGGGGTGATTGTGGGTTCTTTTCTGTATGGCCTGTTTACCCGAAACCTGCGGCTGGAATGGTTTACCTCGAAAAAGGACTTTTTACGTTATCTCAGCGGAGGTTTTTTAATGGGTACCGGTGGTGTTCTGGCTATGGGTTGCACCTTCGGTCAGGGGATCACGGGGTTTTCCACTCTTGCGCTGGGTTCAGTGATCGCCTTTGGTTCTTTTATTCTCGGCAGCGCGGCCACCATGAAGATCGAATATTATCGCATGAGCTACGCTGACGCGGGATTTATAGCTGCCCTCCAGGCGACACTGGCAGACTTCCATCTGATGCCGCGTACCAGCCGCACACTGCGGCCGATAGACTGAACTGAAATGGAACAGTACGAACCCGGCTGGAACCGCAATGCCGATATTGTCACCACAGGAAGCATTTATGACAAAGCATACGCCTGAAATAATCAGTTACACGCACGATTTCCATGACTGACTATCACACCCGGCTTCGAACCGGTGTTGTCCTTAGTTCTGGCGGCATCAGGGGCGTCTACGCCCACACCGGTTTTTTGCTCGCACTGCAGCAACTGGGAATTAATATTAGTGCCCTCGCTGGTTGTAGTGCCGGCGCTATCGTAGGTGGTGTCTATGCCAGTGGTACAAATTTTCAGACCTGGGTCGAGACGCTGCTCGCTTTAAAACAGCAACAGTTCTGGACCCCCTCATTGATGCGATTTTTTGCTTCATTTCTGCGACAGGGGCGGGGCTATACCGGGCTATCGCCAACAAGATCAGCGATGAATTTTTGTGCACAACAATTTCAGGCACAAACATTCGAGGCTTGTCAGATACCTTTTTATGTACTGGCTAAAAATCTGGCCACAGGTGACAAGACTGTTTTCGACAACGGTCTACTGGTCCCCCCCGTAGTGGCCAGCGCCGCCGTACCTTTGATATATGAACCAGTGGAAATTGATGCTCAGTTTTACTGTGATGGCGCCCTGCTCGACCTTGCCCCCACCGATGCCATTTGCTGCAAGCACAAACTTGATATTTTAATTGTCCATCACGTAGCACAGCGCAATATAGATACTGGGGGCTTGCGCAAGGTGATGCAAAGACCCTGGGCCCTGCTGAATATTCTCAACATGTTGCTATATCAGCAAAGACCCTGGTATTTATCTGATCAGCCACTGGCTTACAGACGCTGCCCCTGTGGCTGCGACGCAATCATTGTGGTAATTGAGCCAACATTAGCGGAATTATCATGGCCCGAGATACAGGAAGGGCCGAAAGTAATGGAAACAGCCAGACAGCAGGGACATCTGTTACTGGGCCGTTATATCCATAGTCTGCAGCAGTTTGATGGATCTCTGTCTCAGTTGGCCGAAGATATCTCGGCAGAACAGAGAAATAAAAGCAGGCACTGTCCAGTCGATTAATTATGTTAGCAATATACACGAGCTGAGGATAAACCATAAACCCTGGCATTAAAAATTACACGCCAATGACGGCTGTAATTGATACATTTTCTTCCATACTGGCGAACACCAGTGTCCTGCCGTGGTCTATTGATAGTACCAGATTCCATCTCTGGTGTAGCATGTCAATCAGTCAAATTAAGAAGATGAGGCGAAAATGACAAATACAACACGCAGGCGCGTACTGGTGTCAGCAACAACTATTGTAGCGACGGTTGGTGCTGCCGCAGTCAGCGTGCCATTCATAAAATCATGGCTACCCAGTGAGAAAGCCAAAGTTGCTGGTGCGCCTATAAAGTTCGATTTAAGTAAGCTGGAACCTGGCAGGCAGGTAACACTGGAGTGGCGCAGCCAGCCGATATTTGTACTTCGACGAACGCCGGATATACTACAGAGACTGAATCAGGAGCCACATTTGCAATTATTGCGCGACCCGAACTCTGAAGTCGAAACGCAACAGCCTGTCTATGCAAAGAACGCAGTACGTTCAATCCGTGAGGAGTACTTTATTGTTATAGGTATTTGCACACATCTCGGCTGCATACCCACATTTCGTCCTGATGTGGCACCAGATGATTTGGGGCCAGAATGGATAGGCGGGTATTTCTGTCCCTGCCATGCATCACGTTACGATTTAGCTGGCCGAGTATTTAAGGGCGTACCTGCGCCAACAAATCTGGTGGTACCACCCTATCGTTATCTTTCGGACTCGCTGATTGAGATTGGCGTCGATCAAGCTAAGACTTGATTACTGTACAGACAAGCACGGATGACATTGACAGATCACACCCTGGCGATCCTGATGCGATGATGATCTGTACAAGAGACGGGCAGCAAATGGGCGGCTGAACTCCGACCAGTAACCTGATGACGCCAGTATTACAAATATGTAACGAAGCCGTCACGTTAGAAACAGGGTTGTAGCGCTACGATGTCATCTCACAAGCCACCCTTCAAAATCCCTGAGGAGACAGTAATGAAACAGCCAGGCAACGAACAAAGCTTCAAAGACCCGGTCTGCAAAATGGAAATCAGTCGCCTGACTGCCATTGATGAATGCATATATCGGGATAAGACCTACTACTTTTGTTCCGGGAGCTGCCGTGAGCAGTTCGAGGCAGAGCCTGAAAAGTACATCGCTCATCACCGCCAGCATGGGATGAAATAAAGGTAAGCCCACATAAGCATGGTCGGTGGGATCTGATAAGTTTCGCTGATGCGACATTAGTCAAAGGGATCTCAACATGAAAGAAAATATTGCACATTCCGGGGTCTGGGCCCTTGCCGCAATTATGATTGTAATCGCATCATGGGTACTCTATCGTTTTCTTGCACCGAGGACGTGGCGCGAATGGGCCAGCGCAGGTTTGGTACAGGCGTTCATTATTGCACTGTACGCAGAGATGTATGGTTTTCCGCTCACTATTTACCTGATGGTTCGGTTTTTCGGCCTGGATAGTCCAAATTTAAATGCCAGCCTCTGGTCAACCTTGTTGGGTATAGGCGAGCTGGGTATGCTGATTTCAATGTTACTCGGCTACGCGCTGCTATTTATCGGCATCGGCATATTTATCCAGGGCTGGCGCGAACTGTACCAGGCTCGGCAGAAAAACCAGCTGGTAACAGCGGGATTGTATCGCTTTGTTAGACACCCGCAGTACACCGGCTTGTTTATAAGTCTTTTTGGCGAAGGCATTGTGCATTGGCCAACAATTTTTTCAGTCACTATATTTCCTGTTATCGTTCTCGCCTATTTTCTTCTGGCACGCAGTGAAGAAAGAAAAGTCGTCGAACAATTTGGTGATGAGTATCGTGCATATCAGGCACGAGTGCCCATGTTTATACCCCGCCCGGGGCAATGGCAACAACTCATCAGGAGCTCTAAAAACATTAAAGAAAGCTAAGGGCTTCCTGCCAGACAATATTAAAGACAGGATGCACTGGATTGTAGCCAGCCGGTAAAGAACATGGTTATAGCAAACAAAAATATTATAGACATATCGGGCGCAGGCCCCGCCGGTCTGGCGGCAGCACTGGTGATTCAGCAGGCGGGTGAACACGCCCGCATTTATGAACGACAAAAGGACGTCGGCAGCCGTTTTCATGGTGATTTTCAGGGGCTGGAAAACTGGACCAGCGATACCGATGTTTTGCTGGAGCTACAATCACTTGGTATTCAGACAAACTTCGATTATCAGGCATTCAATGAAGTGGTCTGTTTTGATCCAGACGGCACCCCACACCACATCCGCTCCCGGTTACCTCTGTTTTATCTGGTCAAACGTGGCACAGTTTCAGGCTCTCTAGATATAGCGCTGAAACAGCAGGCTCTGGATGCTGGGGTAGAGATATGTTTTGGTGAAACCATTTCAAATATGCCAGCAGGCGGGATCGTTACTCACGGACCACAAAGGGCCGATGTTATTGCAGCAGGTTATTTATTTGAGACTGATATGACTGATGGCGCATGGGCGGTGGTCTCAGATGATATGGCACCGAAAGGCTATGCCTATGTGCTGGTGCATGAGGGTAGAGGCACATTGGCATCATGCATGTTTGCCGATTTTCATAAAGAGCGTGATTATGTTTCTCGTTGTGTAGATTTTTTTCAGCAACACATTCATCTGAGCATGAAAAATGAAAAACGATTCGGCGGTGCAGGAAACTCAGTGCTTCACAACATCGCCCACAAAGGCAATATACTTTATGCAGGAGAAGCTGCGGGAATTCAGGATTCATTATTCGGTTTCGGTATGCGCTGGGCAATGCTGTCAGGTGCAGAAGCAGCCAAAGCATTATTGATGAATAAGCCTGGCGAATATGAGGACCAGCTTGACCAGCGCCTGAGGAAATTCATGATGGTTGCGGATGTCAACCGCTGGCTTTATCAGCGCCTGGGCAACAGGGGTTATCACTCAGTGCTTGCTCGTCATCAAAACATAGACGCACGTGAATGGATGCAACGCGCCTACCAACCGCGCTGGTGGACTGCACTTGTGTATTATCTATTTGTGCGAAGACATAAAAAGCCGTTCTTGCGTGTGCACGAAGACTGTGACTGCACCTGGTGCCGCTGCGCAAGACATCCTCAAGAGAAACCTCCCCGGTTGCCTGTGTAGTGGGGATGACTATCTCCCACTCTCGGCGCGGTCAAGACGGTTCGCTGCTTGCGTATTTTCGTCGGCACAAGACTGTTCCTGCGCCCAGAGGAGATGGTCAGTCGTCTTATTGGAGCATACCACGAACCCTGTGCATGCTGATCACCCTGATACTGGTTTTTTTGCGTTATTCTGCGCTACGAAGCCATTCCGCAGTTTCGAATATCATGCGGCTAATGAAACCTGTTACATAATTCAGTGTCCGAGTATATGTAAAACATGTATTCAACACACGTAAATGTAGCTTAATACCTGTAATGCAACGCTTTACTCAAATGGAGAAAAGCCATGAACACAAACTTCACTGACCCGGTCTGCGGTATGCAAATAAACTCAGACAACATCTCTCTGGACTATCAAGGTACCCACTATGTCTTTTGTTCAGACCAGTGTTTGCAACGCTTCCAGGATAACCCACATTTGTATATTGGTTATCCCGGTCACGAAGCACCGAAACACGCTGGCGTGGAAGTCATCAAGACCAGAAAACTAAAATTATCTGAACCTCTACCACAGGAACTTGCCGACAGACTGACAGGACACATAGAAACAATGATGGGCATTCAGCATGTCGAAGTTAGTCATAATAGCGTGGAAGTCACTTACGACTTACTTCAGGCGACCGAGGCACAGATTGAGACAGTCATTGCAGAGGCTGGAGCAGCACTCGGGGGTGACTGGCTGGAGAAAATCAGGCGCGGACTGGTGCATTACATGGAAGATACCGAAGCGGTATCGCT
>JASBSR010000007.1 GCA_030148865.1 Gammaproteobacteria bacterium
GGGCGTGTACCGCAACCGTCACGGCAGACGATACAGGGCAGCACTCACACACGGCGGTAGACGATTTAACCTTGGCACCTACGCCACACCCGAAGAGGCCGCGCTTACTTACAACAAAAAAGCAAGCGAGCTTAGAGGGCAGTTTGCCGCACTAAATCAGTTACCGACCTGGTTCACTTCTAAAAACTAACGCTACAGGTGGGTGAAAAAGTGGGTGAAGTGGGTGATATTCAGCCAACAAAATGAAAAGCCGCTGTGTTACGATAAGACCCACGGAAGGGGACTTTTTGCGTATCACAGCGGCTTTCCTGTTGGTGCCGAGGATGAGACTTGAACTCACACGCCCGTAAGGGCACTACCCCCTCAAGGTAGCGCGTCTACCAATTCCGCCACCTCGGCACGGTGCGAACCTGCATTTGCAGGCCGCGAACTTTACCCGTGACGATAAGGATTGTCAATTTGTACAGATCAAGTAGTTATTCCGTGTAGAATCCGCCCCATGACTAAAAAAACACAGAGAAAACCCGGGCCCGGCCCGAAGAAAAAGCGTACTGGTAGTGGCAGAAACAGGAACAGGAGCAGCGCCAAACAGGCCGCCCGAAATAGTTCACAGCAGGCCGCGGGTAAACAGACCGCCAAGTCTGCTGCTGCGCCTGCGCCAGTCGCGCCTAAAGCCAGAAAATCCTTAAAAAATACGCTGAAGAATTTTTTCAGGAAATGTAGCAAGGACCAGCCGGGTGGTAAATCCGGCAAGCTGGTTGATCCAGATGCCAGTCTTGAGGCGGGTAAATATAAGAATCCCGTGGCCAGTCGCAAGTTGATTCTGCAGCTGATCCACGAACATGGGGCGCTCACTCAGGATTCGCTGGCCGACAAGTTGTGTATCGACGACGATGAGGTACTCGAAGGCCTGCGTCGTCGCCTGATTGCGATGACCCGTGACGGCCAGCTAATCCGCAATCGCCGTGGTGGCTTTATCCCGGTGGATGAGAAAAACCTGATCCGTGGCCGGGTGATGGCCCATCCCGAAGGCTTTGGTTTTCTGGTGCCCGACGAGGGCGGCGATGATTTGTTCCTGAGTGCGAAGCAGATGCGTAGCCTGTTGCATGGCGACCGTGCCGTGGTTCAGGTTGCCGGCATTGATCGCCGTGGTCGCCGTGAAGGCGCGGTGGTGGAAGTGCTGGAACGCGCTAACACAACGCTGGTCGGTCGCCTGTTCATCGAAAGCAGCGTCGCCTTCGTGGTCGCGGATAACAAGCGCATCACTCAGGATATTTTAATTTCGGGTGATCAGCTGGGCGAGGCCAAAGCTGGCCAGATCGTCAAGGTCGAGATTACCCAGCAACCCACCTTTCGCCATCAACCGATTGGGCGTGTGGTGGGGATCGTCGGTGACCATATGGCTCCGGGGATGGAAATCGAAGTCGCGATTCATAGCCACGGCCTGCCGCACGAGTTTTCAGCCTCGGCATTGCGAGAGGCCGATGCCCTTGGTGCTGAGGTTAGAGATGCCGATAAAAATCATCGTCTCGATTTACGTCATTTGCCACTGGTCACCATCGACGGTGAAGATGCACGCGATTTTGACGATGCGGTGTACTGCGAGTCAGAACCGCGCAATGGTGAAACGCACTGGCGCCTGCTGGTGGCGATTGCCGATGTCGCACATTATGTGGCACTGGATTCGGCACTGGACAAAAATGCGTACGAACGCGCGACCTCGGTATATTTTCCTGGCCGCGTTATTCCGATGTTGCCGGAAGGTATCTCCAACGGTCTGTGTTCACTGAATCCTGAAGTTGATCGCCTTGCCATGGTTTGCGAGATGCTGATCAACTCGGCTGGTGAAATCGTCGAGTACAATTTTCACGAAGCTGTGTTCCGTTCACACGCCCGCCTTACCTATAATCAGGTGGCGAGCGTACTGGTTGACAAAGACGAGATCGAGGCTAAAAAACTGGTAGCGATATTGCCGCATTTGCAAAATCTGTATGCGCTGTATCGCAGTATGGCGAAGGCGCGCCAAAAACGCGGCTCGATCGATTTTGATACCACCGAAACCAGGATTGTGTTCAATGCAGATCAGCGCATTGAGAGCATTAATCCGACACAGCGTAATGACGCGCATAAAATTATTGAAGAATGCATGATCGCGGCGAACATTTGTGCGGCGAAGTTTATCTCCCGACATAAGTTGCCATCGTTATTTCGGGTGCATGATTTACCTGATGACGACAAGCTCGAAGACTTGCGCGGTTTCCTGAAAGATTTAGGCCTGCGACTGGGTGAACCGCAGCGCAAGATTGAATCCAGCGATTACGCAAAGCTGACGGCAGAAATAAAAGATCGTGACGATAAACATTTAATTCAAACTTTATTGTTGCGCTCGATGCGACAGGCGATGTACAAGCCGGAGAATGTTGGTCACTTTGGTCTTGCTCTGGACAACTATGCGCATTTTACTTCACCCATCAGGCGCTATCCGGATTTACTGGTACATCGCGCCATTAAACATATCGTGCGAAAATTACCCTTACGTGATTTTCCTTACGATATGAAACGCATGTCCACCATGGGTGAGCATTGTTCCGCCAACGAACGTCGTGCGGATGAAGCCACGCGTGATGCAGAAACCGCGCTCAAGTGTGAATACATGCTCGATAAAATCGGTGAGCAGTATCGCGCCACGGTCACCAGTGTGGTCTCGTTTGGTTTGTTCGTTGAAATTGACGATTTATATGTCGAAGGCCTGGTGCATATCACCAATTTACCAAAAGACTATTATGAATTTAATCCGACCACACACCAGCTGGTAGGCGAGCGCCATGGCAGAACGTTCAATCTGCGCGATAAAGTAGAGGTGCAGGTCGTGCGTGTTGATATGGATGAGAGCAAGATCGATTTCGAGCTGGTTTGACGGTGTCATCATGGCAAAAGCGCAACACGAAATAATCTATGGTTTGCATGCTGTTGACGCGGCGCTTAGAAATAATCGTGAAACTGTCTTACAGCTCTGGGTGCAGCAGGGTCGCAAGGATGATCGTATCCGTAGACTGGTTGATATTGCAAACTCTGCCGGTATTTCGACAGAGGCCATGGCTACCGAAAAACTGACTATGAAATGCGACGGACAACGCCACCAGGGCGTGGTCGCGCGAATCCGCGCCGGTGCGCGTCGCCAGCTAGCGCTGGAAGACTTGCTGGAACGCGAGTCTTTGTTGCTGCTGATACTCGACGAAGTTCAGGATCCACATAATATCGGTGCCTGTTTGCGCAGCGCTAATGCGGTTGCTGCCGATGCTGTTATTGTTTCAAAAAATCGCAGTCCGGGTTTAACCTCAGTGGTTAGCAAGGTTGCCAGTGGCGCAGCCGAAGATACACCTTATATACAGGTGAGCAATCTGGCGCGTGCGCTTGACAAGCTGCGTGATGCCGATGTTCACATTGTCGGTACCAGTGGCGACAGTGACCTTTCGCTGTATGACTGCCACGTGAGCCCGCGGATGGCGGTCGTTATGGGCTCGGAAGGTAAGGGTATGCGGCGACTGACACGCGAAGCCTGTAATCAGTTGATCAGTATTCCGATGCTGGGTACAGTCGAAAGTCTCAATGTTTCAGTTGCCAGTGGTGTGACACTGTTTGAGTTGCGCCGCCGCATGCTCGCTGGTGGTTGAGCGCAAGATCTGTGTTTAGCCGCCTGAGCTTAGTGGTGCCGGGCTGTTGTGGAGCTTTACCCGCGAAGTCCACCAGTCTGGCACATTTTGATCCAGCCATAGCTAAACTTTCGCTCTGGTCATATCTGGCACGCGCCGATCGAACACCTGCGGTGAGTGGGTTTCATCAACAGCTTGCGACTTTGTTTGGTCACGATTCTGCTAATGCGGTTTCGCAGCCAGCTTCGTCTGTTGCCTGGGCGGCGCTGCATCACCTTGCTGAGAGCGGTGAGGCCGATGATAAAATCTGGCTGCACGCCGACCCGGTGTGCATGCAGGCCGATATGGATCATGCCATTTTGTTCGACGCACACAGCCTGCAACTCAGAGATGACGAGGCCGATCAATTGCTCGCGGAACTCAATGCGCATTTCGCTCAGGATGGCATTACACTGCAACGCTATAGCGCATCCATCTGGTATTTAAGCATCGATACTCATACCAACTTTAGCACGCACGCGCTACACGAAGTTATTGGTCGCAATGTTAATCAATTTATGCCAATGGGCGAAGATGCCGGTGTCTGGAAGCGTTTTATGAATGAAGCCCAGATGCTGTTACATATGAGCGAGGTCAATCAGCAGCGAGAAGCACGCGGTCATTTGCCAGTCAACAGCATCTGGTTATGGGGCGAGGGCCGATTGCCCAGGCGCGACTACAAACCGTCAGATCAGCCGTTCGATAACGTGATTAGTGCCAACCCTGGTGCGCGTGGGCTGGCGAAATTGCGTTTGATGAATTCTACGGCGTTGCCTGATAATTTTTCAGACTTTATCAGGCAGTCAGACCAGGGCAGTCATGTGATGCTGGTACTTGATGCGCTGTTCAACAGTTTGAGCTATGCAGATATTGCGCAATGGCAACAGCAACTTGTTGAATTGCATCAGCAGTGGTTGCAGCCATTGCTTGTGTATTGTTTTCAGCACAAAATATCGCTCGATCTTTATCCATGTAATGGCATTCGCTATCACCTGCAGGCACGACAGCGCTATCGCGTCTGGCGACGCGGCCACCTGCACGAGCATCTGGTGCTGCATGAATAAACACAAAGCTATTCAACGCCGTGAACCGAATCCGGATGTGATGTTGCCGGAAGCTATGCCGAGCATACTGCGCCGTGTGTATGCCAATCGCAATATCGCTACAGCCGAGGAGCTGGACTACAGCGTTCATAGCTTGCTGCCAGTGGAGCTATTGAAAGGCATAGCTGCTGCGGCTGCACTGGTAGCAGATGCTATTGTAGATCAAAAACGTATATTAATTGTTGGCGACTACGATGCCGATGGTGCCACCAGTACGGCGCTGGTAATGCGAGCACTGCGCGCCTTCGCTGGATTCGAACCTGATTACCTGGTGCCGAATCGTTTTGAATATGGTTATGGTTTGACGCCGGCGATTGTTGATGTCGCACAAAGACGGCAACCCGATTTAATTATCACTGTCGATAATGGTATTTCCAGTATCGCAGGTGTTGAATGCGCGCACAGCCATAACATCGCAGTGGTGATTACCGATCATCACCTCGCAGGTGGTGAGCTGCCGCAGGCAGACGCGATTGTGAACCCGAATCAACCGGGCTGTGGCTTCCCTGAAAAAAGCATTGCTGGTGTTGGGGTCGCGTTTTACCTGATGCTGGCAACGCGAACCGAACTGCGCGCACGTAACTGGTTTAGTGATTCCAGACAGGAACCGAACATGGCAAGTATGCTTGATCTGGTCGCTTTAGGCACAGTAGCTGATGTGGTGCCACTGGAAAAAAATAACCGTCTGATGGTGCAGCTGGGCCTGCAGCGTATTCGTAAACGTCAGTGTTGCGCCGGTATTCAGGCACTCATGCAGGTCGCGGGCAAAGATATTACGCAGTGTGTTAGCCAGGACTTTGGTTTTTTTGTCGCGCCGCGTCTGAATGCCGCTGGCCGACTCGAAGATATGGCGGTGGGTATTGAATGTTTGCTCAGCGATGATCCGGACGCTGCGCTGATAATGGCGAAACAGTTGCATACGCTGAATCAGCAGCGCCGTGAAATTGAGGGTGCGATGCTGACGAACGCCCTGGCAAATCTAGAGACACTGGTATCCAGTCTCGATCAGAGCACATTGCCACTGGGGCTTTGTCTCTACGATGAGCGCTGGCATCAGGGTGTGGTCGGACTGCTCGCGTCGCGGATCAAAGATCGCTTTCATCGCCCGGTACTCGCCTTCGCTGATGGGCATGATGTGAACGGTGTCTGCCCAGGTGGTGATGGTGAACTCAAGGGCTCGGCGCGATCCATCCCGAGCCTGCATATTCGCGATCTGCTCGCTACGGTGGCAAGTCGACATCCCGGCCTGGTGCAAAAATTTGGTGGCCACGCCATGGCAGCGGGGCTGAGCATAAAAAAATCCGACTACGATACTTTCAGGGCTGCATTCGAAGCTGCCATTGCCGAACAGCTGAATGCTGACGATCTCGATACTATTATTTACAGTGATGGTAGTATTCCGGTAAATGAAATGTCCTTGCAAACAGCGGCAATGCTTCGCCTCGCCGGCCCATGGGGGCAGCAGTTTCCAGAACCGGTATTTGATGATGTGTTTAAAATCATAAGCTGGCGTATTGTGGGTGATAAACATCTGAAAATCGAACTGCAACGTGATGACGATGCACAGGTCATTGATGCAATTGCGTTCAATCACACCGATACTGATTTGCCCGCAGATTGTGATTTAATCCGTGCAGTGTACCGGCTGGATGTGAACGAGTTTCGTGGTGTGCATAAACTACAGTTGATTGTTGAATATATCGAAGCGGCTTGATTATGAATTGGTACCCACTTGCACAAAAACTTTTATTCAAACTTGATGCCGAAACCGCACATGGTCTGTCGCTTACAGTGCTGGAGGTTTTATACAGGCTCAGGTTGGTCAAACTGGTCGCCGCGCCTCCAGCCTCTGAAAACGCACTCGCACCGGTGACTCTGATGGGTATCGAGTTTCCCAATCGGGCAGGCCTCGCCGCCGGGCTGGATAAAAATGGCGAGCATATTGACGCCCTCGCAGCCTGCGGCTTTGGTTTTATTGAAATTGGCACGGTAACACCATTGCCGCAGACGGGAAATGACCGGCCACGATTATTTCGTCTGCCTGCAGATCGTGCCATTATTAATCGTATGGGTTTTAATAATCGTGGTGTCGATTATCTGGTTGAGCGTGTCAAACGCAGCCAGCGCCGTTGTGTACTCGGCATCAATATTGGTAAAAATAAAAACACACCGAACGAAAACGCAGTCGATGATTATCTGGTGTGCCTGCAAAAAGTCTACCCGCTTGCCGACTACATAACGATTAATATTTCATCGCCGAATACACCTGGGCTCCGCGACCTGCAGCACGGTGAATCTTTGCGGATGTTGTTACGGGCCTTAAAGGAAGAACAAAACAAACTTCACCAACGGTATGCGTACTATGTGCCTTTGTTAGTGAAGATTGCTCCCGATCTCGATGATGCTGAAGTGGCAGCTTTAGCAGAAATATTTATCGAACAACACATTGACGGAGTAATAGCCACGAACACCACCAATGCCCGCAGTGGATTACACGAGATTGAACTGGCAAAAGAACAGGGTGGTCTCAGTGGACAGCCACTGACAGAGCAGGCAGATCACGTTTTGTCGGTGCTGGTGAAGGCTTTGCACGCGAAAATCCCGGTGATCGCTGCGGGTGGAATCATGAATCTTGAAGATGCACTGCGTAAACGTGAGCTCGGTGCCGCCCTGGTGCAGGTGTATACCGGGTTTATCTATGAAGGACCAAAACTGGTCAGTGAAATTGCGGTTGGACTAGACTGAGCTGTAATAATTGATACTCAAGGCTTAAGATCCTTATATAACATTTATACGTATAAGCGCCTCAGTTGCGGGTCTTCGTCCGCGTGCTCCCATGTGCGATCAAAATAATCACTTAACTGACGAGATAGCAATGGTGCCATGAAGCAGGCAGTCGCTGTATAGTTGTATTGATTACCCACCACTCGATGTAGATACCCCACGCCGTCGGCAATCAGGAAAGCGCTCTGTTGATCGCGCTGCTCGTGTGCTGGCTTGCGCATTTGCAGCGAGCTGCTCAGGTGCTGTGCCAAGCGTAGTAAACGATGACCATCATGAATTGCGCAGCTTGCATCCTGGATCAAAATTCGAATTTGTGTACCGGGGTGTCGTTTGACAAGTTCAAAAACCGCCCGCTCAAAGTTCTCGTTATCGTATACCGGCGCATCCAGCTCCTGAGTGAAAATAATTAGCTGGCGCTTCGCCTGTTGCGCTAGTTCAAGGGCGATCTCACGGTTTTCGTCCAGTGTATGCAGTTGCAGGATGTCCTTGCTGGTGCCGAGAATCTGACTCATGCTCTATTTCTGGCGGGAAAATCGAGCGTACGTTGCATAGTCTGGTGCGCTATACCAGCGTCGTCGAATTCGTTTCCATACGCCACAAAGCCATGTTGGCAATAAAAATCAAGCGCGCTAACCTGGGCATGGCAGTAAAGTTGGTCGAGCTGTCGTTGCTGCGCCTGCTGGACAATGCAGCGCAGCAGGGCGCTGCCGATACCCTGGTGGCGGAACTCAGCCAACACGGCCATGCGACCGAACTGGCCATCGTGCTTCAGGCGTGCAGTAGCAACGTATTGATTGTCTACTATCGCAAGAAAATGCATGCTGCTATTGTCGAACTCATCCCATTCCAGGGCAAACGGTACCTGTTGCTCTTCGATAAATACGCGCTCTCGTATCATGCCGAGAGTTATTCGGTCATCTGCATTACTCCAGTCTGCGATGCGTATTTCAGTTTGTATCATGACTGCTTAATCGTTATTGTTCAATGAGCAGGTAGTGCTTATTATACAGTTCGAATAGTACGGTTTCGTCGTGTTCGTCTTTGACGCTGGCCAACAATGCATTGCACTGGATCAGATTATGTCGGCAAACTGTTTCGGCAAATTCAACTGAGCACTGATAGCTGTTGCCATCAACGAACAGCATGGCGTCGCGGTCTCCACCTGAAAACAGAAACCGTGACATGGGGTTATGTTCAATGCCAGCGGTTCGCTCAAGCTGCCGAACTAAACTTTCATAGTCGTTAAATATAGTATCGTTTTCATAGAATGACGCACTGCTGCGAGTGTCGCTGGCATATTCACCCAGCCAGCGTCGCACTGTGTTGTCGTCAGTGTTGATGCAATCGCGCAACAGGGATTTTAATTTATGGATCGTGTGTGTGCTAATTTCGGCGGGATGATTTTGTGTTTCGAGATCAGGATCGCTGTAACGTGCGGCTTCGGGTAACTGGCGCGCGAGGAACTCACCAAAATCGCTGATCAGGCTGCGCAGGTCGGGGGCACGAAAACCTATTGAAGCGGTCATGCACTCGTTTTGTGCGATACCGTGATGCGCAACATTGGGTGGCAGATACAGCATATCACCTGGTGTTAAATCCCAGCTCTGTTCTGCTGCAAAATGTGCGAGCACGCGCATGTCGGTATTGGTCAGACACTGGGCGTCGAAGTTTTCGCTGATGTGCCAACGACGGGTGCCTTCCAGCTGTAGTAAAAATACATCGTAGGCATCAATATGCGCGCCAACGGAGGCACCCCTGGGAGCATAACTGATCATCAGATCATCGATGCGCCAGTCGGGAATAAAGCGAAACGCATCGATCAGTGTGCGCGCATCGGGTACGTGTTTTTCAATGTCGCTGACCAGCAGGCTCCAGCCAGCCTCAGGGAGATGGGCGAAGTCGTTTTCATCGAAGGGCCCATTGCGTACCGACCAGGCACGGCCTTCAGGCGAGTATTCGGCACTTTCAAAAATCAAACGTGAATGTATGCCTTCGCTGCAGGCCAGACCGGCGAGTTCATTGGCGCTCAGCGGGCTGACAATGTCAGGAAACGCACGGCGGAATAAGTACGGTTTTTTCTGCCAGTAATCACGCAGAAAGTCTTCATGGCTGAGCCTGCTAGCAAACATGACAGGGTGGCGCGAACTTAAATGTCGCGCGCCTGTTGTTCGGCATTGCCGATATAATTTTGCGGCGTCAGTTTCAGCAGACGGGTAATCACATCTTTGGGCAGTTCCAGGGTTTTGATAAAGCAGTGCATGTCCTCGCGCGTGATGGTCTTACCACGGGTCACTGCTTTGAGTTTTTCATAGGGATTGGCGATACCGTAACGGCGCATCACAGTCTGGATCGGTTCGGCCAGCACTTCCCATGAGCTTTCGAGATCGGCGTTAAGTTCTGCTGCATTGACTTCGAGTTTGTTAAGGCCGCGCATTAACGACTGACAGGCAATCAGGCTGTGACCGAAACCGACACCCAACGTGCGCAGGACAGTGGAATCGGTCAGGTCGCGCTGCCAGCGCGAAATCGGTAATTTGGCAGCGAGGTGGCCGTTGAGAGCATTGGCAATGCCCAGATTACCTTCGGCATTTTCAAAATCGATCGGATTGACCTTGTGCGGCATTGTCGACGAGCCGACTTCGCCGGCAATGGTTTTTTGTTTGAAATAACCGAGTGAGATATACGCCCATAAATCACGACTGAGATCAATCAGAATGGTATTGAAACGATTCATGGCATCGAACAGTTCGGCAAGGTAATCGTGCGGTTCGATTTGAATCGTGTACGGATTCATTTTCAGGCCGATGGACTCGATAAAGTTCTGGGCGAACTTCGGCCAGTCGATGTCTGGATAGGCACAGTAATGCGCATTATAGTTGCCGACGGCGCCGTTGATTTTGCCGAGAATTTCGACCTGGGCAAACATTTCGCGCTGGTGCTGCAAGCGGTGTGCAACATTGGCGATTTCTTTGCCGACGGTGGTGGGTGATGCGGTCTGGCCGTGGGTGCGGCTGAGCATCGGCTGGGCGGCGAGTTCGATAGCCAGTGTGCGCAGTTTTTTGATGATTTCGTCCATCGCTGGCAACATCACCTGATCGCGCCCGGTCTTTACCATCAGGGCATAGGCCAGATTATTGATGTCTTCTGAGGTGCAGGCGAAATGGATAAATTCTTTTACTGCCTCGAGCTCAGCATTGCCGGTGATTTTTTCTTTCAGACAATATTCCACCGCTTTCACATCATGATTAGTGGTGCGCTCAATCTCTTTGACGCGCATGGCATCAGCCAGGCTGAATTCGCTAACAATGGTATCGAGCTGTTTTGTGGCAGCAGCACTGAACCCGGGCACTTCGGCGATGCCGGCATCCTGCGCCAGTGCCTGTAACCAGCGCACCTCGACCAGTACCCGGTGGTGGATCAGGCCGAACTCGCTGAACAGGGGGCGCAGGGCGCTGGTTTTGCCACCATAACGACCGTCGACGGGTGAAATTGCGCTGAGTTCGTTGAGTTCCATAGTCTGCCTTTGCTGCTGATACTGCGTTTCTGACGATATAGCTCGTCTGGTTTCGATAAAGCCCCCATCGCGGGGTTATCGTTACTGTGAAATCGCGTATTATATCACCGAGTTACTAACCATTGGCGTTTGACGGGGAGCTTTGCCGGCATGAGTAAAACACGAGTCGTAACAGACAGTATGGGCGTGATCGAAATTCCGCAGGACGCCTGCTATGGTGCCCAGACCCAGCGCGCGATCAATAATTTTCCCATCAGTGGTCTGCGCCTGCCAGCCGCCTTTATTCATG
The DNA here is from genome assembly GCA_030148865.1 of Gammaproteobacteria bacterium. Classification (GTDB taxonomy): domain Bacteria; phylum Pseudomonadota; class Gammaproteobacteria; order SZUA-229; family SZUA-229; genus JASBSR01. Next base: position 11,383 of record JASBSR010000007.1, read on the forward strand.
CTCTGGCCGAGGTCAAACGCGCCTGCGCTGAGGCAAATCATACTCTCGACCAGCTGGACGAAGCGCGTTGTCAGGCGATAAGCTGGATATCTGGCCGGATTATTGCTGGTGAGCTCGATGACCAGTTCCCGATTGATGTGTTCCAGACCGGTTCTGGCACCAGCACCAATATGAATGCCAATGAAGTCATCGCCACGCTCGCCAGCAGCCAGCAGCTGGTGGTGCACCCCAATGATCACGTAAATATGAGCCAGAGTTCGAACGACGTGATTCCCACCAGTCTGCACCTGAGCGCGGTGCTGGCCTGTCGGCAGCGACTGTTACCGGCACTGGCGCAGCTCGAAACCTCAATAAACAAACGCTCCGCTGAGCTGGCAGACGTGATCACGACCGGCCGCACTCATCTGATGGACGCTATGCCAGTGACCCTGGGACAGGCATTGTCGGCCTGGGCGGTGCAGATTCAGCTTGCGCAGCAGCGCATCGCGGCGGTATTGCCCGATATGCAACAGCTCGCCATTGGCGGCACTGCAGTCGGTACTGGCATCAATGCACCTGAAGCCTTCGGCGCCGAAGTCGCTGCTGCGCTGAGTCGCAGCACCGGAATAGAATTCAACACAGCGGCGAATCGCTTCGAACGTATGAGCGCACAGGATGCAGCGGTCTCGCTCAGTGGTCAGCTGAAAACGACAGCAGTGAGTCTGATGAAAATTGCCAACGACCTGCGCTGGATGAATAGTGGTCCACTCGCTGGCATCAGCGAGATTGCCTTGCCCGCGCTGCAGCCCGGTAGCAGCATCATGCCCGGCAAGGTCAACCCGGTGATACCCGAATCGGTTGCGATGGTGTGCGCGCGCGTTATCGGTAACGATACCTCGATCACCATTGCCGGTCAGTCGGGTAATTTTCAGCTCAATGTGATGCTGCCACTGGTGGCCTATGATCTATTGCAAAGCATCGAACTGCTGACAAACGCAGCGCGCATCCTCGGCGAACGCGCCATCGCCGGCTTTACCGTGAATTACGCCAATATCGAACAGACGCTGGCCAAAAACCCAATTCTGGTGACAGCATTAAACCGCGTTATTGGTTATGAGCTGGGAGCAAAAATAGCCAAACAGGCTTATGCCGAGGGGCGGGCGGTGATTGATGTCGCCGAAGAATTAACCGATTTGAAGCGCGACGAACTCGAACGCCTGCTTTCACCTGCGCATCTGACCAGTGGTGGTGTGCAGGAATAATAAAATCATCGGCCAGCAAGCGGTTAAGTCGCTTTTTTGTGCTCAATAATTTTGAGCTTGCTGGTGATTTTTCTGATGTTTTCCGAATCGAGTGAGTCCAATGGCTGGTAGCGGATGATATCCTTGATCGTGATTTTGGTGCTCATGGTTGTCTTGTGGTTTTCTATCGTCGTTATACGGTTGCGCAGGCAAGACTCATGAGTTACAGGCGAAACCTGAGGAAGGTAACAACGTGGGTTTGAATTTTTGTCTTAGCTCTGATCGCGTACGTCGATGAGTAGTTTGAGTTTTTGACCCGGCTGTAGATATTTACCCTTGATGCTGTTCCAGCGGTGCAGATCGGCAACGCTGACGTGATAGCGATTTGCGATTCGCGCCAGTGAGTCACCGTTACGCACGGTGTAGGAAATTGTGCGCAGTGTGGCACCATTTGAAGGTAATGACAGGGGTCGGGCAGGCGCGCGGGTATTGGTCCAGACCACAAGCTTCTGGCCGTTTTTCAGCGGATCGCGCACCGCCATCGCGTTCCATTTCGCCAGTTGATGCATATCAACCTTATAGCTGCGCGAGATTTCCCAGAAACTTTCTCCGGGTTGTACGATATGGGTGAATCTGTTCTGACCGCGACTGGTATTCTGGATGCTTTGTTTACGCTGGCTGGCGGTCAGACTGTAGGCGGTACGGGCACGGCTGGCGATGGGGATCATCAGATAGCGGCCGGCGCGAATGTTATTGCCGCGGATTTTATTGACCTTGCACAGCTGTTTGACAGTCGTATTGTATTTCACCGCGATCTGGCTCAGGGTCTCGCCCGAATGAATCTTGTGGCGTTTCCAGCTCAGCCGCTGATCTTTCGGAAATTCCTTGATATTCTGCTCGAAGGTATAGGCGGCTTCTGCCGGCAGAATCAACTGGTGCGGACCATCCGGCGGTGTCGCCCAGCGATTAAAGGCCGGGTTATACATATATAAGGTCTCGGTATCGATATTCGCCAGCTCGGCGGCGAGCGCAAGATCGATCTGTGAATCGACAGCGACGACGCGAAATCCCGGCGCGTAGGGAATGCAGTGCAAACTCAGATCATAAATCGCCGGATGGGTGATAATTTCCTTGAGCGCCAGTAGCTTAGGTACATAGGCCTGGGTTTCTGCAGGCAGTTGCAGATGCCAGAAATCGGTGGCCTGGCCGCGGGCCTGATTTTTTCGCACCGCACGGCGCACATTACCTGCACCGGCATTGTAGGCGGCCAGCGCTTTCAGCCAGTCACCGTCGAACTGTTTACCTAAATTTTCCAGATAATCCAGCGCTGCCTGGGTTGAGGCGTGAATGTCACGGCGACCGTCGTACCACCAGTTCTGGCGCAGACCATAATGACGCCCGGTGGACGGAATGAACTGCCAGAGGCCGGCAGCGCGACCGTGAGAATAGGCGAAGGGCTGGAACGCACTCTCGACAATGGGTAACAGTGCCAGCTCGGTGGGCAGATGGCGTTTTTTAGCTTCGACCAGGATATAGTACAGGAAGGGCTCTGCGCGGGTCATCACGCGGTCGAGATAATCCAGATGACTGCTATACCAGTCGAGCTGGGTCCGGGTTCTGGCTTTATCGAGGTCGGCCTCCAGAGCAAAGCCCGCGCGCAGGTGGTTCCACAGGGAATGGTCGTCGATTTCACCAATGGCGAATTCATCGACACTGGTGGTTGCTGGGCTCTCGCTGGCTGCGGCGAGTGCTGTCACCGCGTTGCCTGCGCTGATTTGCGCGGGCGTCACGCTGTTCGCAGCAGGGTTGTGAGTCAGTTGCTCGTCTACTTCCTGATGCACACAGCCCAGCAACAGCACACTCAGGCTGGCGCAGGTGAGCGCATGCAATATGAGTCGTTTAATTTTCAAGAGAATCGCGTATTTTGTTAACTATTATTATTCTGAGTATATGTCGGCAGAGAAAATCGGCAAGGAATACGCTGTGCGTGTATTATTCCACATTGAACTCATTCACGCACACCGTCACAGCTAAATACTCATGCCAGAAAAAAAACAAAGCATTGTAATGTATACCGACGGTGCCTGTCGTGGAAACCCGGGTCCCGGCGGCTGGGGTGTCAGTCTGCGTTACAATGGACACAATAAATGCCTGAATGGTTCCGAAGCCACGACTACCAATAATCGTATGGAGCTGATGGCAGCGATCAAAGGTCTGGAGGCGCTGACGCGTGCGTGTCAGGTCGAACTCTACACCGATTCCAGATACGTGTTACAGGGCATTACACAATGGCTGCCCGACTGGAAAAAACGCGGTTGGAAAACGGCGGCCAAAAAGCCGGTGAAAAATGTTGAGCTCTGGCAGCGTCTCGATACTGCCGTACAACAACATGACATCAATTGGCACTGGGTGAAAGGTCATTCGGGCAATGAAGGTAATGAGCGGGCAGATGCATTAGCGAATCAGGCGATTGACGAACTGCTTGCGCAGTAATGAAAAGCTTGTGCTCGAGCGCTTCTGTCAGGTACGAAAAATTAAACTACGGGTTAAAAGGCTATGCGCCAGATAGTGCTTGATACAGAAACCACTGGGCTCGATCCGTCACAGGGTCACCGTATTATTGAAATTGGTTGTGTCGAACTTAATCGTCGCCGGCTTACTGGAAATAATTATCACGTTTATATTCAACCCGATCGAGATATCGACGAGGGTGCGCAACAGGTTCACGGCATCAGTAATGAATTTCTCGCCGACAAACCGCATTTCGCCGATATTGTTGAGGGTTTGCTGGACTATTTGAAAGGTGCAGAGCTGATTATTCATAATGCGCCTTTCGATGTTGGCTTTCTCAATCATGAATTTAAATTAATTAACGGCGAAACCAATATTATCGAGACGCACTGCAATGTAATCGATACTCTGGTGATGGCGCGTAAAATGCGGCCGGGTCAGAAAAACAATCTCGATGCGCTGTGTCGCCACTACGAAGTCAATAACGCCCAGCGCGAACTGCACGGTGCGCTACTCGATGCCGAGTTACTCGCCGAAGTCTATTTGCGTATGACAGGGGGGCAGACGCAGATAGATCTTGCCGAAGAAGCAGCGGGAGATGCTGCGGCAGGGAATCGACAAGGTCGCACGCTGGAAGCCAATCGCCCGGCGCTGCGTATCGTAAGTGCCACCGCAGACGAACTCAAGGCACATCAGGATATTCTGATAAAAATGGGCGATAACTGTCGCTGGTCGCGGTAAAAGCTTATTTGCCACAGAGGATGCAGAGAGCTCTGAGAAAAACCATGGCTTTTGGTTAACAACACTTCATTATTATTCTTGTCATTTCCGCAGGCTTTTGGCGGAAATCCATAAATCAAAATAGTCTGTCATCCCCGACAGAGACTTTCAGGGATGACAGACTCTACAACATCCATATTTTTCTCGTTTCTCCATGCGCCCTGTGGCTAATACTTTTACATCAAATTCGCATTCAGTACTAAATGTGCCCAGATGCTGGCGGCGTAGCCCAGGCCAATTGCCCAGGCCCATTTCAGGTGGCTGAAGAAAGTGTAGGTGCCGCGCGCCTGTCCCATCAGAGCTACGCCGGCAGCAGATCCTACCGAAAGCAAAGAGCCGCCGACACCAGCAGTCAGTGTTACCAATAACCATTGCCCCAGAGACATATCGGGGTTCATGCTAAGTACCGAAAACATCACCGGAATATTATCGACAACTGCAGACAATATACCGACCATGATATTGGCCAGGGTGATGCCGAACTCGGGTGTGTAAATGGTCTGCGAAATTGTGCTGAGATAACCAAAAGCGCCGAGGCCACCGACGCTGAGTACCACGCCATAGAAAAACATCAGTGTGTCCCACTCGGATCGTTTAAGCTGATCAAAAATATCAAACGGCTTGTCTTCTTCTACTAGAACGCCACTGTCACTGACGAAATCCCACTTGCCCTGTTCTTTAAGTTTGAGAAAATAACCGTAGACTTTGAGCAGGCCCAGTCCTGTCATCATACCGAGCATGGGTGGCAGATGAAAAAAGTTGTGCACGCTTACAGCTAGTGCGATAGTGGTGATAAATAACGCGACTGTAATGTAGCCGCCGGTCCTGACCTTAACCTTCTCATCTGATTTTTCGGGGATTGCGCTGGGGACGAAGAAACTCATGATCAGCGCAGGCACAAACCAGTTAATGACTGAGGGAATGAATAGTACAAAAAAATCATTAAACTGGACCAGGCCTTTTTGCCAGACCATTAGTGTAGTGATGTCACCGAAGGGGCTAAACGCGCCACCGGCATTGGCGGCAACAACAATATTGATACAGCCGAGAGTGACAAATGCTTTATTATCACGAGCAATTGCCATGACTACAGCTGACATTACCAGAGCAGTCGTGAGGTTGTCAGCAATTGGTGAGATAAAAAACGCCAGCAAGCCGGTGACCCAGAAGATGGTGCGATAGGAAAAACCGCGCGACACGATGGCCGAACGCAGTGCGTCAAATACGCGGCGGTTCTGCATGGTGTTGATGTAGGTCATCGCAGATAACAGGAACAACATGAGTTCGGCAAATTCGAGGATATTGTGCTTTAACAGAATGCCTGCAGACTCATTGTCGCCATGATCCATATAGGCCATGGCGACCAGAATCCAGATGACACCGGCGGCGATGATCACAGGTTTTGATTTGCGTAAGTGCAAGAACTCTTCGCCGATTACCAGTAAATAGGCGCAGCTGAAAACCACGATGGCGATCAAGCCGTTCACGGTGGTGCTCAGATCCAGCATCCGGGCATCGGCTGATTCGGCAGCACTGGCGAAAACACTGCTGCTCATTATCGACAGCAACAGGGCGGTGGAGGCTTTCATTAAATTCATCATACTTATCGACTATGTTTAAGAGTGCGTTGTTTCTCGCGCTGCCAGTCGCGGTCTTTACTGGTGGCACGTTTGTCGTGTTCTTTTTTACCTTTGGCCAGGCCAAGCTTGAGTTTGGCGCGACCGTGTTTCCAGTATAGTGATAATGGAACCAGGGTATACCCCTTGCGCTCGACCTGACCGATGAGGCGATAAATCTCGATGGCGTGCATCAATAGCTTGCGTGATCGCGTGGCGTCAGGACTGACATGGCTGGAGGCTGACAGCAGGGGAGTAATATGACCACCAAACCACCAGAGCTCACCTTTTTTTACCACCACGTAACTTTCGTCCATCGACACCCGACCTGCGCGCAGGCTTTTGACTTCCCAGCCTTCCAGTGAAAGCCCGGCTTCGAACTGGTCTTCGATAAAATAGTCATGGCGCACCTTGCGGTTGAGCATGATGGTATTCGCAGCAGTTTTCTTGTTGGGTTTCTTGGCCATAGATCGCGATTCCGAGTGGGTGAGGAGTATACAGGCTGGGAATTTTTTTTACAGGCCAACCTGATTGCGGTTGAGTCAGGGCGCGTTTTTGACCACAATGGGTAACAAAAAACGATATGAATCAACGGATCATTAGATGACAACACCACGGAAATCTATCCACGGCCAATGGTCGGGCCGCATGGCCTTCATTCTCGCGGCCACTGGCTCTGCTGTCGGGCTGGGCAATATCTGGAAGTTCCCCTATATCGCCGGTGAACACGGTGGTGGCACCTTTGTGCTGGTCTATCTATTCTGTATTGCCCTGATCGGTGTACCGATCATGATCGCTGAAGTCATGCTGGGCCGGCGGGGTCAGCAGAGTCCGGTGAATACCATGGAATATCTTGCCTCTGAGGAAAAACGCAACGAGAGCTGGGTGTTACTCGGCTGGCTGGGGATTGTTGCCGGCTTTCTGATTCTCTCGTATTACAGCGTGATTGCGGGCTGGGCGCTATCTTATGTGTTTCGTACTGGCAGTGGCATGTTCCTGGGCGCGACGGCTGACGGCGTCAACAGTATTTTCAACAATCTGGTTTCAGACCCCGAACATCTTCTCGCCTGGCATACCATTTTCATGGTGATGACCATGGTGGTGGTGGCGCGCGGAGTAAAAAATGGTCTCGAAAAAGCCGTGACTTTCCTGATGCCGATGTTGTTTGGCCTGTTATTGCTGATCGTCGGCTATGCTATGACCACCGGGCATTTCCAGGAAGGCTTTGATTTCATGTTCATTCCCGGCAAAATCGATGGTAATGCTATCCTCATTGCCATGGGACATGCTTTTTTTACCCTCAGTCTGGGCATGGGCGCAATCATGGTCTATGGCTCGTATTTGCCTAAAAGTACCTCGATCACTCAGGCCGCGTTCGCGATAGCTATTGCTGACACCACAGTGGCGCTGCTCGCCGGGCTGGCAATTTTTCCTATCGTATTCGCCAATGGCCTGGAGCCCGATAAAGGTCCAGGGCTGATTTTTCAGACCCTGCCGATTGCTTTCGGCCATATGGAAGGTGGCACCCTGATCGGGGTTTCATTTTTCGTATTGCTGGTATTCGCGGCCTGGACTTCGGCGATTTCGTTGATCGAGCCCGCCGTCGCCTGGCTGGTGGAAAATCGTAATATGAGCCGCATTTACGCCTCGGTCTGGATCGGTGTGCTCACCTGGCTGCTGGGCCTGGGGTCGGTGTTTTCGTTTAATATCTGGAAAGATAACACCTGGAGCCTGCCATATTTATTCAAAGATGCGAACTTCTTCGACACCCTGGATTACCTCACCGCCAATATCATGCTGCCGCTGGGGGGATTATTCATCGCGATTTTTGCCGCCTGGCTGATGCGCGAAAGCTCGTCACGTGAGGAACTGGCGACCTGGCCACTGATATACCGTGGCTGGCATTTTCTTACCCGCTATGTGACACCGGTGGCGGTGCTGATCGTGTTTCTCAGCGCCATCGGCGTGATCAAGCTGTAATCCGGAGTATATTGTGGCCACCATACAACGCAGTGCGTTGGTACACTACACGCCAGCTGAAATGTACGCGCTGGTGAACGATGTTGCTGCCTATCCGGAATTTTTGCCCTGGTGCCGGTCGGCCAAGGTGCTGGTGAGTAGCGAGACAGAAATGACCGCCAGTGTTGAAATTGCCAAAGGCGCGCTCAATCGCAGTTTTACCACGCACAATCAGCTGCAACCGCCGCAGCGTATTGTGCTGACACTGGTGGACGGGCCGTTCAAGCGCTTGCAGGGCTGCTGGCAGTTTGACGCGCTGAAAACTGAGCAGGCCTGCAAGGTTTCATTGCAGCTCGAATTTGAGTTTGAGAGCAAAATGATGTCACTCGCGATTGGTCCCATATTTACCCAGATCGGCAATTCGCTGGTCGATGCATTCTGCAAACGTGCAGTCGAGGTTTACGGTGAGCGTGGTTGAAACTATTAATGTTGAAGTTGCCTATGCGCTGCCCGACAGGCAGCTTATCCTCGAAGTCAATGTCGATGCCGGCACCACGGTCGCTGGTGCGATTGTGCAGTCGGGTATCATGATGGAGTTTCCCGAACTTGATCTCGAGCACAGCGATGTCGGAATTTTCGGCAAGCAGAGTAAAATGGAAACTGTACTCGCTGATGGTGATCGGGTGGAAATTTATCGTCCGCTGATTGCCGATCCCAAAGAAGTGCGGCGTAAACGCGCTGCCGAAGGCAAGGCGATGAAAAAGGGCGGTGGCATACTGGCCGATGCTGGCTAACGCCAGGGCTGTTTAGCAGGCGAAACGGCAGCGGGGAGGGAGCTAGTCGAGATCGCGAACCGGGTCGGCGGGTGAGGCGCGGTCGATTTCTACACCTTCTTCGTTGCGCTCGATGGGGGCGATATAGCTTGAGTCGTCGATGCGCTTGAGTGTGTCACCATCAAAAAATAGACTCACCCGCGATTGTTCGGGTTCGCCGCGACCCGGGATATAACGGTAGATATAATCCCAGCGCTCGCTGTGAAATGGATCGATCAGCGTCGGGCTGCCGATAATTTCAATAATTTTTTGTTTGCTCATACCCGGATGCAACTGCCTCAGGTTCTCCTGATTAATAGCATTTCCCTGAGTGAAATCAAGACGATGCGCGTTGGGTAACCAGCTGGCACAGGCGCTGAGCAGGCTGCTAATGAGCAGCAGCGGCAAAATCAAACTTGTACCGTGGCAAGGAATAATGAGATTATGTATTTTCGACATGTGACTTAGAGCAGGTAGCGACAACAGGTTCGCGAATACTACCGTATTTGTTCACCCTGTACAGTAAACCCGCACAGAAATTGAGCGACACATCTAGCGACTAGCAGTTATGGAATCCAGCGATCTCAAAAAAGCCGGCCTCAAGGTCACTTTGCCAAGAATGAAGATTCTTCAGTTTCTGGAGAACTCGATGGTGCGTCACCAGAGTGCTGAGGACATTTACCGATCTTTGCTCGATGATGGCGAAGAAATTGGCCTTGCGACGGTATATCGTGTGCTTACCCAGTTTGAGGCCGCCGGGCTGGTCTCGCGCCATCATTTCGAAGGTGGCCAGGCTGTATTCGAACTGGGGCAGGACGGCCATCACGATCACATTATTTGTGTTTCATGCGGTAAAGTTGAGGAGTTTTTTGATGAACTCATTGAAGCTCAGCAGATCAAAATCGCAAGCCAGCATGGCTACACAGTGACCGATCATAGTCTGACCCTGTACGGAAAATGCAGTGACTGCCAGAAGCAAGCTGGCAAATAAGGCCATAACAATTCGACTATCTTCATCGGGCTTTCAGTGAAATGGAAAGCACTCGCCAGCATAATCAGATCACCCAACAATACAGTCCGGATTCGTTTCTGGAGAAACTGGCGCAAGCACCTGTGCCAGCCGACAGTCTTTTGCGCAAGGCCTGCGTCCAGGTCTGGGATTTACCTGCTGATGCGAGTATGCCCAGTAGTCTCGACGTTACTATGTTGCTCAGTGAGCTCGGCTGTGATGACACCACGCTAATCGTTGGACTGCTCAGTAGTTCGCGGCTGGTCGCGAACACGACCCCGGCGCAACTCGAAAACGTCTACGGAAGAAAAATCACTGACATGGTGATGAATGTCTGCAAACTGCATGATTTTCAGCTTAATGAATCGACCATAGATCCCGAGCAGGTTGAGCGCCTGCGCCGTATGTTGTTGTCGATGGTTGATGATGTACGTGTGGTGCTGATCAAGCTTGCGTTTCGTGTGCAACGTTTGCGCCAGTTGTCAAAAATGGATAATGAAGTACGACGTGCAGTCGCGCGCGAAAGTCTTGATATTTTTGCGCCGATCGCTAATCGTCTTGGGATTGGACAACTCAAATGGGAAATGGAAGATCTCTCCTTTCGCTATCTTGAACCTGACACGTATAAACGTATCGCGAAATATATTGACGAGAAACGCGGTGAACGCGAGCGCTATGTTGAATCAGTAGTGAGCACTTTGAAAGATGTGCTGGCAGAAAATAATGTTAAAGCAAAAATCTATGGGCGTCCCAAGCACATCTATAGCATCTGGAAAAAGATGACCGAAAAGCAGCGGGGCTTTCACGAATTATTTGATGTGCGCGCAGTGCGTATCATAGTTGACAGTATTACTGATTGTTATCTGGCGCTCGGTCTGGTACATGGCCTCTGGCGCCACATTGTAAAAGAGTTTGATGATTACATCGCTAGTCCCAAACCGAATGGTTATCAGTCATTGCACACTGCAGTACATGGTCCAGAAGGGAAGCCGGTAGAAGTCCAGATACGCACCCAGAAGATGGACGAATTCGCCGAGCACGGTATCGCCGCGCACTGGCGGTATAAAGAGGGTGACAAGGCAGATGCCAGATTGCAGGCAGGGATTGATTCTCTACGTCGCCTGCTCGACCCTGAACACACCGATGATGATGAGTTGCTGGATAATTTCCGCAACGAGATGTTTCACGACAGGGTATTCGTACTCACGCCCGAAGGTCGCGTCATTGATTTGCCACAGGGCGCGACACCACTGGATTTTGCCTATGCAGTACATACTGAAATCGGGCATCGCTGCCGAGGTGCAAAAATCAACGGCCATATCGTACAACTGACCTACGAATTGCAGAATGGTGAGCGCGTCGAAATTCTAACCACTAAAAGCGCACGCCCCAGTCGTGACTGGTTATTGCCGCATCTCGGCTTTTTGAAAACATCGCGTGCCCGCAATCGGGTGCGCAACTGGTTTCGCCGGCAGGATAAGGATCAGAACCAGATCGACGGCAAGGCCATGTATGAACGCGAAATTAAGCGTCAGGGTGTGCGTCCTGATATTGAGAAATTACTCAAGCACTTCAAGCTGAAGGAGCCGGAAGAGCTTTATGTTGCAATCGGGCGCAGTGACATCAGTATTGCGCAGGTGGCTGCAGCCTTACACGAATGGGGCGAATCTGCGCATCATACTGAAGCGCGCCTACCCCTGAAGCCAAAGCCTGCGACTGCAAAAAAGAAAAGGGCAAACAGTCAGATCGTTGTGCAAGGTGTTGGCAACCTGATGACCACCATCGCTAATTGCTGCAAACCCATACCCGGCGATGCGATTACAGGTTTTATTACCCGCGGTAAAGGTGTCAGCATTCATCGCAAAGACTGTCGTAATATGATTAATCTGAAAGATGCCAGTCGTAATCGTCTGATCGAAGTGTCCTGGGGGGATGCCGAAACCGCAGCGTACCCGGTCACGCTGCTGATCGATGCGATGGACAGGCAGGCATTGCTCAGCGATATCGCTAATACTCTGAGCAATGAAAAAGCTGATGTAACTTCGTTTAACACACTGTCGGATAAAAAATATCAGACCGCGCGTATTTCAGTCAGCTTTGATGTTCGCGACCTGCAACAGCTGACACGGATCATGGATAAAATCGGTCAGCTGCCTAATGTCACCGATGTTGTTCGTGGTGCAAATTCAGGAGGGGTGTCTAGTTAGTTGTGTTGATGGGACAGAAGCTTAGATCCTTGTCGCATAGAAATCAGAGGAAAAGCTATTTCTTTGTTTAAAAATATTTTCTCTGTGTTCTCTGCGGCGAAAAATTTTTAATATTAAATTAATATCTAACGCCAACAGTCACCCCAGTATATCCGTGGCTTCCGTTTAGCGTGTCCTGAAATTCACCAAAGCGTACACCTTCGTAGAACACACCCAAAGTAACATGGCTTGTCAGATTAAGGCGCAGACCTGCGCGGAAGTGGATGTCGGGTTTGCAGCTGCGCTGCTGGTCACAGTTGTTCGAGTTATTGTTGCCGGGAAATAATAAATCAAACAGACCAGTACCGATTTCTGCATAAGGTGAAAATGTACCAGTGCCACTAACACCGATCAGTACCCGGGTGGCGATTTCGCTGTCAACCAGGCTGCTGACCTGAAACAACGCGATGTCAATGCCGGCGTAATACTGGTGATCGGCTGCATGTTTAAAAATGGTATAAAACCCGAGTCCATTCATATCGTGTAGTGTGTCGCTGCTGACAAGCTTTGAATATTCAATAAAACTTTTTGCGGCCTGTCCCTGCGATGTAAACAGCAGGCACAGAGCTAGCGGGTAAATCCAGTTATGAAGAGTGAGGCGCACGGTTTAACGTTTGATGTCATCCTTGAATAGATCATCACCGAATAATTCCTGATCACTAAACTCCTGTGGTGGGTGACCGTCGTACACCATATTTCTGCGATGTTGTTTCCATGCGTCGCGCGTGTAGGCGTAGCGATCTATGGCGGTTTCATCAATGATATTACTGGCGTTGAGTAAATCAGCGCGCAGATCGATGTATTTCAGGCTGAGTGTGCCATAGCGCTCAGACTTGTCGGGTATGTTCTGTAACGGATCAAACTCCGCAGTGTCGACAACAAAACCAGCGGTATCACGAATATTGCTCGAACCGAACAGCGGTAGCACCAGATACGGGCCGCTGCCGACACCCCAATAGCCCAGCGTCTGACCAAAATCTTCGTTGTGTTTAGGTAACCCAAATTTTGTGGAAACATCAATCAAACCGCCGAGACCGATAAAGGTATTAAATACAATACGGGTAAGATCAGATGTGGCCTGATGAAATTTAAGCTGAAGCAAATCATTTACCAGCACGATGACGTCATCAATGTTACTGAAGAAATTACTCACACCGGAATCAACAAATTCAGGTGTGATAGCTTTATAACCTCTGGCAATGGGTTTGATGGCATATTTGTCGACGGTGTCGTTGAATGCATACATCGAACGGTTGTAGCTTTCGAATGGGTCATCCGGATTGGGAACTTCGATTGTGGCACAGGCGGAGCTGAGTAACAGACCGGAGGCGACGAGAATTCTGGAAATGCCTTCAAACGATAGCGTATGTTTCATGTGTGTTCATCTATTTTGATGGCAACATCGAGTATGCCAGTTGTGCGATGTTTTTTGAGCCGCCGGATTCTCCCAGTAATGGTCTGAGTGTTGCCAGTGCTGCGCGCATCTCGCGGTTATAGTTCTGATCATCGAGTATACGTAAAACTTCGTTGATTATGTTTTCCGGTGTGGCATCGTGCTGGATAAATTCCCTGGCGATTTCTTTGCCGGGAACAATATTGACCAGCCCAATGTGTTTCAGTTTGACCAGTCGCCTTAAGATAAAATATGAAAGCGCGGCTATCTTGTGAATAATCACCAGCGGCGTACCGAGCAGGCCGATTTCCAGTGTTGCTGTGCCAGAAGCCGCAATCGCGCAGTCGCTGGCCAGTATCACATCATAAGTAGCGTTTTCGATCACGATTACATTGAGTTCTGCCAGTGCCAGATCATAAGGTGCCAGTTCGCTACGCGACAGGCTATTGGCCAGTGGCAGCAAAAACTGCAATTCGGGTTTGTGCGCGCGCAACAGCCGTGCGCATTCCAGCTGTATCGGCAGCAGGCGTTTGAGTTCGACATGACGACTGCCGGGCATCAGCGCCACCGTGGTTATGCTGTTCACAGCAGGGTAGTTTGCCGCGAGATTCGCCAGTGCCTGCTCGCGGGTTTTATCGGCCACCACTTCATCGACCAGCGGATGGCCGGTAAACACCACCGGCACATTGGCCTGTTTGTATAAATCGACCTCAAACGGAAAAATCACTGCCATCTGATCGACAATTTTTGCCATTTTATACACCCGCTTCGGCCGCCACGCCCACACCTGCGGGCCGATATAAAACAGCACTCTGATGCCAATCGATTTCGCATAGGCGGCGAGGCGCTGATTGAATTCCTGATAATCGATCAGAATCAGCAGATCCGGTGGCGCAGCGTGAATCGTTTGCTTAATCTGTTCCAGCACAGCTTTGATTTTGCGATAGCTGGCCAGCACCTCGATAATACCGACCACGGCGAGACTGGACGCGTCCACCAGCAGCTCGACACCGGCGGCGCGCATGCTGGCGCCACCCATGCCGCGCAGCTGCACATCGGGAGTGAGTAATTTAAGTTCGCGCGCCAGATTGGCGCCGTGCAAATCTCCCGAGGCTTCCCCGGCAACAATAAATACGCTCTGGTGACTCATGACAAATCTGATTAAGATGGCGTGGCTAAAGAAAGCACTGATTCTACATAAAAAAGGGCAGGTCGATGCACAAAGCATCCAGCACGGTGAGTAAGCAGATTATTCGTATCCATCAAACCTTGCCGCCGATCGGCGGCCTTTGCGCCGGGGTCGATGAAGCCGGTCGCGGCCCGCTGGTCGGTAATGTGGTCGCCGCCGCAGTAATTCTCAATCCCGATAGCCCAATTGCAGGGCTCGATGATTCCAAAAAATTGACCGCCGCCAGGCGCGAAGCACTCGCCGCAAAAATTCGTGAAACCGCCCTGGCCTGGCAGGTGATCAGCGTTAGTCCGGAGGATATTGATCGTCTCAACATCCTGCATGCGACCATGTACGGCATGCGGCAGGCAGTCGAACTGTTAGCGATTCGGCCGCAGCATGTATTCATCGATGGCAATCGTTGCCCGGCATTAAGCGTGAACGCCACTGCGGTGATCAAGGGTGATG
This sequence comes from Gammaproteobacteria bacterium, assembly GCA_030148865.1. Classification (GTDB taxonomy): domain Bacteria; phylum Pseudomonadota; class Gammaproteobacteria; order SZUA-229; family SZUA-229; genus JASBSR01. Next base: position 26,565 of record JASBSR010000007.1, read on the forward strand.
CCCGGGTTGCGGCGATCAGCGCGGCTTCAATCCTCGCTAAAGTCGAGCGCGATGCGCAAATGGATGAGTTGCACACGCAGTATCCTGAATATGGTTTTGATCAACACAAAGGCTACCCCACCAGGGCGCATATGGCGGCACTACAAGAATTTGGAATCTGTCCGCAACACCGGCGCAGTTACGGGCCGGTGAAAAGAGCGCTGGACGCAATGCTGGCAAGCTGAAACCGGGTCCGCCTGACTTCTGGACCGACCAGTCCTGCTCTTGTCACATGAATTCAGAGCGGCCTATGCAATTCAGTCCGGACATGGCGCTGGAGTCGGCCGGGTACGTGTTCTGGCGGTACGGCTACGGAGGCCAGTTCATTATTTTTCGAAGCCACGATTAAGCGGGTACAACAGCAGGGCGAGATTTCGGCAGACAAAAACCCACATGAACTGGCCTTATATCTGATCAGCAGTATGAGTGGTTTAAAAAACATGGTGAAGGCTGGTGCCGATCGTAAAACCATTAAACAGACCGCCGGCGTCGATGGAATTACGAGCGCAATCCATGTTGTCAAACGCCAGACTAAACGCTTTGCGCAATATCACGTTAGCGATCATCGAACATCGCGACTGGGTGCCGGAAAAATACCTGGCATGATTTTGCCCATGCCGGGTACAACGAAACTAATATGCTGGAAGCACTCACCATTAGCTCGCAAAAGACCATGAGCAATTATTTCAACTATCTGGCACAAACATCACTAGATGAAATGTTCTCAGCGCAGGCGTGGAAAAATAAAAAACCATCCAGAGCTGGCTGGCAATTTATAATTAGGACAAACAGACCGGAGTGGAACTGTTTTATCTAACTAGTCCCGCTTCCCTTGTTTTCTGAATAATGAGCTCTGGGTAATTAACTGGCGTATTCACACCACCAGTAGAAAGTACAAATACACCTGACCGGCCCTGGAATTGCGTGACAAATATCGGTGGTTTTTAATTTACATCACTATATGCGCATCAATGTTAAATATATTATCTTTATCAAAAAGAGGTGAGTGCTATGGCTGTTTTTAGTGATTTATTTGGCGATTTTATGGGCTGGTTAACTATTGGCATTATTGTGTTTATGCTGGTGATGATGGTTTATCTTTTTAGTATGTTTATTAATAATTCGAAAAAAGGCTTATAGTTTCCTCTGAGGGTGAGGTGAGGGCGCAGTTTTTCTCATAATAGAACCCTGTGCGAAACTGGTGGTGTGTAGGTCGTTTTTGTGGGGATAGCTCAGTCTCTGCCCCGGATTTTACTATTATCTTAATTTTATTGCGTGTTGCTCGCGATATTGATTTCTGTGGTCGGCATTAATAAGCTAACTGCAGCCATAAACTCATCAAGCTTGCTGGCAGGGATTCGCATCATATATTTGTCAGAAAATACAGACATGAACGAGACCACAGTGTCGTTACCTTGTTGTTCTGAGCTTTTTTATGTCTTCTGCGCTAAAGCATTGACCAGTGAATAAGTCGGGCGCGTGCCTGCCTGGTTGCAAGACAGATGGTTTTAGTGTCACTGAAGTTGAAAATTTTTTCAAAATATACTTTCTTATTATATCAGTTTTTTATCTCGCTTAACTTTGTCTACTTCTCCAAAATCGTCCCATTAAAAACACTCTGATACGAACACACGTACTCAAGAGCATATCAAGGATATTCTCGTCATTTTCGCATGCTTCTGGCGGGATGCCACTGTTTAAATTAACGGATTCCGGTCAAGAACATACCGGAATGACGACTTCCAAATCTTGTTACGCTTAAGTTAAGTACCGTGCCACTCTGGATACCAGATTATCTGGTTTTTTTATTAATACTGCATCACTCTCAGTCTGGGAATGCTTGAGGGCATTGGTATAGCACCTCATATTACTAGACCAAGCATCGTGCAGGTTTGGTATGGGAGCAGGTTTTTATCTATAGTATCTTTTGATTGCATATTGGGCTTCATTCCTTAGCTCAGCCTGCGGACTAGATTCTTCGCAACATCGACTCAGGATGACAAGATTCTGGGTCATCGACAGAAGTATTCGAGGATGACGACAAGAGAGTTTTTGTTGGTGATTTTATAAATCAACCACTTACCGCATTCCCCAAAAAAAACATCCAAAATACCATCCCCTCAACCACGCCAATTCGGTACACTAAAACCCGCCGTAGTAGACCCCCATAGCTGGAGCCCCGTGACTGCTGAACCCTCATTCGTACACCTTCGAGTACACACTGAGTACTCTCTGGTGGATGGCGTGGTGCGCGTCAAACCGTTGATGCAGACGGTGAGCGAAGCGGGCATGCCGGCGGTGGCGCTGACCGACCAGAGCAATTTATTCGCCATGGTCAAATTCACCCGCGCTGCGCTGGCCGCAGGCATTAAGCCCATCATCGGCGTCGATGCCTGGGTGCGTAGCGATGATGAGCAGGCCCAGCCCTACCGCATGGTGCTGCTGTGCCAGAATCGCGCCGGTTATCTCAATCTTGCCCAGTTAATTTCAAAGAGCTATCTCGAAGGCCAGCACGGCGGTGTGCCGATGATGCAGGCCAGCTGGATCGCGGAGTACGGCCACGGTCTAATCGCGCTGGCCTCGGCGCGCGACAGCGATGTCGGTATTGCGCTGTTATCCGGGCAGCAGGATCTGGCGGCGGTGCGGGTAGCGCACTGGCAGTCAATTTTTGGCGATCGCTATTACCTGGAGCTGCAGCGCACTGGCCGCGAGAATGAGGAATTCTATATTGTCGAAGCGGTGAATCTTGCCATCAAAACCGATACTCCGGTGGTCGCGACCAATGATGTGCGTTTTCTCAGAGCCGATGACTTTGACGCCCACGAAGTCCGGGTCTGTATTCACGACGGCCGCACCCTGGATGACCCACGGCGTTCGCATCATTACAGCCCGCAGCAATATCTGCGCACGCCGGAAGAAATGCAGGTGCTGTTCGCCGATATTCCTGAAGCGCTGGCCAATAGCGTCGCCATCGCGCAGCGTTGTAATCTGGAAACCCGTCTCGGTGAAAGTTTTCTGCCGCAGTTTCCAATTCCTGAAGGCAATACTGCGGAAGGGTTTTTTGCCGATGAGGCGCGCAAGGGACTGGAACTACGTTTAGCAAAACTGCTCGATCCGGTGGCGGAGGATTATGCTGCGCGTCGTGCCGAGTACGATGCACGTCTGCAAATTGAAATCGACGTTATCAGCAAAATGGATTTTCCCGGTTACTTTCTGGTGGTTGCCGACTTTATCCGCTGGGCAAAAGAGAACGGCATTCCGGTCGGCCCCGGTCGTGGTTCCGGTGCCGGTTCGCTGGTGGCGTATGCCATGGGCATTACCGATTTAGACCCGCTGCATTTTGATTTACTGTTCGAACGTTTTTTGAATCCCGAACGTGTCTCGCTGCCGGACTTTGATATCGATTTTTGCATGGAAGGCCGCGACCGGGTGATCGATTATGTCGCGTCAAAATACGGCCGTGACAGTGTTTCGCAGATTATCACCTACGGTTCGATGGCGGCGAAGGCGGTGGTGCGCGATGTTGGCCGTGTCATGGGACAGCCTTATGGCTTCGTCGATCGCATCGCAAAAATGATTCCGTTCGAAATCGGCATGACCCTGAGCAAGGCGCTGGAGGAATCCGAAGATTTAAAAACGGCGTATGATAGCGAAGAAGAAATCACCATGATCATCGATATGGCCTTGTCGCTGGAAGGGTTGTCGCGCAATGCCGGTAAACACGCTGGCGGCGTGGTGATTTCACCCACGGTGCTCACCGATTTCACGCCGCTATACTGTGAAGAAGGTGGCAATAGCGTGGTTACGCAATTCGACAAGGACGATGTCGAAGCGGTGGGGTTGGTCAAGTTCGATTTTTTGGGTTTGCGCACACTCACCATTATCGACTGGGCGGTAAAACATATTAACCGCCGCCGTCAGCTCAGCGACGAAGATCCGTTAGATATTACCGAACTCACCCTCGACGATGTCGAAACATTCAAGTTGTTGCAGGCGGCGAATACCACCGCGGTATTCCAGCTTGAGTCGCGCGGCATGAAAGATCTGATCAAGCGCCTGCGCCCGGATAATTTTGAAGACATCATCGCGCTGGTGGCCTTGTTTCGACCGGGGCCCTTGCAGTCTGGCATGGTCGACGATTTTATTAATCGTAAACATGGTCGCATGAAGGTCGAGTATCCGCATCCCGATCTGGAGCCGATCCTGCAACCCACCTACGGTGTGATTCTGTATCAGGAACAGGTGATGCAAATTGCGCAGGTGCTGGCAGGATACACCCTGGGTGGTGCCGATATGTTGCGCCGCGCTATGGGCAAGAAAAAACCTGAGGAAATGGAAAAGCAACGCGTGCTGTTTATGGAAGGTGCCGTCGCGCGCGGCGTCGATGCCAAACAGGCGACCTATATTTTCGACCTGATGGAAAAATTCGCCGGTTATGGTTTTAACAAATCACATTCGGCGGCGTATGCTTTATTGTCGTATCAAACTGCCTGGCTGAAACAGCAGTATCCCGCCGAGTTCATGGCGGCGGTGCTGTCAGCCGATATGGATAATACCGACAAAGTGGTCGCTTTGATCGAAGATTGTCACGGTCAGGGGTTAGAAGTGAATCCACCGGATATTAATGCTTCAATTTATCAGTTTAGTGTGCCCGACCCGAAAACTGTGCTGTATGGACTGGGCGCGATCAAAGGCGTGGGCGAAGCCGCGCTCGAAGGTATTATTGCCGAACGCGAAGCGCGCGGTGTGTTTGCCGATCTGTATGATTTTTGTAAACGCAGTGACACCCGCAAGGTGAATCGTCGAGTGATGGAAGCGCTGATCAAAGCCGGTGCGCTCGATGGTATGGGTGCCAATCGCGCCAGTTTGATGGCGAGTTTGAATAATGTATTGCAGCTGGCAGAAAAGTCACAGAAAGACGCGCTCGCCGGACAGGATGATATGTTCGGTGATGTTGCAGTCGCTGATGCCAGAGACAGCGTGCATATGATCGAAGTCGCGGACTGGGATGATGAGCTGCGTTTGTCGAATGAAAAAGAAACCCTCGGCCTGTATCTCACCGGCCATCCCATCGAACGCTACGAAGCTGAGATTCGGCAGTTTACCGATAGCACACTGGCCAATATAGCCGATCTGGTGCCACAGGAAACGGGTGAAAATAAATACCGCAGAAAAAACAGCAGAGAATTTAGACTGGCTGGTCTGGTGGTTAGCATGCGCGCGCGCAAAACCCAGCGCGGTAGCAAGTTAATTACCGCAGTACTGGATGATCGCACTGCGCGTATTGAAATGGTAGTTTACGAAGAAGTCAGTCAGAAATATGGGCATTTGCTGACACGCGACAAATGCCTGGTGGTGGAAGGTGCGGTGAGTTACGATGATTTTAGCGCCGGTTATAGAATTACTGCTAATACGATTTATGACATGACCCAGGCGCGCGAACATTTTTCGCGTTGTCTGGAGATTCATGTCGATAAACGCAAGCTCAACGGCAACTGGTCGGATGAGACCATGCTGACAAATATCAGCGATGTTTTGCAAACCTACCGCGAAGGTAGCTGTCCGGTGTGTATCGAATATAATAGCGGGGCAGAGGTCACGCGCATGGCGCTGGGCGAAGGCTGGAAAGTGCGGCCGACGGATGAATTGCTGACACGACTACGCACTGTGTTCGCCGATGATCAGGTGAAAGTGGTTTATTAGGTAAAGTCAAAGGCTTTCGCTACAGAGACGTCGAGAACACAGAGGAAAAGCATTATTTTCGTGGCAACGCTGACGCTACTTAATCTGTCATTTCGGCATTTCCCGGAATGACGAAAAGGAAACATTATTACATTATTCTCGGTATTTTGTGGGTTCACTTTAAGTTTTTAATCATTCACCTGTATAACTTTAATCATGCAGCAAAATTTTCGTCGTACTCGACACCGATTTTTCAAGCGCAATCTCTGGCGCACCCGTATCCTGTTCTGGGGTGGTGCGATTCTGGTGGGTTTATTCGCGGCTCTGTTTGCGATAATGGCAAATCAAGCGGACCACAGTTTTCGTGATCTGGTTGCCTACAATAAATATCTCCCATTAATTGTTACCCCGCTGGGGCTGGTGCTAACCGCCTATATCACACGTCGTTTTTTCGCCGGTGCGGAAGGTAGCGGGATTCCGCAAACTTTGGTTGCATTAAAAAATACCAGCGGCAGCCTGAGTCAGAGGTTGCTTTCGATACGCGTGGTTATCGGTAAAGTGTTGATGTGTGTGCTTGGTTTGCTGAGTGGTGCTTCGATCGGGCGTGAAGGCCCCACCGTGCATCTTGGCGCTGCGGTTATGTACAGCCTGGGCCGTTACGCGCATATTCCGGGCAATTATCTGGAGCGAGGTTTAATCATGGCCGGTGGCGGCGCGGGTATCACGGCAGCATTCAATACTCCGCTGGCGGGAATTATTTTTGCGATTGAAGAAATGGGGCGTTCATTTGATCCCCGTAATAGCAGTTTGATTGTGATTGCGGTGATTTTTGCCGGGATGACGGCACTGCTGGTGCATCAGAGCAATTATGATTATTACGGCACCTCACCAGCAGAACTTGATTTTAGCTGGGTCTGGTTGGGCGTCATAATCTGTGGTGTTACTGGTGGGTTACTTGGTGGTGGTTTTAGCCAGTTGCTGATTTCGGGCTCGCGGCGTCTGGTTCCGGTGATGAAGCAGCGCTGGTTGCTGGTGGCGCTTGCCTGTGGGCTGACACTTGCCATCATCGGTTTACTGAGTGATGGTCTTTCCTATGGTACCGGCTATACTGAGGCCAAAGCCATTGTCAGTTGCACAGGCAGCGACAGCTGTCACGCGAATTTGGGTTTGTTTTATCCTTTGTATAAGTTACTCGCGACAATGATTTCGTATCTCAGTGGTATTCCCGGTGGAATTTTTGCACCATCGCTTGCCACCGGTGCGGGTCTGGGGCGCGACATCGCGATGTTGTTCCCGGTTGAGCTGGCGTCGACTATTGTTGTGCTCGGTATGGTGGCATATTTTTCTGGCGTAGTACAGGCGCCAATCACTGCCTTTGTGATTGTCATGGAAATGACCGACAATCAGAATCTGATGTTGGCGATGATGGCAACATCATTACTTGCTTCAGGGGCATCAAAGTTAATCTGTAGAAAATCGATATACAGCGCACTTGCCGAAAACTTTGTGCATGCGCTGAGTCAGGAAAAGAAAGAACACATTGATAGTGCGGCGGTAAAGCTGAATAAATAAGAATCATCGACCTGTTATGTGCGCTCGCTCAGCTGAACTTTGGTCAGACTCAGGGGCCAATGAATATCTGCTGACTCCTGAAACGGCCATAGATATACCAGTTGGCAGGCTTGTATATCTTTTAAAATACTTCTAATATACAACACATGTACAGAATTACTGGCCATATATTGATATTTTTCATCATATTCGCAAACCTCGCGTGGGCGGTAGATGCAGATGCCTTTCGTTTACCAAAACCGATCCAGACAAAGCGCTGTTTTTCTGTAAAGATTCTCATATAAGCTCTGACACCCAACACGAGCAGCAGCAAGATGCGTTCTGCCATCATTGCTGCCATGCAAGTGCGCACTATACTGCTATTACGGAAGATGGATTTACTTCTTCAATAAATGCAGAACATGATATTTATCTTGCGCATGTAAAATTCTTTCGGACTCGCGATAAAGAGCCCCCTGTACAACCCCCCAATATTTAAGTCCCGGTAGACCCATGAGTAAGGCGTCGCAGTTTATGCGGTGCTGTTTCTTGTTTGTTGTCTGGAGATTTGAATATGTATGCACACCTACAACGGTGGCCATTGCTACTATCCTTAGCTAGCACGCTGTTATTGTTCTGCAGTGGCGCAGTTAATGCAGAAAAAACTATTATCGAGCTACCGCCGAGTCCGATTTTGCGTAGCCTGATTAATGAAACACTGCAAAATAATCCTGGTATTCGTTCTGCAAGAGCGGCTGTCAATGCCGCGGCTGCACGTGTTCACGGTGCGGATCAGCCTTTGTATAACCCGGAACTGGAACTGGCTGCCGATCAGGCAGAAACGCGCACAGGTACAGTTGGGCTGAGTCAAGCTATCGACTGGGTCGATAAACGTGGTGCGCGCACAGATGTTGCGAGTGCGGAGCTGTCGGCACAACGAGCTGAGTATGACGCTGCGCGGCAAAAGCTTATTGGTGAGCTGATTTCTGCGCTCGCCAACTACCATACGGCAGATGCCATACATCAACTGGCAAATCAGCGTATGTCATTAATGCAGCGCTTCCTTGATTTGGCTGAGCAGCGTCAGCGTGCCGGTGATCTAAGTCAGGTGGAACTCAATCTTGCGAAGCTCGCGCACACGCAAACTGTGCTTCAGTTATCCCAAATTACGTCAAATCTGTCCGATGCTATGCAGTCGCTTGTTGCCGTTACCGGAAAAGCAGATCAGCAATGGCCGGCATTGCCATCTGATATTCCTGCATTGAATGAATTTGATACAGCATCATTACTGAATGGGTTGCCAGAAATCAATATGTATAAAGCACGAGTGAATGCTGCACATGCTGCGATGGAATTACGTAATCGAGAGCGCAGTGCTGACCCGAAAATTGGTTTGCGTGCTGGCAAAGAATGGATCTATCGAAATAATAATGATGAAAGTTTTGGTGCCACAGGTTTAACTTTAAGTGTGCCACTATATGTACGCAACACCTTTAAAGCCGAGGTCGACGCAGCTAATGAAGATCTGATTCAGGCTCAGGCCTTATTGCAGGAGCGTTATCTGCGAGCACAGACGCAACTGTTATCGAGCGCTGAACGATTTCGATTGAGTCGGGCTGCATGGAATGCATGGTTACGTACCGGGCAACCCAGTATTAGTAGTCAGGTGGCCTTGCTCGAACGTATCTGGCAGTCCGGTGAAATGAGCACGACAGATTATCTGGTGCAATTACAGCAAACACTTGAAACCCGAGCTGATGCGCTGAGTGTGCAGGGCCGACTCTGGACTGCATGGGCTGACTGGTTAGTCTCTAGCGGTCAAATGACAACCTGGCTAGGTGAGGACAATGCACAGTAAACCACAATTCGAATACCGACAATCGTTCTGGAGATTAGACATGAAGCAATTTATTGCAGGGGCGCTAATGTTGTCACTGATATTTACCGGCCTGATAGCTCCAGGCCCGAGTCTGGCAGAGTCGGGTAAAGATGAGGCTAACGGCTCGCATAAAGAAGATGGCACGATCAAAATGAGCACGGCTGAGCGTGTGGCTAGAGGTGTAAAAACATCTGTTGTGAGCCAACGCGCGCTCAGTGAAATCATTACTGCGCCCGGCGAGGTGGTGATCAATGCTTACCGCTCGGCAAAAATTACGCCACGTGTTGGTGCGCAGGTGGTGGCGCGTCATGCGCGGCTAGGTGAGGCGGTTACACGTGATCAGGCGCTGGTGACATTATCCAGTGTTGAAGTTGCGCAGGCGCAAGGTGATTTAATTGTAAGTGACCAGGAGTGGCAGCGTGTTAAAGCACTGGGTAGCAAAGTGGTTTCGCAAAAGCGTTATATCTCTGCTCAGGTAGCCAGACAACGCGCGTATGCGACAGTGCGCGCCTATGGTATGTCCAAATCACAGATTAAAGCATTGTTACAAAGCAATGATGCTGCCCGTGCAACGGGAGAGTTCGATCTGTTTTCACCTCAGGATGGCAGGGTGATTAGCGATGCCTTTATTGTAGGTGAATACGTCAGCCCTGGTCAGGTATTGCTGGAAGTCACGGATGTTGAAACACCCTGGGTGATTGCACAACTAAACCCTCAGGATTCTGCAAGAGTCCAGGTTGGTGCAAAAGTCAGCGTGAGTCGAGATGGCAAAACATGGCTGGATGGAAAAGTGGTGCAGCAGTATTACCGGTTAGACGAAGCAACACGCACGCATCCAGTGCGTATTGAGATCAGTAACAGTCAGATAAATTTAGCTGCAGGCGAATATGTTGATGTCGCTATTGAAACTACAGACGCTTCATCGTCTTTAGCAGTACCCAAGCAGGCGCTGCTATTAATGCGTGGGATGCCGACAGTGTTCAAGCTTGAAGGTGATGTATTGCGTCCGCAAGCAGTGGAAACAGGCGTAACACGCGCAGGCTGGACCGAAATAAAGTCAGGTCTAACGATTGGTGATGTGATTGTTACCGAAGGCGCATTCTTGCTGAAATCGTTGGCGCTCAAGTCACAAATGGGCGAGGGCCACTAGGCCTGGATAACTGAGGTATCTATTATGTTAAACCGTTTAGTTGAAGCGTCATTACGCTATAAATTTCTTGTTATTATAATTTTTCTGGTGGTTGCAGCATTAGGCTGGCGTGCAGTCACAAGCATCCCGATTGATGCATTTCCTGATGTCACGCCTGTGCAGGTAAATATTTATACTGAATCACCAGGTCTGGCGGCAGAAGATGTCGAGCAATTGCTTACGTTTCCGGTTGAATCGGGTATGGCAGGTTTGCCTGGTGTTTCCGATATCCGTTCGGTCAGTCTATTCGGGCTTTCATACGTGTCGGTATATTTTGAAGATAGTATAGACATTTATTTTGCGCGCAGGCTGGTGATGGAGCGTTTGCAGGAAGTTAGTAATCGCATGCCGAGCGAATATGGTAAACCTGTAATGGGGCCCAATACCTCGGGTCTGGGCCAGGTATTCTGGTACACCGTGGAGCGTGCCGATGAAAAGCTGGCTTCAGGTCTGAGTGATATGGATCTACGCACTATCCAGGACTGGACGGTGCGACTTATTTTACGCACTGCACCTGGAGTCGATGATGTTATGTCATGGGGTGGGCAGGAGCGTCAGTTTCAGGTGGTGATCGATCCGTTGCGCCTGATCAAGTATGGGCTTGGTTACAAAGACGTGATGAATGTAATCGAGGCCAACAATCGTCAGGTCGGGGGGCAGTACGTTAATCTCGGCCCGGAACAATACCTTGTACGTGGCCTGGGTCTGGTCGAAAACGAACGTGACATCGGCAATATCATGATTAAAGTGGTCGCTGGTACAGCGATATATCTACGTGATATAGCGGTAATCAAGCAGGCACCTGCGTTGCGTTTTGGCGCTGTGACTCGTGATGGTAAAGAAGTTGTGCTGGGTATGGCGTTGTCGCGCATAGGAACAAATGCTGCGAATGTGGTCGATGCAGTTAAGAAAAAAGTCGAGATCACGCAGTCAACTCTGCCAGATAACGTCATAATAAAACCGATCTACGAACGCACTGAGCTAGTCGATAAGGCAGTATCAACTGCGACCAATGCCCTGATCGAAGGCTCGATTCTGGTGGCAATCGTTCTGTTTTTGTTCCTCGGCGAACTGCGCTCAGCGATTGTCGTGATTGCGGCCTTACCGCTAGCAATGCTAATTGCATTTATTTTTATGAAACAGGCAGGGCTTTCAGCCAATTTAATGTCACTGGCAGGTCTGGCGATTGGGATTGGTATGATGGTCGATGGCGCAGTAGTCATGACTGAAAATGCTTTCCGTATTATGGCGGAGTGGCGCGAACGAGGTGAGAAAGTTGATAGGACAGCGGCAGTACTGACCGCAGCGCGCGAGGTGGCAAATCCAATGGCATTTGCCATCATGATTATTATTGTGGTGTTTTTGCCACTGTTTAGTTTGCAGGGTCTGGAAGGTAAGCTGTTTAAGCCAATGGCATTTAATATCAGTTTTGCCATGGCGGGCTCGTTGCTGTTAACACTCACGGTTATTCCAGTACTGGCAGCGTTAATACTCAAACCGAAGGAAGAACGAGATACGCGCCTTGTTGCCTGGATTAAACGTGGATATCTGCCTTTACTGGCGTGGTCGTTGGAAAACAAGAAAAAAATCGTGGTGTCAGCAGTGGCGCTGCTACTGTCAAGTCTCACGTTATTCCCGTTCCTGGGTAAAGAATTCATGCCGCAATTGCAGGAAGGTTCGATTATGTGGCGTGTCACATCAATCCCTTCCACTTCGTTAGAGCAGTCAATAGCCATCTCGAAAACCATCGAAAACACTCTGTCTGGATTTCCTGAGGTCGAAACCACGGTCGCGATGATCGGTCGTGCCGAAAAAGGTGAGACCGCCGATGTCAATTATATGGAGGTTTATACGGCACTAAAGCCAAAAGGTAGCTGGAAGCGTTCCATATCGGAGCTGGCTGATGCCATGCATCAGAAGCTGGAAAAAGCTGTGCCGACTGCGGTGATCGCATTTACCCAGCCGATTCAGATGCGGGTCGAAGAGTTGATCTCAGGTGTTCGCGCTACACTGGCAATCAAGCTGTATGGCCAGGATCTGTCAGAACTTGATCGGTTAAGCTCGGAAATAAAGAATGCAGTGGCGACAGTTCGCGGGGTCGCCGATCTTTCACTGGAAGCTAATATCGGTAAACCGCAGATACGTATCAAAGTCAATCGTGAAGCGCTGGCACGTTACGGCCTGAATGCAGACGATGTGCTTACAGTGATCCGTACTGGCATTGGTAATCAACCTGTGTCGACTCTGATTGAAGGTGTCAAACGATTTGATATTACCGCGCGCATACAGGACGCTTCAAAAGAATCGGTTGAGGCGATCGGTAACATACCCTTGCTCACCGCGAGTAAAGCGATCGTACCATTATCACGTGTGGCTGAAATAACCACAGCAGAAGGCTACTCATTTGTGCGTCGCGAACAATTGCAACGCTATGCCGTAATACAAATGGATGTGCGTGGACGCGATGTTGATGGTTTTGTGAAGGATGCTAATGCTGCAATTAGGAGCATGGTAAAAATCCCAACAGGTTACTGGATGGAATGGGGCGGGGCATTTGAAAATCAGCAACGTGCCTTGCAGCGATTATCAATCATTGTACCACTGACAATTTTCTTTATTTTTGTCCTGTTGTATACCGCATTTAATTCTGTCAGGTTTGCGACGCTAATCATTGCCAATGTGCCGTTTGCTACTGTTGGGGGCTTGATCGCATTATTTATTAGCGGGCAGTATCTGTCAGTGCCATCTGCAATCGGTTTTATTGCGGTTTTCGGTGTGGCGATGCTCAATGGCATCGTGTTGGTCTCTTTCATTAATGAATTACGTGAAAAAGGCTATACAGTTGCAGATGCCGTTCGCCATGGTGCAGAGCTTAGATTGCGCCCGGTGATGATGACAGCCAGTGTCGCTATTTTAGGTCTGGTACCTATGCTGCTGTCATCGGGTGTTGGCGCAGAGACTCAGCGGCCACTTGCAGCAGTGGTGGTTGGTGGGCTTGTGACATCGACGCTACTAACACTAGTGCTGTTGCCCGTCATTTATGAATGGATGGAAACACGCAAACAGGATGGCAAGCAATGATCGCAAATGACTGGGCGAGAATATACCAGGCTATTGGTCACTTTCGGACAATGGCATTGATTAACTTACCTGGAAGGAGGGTCTTGCAATGAAAGAGATTAAGGCATTCATACACCGTAATCGCGTTGCTGACGTAGTTCGTGCACTTGGTCGGGCGGGCTTCAGTAATTTGTCAGTTATTGATGTTAAAGGGTTACTCAATGCACTTGACACCAGGGAGCAGGATTATTCGACTGAAATTGGTTCTATGGTGATTACCGAAGTCAAAATAGAACTGGTATGTCATGACGAAAATAGTACTGCTGAAGTGGTTCGTATTATTAGTGAACATGGTCGAACAGGTCAGCCGGAAGCTGGCTGGATTTACATCACTAATCTTCAGGCGGCGTTACAGATAAAAAACTGATGCCTGGCGCAGGTTAAAATCTGTGATAGCAGGCAGGTATATTGTTTGCTGTCACAGTATATGCGTGCTCTGATAATTCATGGGTGAATTAATCAGAGCTTCCCTGGAATATAAACCAAAGTGGCGGGGGTGGGTAGTAATTATTGCTGTGGTAGTATTTCCAAGTCTGTTCGCTGTTATTAAATACTCGCTGATAAATAAGCATCTGCTCGGTCACGAACAGTTTTAAACGGGTTTTAATGGCTGAACTCTTACGGAGAAATATTATTAAATTCATCTCGTTTTGCGGTAACCAGAAAACTATTGAGCGTGCAAATAAGGTTTATACCCGCATATGACTCAATATGATGGTGGGTATTTTAAATATCATATTTGTGTAACATAATATTCATTGAAATGAAATTTCATATTGTCAATATCAAACATGTCACGAATATTACTATGGTGAATACTATGTTTGATACAGCGATTGCACTGAAAAATAATGCCGATGTTATCGACAACAAGCCTTCTGAAACACAACTACTCTCTGCCTGGTTATTCGACCAGGATGAGAAAATTAGCGCTGGCTGCCTGCTGGTCGATATCTCAGATGGCGGAGCCGCAATTCTAATTCCAGTTAATCAACCGGTACCAACCGAGGCTTTTGATCTGGTGATTATGTCTTCCGAGGACAGACACGAGATACTTACCATTCTCGAAGCGGAGAAACGCTGGCTAGACACGGGTTATTCAACAACGCATAAAAAAATGGGCGTGGAGTTTTTGCATCTTGATACAATTAAGTTACAGGTAATAAGCAGCTTGATTCAGTTGATGGAAACAAGAAAAAATAGCTCAATTGATTGCGATGTTGTTAATATCTGACATCCGCTAATTGGTGTTTCTGAAAATATGCGTTTTTAAGTCGCCCTTGCAGCTTGCCGCGCCTGTGGCTGCGACAAATTCGACAGGCTCGCATTTGAATGTGTGTTTCTACGCAGCCCGAAGGATACTGATTTTTTCTGGAGAAAATTTCAACAGCTATTGTATAGCTGGTCTGGAAGGCGAATTACAGGACGTAATTCGTAACGTGCAGGGAAGCGCTGTATAGACCTCACTACCACTATGTTATCAACCTGGGAAAAATGTAGAAACGTGGATTTCCGACACCGTCATTCGGGGATAGCGGTGTGGTGAGGATGAGGAGATGAAGCTGACCCCGGCATGCGCCGGGGTTGACAGGAAAGTGAGGATGACAAGAAAGTCAGTCAGGCGTGCGACTACGCCACCATCACCCATGCACCAGCGCCACCACCTGATACGCTACTTCCTCATAGGGATGCGCCAGCTTCATCGCGGCAATAGCCGCGCCCAGTGTTGCCTCCAGGCATACCATCTCGACTTTGTATTCGGCGACGGTTTCCAGCAGGTCGTGCTTACCGAGCACGGGATTGCTGCCAGCGAGCGGACGAAACTGGCCCTGACCCAGGCACTGCCAGCTGCAGCAGTCATAGTTACCGATATGGCCGGCACCGGCGGCAAACATCGCTTGCTTGACCGATTCACAGGCGTTTTCGGGGGCATAAAAACTTATCTGATACATAGGCAAATCTCCTGGGGCAAATTTCTGTGGCTAATAAATATCTGTTGGCTATGGTAACCTGTGGCGCCTGTTCAGCCTGCCAGAGGTGCTAAATCCCTGATTGCTATGTGGACAGCATGAGCGCTGGCTTGTTTAGAATAGGCTTTCAAATATCTTACAATTCAATCCAGATGAACAGGAAATAGCTAGATGAGTGGTATCCAACTATCTGCCGAGCTGGTCTCAGACCTCAAGGCGACTGTCGTTAAACACGACCCCGAAGCTGAAAACGATCTGCTGTATATGCAGTACCTCACCGCTGTCAGCGGATTCTTGCTGGCGCATCAGGATGCTCCCGGCATGGATAAAAAGAGTCTGCTCAACGATCTCTGTACCTTTATGGGTCAGGTCGCCGATCAGGTCGAGCGCGATCGCGCGCCGCCACAGCCTGCTGCGGACGCCTTCGGCGTCTGGAAACCGGGTCAGCCATAGCCGTATTCTCTCGGGTGAGTCGATGAAGCACGATTTCTGGCACCAGCGCTGGCAAAATAACGAGATTGGCTTTCATCAGCAGGAGGTGAATCCCTATCTGGCACATTATTATGGTCATCTCGGCCCGGATCTGGCGGCGCGCAGCAATTTGAAAGTGTTTGTGCCGTTGTGCGGCAAGTCGCAGGATATGCTCTGGCTGTCGCAGAACGGCTATGCCGTGGTTGGGGTTGAAGTCAGCCAGATCGCGGTGGAAGATTTTTTCCGTGAAAATGCTCTGCCACTTGAAAAGAGCGAGCAGGGTGCGCATATCAAATATGCATCGGGCAATATCGAGATCTGGCAAGGCGATTATTTTACCCTGCAGCGCGAGCAACTCGGCGCGATCAGCGATGTTTACGACCGCGCTTCGTTGATCGCGCTGCCGCCCGAGATGCGTAGCGATTATGCCAGCAAAATGGCCGAGCTGCTGGCACCCGGTGAGCGCATATTGCTGGTCACGCTGAGTTATGATCAACAGCAGATGAGTGGCCCGCCGTTTTCTGTGGCTGCGGACGAAGTGCAAACGCTGTATCAGGCGAATTTTCAGATCGACAAACTGGCGGCGAGAAATATTCTGGAGCAGGAACTGCGCTTTAAGCAAAAAGGATTAACCGCGCTGCACGAAACAGCCTATAAGTTAAAGCGTAATGAATAGTGAAAAATATTAAGGCCACAGCTTTAACAAAAAAATCATATCTGAATTGTGGCCTGGGTTAGTGTAGCGTAACTCGGGAACATCAAAATAGAACATCCACAGAGAATCGATATCGAATGAGTATCAAGGCAGTAGACATTTCCAGCCAGCTTTCCTCGGCACCGGCGAAGGTCCATCCCGCATTTGAATGGACCGGCACACAAACCATCGAGTCGCTCAATATACATCTCGAGTCGTATCGTCACCGCAAAACGGGTGCACTGCATTACCATATTGCGGCGGATAATGCCGAGAATGTGTTTTTGGTCGCGTTTCGTACTGTGCCGATGGATTCCACCGGGGTTGCGCATATTCTTGAGCACACGGCATTGTGTGGCAGTAAAAATTATCCGGTACGCGATCCTTTTTTTATGATGATTCGTCGTTCCCTGAATACTTTCATGAATGCGTTCACCAGCAGTGACTGGACTGCGTATCCGTTCGCCAGCAAAAACCGCAAAGATTTTAATAATTTAACCGATGTTTATCTCGACGCAGTGTTCTTCACGCGTCTCGATGAACTTGATTTTATGCAGGAAGGCCATCGCGTCGAATTTAAATCACCCGGGGATGCCAGTAGCGAGCTGGAATACAAAGGTGTGGTGTTCAATGAAATGAAAGGTGCGATGAGTTCGCCGGTGAGTGTGCTCTGGCAAACGCTGAGTAAGCATCTGTATCCGACCAGCACCTATCACTACAATAGTGGGGGGGAACCGGATGATATTCCGGATTTAAGCTATCAGCAGCTGCGTGAGTTTCATAAAACTCATTATCACCCCAGTAATGCGGTGTTCATGACCTTTGGTGATATCCCGGCGTTCGAGCACCAGAGCAAGTTTGAAGAACGTGCGCTGTCGCAGTTCGACAAGCTGGATGTGCATATTTCGGTGGCGCCCGAAAAACGCATACTCGCGCCAGTGATTGTTGAAGAAGCTTATGCCTTCGATATTACCGGTGACGAGACCACATCGAACAAAACCCATCATGTCATGGGCTGGCTGTTAGGACCGTGCACCTCATTAGACGAAATGATGCGCGCTAATCTGTTATCGCAGGTATTGCTGGATAACAGTTCCTCCCCCTTGCGGCTGGCACTGGAAAAATCCGAGCTCGGTACCTCACCGTCGCCGTTATGCGGTCTGGAAGACTCCAATTATGAAATGTGTTTTCTCTGCGGTCTGGAAGGCAGCGAGCCGGAGCACGCACGCGCCTTTGAAAAACGGGTGCTCGATGTGCTCAATGATGTCGCCGACAACGGTGTACCGCAGGAACAGGTGGAAGCCGTATTGCACCAGCTGGAACTAAGTCAGCGCGAAATCGGCGGTGACGGTTATCCCTTTGGTTTGCAGTTGATCCTAGGCGGACTGACTGCGGCGATTCATCGCGCTGATCCAGCGGTATTGCTCAATCTTGATCCGGTGATCGAGTCCTTGCGCGAAGACATTAAAGATCCTGACTTTATCAAACAGCTGGTACGCGAGTATTTGCTCACCAATCAGCACCGCGTGTTGCTCACTATGCGACCCGATACTGAATTGAGTCAGCGCAAACAGGACGCAGAAAAACGACGCCTGCAGCTGATTAAAAATAATCTTAGCGACACGGACAAGCAGAACATTATCAAACGCTCGGTCGATCTCGCACAACGTCAGACTCAGGAAGATGATCCGGGTATCCTGCCAAAAGTAGGTCTCGAAGATGTGCCTGCGGATATCAGTATGCCCGAGGCACAGTCTGGCGAAATTGCTTCACGCCCGGCAGACTTGTACGCGCAGGGCACCAATGGCATTGTCTATCACGAAATCGCCCTCGAGCTGCCGCAGCTGGACACTGCTGAACTCGACCTGCTGCCGTATTACAGCAGTAACCTGACCGAGCTCGGCTGTGGTGATAAATCCTATCTCGAAGTCCAGGCCTGGCAGTCGGCAATTAGTGGCGGCGTAGGCGCATCACCGAGTATTCGTGCCGGCACCGATGACGTACAGAAATCAAGGGGTTATTTACTGTACTCGGGTAAGGCGCTGGAACGCAATCACGTGGCACAGGCCGAGATGATGCGCGAGATCTTTCAGCATCTGCGCTTTGACGAGCACGAACGTATTCGCGAGCTGATTTCACAAAAGCGCGCGCGCCGTGAACGTAGTGTCACTGGCAGTGGCCACAGTCTGGCAATGACCGCTGCTGCCAGTGGTTTTAGCCCGGTGGCAAACCTGGGGCATCGTTTCAATGGCCTGGAAGGTATTCGTATTCTCAAGCAGCTGGACGATGCCAATAAAGATCCGGCAGCGCTCAACGCGCTCGCTGATAGACTCGCAAGTCTGCACACCAGAATACAGCAGGCACCACGGCGTTATATGTTAACCGCAGAAGCTGACAAGCTGGATGCTCTGGCAAACTCTTTCGGCGAAGTCTGGCAGGCAGATGCCGCTACCAGCGATACGGGATTTAATCTGGAACCGATGCACACCGCCGTGCAGCAAATGTGGCTGAGCAATACTCAGGTGAATTTTTGTGCCAAAGCCTATTCCACGGTGGCGATGGATCATGCCGATGCTGCGGCATTGTCTGTGCTCGGTGGTTTTATGCGTAATGGATTTTTGCATACCGCAATACGTGAAAAGGGCGGTGCCTATGGTGGCGGTGCCAGTCACGACACCAGCAATGCAGCGTTTCGTTTTTATTCTTATCGCGACCCGCGTCTCCAGGAAACGCTGGATGATTTCGACCGTGCGATCGACTGGGTACTGAACCGTAAACATGAATGGAGCCAGATCGAAGAAGCGATACTCGGTGTTATCGGTAGTCTCGACAAGCCCGGCTCGCCAGCAGGTGAGGCGCGCCATGCCTATCACAGTATGCTACACGGCCGCACACGCGAAAAATTGCAGG
Source organism: Gammaproteobacteria bacterium (assembly GCA_030148865.1). Lineage (GTDB taxonomy): Bacteria > Pseudomonadota > Gammaproteobacteria > SZUA-229 > SZUA-229 > JASBSR01. The sequence continues at coordinate 46,070 of JASBSR010000007.1, forward strand.
CCTATCGTGAAGCCGTGCTGGCAGTGAAGCTGGCAGATCTGCAACGCGTCACCGAGCGCTATCTAACGCCCGAGCAGGCCAGCACGGCGGTGATTACCAGCACGGCGACGCATAAAAAAATCGGCGATCTTGGTTTAGAGCTGATTTACCTCTAAGGGTGAACGATCAGACAGTCCATATCCTGTTACTGGTGGTGGACTGTCGCATTCGCTGAAGCAGAAACGCTCGGTGATAAAACGTCTGACAGATAAAATACGCGCGCGGCTCAATGCATCGATCGCCGAAACCGGTTATCTCGATGAACGGCAGCGTGCGAGCATTGCAATTTCGATGGTGAGCAACAGCAATCGTTATCTGCAACAACAGTTCGCTTGCATTGAGCAGTATTTAGTCGATGTTCATGAAAGCAGCATCGTCAGTATTGAACAGCACTGGATGTAACAGCGAGTCGTATCTTGCCAGTGATCGATAACACATCGATCAAGTTACCGGTTCGCCGGCAATGTGCATCACAACTACATATTATTGTGCCAGTACTCTGTGCCTGTATGATTGCCACCCGTGGTTTAGCAGCGTTCTGGTGCGACGTCTGATTTTTCGAAAAATATTTAGTGATGCTACTACTGAACCGATTGCTGCGAATATAGTATGAACATTCTAACCCCACACGAGGTTCACTCACATTTATTCAGGAGTTATTATGAAAGTCGCTTATATTTTTTCTACTCAGGGTCATTCGGTATCGTACAAACTTGGCAAAATGATTCTGCCGCAACTCGAAGACAATGCGCACGGTGTCGAAGTCGTCGGCATGTTCTTTTTTGAAGACAATGCCTATGTGCTGCAAAAAGGCAATCCCATTGGTGAGCGTCTGGCTGCGGTGGCAAAAAAGACTGGTATGTTATTGATGGCCTGCGATCAGTGCGCCTACGAACGTGAGATCGAAGATATGCTGGTTGAAGGTGCCTGTATTGGCTGTTTTCCGAATCTGTATACGGCCTTGTCTGGCAACATGCCTGATCAGGTGATTACGCTCTGATATGTTGACTTATCGAACTGTGATTCGCCCGAGTACGGGTGCGCTGCGTCTGTCAGCAGTTCGTGAACAGGTCGATGGGCTATGGAAATTCTCTATATCGGCTCCATTGGGATTCTTTCACTGCAATCGCTGGAGCATTTACTCGCTAACAACTACACTGTGTGCGCGGTTGCTGCCGATCTCCCGGCAGCGCCCGCCGGTCGCACTCGCTGTGCTCCGGGTGTTGTTTGTCCCTGTAAGGTCAACAGTATCGATTATCCCTTGCTTGATGTGATCAGCTTTGAAGAATCATAAATACCAGAGGAAAACTGTGTGATTGATGGCAATGTCATACAGCTGGGCAACAATTCCGGGGCGTTGCGGGCACGTTTGGCACTGGTATGAAGTGGGCCGGTATCGTCAGTGAAAAAGCTTTATAATAGGTGCTCGCGCTCACACTGGAATTTATTTTGACCCAACTGCAATCATATCAACTGGTCGAGACTCGCTTACAGGAGCAACTGGAAAACGGCACTGCACGCTGTAATCTCTGTCTGTGGCGCTGCAAAATTGGTCATGGCCAGCGTGGTTTCTGTCAGGCGCATGTGAATCGCAATGGCACACTTTATAATTTATCGTATGGTATTTTGTCCTCGGTTGATGTTGATAGCATTGAAAGCAAGCCGGTTAAACATTATCGTCCCGGTACCACAGTGATGTCGGTCGGCAGTTATGGTTGCAGCTTTCGCTGCGGCGGCTGCCATAATCTGGAAATATCCTGGGGTGTGGGCGCGCTCGATAAACTCGCCAAAGGTGAATCCAAAGAAGCCTGGGTGACACCAGAGAAACTCATCGCAGCAGCACAACGCGCCGGGGTTGACGGTATTGCTTTCACCTATTCTGAACCGGCAGTCTGGCTGGAATATGTGATTGATGTTTGCCAGCTGGCCCACGCAGCAGGGCTCTATACCGTTTATGTCTCGAACAGTTTTATCACCGACGAAGCGCTGAAACTGGTTGCGCCGCATCTGGATGTGCTGTGCTCGGATATCAAGAGCATGCGTGATGCGTTTTATAAAGAAATTTGCCGTCCAGCAAAAGTTTCGCAGGTGCTAGCGTCTATTAAAAAAGCACAGGAACTCGGTATTCACGTTGAAACTCGTACCAATGTGATTCCGGGTAAAAACGACGACCCGGCTGAGCATTACGAAATTGCCTGCTGGGTACGCGATAACCTGGGGGCGGACAGTCCCTGGCATATCACCAGATTTTTTCCTGCTTACAAACTGAGTCATGTACCACCAACGCCGGATGCGAGCCTGTACGCTGCTGAAGTCGAGGCGAAGCGAGCCGGGCTGAATAATGTTTATGTCTACAATGACAAAGGCTGTGACTGTGCAACTGAAAATCGCAGCATTGATTTTTATTTGGAAACGTCAGTCGAAGAGTTACACCAGATTAAAAAATGCGCTGCTGATTGTTGTGATAGCGAAGGCGTGTTATTAAAGAAATATGAAATTAAGGGGTCATAACTGAATGGCACTTAACTTAAGCGTAACAAGAATTGGGCGTCATCATTCCCGCTAGAAACATGCGGGAACGACGAGAATATCTTTGATATGCTCTTAAGTAAGTATCATCCGGGTCATGGCCCGTATAGTTACTACATTTGATTAGTTAAGAGGTTGTTATGTCTAGAATAGTGAATTGTGTTGTGCTAAAAACTGAAGCCGAAGGCATGGAAGCGCCGCCGCATCCGGGTGAACTGGGGCAGCGCATTTATGAAAACGTTTCCAAAGAAGGCTGGAAGCAGTGGTTAGAGCGTCTGACCACTATCATTAACGAAAATGGTTTGAATACAGCTGATCCGAAAAATATTGAGCTGATCGAAAAACATATGAAGGGATTTTTCTTTGGCGAAGGCGATTATGGTCAGATGCCAGCTGGTTTTAAGGCTGGCGGTGGTAAATGACAATCTCGTCTTAATGCCATAGCTGTGTTAGAAAAAGTGCCGCGCTTGCGGCACTTTTTCGTTGCCGAAGAAATCAACCAGATTGTCATAATACTCAGGCTCGCCTGAAATTGAATTGTGGTCAGTATTTTTGATCTGTTTTGTGACTAATATGTTTTCTGGTAAATGTGCTGCCAGATTATCGGTGAAGCGAGCGGGAATCAGCCGGTCGTGTTCGGCTGATAATATCAATGTTTCAGCGCTGATCTGGTTGGCGTATTTCCATGACTCATATGTATCTTCCATCAACAGGCTAACCGGAAAGATGGGGTACTGTGATTGTGCAATATTGAGGATGCTGTCATAAGGCGTAACCAGCGCGAGTTTGTGCACCGGTCGCTGGGCAGCGACATAGACAGCTATGCCGCTGCCCAGGCTTTTGCCGATGAGATCGATACGGCTATGAGCTTTATGTACATGGTCGAAGATTGCTAGCGCATCACCGTATAAGTGTTCTTGTGTCGGTTTGCCTTCGCTTTCGCCGTAACCGCGATAGTTCACAAAATAAATAGTGTGTGCAGGAAATAGCACTGTAAAATTTTGTATAAAAAAGTCGATGCGTTCCGCATTGCCGCCGTAATAAATCATGGCATCTTGTCTGTCAGGATTAACTATCCAGCCGCGCAGAGTGATACCCTCATGCTGAAATTCGAAATTGTGTTCAGCTTCGTAAGTGCTGGCTTGTCTTGGAAAATACAAAAACTGACGCTGTAAGAAATACATACTGATAACAGCCACCAGATAAAGTCCGGTTGCGGATACGATTATCCAGCGAAGTGTCGACATTGTTATCTCCATACGGGGGCTATTATAAAATTTAAATGTGAGTGGGCGATTTTTAGCGAGTGTATAACATCATCCGGCTGTTTACCGCGGGCAAAAATATAACCGGGATATTGATTGCCTTCAGGCAGTGGAATCAGTTCGTGGCCATCGCTGACGATAATCTCGACCCGGTCTACGCCCGGCGTGCTGCGCGCAGCTTTCAGACCCTCAACGCGGCGCAATAAACCCGCCTGTGGAATTGGCAGCATCATCACGCCGCGACTTTCTGTGGGTGGTGTCACATTGCCCGGTAAGCCAGTAGCAAGTGAAACCGCCAGTTCTTCAATATTGAGACCTGCGCCATTATCCAGCATGCGCCCGCAATCACCGCCAATGGTACGCGATGCGACTTCGAGTATCCATGCATTGTCAGTATTGACGCGCAGTTCGGCGTGTATCGGGCCGGTGCGTAAATCATAGGCTTTGCAGGCCTGTTGCACAGCATCGAAGATGAGTTGCTGTGTGTTCTGGTCGAGACGCGATGGTGTCACGTAAATGGTTTCTTCAAAATAAGGCCCGGTGAGTGGCTCCGGTTTATCGAACAGGGCCAGCGTTTTTAATTCGCCCTGTACGAGGTAGCCCTCAAACGCAACTTCGACACCATCAATGTATTCTTCGATCAATAAATGCGTGCGTTCGAAGTTATCATCGGCGGTACTGATAATTTTACGTATGCGTTCGCAGGCGCGAACTAAATCTTCATTATTATCGGCTCGTATCACGCCGCGACTGGCAGACAGGTTGAGTGGTTTAATGACGCACGGCCACGGCAAGTCTTTTAGTTGTTTGTCGAGGGGCTGGTCTAAATCAATTAAACAATGCAACGGCACCGGACAGCCGGTGCGCATGAGTTGCGTGCGTGCCAGATCTTTGCGCCTTGACAGGCGTGCGGCCGCGGGTGGATTATGCGGTAGGCCGAGTGTTGCTGCCGCCAGTGCAGCTAGTTCCACCGTGCTGTCGTCGCTGCCGAGGATACCCGCGAAGGGCTGCACCGCGGCGGCTTCAGTTATCATTTTCAGGGCCTGCTGAGGCTTTGATAAGTCGACATGCAAACCGCGATTGATTTCGGCGGTAAGTGAGTGTTCGCCGCGCGAAGCAATCAATACATCGAGACCGAGACGATTCGCAGCCTTGAGGTAAGGTGCTATGCGATAGCTATTGGGTTGCGAGATTAAAAGTAAGCGGGGTTTGACTTTCACTTGAACAAAGTCTTATTCCAGTGATGCTGATGAAAAGCAATAAATTTACACTGTATGCAACACAATATTGTTTCGGGTATGAAAAAAACGGGCGCGGATCGATAAACGAAGCGCGCCCGTTTTTGTTATTCGGCTCGGTGATTAAGCAGCGCCACCGCAACCACCGCAACTGCCAGAGCCGCCAGATTTCATGAATACATTCTTGAAGACGAAGCTGGCACCGTTACCCTGATTTTGATAATCAATTTCTACACCTTCGAGGTATGACAGTGCAATTGCGTCGACATACATTTTGAGGCCATCTTTTTCCCAGACAGTATCAAACTCAGTGGGGTGTTCAACAAAGGTCATACCGTATTGCATACCGCTACAGCCGCCACCGGAGACAAAAATACGGACGCCATTAACGGTTTCTTCATTTTCAGTCAGTGCGATCAGTTGTTTGACCGCTTCGGGGGAAACATTGATCTCATCGTTGAGCTGAGTATTAAACTGGACTTGTGACATGGCGAACCTCGATTTCAGTGTTACAAACAAATAGATTGTACCAGAATCAGACTGCTTAAAACCTTATAGTTCCTTTGTGATTCAAGCGCCTTAGGCATGTTGTCTGTGTGGGTATGGAGCCGGAGATTTCAGGCTGGCAGTGTCAAATCGGGCTACGGCCCGGCTGGTGGATCAGGCGGTAGACCGCGGGCACCAGCACCAGCGACACCAGCATGGAGAAACTCAGACCCCAGACGATGACATAGGCCAGTGGTTGCAGCATTTCGGCGCCTTCGCCCAGTCCGATGGCCAGCGGTAGCATGCCGAACACCGTGGTCAGGGTAGTCATCAGGATGGGGCGCAGGCGCTGGCTGGCAGCGAGGCTGATCGACTCAGCCACAGTATTGCCTCTTTCGCGCTCGATTTCGATTTGCTCGATCAGCACAATGGAATTATTCACCACGATTCCGGCGAGCATGATCATGCCCAGATACACTGGGGTCGAGATCAGCAGGTCGCCGCTCCAGAGTCCAAGGCTGACACCGATCAGAGCGAAAGGAATGCTGCTGAGAATAATCAGCGGATTGCGCAGCGACTCGTACTGCAAGGCCATCACCACCAGTACTAGAAATATTGCCAGTGCCAGTAACAGCCAGCTCGACTGCTGGGCATTGCTCAGAGTTTTGCTGGCACCGCCGTCGTACAGGTAATAACCATCAGGCAGTTTAAAGTCTTTCAGCGCCTGTTGAATTTCAGCATTGACTACATCGAGACTGGTATTGGCATCCAGCGCGGCGGTGATCTCGACGATGCGCTGCTGCTGATCGTGTTTAATCGCCGCCGGTGCTGGCCCACGACTGATGCTGGCGACTTCGTGCAGCCGCACCGGGCGACCGTTATGCTGACCCACCAGTAAATTGCCCAGCTTCGCCGGGGTGTCGCTGAGTTTTCTCGGCAGCCGCATACGCACGTCGAACTGGCGGTCGCCTTCGATATAGTTGGATATAATGCTGCCATCGAGCGCGATGCGCAGCGCCTGTCCCAGACTGTCGATGTGGGTACCGAGATCGGCCGCGCGCTGGCGATCGATGTGCACATTGAGTTCTTCGTTGAGGCCTTCGTACGACTGTTCGGCATTACGCAGGCCGGGCAGGTCACGAATTTTTTCGACCACCTGGGTGGCGAGCTCGGTCAGGGTTTCGATATCCTGACCCTGGATTCGCAGGCTGATATCGTTGTCGCCGCTGCTGAGGCGGATGCCGCGCACTCCCTGAACCCGGAGCCGGATTTTGTAGCCGGTGAGGGTAAGTGATTTGATTGCCGCGTCCATTTTTTTCACCCAGGCTTCACTACTGATGCTGCGGTCGTCCAAAGGAACCAGTTTTACCTTGAGCGAGCTGCTGTCGCTGCTTTCGTATTCTGAGCGGCCAAAAATATGACCACCGATGGTGCTGAACACGGTTTCGACCTCAGGCTGTGCCAGCAGCAGGCTTTCGACTTTTTCGACAGTAGCGTCCATTTCATCCAGATTCATGCCGGCGTCACCGCGGATCGAAATACTGACATTACCTTCGTCCATTGCCGGTAAAAAAACAAAGCCCTGATGCATCATGCCCAGCACTGCGGGGATGAAAGCAAGCAGAAAAAAGATCACTATGGGTGTCGGACAGAGCACAATGCGCTCGACCACATGTTGATATTTAACTTTAACTTTATTAATTAAATTATTAAATATACTTTTATTTTTCGTCTCTGACTTGATTCGGGCACCAAGCGCTGGCACCAGCGTCAGCGCCACCAGCAATGCTGCCAGCATGGCCGAGGTGATGGTGATAATCAGCTCGCGGAAGAGTAATCCGGTGAGCCCGCCGATGAATAAAAACGGCAGGATAGCAGCGAGATTGGTTGCGGTCGAGGCCACGATCGGGCTGTTGACTTCGGCAGCTGCGGTAATCGCATTATCTGCTGCCGAGCCGCTGTCGTGCTGATGGCGGGTGATGTTTTCCAGCATCACAATGGTGCTGTCGATGAGCAGCCCCATGCCCAGCGCGAGACCGCCCAGGGTCATGATGTTCAGCGTCAGGTCGTTGATGTCCATGATGGTGAAGGTCACCAGTATACCCAGCGGAATTGCGCTGCCGATGATCAGCGTGCGCACCAGATTGCCGAGGAACAGGTAGATCACCAACATCGCCAGCAGGGCGCCACTGACCGCCGCCATGCTGGCGTTGTTCAGGGCATGACGCACGTAGACCGACTGATCGTCAACCGTGGTCGCAGTGACATCGGCGGGCATGAGTTTTTGGCCATCCAGCTGCTGCAGTCGGTGCTGGACTTCGTCGACCACGCTCACAGTATTCGCCTGCGGCAGTTTTTGCACCGAGACTTTGACCCCTGGGCGCTGGTTCAGGCGTACCCGCAGACGTTCGTCCTGGTGCGAATCCAGTACTTCGGCGACATCGCGCAGGCGCAATACACCATCGATACCGGTGTTGCCAGCATTCCACAGCGGCAGATTGCGCAGTGCTTCCACCGACTCAAATCGCCCGCGAGTGCGGGTGCTGATTTCACTGGAGGGGCTCATCAGCCGGCCACCAGCGGCATCAGAATTATTGCGCTGGATAATGCCGGCGAGATCGCCGAGCGAGAGACCGACGCTGGCGAGAACGTCCTGATCGGGCAGAATCTGGATTTCGCGTTGTAGGCCGCCGCCGACTTCGATCGCCGCCACCCCGGGCAGAGTGAGAAACCAGCGCGAGAAGGTATAGTCTGCCCAGGTGCGTAACTCAACTGCATCGAGCTCATTGGAACTGAGCACCAGTTCCATCACCGGGATTTGCGCCGGGTCGCGTTTATAAATCACCGGTGGCTCGATAGTATCGGGCAAAAACCGTTTTGCGCGATCGAGCCGGGTGCTGGCATCGCGCAGCGCGAGGTCGATGTCAGTGCCGTAGGGAAAGCTGAGATCGACTGAACTGTTGCCTTCGGTGCTGTTGGACTGCACCTGAATCGCGCCTTCGGTGATCGCCAGCTGTTCTTCGAGCTGGCGGGTGACGCGATCTTCCATAATTTCTGCGGGCACGCCGGGGTCGTTGATGCGCACCCGTACTTCGGGGTAAATAATGTGCGGTAGCAGATCGATGCTGAGGCGCTGTAACGAGAACAGACCAATCACCACTGCGGTCAGCGCCAGCATAATGACGCCGATCGGATGATGAATCGACCAGGCGGCGAGGCCGCCGCTACGGAAACGTTGTTTCATACGCTGCCGTTATGGCTGTTGGGCAATTCCGGCTGAAAGACTTTCACCTGTTTGTTATCGCGCAGACCGATGAAGCCCTTGATCACGACGCGATCGCCTGGGCTCAGGCCGTCACGAATTTCGAGCAGCTCGCCGTGTTGCAGGCCTTTTTGCAGATAAATCTTATGCGCCTTGCTGGCAGTGTCGATGCGGTAAACATAGGCACCGTTGGTGTCGTGATGAATCGCGCGGGTCGGGATCACCAGGTGTTCGCTGGCGCGTGTTTTCAGCGTGACTCTGGCCAGCTGACCGACGCGAGCCCCGTCGGGTATCGGGGTAAGTTCAATCTCGACCACGCCTTTGCGGGTACTGGCGTCGATGGTCGGATAAATGCGACTGATGCGTGCCGGATAGAGCTGACCACCGAGGGCGTCGATACTGACTGCGACGTTATCGCCAGTGTGCAGTCGTGGAATCCAGCTTTCTGCCAGATTGAGTTTTAAATAAATTGAGCTCGGATCAATCATGGTAAGAATCAGGCTGTGTACAGCGACGACATCGCCGGGCTCAAAAAAACGTTGACTAATAATACCGGTGAAAGGTGCGCGCAGTCGGGTGAGTGCGAGCCGGGCGCTCTGTAAATCGAATTCTGCGGCGGCGATGTCGAGCGCGGTTGCGGCGCGGGCGATTTCTTCGTCCGAGGCCAGTTGCCTGGGTCTGAGTTTTAGCAGGCGCTGATAATCGAGTTTAGCCTGGGCTTTTTGGGCGCGGGCTTTGGCGAGTTCGGCCTGGGTCAGAGTATCGTCAATCGTGATCAGCAACTGGTCTTTTTTCGCGACATCGCCCTGATGCAGTGGCAATTGTGTGATCGCGCCACTGATTTCGTTATATAGACTCACGGTTTTTGCGGCTTCCAGCGTGCCTGCGACGCTAAGTTCGCTGCTGACCAGCTGGATATCGGCGAGACCCACTTCGACAATATGTTCACTGGCTTTCTTTTGGGGTTTGGCGGCATCGTTGTTACTGCAGGCGGAAAGCGCGAGTAGCGAGATGAACAGAACGGGAAAGGTTAATTTGGTTATAATCATGTGCACAGTTTATATCACAAGTTATCGCTAGAGATATCTAAGTCCAGGCCTGAATTTCAGCAGAATTATTTAAACAGTTGTAACGCATAATGGTTCACAGACCCACCTCGAAACCGCACGGTGATCGCAAAGACTGGCAAAATCTGAAACGACTGCTGCCCTATGTCTGGGATTTCAGGGGCAGGGTGCTGGTCGCGCTCACCTGTCTGGTGCTATCCAAAGTGGCCATCGTCGGGATGCCGCTGGTGCTCAAGGAAATTGTCGATGCGCTCGACGCCAGCAAGTTACAGACTAATGCAGTGTTGGTACTGCCTATGGCCATGCTGCTAGGGTACGGCGCCTTACGCCTGGCAGGGTCGTTGTTTAATGAGCTACGCGATGCGGTGTTTGCGCGTGTGCGCTACCACGCGATGCGCGGTATTTCATTACGCGTGCTCAAACATCTGTATTCGTTATCGCTCAGCTATCATCTGGATCGCAAGACCGGCGGTGTTACCCGTGATCTGGAACGCGGCACCAACTCTTTAAGTTCGATCCTGAATTATCTGGTGTTCAATATTATCCCCACTGCGGCTGAATTCACCTTTGTTGCCGTGATTCTGCTCGGTCGCTACGAACCGCGTTTCGCGATCGTGACGTTCGTGACGGTGGCTTCATATATTGCCTTTACTCTGCTGGTAACCAACTGGCGCATGCATTATCGTCATGAGATGAATACGCTGGAATCCAGAGCTAATAGTTTTGCGGTTGATGGCATGCTCAATTATGAAACCGTGAAATATTTCACCAATGAACAGTACGAGCTGAAACAATACGATAACACCCTGGCTGAATGGGAAACCGCAGCCGTCAAAAGCCAGACCTCAATGTCGATACTCAATTTTGGTCAGGGTGCGGTGATTGCCACAGGTGTGACATTCATGATGGTGTACGCTGCGCAGGGCGTGGTTGCTGGCACCATGACGCTGGGTGATCTGGTACTGGTGCACGCCATGATGCTGCAATTGTTTATTCCATTGAACTTTCTCGGTATTATTTATCGCGCACTAAAATATTCATTGGCCGACATGGATATGATGTTGAAGTTGCTGGATACCCCGCAGCAAATTAAAGACAAGCCTGATGCCAAAGCGTTGCAGGTGAGTAAAGCACATCTTCGGTTTGAGAATATTTCATTTCGATACAATGCAGAGCGCGAAATTCTAAATTCTGTTTCTTTTGAAGTGCCACCTGGTCACAAGGTGGCAGTGGTTGGTCCTTCGGGGGCGGGCAAGTCAACGCTGGCGCGGCTGTTGTTCCGGTTTTATGAAACCAGCTCAGGCGCGATTTCTATTGACGAACAAAACATTAATCAGGTTACGCAGGAGAGTTTGCGTGCAAATATTGGTATCGTGCCACAAGATACCGTGCTGTTTAATCACAGCATCGAGCACAATATTCGTTATGCGCGACTCGATGCGTCACATGATGAAATTATTCACGCCGCTAAAATGGCAGACATTCATGACTTCATTAATTCACTGCCGGATAAATACAACACTGTCGTCGGTGAACGTGGCCTGAAACTGTCTGGTGGTGAAAAACAACGCGTGGCGATTGCGCGTGTGATTTTGAAAAATCCCAAGATACTGGTATTCGATGAAGCCACGTCTTCACTAGATTCACATTCTGAACAGCAGATTTTGTCAGCCTTGGAAGCGGTAGCGGAAAAACACACCACGCTGGTGATTGCGCATCGGTTATCGACCGTAATCGATGCGGATAATATCATGGTGCTGGAGAAAGGCAGGATAGCAGAACAGGGCAGTCATCAGCAGTTGCTTGAAAAGAACGGCCTTTACGCCCATCTCTGGGAACTGCAGCAGGAAGAGCGCAAAACAGCAGAATTATTGCAAGACGTGGTTTAGATCTTTTGTCATTCGTGTACATTGCAGCAAAGTTGAGGGGTTCTTTGTCCTTGTGCCTGTCTGCCGACAGGCGCAACTCTGTCAGAATGACGGGCTGTGGGGTGCGTGGTGTCAGAATGAAACATTCTGTGTTGTAAGCTATCTGTCAAAGTCTATCATTTCGAGCGCGCCTCACGCTATGATAAATAATCCCTCCCAAAGTTTGTCATTTCGACCAGCGGGAGAAATCTCCGTCCGTACACTCAGTAATAAATATTTAATATTCGTGTAAAAACAGGATATGAATACCTGGTATTTCAAAAACCTCGGCGCGGTTGACTTGGCGGAGCCTGTCTTGCAACAACTGTGGATGGAATTTGCGGAGCTGTAGCAGGTCGCAGCGTGGACAAATATGTCGCAGTGTTTGTGCGCCACGAAACCGCTGTGCAATTATGTTGTGAAGTGGTTGTTTATTTTTCGCCTGGGGCGACGGAGCTGGCCGAGATGTTTTCTGCGTAAACTTGTTTATCACCCGAACCGGGTGATCTTGGTTTGCTCGCAGGAAATGAACGTGTCTGGATAACCTTGTTTGCATCATGAAAAAGTTTTCGGATCAAAAAATTATCGACTCCTGGCAGGGTAATGTTTTACCCTGGGTGAGAGCGATACGTGATGGTGAGATTGTCAGTCGCACGCAGATTACCAATCAGGCGATTATCGATGTTATTTGCCAATATGTGCCGAAAACAGTGCTCGACATTGGCTGTGGGGAAGGCTGGCTGACGCGCGAGCTTGACGCATGCGGCATTGCAACGCTGGGTGTCGATGTGGTCACCGAGATGATCGCAGCAGCCGAACAGACGGGTGCAGGGCGTTATCGTGTACTTGCTTACGAAGATATATCGGCGAGCACGCTGGCAGAAAAATTCGACCTGCTGGTGTGTAATTTTTCGCTTCTGGGTAAGGAATCGGTGGTGCAAGTGTTTCAGCAGGCGACGGATTTATTGAATCCCTCGGGGAGCTTGATTGTGCAAACGCTCCATCCTGAAATCACCTGTGGTGATCAGGCCTATGTTGATGGCTGGCGCGAAGGTTCATGGGCTGGTTTTAACGATGCGTTTCGTGATCCTGCGCCGTGGTACTTCAGAACAGTCGAGAGCTGGTTAGGGCTGTTCGACAAACACGGTTTTGCCGTGCCGGGTGTGATCGAACCGCGAGTTGTGGCCAATGCGCCGCCGGTATCGATTATTTTTGCCGGAAGTATCCCGTAAGCAGCAGATGAGATTAGCTCTGCGAATCTGCTATCATCGCGCTCAGGTTGGGTAATCTTGCCCGCAGACTTTCATAATATAAGGAACCCGCCCCATGCTATCAGCGCGCGAAGCCCTGCAACGTTTACAGGACGGCAATCGCCGTTTTGTCTCTGATCTCGATGGTGGTGCGGCCACCACTGGCCAGATTCGGCGCAGCGGACTGGCAGCCGCGCAGGAGCCAATGGCAATCATTCTGGGTTGCTCGGATTCACGTGTCCCTGCCGAAATCGTGTTCGATCAGGGTCTGGGTGATCTGTTTGTTATCCGTGTGGCGGGCAATATTGTTGCGCCTTCGCAGGTGGGCAGTGTCGAATTCGCCGCCGAACAATTCGGCACCCGGCTGGTGGTGGTGCTCGGGCATTCCACGTGTGGTGCGATTCAGGCCACACTCGATGATTTGCAGCGTCCAGCACAATCCCGGTCACCGAATTTGCATTCTATCGTCGACCGCATTCGTCCGGCGTTGCAAAGTCTGATGGATACGGATCTCAAAAACGATCCGGAAAGTTTATTGAACCATGCAGTGCGTGCTAATATTCTCGCCTCGGCCAGCCATCTGCGTCACGGTTCACAGATTCTCGAACGCCTGATCCAGGAAGATGGTCTGATGGTGGTGGGTGCAGAATATTCGCTGGACACCGGTGTGGTTGATTTTTTTGACGGTGTACCTGAATAGTCGCTTAATGTTTGATAAACGGCTGCTTAACTATCACGCAAGATTCGGGTCGTTGTCTGTCTTCAGAGAACACACACTATTCAGCAAAGTGAACATATTGGTGAATATCATTACGCCACGGTTTGCAAGCATGCCTGCATATTTGAAGAATGGCGCAGTGTTAATATGGATAAGTGATTGTCATGATTTAGTCACCGCTATGTCACACCCAGGTAATGACTGTGCTTTTATAATCTCTGTTCAAGTCATCAATGGAAGATGATTAAATTGTACTAAACAGGCCAATGCAATCAACATGGCGCGTGATTATGACAGCCTCACTTACAGCAGTAGATAAATGTCACCACATAGAAACACCTAAAGAAATTAGCGCTAATGCAACTGTAAATGCATTACTGAAATACGTTGATCCCGTCTCCCCCGATGTGTCAATGACGCAGGTCTTTGAGCTATTTCTGGCTCAGCCTGAACTCCATGCTATACCTGTAGTAATTAATGAATCTCCTTTGGGTTTGATAACACGATCCGGTTTCATTGAGTTCTTTAGTAAACCTTATGCGCGGTCACTATATGGCTCAAAGCCAATAAGCAAGTTTGAGTTTAATGACTCAATTATTGTCGATCATAATGAATCGATTGATGATCTGGCGAGAATTATCATAGATGCAGGCATGCAGCATATGTATGACGGGTTTATTATTACCCGTAACGAGCGATACGTTGGGATGGGTACAGGCCATGATTTGCTGAATGAAATTACTGAGCGAAAACAGGCACATTTATATTATCTGGCACACTATGACCAGCTCACTGGCCTGCCAAACAGGCTGCTATTAATGGACAGACTGATGCATGCCTGTGCGCAGGGCGAAAGAGATCAGCGTCTGATGGCGGTAATATTTCTCGATATTGATCGTTTTAAGCTAATTAATGACAGTTATGGACATCATCTGGGTGATGAGCTGCTCAAAGCGGTTACCACTTTGTTGCAATCGTGTTTGCGCGCTAGCGATACTGTAGCCAGGCTTGGCGGCGACGAGTTTATAATTATTCTCGAAGGTGTAAAGCACCTGGACAATGTGACTCACGTTGCTCAAAAAATTATCGAAGTCTTTTCCACGCCGTTAACTATACAGCACCATGAACTACGGGTGAGTTCCAGTATTGGTATCGTTTTGTATCCATTTGGTGATGAAAGTTGTGAGGGCTTGCTGAAAATGGCTGATGTAGCCATGTATCACGCAAAAAACAAGGGCGGCAACGGCTATCAATACTATTCGCATAAGATGAGCGAGTCAGTCTATGATCGTCTGTATATTGAAGATAGTCTGCGCAAAGCGCTTGATCAGAATTGTCTGTCACTTCACTATCAGCCGCAAATTGAGATAAAAACTGGCGATATTGTTGGTCTGGAAGCACTTGTACGTTGGCATCATCCGAAGATGGGTGCAGTAGCGCCTTCAGTTTTCATACCAATTGCCGAAGAAAGCGGACTGATAATTCCATTGGGTGAGCGTGTACTGCGAATGGCCTGTGAGCAAAACAAGAGATGGCAACAGGCGGGTTACGTCCCGGTAAAAATAGCTGTAAATCTGTCTGCCTGCCAAATGCGGCGTGATTTGCCCGTTCTGGTTCAGGCGGTTCTGGATGAAACCGGGCTGGATGCCAAATATCTTGAGCTGGAACTGACAGAAAATATTTTGCTGGAAAATGTCGAAGAGTCTATTGCGATTTTGCGTGAGCTTAGTGATATAGGTGTGCAGGCATCGATAGATGATTTTGGTACTGGATATTCGTCCTTAAGTTATTTGCAGCGGCTGCCCATCGATACGCTTAAAATAGATGCTTCATTTCTGAAAAACATACAGACATTGAACGATGATATTACGGTTGTTACTACCATTATTGCTATGGGCAAAAATATGAGGCTCAATGTTATTGCGGAAGGCGTTGAAACCCAGTTGCAACTCGATATGCTGCGTGTGCATCAATGTGATCAGGCGCAAGGCTACTTGATTAGCCATCCCTTAGCTGCCGAAAAAATAGCGCAGCTGTTTTCGGATACGCCATCTGTTACCAGAGCCGTATAGTAGAACACGGTCTGTTACCCGCCTGATAGAAAATAAAAAGCGACCTTATCCCGGTCGTGCTGACTGCCTGCATGGAAAAAACACAGGATTGACTATCCATTTGGGAGGGATCGAAAAGGAAAACACTACCTCTTTAGTGTCTGAACTAAGCAATTAATGGATAGCGATTATCTTGCTTGAGGCACACTTGCTGATTCCTGCGGCGTTTGATTATTAATATTGATTGTTTCGATATTAAATACAAAAAAATATCGCTTTACTGTTATTAATTCTGACTTATAAAGTAACAATTAATGATGCATATGAAGTAACACGCAGTAAAGTATCGGAGGCCAGATGATATCAGATAATATGAAGTATGTACGTGATGCCGAAGGTTACATTGTTCAGCCAGCAGACTGGGATGAAAACTTTGCCCGAAAACTGGCCGCAGAGGAAGGCCTTGAGCTCGACGATAATTACTGGTCAATACTCTGCTTTATGCGTGGATACTGGCAGCAAAATAATGTTGCGCCTGATGTGCGTCATGTCACCAGGCATCTGGTAGAAGCGCATGGCTATGACAAAAAGAAAGCCAAGCAACACCTTTTTGAACTCTTTCCTTATGGCTATGTTAAGCAGGCGTGCAAGGTCGCTGGTATGCAGCGGCCTCGCGCCTGGAGTACAGGTTAAATGGGGATAATACGCGCTCGCCTGATCCGTTTCAGATCTGTTCGTCAGATAAAACCAGTAGAGCAGGTGATCTTTCTACAACATACCCGATAGCGAATATGAAAATAATTTTTTACTTTTAGTGCGCGACAAAAATATATGCCATGCCATTCGCGTGATAGAGCTTTATTTTATATGGTTGTAAACCAGAGGAGAACAGATTAGTGAAAACGCAGCATAAAACACCTAACCTGGATCAGCTAGAAAGTGGCCCATGGCCCAGTTTTGTTACCGGCTTCAAGCGTCTGGCAGAAAAAAACGACATGATGGCTGATCTGCTCGGTCAGCTTGAGCACTCATATGAGAATAAAAAAGGTTACTGGAAAGGTGGAACGATATCGGTTATGGGTTACGGTGGCGGCGTGATTCCGCGCTTCTCTGAGGTTGCTGACAAGTTTCCAGCTTCCGCAGAGTTTCATACACTGCGAATTATGCCGCCACCGGGCCTGCACTATGATACCGATATTCTTCGCAAGTTCTGTGACATATGGGATGAACACGGTTCTGGCCTGCTTGCGCTACACGGTCAAAGTGGTGATATGATGTTTCAGGGTTGCAGTAGCGAAAATGTTCAGGGGGCATTCGATGCTATCAATGAACTGGGCTTTGATATGGGTGGCGCCGGTCCATCGGTGCGTACTTCGATGTCCTGCGTTGGTGCGGCACGTTGTGAACACTCCTGTTTTAATGAAGCAGTAGCACACCGCACGGTAATGAATTCATTTACCGATGATTTGCATCGTCCTGCTCTGCCTTATAAGTTTAAATTTAAATTTTCCGGTTGTCCTAACGACTGCATGAATTCAGTGCAGCGTGCCGACATGGCGGTTATTGGAACCTGGCGTGATGATATTCAGATTAAACAGGACGAAGTTAAGGCATTCGTCCAGACCCGGGGCCGTCAATATACTGTTGATAATGTCACTTCGCGCTGCCCGACACAGTGCATGACACTGAATGCTGATGACAGTATAAGCATCGACAATCGAAATTGTGTGCGTTGCATGCATTGCATTAATGTTATGACAAAGGCGCTTTCGCCGGGTAAGGATCGTGGTGTCACTATTCTGTTGGGTGGAAAGCGTACATTAAAAATCGGTGACCTGTTTGGAACCGTCATCGTGCCGTTTAAGAAACTGGAAACCGAGGAGGATTATACTGGTCTTGTAGAGCTTGCCGAAACGATTATTGATTTCTGGGCGGAAAATGGCCTCGAACACGAACGCTGCGGTGAGATGATAGAACGTATTGGGTTTGCCACTTTTCTCGAAGGGGTGGGTATCGAGGCTGAGCCCGCAATGCTGGCGCAACCCAGAAGTAATTCGTTTATCCGAATGGACACCTGGGATGAAGAGGCCGATAAGTGGAAACAGCGTCACGCTGAAAAAGCAGGAGTCAAATAATGCAAAAACATATACGTCAGGCAATTGAAAGTGGAGTACCGGATTCATTCTCTTTTATGCATCCCCTGATGCGAAAAAATTATGGCCAATGGGACTGGCACGAACGACCACGTCCTGGGGTATTGCATCATGTATCTCTTTATGGTGATGAAATATGGACAGTACGCGCGGGCACACAAAGGCAGATGGACACCGACACGATTCGTGAGCTGTGTGAAATTGCTGATGAATATGCTGATGGTTACGTGCGTTTTACGATCCGTAGCAATATTGAGTTCATGCTGGCTGATGGTAGCCGAGTCGCATCACTGATCGACAAGTTGCTCGAGCAGGGTTTTCCGGTGGGTGGTACTGGTAATGCAGTATCAATGATTGCTCATACGCAAGGTTTTTTACACTGTGATATTCCCGCGACCGATGCCTCAGGTGTGGCCAAGTCCATTATGGATTCGTTGCATGATGAATTTATCAATGAGCGCATGCCAAATCGTGTGCGACTTTCCACTTCCTGCTGCCAGATCAATTGTGGTGGACAGGCAGATATCTCGATTAATATTCAGCATACCAAACCGCCTATGATCAATCACGACCTGGTGGCCAATATCTGTGAACGTCCCTCGGTAGTAGCGCGTTGCCCGGTAGCCGCAATCCGGCCCGCCCTGGTCAACGGTAAACCATCACTGGAAGTCGATGAAAAAAAATGTGTCTGCTGTGGTGCCTGCTATCCACCTTGTCCGCCGATGCAAATCAATGACCCTGAACACTCCAAATTGGCAATATGGGTCGGAGGCAAAAATTCCAATGCGCGCTCCAAACCCAGTATGCAAAAACTGGTAGTGGCTGGCTTACCCAATAATCCGCCGCGCTGGCCCGAAGCCACGGCTGCGGTGAAAACCATCCTGCAATGCTATAAAGAAGATGCCAGAGACTGGGAACGTCTTGGTGAATGGATTGACCGGATTGGCTGGCAGCGTTTTTTTGATATGACCGGTTTTCCATTTACCCGCTTCCACGTGGATAACTGGTCTGGATCCAGATACACACTTAACCACTCGACACACATTCGTTTCTGAAAAAGCAGGGCGGTGGTTTAACCTTTGTTAATCCACCGTGCCTCGTGGCGTGGTGCCTTCGGTCATTGCCGATATTGCTGCTCAGGCCGAGAAGATTGATGCTGCGGTTCAGCACATTGTGTGGGCTCAGATATGTGCTACAGTATTTTGACCACGTCCAGTATTGCCTGCGCGTGTCCGTTCGGATCCACACCGTAGATCGCCTCGACCAGTGTGCCGTTTTTATCAATCACAAAGGTCGAACGCACAATGCCCATTTTTTTGATGCCATTCTTTTCTTTTTCCTGCCAGACGTCGTAAGCATCACAGACTTTGCCGCTGGTGTCGGCGAGCAACTCAACTTTTAAATCAAACTTGGCAATGAAAGCCTGATGACTGGCACAATCGTCCTTGCTAACGCCAATGATAACCGTGTCTTGTGCGGCAAATACTTTGCTGAGGCGGGTGAAATCATTGGCTTCAATGGTGCAGCCGGGAGTATCGTCTTTGGGGTAAAAATACAAAACGACGTTTTTGCTACCGCTGTAATCGTTTAGCGAAATGATGTTATTGTTTTGATCGGGTGAGCTGAATGCGGGAGCGGGTTGGCCAGCGCGTAACATTTGACTGCCTCCGGGTACTGGGTTGGTGTTAGTTTTGTGTTCGCTTATAAACAGCCATAATCGACTGTAATTCGTCTAGTACCTGAGTACGTTCATCGCCATCGAGTTTTGTAGCGTTGTTGATGGCTTTGTTTTGTTTGAGTCGTTCGATAGTGTGATTGACCCGGTTGCAACCCTGTGCGCAGACTTTGTCAACAATGGTCTGTAGATGCCAGGGAAGGTTAGCCATGTCGATGCCGGCTTTTCAGGTATTGACTGGAGCGCATCTCAATCAATCGGCTACTGGTGCGGTGGAAGGCAAATTCGAGCATCTGGCCATTATACAGATTCTCGGGCTCGGTGGCAGCGCTGAGGATCAGTTTGACCCGGCGATCGTACAGTTCGTCGATTAAATAGATAAAGCGTCGTGCCCTGTCGTCCATGCTTTCGCCCATCACTGGCACATTTGACAGGATAATCGTGTGGTATTGCCGCGCCAGCACGATATAGTCCTGTGCCGCCCGCGGGGTGTTGCAAAGCACCTCAAATTCAAACCAGATGATGTTGTCGGCCATGGCATGTACCGCGATCTGGCGGTGATTCACCGTGATCTGAGTGTGGAATCGGGGCTCGCTATTGGCGAGAGCGCGCAGGCGCTGTTGCAGCACAGTTTCGTCGTTGGCGCGCAGCGGGCTGTAATACACCTCAGACTGCTCCAGCAGTTTTTGCCGGTGGTCGATGTCACTGTCAAGGTGAGTCACCTGGCAGTAGCGTTTAATCAGAGCAATGGCGGGTACAAAACGCTCGCGTTGCAGGCCATTTTTATAGAGATCATCTGGAATCCGGTTGGAAGTGGCGATGAGCGTGACGCCATAACTGAACAGTGCATCGAGCAGGCCGTAGAGCAGCATGGCATCGGTAATATTGGTGACAATAAATTCATCGAGGCAGATCAGGCGATACTTCTGGGCATAATCACGGGCGATGATGCGCAGCGGGTTTTTCTGTTTTTGCTGGTGCGCGAGCTGGTCGTGAACATCGAGCATGAAGTGGTGGAAATGCAGCCGCAATTTGTTGTGCAGTGGCAGCTGATCATGGAACAGGTTCATCAGCCAGGTTTTGCCGCGACCGACGCCACCCCAGAGGTAAATACCCGCAATTGGTGCGGGTTTGAAGCCAAACCAGCGGGCCAGGCGACAGCGTAGACGGTTTTTTTCAGTCTCGGTCCGCAGTAGATGTTCGCCGATGTGCTGCAGGGCTTCAACCACGCGCATTTGTGCAGCGTCGTGCTCGTGTGCCTGCTCTTGTAGTGCCTGCTGGTAGTGCTGGATAAAGTCCATGAATGCTTCGTCGTTGGCCAGTTGTGGGCTATTTAACAACAGGATACAGGTTTATGCTGTATGATTTTATGCGCCACCAGTGAGCCGGGTAGATATACCGCCTTTCAGGGCTGCAAAATCACTTTAATTCATTGTCGTAGTTAGCGAATGTTGTTACCATTGTGACCTGCAATACAGGGTGCAGGTCGCGAGTTTCGATCTGTAACCACCCATTCCTTCTGGATTCACGAGACACGGTTTTTTCATGACGCGATACATTTTTATTACCGGTGGTGTGGTTTCGTCATTAGGTAAAGGTATCGCTGCCGCTTCCATTGGCGCTATTCTCGAAAGCCGCGGTCTTAAAATTCGTATGATGAAGCTCGATCCCTATATTAATGTCGATCCGGGCACCATGAGCCCGTTCCAGCACGGCGAGGTGTTTGTCACCGAAGATGGTGCCGAAACCGACCTCGATCTGGGGCATTATGAGCGTTTTGTGCGCACTCCGACCAGCAAGCTGAGCAATTTCACCACCGGTAAAATTTACGAAGAAGTGATCCGCAAGGAGCGCCGTGGCGAGTACCTCGGTGGCACGGTGCAGGTGATTCCGCATATTACGGATGAAATCAAACGCTGCATTCACGCCGGCGCTCAGAACGCTGACATCGTTATGGTGGAAATCGGCGGTACCGTGGGTGATATCGAATCGCTGCCATTCATGGAAGCGATACGCCAGATGGGAGTCGAACTGGGCCACGAGCACGCCATGTTTGTGCACCTGACGCTGGTGCCGTATATCCGCACTGCGGGTGAGATCAAGACCAAGCCGACCCAGCATTCGGTGAAAGAGCTGCGCTCCATTGGTATCCAGCCGGATATTTTATTGTGCCGCTCCGAACAGCTGATTCCCGAAGAAGAGCGCAAGAAAATTGCTCTGTTCACCAATGTGTCACAAAAGGCGGTGATTTCGGCCACCGATCTTGACAATATTTATAAAATTCCATTGTGGCTGCACGAACAGGGCGTTGACGAGATTATTGTCAAACAGATGCACCTCGATGTTGGTGATGCGGATCTTTCGGAATGGCAGCGCGTGGTCGATGTCATGGCAAAGCCCGATGTCGAAGTCACCATTGGCATGGTGGGCAAGTACGTCGAACTCACCGAATCATACAAGTCATTGAACGAAGCTTTGTCGCACGCCGGGGTGCAAAATCGTGCCACGGTAAAAATTCGTTACATCGACTCGGTGACTCTGGAGTGCGGTGATTACAGTGCGCTCAGTGATCTTGATGCCGTACTGGTGCCAGGAGGCTTTGGTGACCGTGGCATCGAAGGCAAGATCGCGGCGGTGAAATACGCGCGCGAAAATAAAATTCCCTATCTCGGTATTTGTCTCGGCATGCAGGTCGCGGTCATCGAATTTGCCCGCAATGTTGCCGGCATTCAACAGGCGCACAGCAGCGAGTTTCGGCTCGACACGCCCGACCCGGTGATTGGTTTGATTACCGAATGGCGTGACCGGTTGGGCAATGTTGAACAACGCGATGCCGATTCGGATCTCGGCGGCACCATGCGCCTGGGTGGCCAGAGCTGCCAGATTGCAGCGGGTACCCTGGCACATAAAGTCTACGGTCGTGATACAGTGGTCGAACGTCATCGCCACCGTTATGAATTTAATAACCACTACGAAGACGTGTTGCACAGGGCCGGTCTGATTTTCAGCGGACGTTCGGCAGATGCTTCGCTGGTGGAAATGGTCGAGCTGGCGCAAAGCGAACATCCGTGGTTCCTTGCCTGCCAGTTTCATCCAGAATTTACTTCGGGTCCGCGCGATGGTCATCCGTTGTTTACCGATTATATTCGTGCTGCTTTGCAACACAAGCAGCTGCGCACTGGTGGGAGTGTTGCCGTCGCCGAAGCCTGAGAGGTTGAAGGAACGATGTTGCCTCGAATGCACCTGACAGCATTCACACACGATTGAACAAGAGAAACCTGCAATGAAATTATGCGGTACTGAAGTCGGGCTGGACAAACCTCTGTTCCTGATCGCGGGCCCCTGTGTGATTGAAAGCGAGGCCATGGCGCTGGAAACTTCCAGCAGTCTGAAAGACATTTGCAATGCCCTGGGGATTCACTTTATTTATAAGTCGTCATTCGACAAGGCAAATCGTTCTTCGGGCGACAGTTTTCGTGGCCCGGGCGTTGCTCAGGGGCTGGAAATTTTGCAAAAAGTGAAAGACCAGATCGGCGTGCCAGTGCTCACCGATGTGCACGAAGACACCCCGCTGGATGAAGTTGCCGATGTCGTCGATGTATTACAGACGCCAGCGTTTTTATGCCGTCAGACCAATTTTATTTTAAGCGTGGCCGCCACTGGTAAACCGGTAAATATTAAAAAAGGTCAGTTTCTCGCACCCTGGGATATGAAAAACGTGGTTGACAAAGCACGTTCCACTGGCAATCAAAACATCATGGTGTGCGAGCGCGGGGTTTCATTTGGTTATAATAATCTGGTCTCCGACATGCGCGCACTCGCGGTGATGCGCGGCACCGGTTGTCCGGTGGTGTTTGATGCCACGCACTCAGTACAGTTGCCCGGCGGTCAGGGCACCCGTTCGGGCGGTCAGCGCGAACACGTGCCGGTACTGGCACGCGCCGCGGTTGCCGCCGGCGTTGCCGGAGTTTTTATGGAAACCCATCCCGATCCTGCGAACGCGCTGAGTGATGGCCCCAATGCCTGGCCGCTGGACAAAATGCAGGCCTTGCTAGAACGACTGCTGGCGATCGACACGCTAGTCAAAGCTGGCCAGCTCGAAGAAAACACGCTCTAGTCACTGGACAGTAGCGACAAATTTCAACTTTATTTTTAGCAACATTTTTATTTTATAAGGTCAGTTAATGAGCGAAATCGTCAAAATTCACGCCCGCGAAATTCTGGATTCACGCGGCAACCCCACACTTGAAGCAGAAGTTACACTCGCCTGCGGTGATACTGGCCGTGCCGCAGTGCCTTCTGGCGCATCCACCGGTACCCGCGAAGCCCTAGAACTGCGCGATGGTGACAAATCACGTTATTGCGGCAAGGGCGTGACCAAAGCGGTGGCTAACGTCAATAAGGATATTGCGACCGCACTTAAGGGGATGGACGTGCAGGATCAAACTGCGATCGATGCAAAAATGATCCAGCTGGATGGTACTGAAACCAAGTCACGCCTCGGCGCGAATGCTATCCTCGCTGTATCGCTGGCGAATGCACACGCTGCGGCAGCAGAAAATAAAAAGCCACTGTACGAGAATATGGGTTCAGGTAAATACTTAATGCCAGTACCGATGATGAATATCATCAACGGTGGTGAGCACGCGGATAACAGCGTCGATATGCAGGAGTTTATGATACTGCCTGCGGGGGCACCGAATTTTCGCGAAGCCCTGCGCTATGGCGCAGAAGTATTTCACACTCTGCGTTCGGTATTGCACGCCAGAGGTTTAAACACCGCAGTCGGTGATGAAGGTGGTTTTGCGCCAGACCTGTCGTCGAACGAAGAAGCCATCGAAGTGATTTTACAGGCGATCGAAAAAGCGGGTTTTGTGGCGGGTAAAGATATTTATCTTGGCCTCGATGTTGCCAGTTCTGAGTTCTGCAAAGACGGCGTTTATGACCTGGCCTCGGAAGGCAAAAAATTCAATTCAGAACAGTTTACCGACTATCTGAGCAACTGGGTGGATCAGTATCCGATCATCACTATCGAAGATGGCATGGGCGAAGCCGACTGGGATGGCTGGGCGTATATGACGAAACAACTCGGCCAGCGCGTACAGCTGGTAGGTGATGATCTATTTGTGACCAATACCAAAATTTTCAAACAGGGCATCGACAAAGGCATCGCCAATTCGATTCTGATCAAGTTCAATCAGATCGGTACCCTGAGCGAAACTCTGCAAGCGATTACCATGGCGCATGCGTCGAATTATACTGCCGTGGTTTCGCATCGCTCGGGTGAAACTGAGGACAGCACAATTGCGGACTTGTGCGTGGCCACCAGTGCCGGCCAGATTAAAACGGGTTCGCTGTCACGGTCTGATCGTATCGCCAAATACAATCAGCTGCTGCGCATCGAAGAAGCGCTGGGCGCGAATGTCCCCTATGCTGGCGCAAAAGCCTTCAGGCAACTGGGCTGAAGGAATGTCAGTTTCGCAGTAGCGCAGTGTGAAAATCATCATAGTCATTCTGCTGGTGCTGCTTGTCATGCTGCAATACAGGGTCTGGCTGGATGATGGCGGGATACCGGAAATGCTCAAGCTCGATCACGAAATCACTGCGGTGAATCAGGATATCGCGCGCCTGCAGGAACGTAATCAGGCACTGGACGCAGAAGTACTGGACCTGAAAACCGGTCTGCAGGCGATTGAAGAACGTGCGCGTAATGAACTTGGCATGATTCGCAAGGATGAGGTGTATTATCAGGTGATTGAAGAACACGACAGCCCCGGCAAACAAAAACCTGCGACTGATACGCCGCCGGCGACACCGTGAGCCAGCCACATAATATCTGGGCAGTGGTGCCGGCAGCGGGTGTTGGCAGACGCATGCAATCCAGTGTGCCGAAACAATATCTCAAACTTAACGGCGTGCCAGTGTTGCAGCATAGTGTGCAGCGATTGCTGGATATTCCTGCGGTCAGCGCGCTGGTGGTAGCCATTAGCCCGCATGACAGCCACTGGCACAGTATCAACATCGAATCTGAAAAACTTATGCTGGTCACCGAGGGTGGTGCAGAACGCTGTAATTCGGTGCTAAATGCACTGGAAAGCCTGCAACAACAGGCAGCGTTTAATGCCGATCAGGACTGGGTGCTGGTGCACGATGCCGTGCGTCCCTGTGTGCGCAGTAGCGATATCGAACGTTTGCTGGTAGAAGCTGGCCAGCATCCCGAAGGTGGGTTGCTGGCGATCCGGGTGCGCGATACGATCAAGCGCGAGAACGCCGACACGACAGTTGCTGAGACCGTCGTGCGTGAAGATTTATGGCAGGCGCTGACGCCACAGTTATTTCCCTGGCGTTTGCTGGTGCCGGCGTTACGGACAGCCAGCAAAAACCAGCAGATATTGACCGATGAATCGTCTGCCATGGAAGCGGCTGGATATGCGCCAAAACTGGTGCTCGGCAGTGCCGATAATATTAAAATCACCCAGCCCGAGGATATCCAGATGGCAGAACACTTCATTGACGCACAATACGAGTCACGATGAACTCAAGCGGCAAAAACACTGAGAATACGGCAGTGAATCTACCATTTCGCATCGGCCATGGCTATGATGTACACCGTTTTGCTGAACTGGCAGAATCTGATATACAGATGACGCTAGGCGGAATCAAAATTGACCACAATAAGCGCCTGCTCGCGCACTCCGATGGTGATGTCCTGATACACGCGCTCTGCGATGCTATGTTGGGAGCGATCGCTGGCGGCGATATTGGTCAGCTTTTCCCCGATACTGATACTCAGTACAAAAATATCGAAAGCACAAAGTTATTACAGAACACAAGTCAGCAGATCGACAAAGCCGGTTATCGAATGGGTAATATCGACCTGACCATTGTTGCTCAGAACCCTAAAATGTCACCGCATATCATGGCGATGCGCGAAACGCTGGCACAGAGTTTGCGCATCGACATTGGTCAGATCAATATCAAGGCGACGACGACAGAAGGCTTGGGTTTTACCGGTCGTGATGAAGGTATCGCGGTACATGCTGTCGTGATAGTTTACAAAACTTGATACATCGTGCGTAAAATTCATTTTTTACTATAAATACAGTGAAAAAATGCAAAAAAAGCTTTGTCAGGTGTTTACATTATTCAATGAAAGCGCTAAAACAGAGCCACTGTTTTTTCCTCACACCAAAGGGTTGAATACCAATGGCAACAAAAAAGAAAGTCACTAAAAAGAAAGTCACTAAAAGAAAGACAGCCAAGGCTGCTCCTGCTAAAAATATTAAAGCCATTTCTACGGCTTATACCAAATCTCAGTTGTACGCACACATTTCAGAAGAGACCGGTCTGGCGCGTAAAGATGTTGCTGGTGTGTTCGAATGTCTGGGCGACGTGATCGAAGGTCATGTGAAAAGTCGTGGTGCCGGCAACTTCAAAATTCCTGGCCTGTTGAACATCAAAGTTAACAAGAAGCCTGCGACCAAAGCTCGTAAAAACGTTCCGAATCCATTCCGTCCGGGTGAGTTCATGGACGTGGCTGCCAAGCCTGCGCGTAAGGTCGTTAAAGTCCTGCCTTTGAAAGCACTAAAAGATATGGCCGCCAGATAATACCTGCCAGTCACAGCAGCCCCCTTGTCAAAGCCCCGTTATATGTGGTTTTCAAGGGGGTTTCTTTATGTTTGCGATGAAAACAGCACTGCTTTATCTGCACGGCTTCAACAGTTCGCCCGCGTCTTATAAAGCGAAGCTGCTGCAGCACTATATGCGCATGCATGGCCTTGGTGCACAGCTTTCCGTTCCCGAGCTAAACCCCTCGCCAGCAGATGCCTATTTGCAATTGTGTGAAGAATTTTCCAGTCTGCAAGCACGTTTTGATGAAGTTGCGGTGGCGGGCAGTTCTCTCGGCGGGTTTTACGCCACGGTGCTGGCAGAGCGTTTTGGCTGCCGGGCAGTGCTGGTGAATCCGGCGGTCAGGCCACATCGGCTACTGGTAAAATATATTGGTGAAAATGTGAATTATCACAGCACTGTGCGCTGGCAATTTGACACCAGCCACATCGAACAGCTACGTCAGCTAGATGTGGCTCAGATTAGCTCACCAGAACGTTATTTGTTGCTGCTTCAGACCGGTGATGAAACTCTGGACTATCGTGATGCTGCGGACAGATATGCCCAATGCCCTGCAGTGATAGAGCAGGGCGGTGATCATGGGTTTAGTGGCTTCGAGCGACATATCCCGCGTCTTCTCGAGTTTTGTAATATTTTTTCTCAGAATACATGAAGCGAAGGCTGCATTGCATTAGAATCTGATAGTGCGCTGATTTATCAGAGCACCGTCAAGTACTGGAACTCAGGATTAAACATGTCGCTCGGTCCCGTAATGGTCGACCTCGCTGGTACTGAAATCAGCGCACTGGAAAAAGAGCTATTGATGTCGGCGAATGTCGGCGGCGTGATTCTGTTTACCCGCAATTTTGCATCGGTTGAGCAGATTACAGACCTGATCGCCGAGATACATGCACTGAGAATCCCGCATTTATTAATTGCCATCGACCATGAAGGTGGTCGAGTGCAGCGTTTTCACGAAGGCTTCACCCGCCTGCCACCGGCAGCCGTGTTCGGTGAGCTATACAAACGTGATCCGAAACAAGCCCGGCGCTGTGCAGAACAGGCCGGCTGGTTAATGGCGGCGGAACTGCGCGCGATTGGTGTTGATTTCAGTTTCGCGCCAGTACTGGATCTGGCACACGGTGTCAGTGGTGTTATCGGCAATCGTGCTTTTCACAGTCAACCCGAAGTTGCCGCCACCCTGGCCTACGCTTTTATGCATGGGATGAAATCAGCAGGTATGCCGGCTGTGGGAAAACATTTTCCCGGTCACGGTGGTGTCGCAGAAGACTCACATCTGGCGCTGCCGGTGGACAGTCGTGAGCTCGATGTTTTAATGGCGCACGACATCGTGCCATTCGAACGCATGATTGCCAACGGTCTGCCAGCGATTATGCCGGCGCACGTGATCTATGAGAAAATAGACATCGTGCCGGCGGGATTTTCCAAAATCTGGTTGCAGCAGATTTTGCGCAAGCGGCTCAAGTTTCAGGGGGTTATTTTTAGCGATGATCTTACTATGGAAGCTGCCAGTAGTGCTGGCAATTATGGCGAGCGTGCTGATCAAGCGCTGGCTGCGGGCTGTGATATGGTGCTGGTGTGCAACCATACCGAAGGTGCGCTTGAAGTTGTCGCACATTTAAAGGATTATGCAAACCCAGTTTCACAGCTACGATTAACGCGAATGCACGGCAAGGGTGAACTAACTCGTAAACAGTTGCACGCCGATGAGCGCTGGAAAATACACTCGCAGATGATAGCAAAATTAGACGAATCCCCCTGGCTGGAAATGGATGTTTAACCCGGACTATTTACAACTTTTAGTGGAGAATACAGATGGCAAATGAAGGTTATCATGAACCCCTGGAAGAATTGACTGATGATACGCGCGACATGCATCGTGCGATTACCTCGCTGATGGAAGAACTGGAAGCGGTCGATTGGTATAATCAGCGCGTCGATGCTTGCAAGGACAAAGAACTGAAAGCAATACTCGCGCATAACCGCGACGAAGAAAAAGAACACGCTGCAATGGTGCTGGAATGGATCCGTCGCAAAGACCCGCGCATGGACAAAGAACTGAAAGATTATCTGTTCACTGATAAACCTATAGCGCACGAATAATTATAGTGGCTAAAAAACTTCTGGTAGTCATAGCCAGCTTCGACGCAAATAACCCCGAGGCTGCTGCTACACCTTTGTTTCAGGCGACCGTTGCTGCCGCCATGGATATAGACGTAGAAGTGATTTTCACCGGCCCGGCAGGTGAGCTTGCTGCCAATGGCAATGCTAAAACCATTGAAATCAACCGCCGGGATCATCGTACCATGCTCGATGTCATCAAGGCAGCGCATGCTGCCGGTGCCATACTAAAGGTGTGTGCACCAACACTGGAACTCTGGGGCGAACATATGATAGCCGAAATTGATGAAATTGTCGGCACAGCCTATCTCATCAAAGAAGCCGTGGACGATAATACCGTAACCTTTACTTATTAAAATTATGACTAAGACAGCAGTGAACCCTGAACTGATCACGATGGCTGACGTGCTACCACGCGCGCAGCTGATTTTTGACGCTTCGACCATTTCATATGCAATGGATGTGCTGGCCGACAAGCTTGATGCCAGGCTAAACGGCAGCAATCCATTAATGCTGTGCGTAATGAATGGAGGTATTGTCTTCACTGGCCATCTGGTAACGCGTCTGGAATTTGATCTCGATATCGATTATCTGCACGCCACTCGCTATCGTAATCAGACTAAAGGTGGTGAAGTGCTGAACTGGATCTCCGAACCGCGCACATCACTCGATGGTCGGACTGTGGTGATTCTCGATGATATTCTTGATGAAGGTGTCACCCTGAGTGAAGTCGTCAAATACTGTCAGGCGAATGGCGCGAAACAGGTGATTAGTGTGGTGTTGCTACGTAAAATTCACCAACGCTGCATCAAAGGCGTAGATTGTGACTACACTGCACTTGAAGTTGATGACCGTTATGTTTTCGGTTTTGGTATGGACTACAAAGGTCACCTGCGTCATCTCAACAGTATTTATGCGATCGACGAATAGGCCGCGTTGCGGATAATAAACCTGGTATGAAAATCGGCATCATTGGCGGCAGTGGCCTGGATTCAATCGGGAATCTTGTTGCCTTGCATCAAAAATCAGTGACCACGACTTACGGCGAAGCATCAGCCCCCGTGAGTTTCGCTAAACTGGCAGAAAGCGAAGTGATTTTCCTGCCACGACACGGTACTACGCACAGCATCCCACCGCACAAAATTAATTATCGCGCAAATATTTCTGCCCTGCACCAGCTTGGAGTGACGCATATCATTTCAATTGCCGCCGTCGGTGGCATTACTGAGGCGATGGCACCGGTAAAGCTGGTGTTCCCTGATCAGATAATTGATTACACTTATGCCCGTGAACATACCTTTTTTGATGGTACTGATAATAAAGTCGAACATATCGATTTTAGCTATCCCTATGATGCAGGCCTGCGTGATGCGCTGGCACAGAGTGCAACCGCCTTGCAACTGGCGCATGAAACCACCGCTTGTTACGCTGCCACGCAAGGGCCGCGACTGGAAACCGCAGCAGAAATTGCACGCATGGAAAAAGATGGCTGCGACATCGTCGGCATGACCGGCATGCCAGAAGCCGTGCTGGCGCGCGAACTTGGTATTGCTTACGCGCACTGCGCCTTTGTCGTCAACTGGGCAGCAGGCAAGGGCGATGGTTCTGTCGTGTCGATGGCAGAAATTGAACGTAATCTTGTCAGCGGCAGTGAACAGGTGTGCAACTTGTTGTCTACAGTATTGCACAAATTGACATAAGCATTCGCGTATAGCGAATGCTTATGTCATCCTGAGCCACGAGCGGCTCTATACGCGAAGTGCCCTGAACGAAGTGAAAGATCTTGACTTTTACGAAGGATCTAATGGTTTTACCCCGAGCTGACGGACACTTTATTAAGAGTGATAATACACTCAGAGGTGTTCAATGCAAAAACGAAGAAAATATACACGAGAGTACAAACTAGAAAAAGGAAAAAAATGAAAAAAGGGTCAGGTCTTTGATTTATGATTAGCGCTATGCTAGTGTTTTGCTCTGTCAGCTATCATTGAATAGGGTAAATTATGAGCAGACCCCTAAGACTAGAATTTGCAGGGGCCCTGTATCATGTGACCTCACGGGGAG
>JASBSR010000003.1 GCA_030148865.1 Gammaproteobacteria bacterium
AATCGCTGGGAAGCCGGGCAACAACTGAGTCTGCGGATTATTCAGCGTATGATTGCAAGCGTGGGCACGGGTCAGCTGCTGCCGTTATCGGCGGATTATATTGCCGCCTGCGCTAAAACACTGAACGATGCCAGTATCGACAAGGCACTGAAGGCGAGGGCACTGGCTCTGCCGTCACATGCCTATGTGGCTGAGTCGCTGCCGGTGGTCGATGTCGATGGCATTCATCAGGCGCGTGAATCGATTCAGCAGCAGCTGGCGCAACATCTACAGGCCGACTGGCTGGCAGTGTACGAGGCGAATCAGAGCGACGATTTCGACCTTTCACCGGCTTCCATGGGTCAGCGTTTTCTGAAAAATCTGGCGCTGGCATATTTGATGTATGCCCCGGATTTTGATGGTGCCGGGCTGGCACTGCAGCAGTATCGTCGGGCGAGCAATATGACCGATCAGCTGGCAGCATTTCGGGCGCTGGTGCACCATGCTGCGGCCACGGCGGATGAAGTTATCGACGATTTTTATCAGCAATGGCAACACGACCAGCTGGTGCTGGATAAATGGTTCACGATCCAGGCGTCGGCCCCAGGTGCAGATGCCTTGCAGCGGGTGAAAGCGCTGTTTGAGCATGCTGAATTCGATCTGAAAAACCCCAATCGTGTACGCTCTTTGCTGGGTGCGTTTTGCGCGATGAATCCTACTGGATTCCATCGTGTCGATGGCGAGGGCTATCGTTTGTTATCATCTTATGTTGCACAGCTGGATGTGCTCAATCCGCAGATAGCGGCACGACTGACTATTCCACTGACACGCTGGAAGCGCTACGATGCGGATCGCCAGGCGGCAATGCGCGCCGAGCTCGACCGTTTACGTACAATCAAGAGCTTATCGAGCGATGTTTACGAGCTGGTGAACAAAAGCCTGGACGCTTGAACACAAATTAGCCGACAGGCGGTATGTGCTTGAAAAATAACATGAGTTAGTATTGGGGCGAGCGAATAAGTTCAGGAATTTCCTGTATTTTGTAGGCAGAGAGCGAGAGCAGGGACTACACTCGAACATAACTAATGTGTGCCATGGGTGCACCCGGTCTGGAGCTGTAGTTCATGAGCAATGTGATTTCACTCTTCGATGATACGCAGAAATATGAGGAGCGCCCGGTCGTTATTCTGGCGGATGATGATCCGTCGATTCGGCTCATGGTGCGCCACGTGCTGGAATCCGAGGATTACGACATTATCGAAGCGGCCGATGGCCTGGAAGCGATCAGGGCAGTTGAAAAACATCATCCTGCCCTGATCCTGCTGGATGCGGTCATGCCCGGGCTGGATGGCTTTACTACCTGCCAGCAGGTCAAGGATAAGGGCTACAAGGATATTCCGGTGATTATGATCACCGGTCTGGATGATGATGCTTCGGTGGAACGCGCATATGAAGTTGGCGCGATTGATTTCATCACCAAGCCGATCAAATGGGCGGTGCTCAAGCACCGCGTACGCTCGGTGATCGCCAAAGTGGTCGCCGAGCGCAAGGTGGAATTGCTTGCCTATCGTGATTCGCTCACCCAGTTACCCAATCGTTTGCTGTTCGCTGATCGTCTCGAACAGGCGATTATTCGCGCGGCGCGCAATCGTGACGCTGTCGCTCTGATGCTGCTGGATCTGGATGATTTTAAACTGGTGAATGATTCATTTGGCCACGATACTGGCGACAAACTTATTAAATCGATCGCGCAATTATTATCAAATTCCTTGCGTCGTGCTGACACCGTGGCGCGTCTCGGTGGTGATGAATTCGCGGTAATTGTTGAAAATATCGATAAGGCTTCGGATGCGGTTTCGATTGCCGATAATCTGACAACAATACTTAAACATAATGTCAAAATTGATAATCACGAAACCTTTACCAGCGCCAGTGTTGGTATTGCGGTGTACCCGGATGACGGTACTGATGCGCACACTTTATTAAAAAATGCGGACACGGCGATGTTCCGCGCCAAGGAAAACGGTAGACATTGTTTCCAGTTTTATACACCCGAGATGAGTGTGAATGCGATGGAACGCCTCGATCTGGAAAATAGTCTGCGCAACGCGTTAAAGAATGATGAATTTGTTCTGTTGTACCAGCCGATGATTGAGATGCACAAAAACGAAGTTGCTGGTATCGAAGCACTATTGCGCTGGCAGCATCCGGAAAAAGGCATGATTGAGCCCGAAGACTTTATTCCAGTTGCGGAAGATGCAGGCTTAATTCTGCCAATTGGCGAATGGGTGATTGGTACAGTGTGCAAGCAGCTCAAGCAATGGCAACAGGCGGGTCTTGATCAACAGAATATCTCGATCAATATCAGCGCGCGTCAGTTCCGGGATCAGGATATTGTCAGCCTGTTCGAACGCGAACTCGCTGACAATGGTGTGGCAGCATCCTGCATTAGTATTGACCTGGCCGAAGCTACCTTAATTGATAATGTCGGCGAAGCCGAAAAAGTCCTGGTCAAGTTGCACGACATGGGTATGGGCATTGCAATTCATGATTTTGGTACCGGTTTTGCTTCGGTGGCGTACTTAAAAGATTTTGCGGTGGATATGGTCAAACTTGACCGTGTCTTCATCAGTGGCATTCCTGATAGCGAAGCAGACTCTGCGATTGTCACAGCCGTCGCAGGACTGACTCGCGGTTTGAAATTGAAGTTACTGGCGGTAGGTGTGGAAAATGAGCGTCAGCTGCAAATGTTGCAGGGCCTGGGCTGCCAGATGGGTCAGGGATTTTACTGGAGCAAGCCGTTGCCGGCAGACCAGTACGAACAGTTTTATCTGAACCGTTATTATAACCTGGGTTAATTCGTCCGCTAACAACACAAATAAACGCGAATAGTCTGTTTGTGCCCGCCGCACACGGTGTGATTGCTTATTAAAAGTTGCGAAGTAAAAGGCAGGCCGCCATCACTTACTTGATCTGCCCCTTTTTTATTCGCGTTTATTTGTGTTGTTAGTGGAAAGATGTTTTCCACGCTTTCAGCAAGCTAGTCGGCATCTCTCGATAAGGGTTTTATCGGGCGGTGCATTTTCATTTTGGCGAACTGATTTTTTTCCATCGCCTGCATTTGTCTGGCGATGGCTTCCTGCCAGTGTATTTCGGGGATATACCCAATCAGGTCTTGTGCAGCCTCATTGTTGGCATGGGTTTCTTCCAGTAGATGAATAATACTGCGTGTTACCAGTGGTTCCCACGGCAGAACTGGATCGAGTTGTTCCATCAGCCAGGCAAAGCTATACGCGACAGGGAAAGGTACGCTGAAGACGGGTTTTGGATAGTTATAATGTTCATTGATGTAGCTGATCACTTCGCGTACCGAAGGTACCCCTGGGCCGACAATATTTAATGCGGTAAATGGTGAGTTCAGGGGTGCGAGGGCGGCGCGTACCACGGCCTGGCCAATGTCACGACCATCGATAAGTGGCAAACCGGTCTTGCCCGATTTTATCCATGGCATCAGACGCGTGCTTAGTCGCGGTAGCAGAATGGGAAGTAGACCCAGTGCGTAGCGCTCACCTGCAAACAGTCCGCAACGCAGGTTGACCATTGCCATGCCGCGGTGGGCATTGTCTTTCATCGCATTTTCTATTTTAATGACATTGTTCAGATGTGGCCAGTAGCGTCTTGGTATGCCCGGACTGCTGGCTTCGTGTGAATGTTGGGGCGCGGCTGCACTGGTGGTGCTGATGAAAACAAAACGTTTTAACTTCCATTCCAGCGCGGTTTGTATCAGCTGCAGCGAAGGCTGCAGAAACAGTTCCTCAGATTCTTTACGCTGACCCCAGAGTGATGTCCAGGCGGCGCAGTGGCAGACTATGTCCGCGCCGGTGAGTACTCTCTGTAAATAATCGGGCTCGCGTAGATCGCCTTCGCGTATTTCACCATTAAAATTGGTAGTCAGCTTTCGCCGATCGCGGCAGGCTGCAATAATGTGCAGGTCTTTGTGACCGATGCGGAGCAACGTTTCGAGTACATGGCTGCCGGCGAACCCGGTAGCACCGGTAACGACAATCGTGTGTGACATACAGAATCCCAGTATCAGACAGTTGATGACTATTGCATGCTTCGCCCGCAACAGGCAAGCTGCTTCCTGATTGAATATTTAAGAGTGTAACAAATGAATCTTCTAATCACAGGTACCAGTCGAGGTATCGGTCTTGAAATGGTACGTTACGCTATGGAGTGCGGCTGGCGTGTATTTGCCTGCTGTCGGCACCCGCATCAGGCTGATGCCTTGCTAAAACTCGCGGCGCTGGCACCTGAGCGCATCAGTGTGCACATCGCTGATCTTGCTGAGCTGGCTACCCTGCAGGCACTGGCCTACGAGCTGCGTAATGAAGCCATTGATATGTTGATCAATAATGCCGGGGTATACGGTTCGAATCAAAATCAGTTCGGCGAAGTCGATGTTCGGAGCTGGCAGCAGGCGTTTGCAATCAATTGCATCGCGCCGCTGAAATTATCCGAAGCACTATGTGAGCAGGTCGCGATTAGCGAGCATAAAATTATTGCCTGCCTGAGCAGTAAAATGGGCAGCATGGCGGATAATGGTTCGGGCGGAAGTTATATTTATCGCTCGAGTAAAGCGGCACTGAACGCGGTTGTCAAAAGTATGGCTGTTGATTTACTGCCGAAAAATATCAAGGCTGTGGCATTGCACCCAGGTTGGGTAAAAACAGACATGGGTGGGGTGAATGCAGAAATCACAGCGCGTGAAAGCGTAACTCAGATGTTCGAAACCCTGTTGGCACTTACAGCGAAGGACAGCGGGCGATTTATCGACATTGATGGTAGTGATATCCCCTGGTGAGATCATGCAAAAAGAGTTAGATAAATTGATCAACATTGTTAAACCCGCTGCGCAACAGGAGCTAATGCCGGGGTTTGGTAATCATCAATATAGTTACAAGCCGGATAATAGTGTGATTACCGACGCGGATCTTGCCATGCAGCACCGGCTGCAGACAGAAATGCTGGTGTGCTGGCCAGAAATTCCGGTACTCGGCGAAGAAATGACAGAACAGGAACAGTTGAATGTTATAACTAACAGTGACAGTTACTGGTGTATCGATCCGCTGGATGGCACTAATAATTACGCGACGGGTATGCCATGTTTTGGTGTATCGATCGGTCTGGTGAGAAACGCTGAAGTTGTGCTGGCGCTTATTTATGACCCGGTGCGTGACGAGAGTTTTTCTGCCATCAAAGGTAACGGTGCATACCTGAATGGTGTACGCATCGAAAAAAAATCGTCTTCCTGTGAGCGCGAACGAGTGATCGCAGAGATCGATATGAAACGCCTGCCGGACGAACTCGCGATTCGTCTGGTGACAGAAGCGCCATACTCATCGCAACGTAATATTGGGTCGTCAGCACTGGACTGGTGCTGGCTCGCAGCAGGTCGTTACAATATATATCTGCACGGCGGACAAAAGCTATGGGACTACGCGGCCGGGCAATTAATACTACAGGAGGCCGGCGGTGTCTCGGTGTCACTTGACCAGGCACCTGTCTTTCGCAATCAGCTCGAAACCCGTTCAGTGCTGGCGTCGATGGACTGGACCTTATTTAATACGTGGAAGCAGTGGATCGGTATTGAATAGCAGCGTATATGAAAGAGACTTAACGATACGTTAAGGCTTATTTGTTGGCGGCTATGCCTTCGCCGAGTAAATATTTAATCTGTGCTTCAAGTTCGGTTTTGTCTTCGCTGCGAAAGCCGATATTTTGATGCACCAGTTTGCCTTTTTTGTTAATTAAAAAAGATGTTGGCATAGCTTTTAATTGATAGGCTTCCGCTGTGCGTCCGGACGGGTCGTAGGCAATGTCGAAGCTGGCCGGAATTTTTTTCAAAAATGCTTTTGCTGCAGCGTGTGACTCATCAAGATTAATTGCAATAATGCTGAATTTTTCATCACCATGCAGCGACTGAATTTTGTTCATCCAGCTGAATGAACGCTTGCAAGGTTCGCACCATGAAGCCCAGAAGTCGACGTAAACCACACGACCACGATATTTTTTAAGCTGAATTTTTTTGCTGTCGCCAGACAGAGAAAATAAAGGGGCTTTTTCCGCGATTACGGTGGGTGCATTTAAAAGCAACGATGCTACAATCAGGAATAATGCAGTGCGCGCAATGAAATTCACAACTATATCTCCAGGTGACCCAATTTTTCAGGTGTTTTTTTGACCTGCTGTGTATGTTGCGACAAGTTCAGGTCACTCATTTTTGATGAATTTAGCTATTGGTATCCGCAGCCAGATATGACTGTAGCCTGCAGTAAAAAATATAGCAGAAATATAAGCTAACCCGTCAATGATACAGAGAAAATATATGTCAGTTTGCCCGTTTTTAGTGCAAACCCATGCATTCATTAATAACATATTGTTTTAAATAAAAATCTATCAATTTACCTGTGATGCCATTCGTCAATTTATCAATCATGTATCGCTATATTTCGACTACACTCGTAACGCGAGTAGCCTCGAGCCATCAGCAATGGAGTGACTAAATGGTGATCAATAAAAAACTATATCCTGGTATTCTGTGCGTTGTTATTTTACTGACTGCCTGTGATCCAGGGGTGCCAGGAGGTTCCATCGAAGTTCGCGGTACTGGATTTGCAGCAGAACTCTCGCAGACAGAATTTAATGCGCTACCACCCGTGCAACAATACGCGGTCGCCAGTAAGTTGCTGGGTACCATGTTTCGTGGCATTAGTGTTGAGGAATATTTTGATACCAGCAATGGCATCAGCAATCTGGTGCCACGATCAAATAATTTTCTGGCTAATTTGCGCACTACACTGAAGACTAGATTATTGACAACGGATGTGCTGGTGTACGACACCATTATCGATGGGCTCGACGCCGAGGGTAATCCAGTTGCGGCTAATGCGAAATACCTGTTCAGTAACAATCGTCCTCAGGAGTTACCACTGGCACGCATCAAGGAATATCCAGTCAGTAACGATATGTTTGTGCACTGGATGGCGTACTTCCTGACAAACACCATCATGTTTTCACCAGCGCTGGAAATGGAAGCGCCTGATATATCCGATGCTCAGAACATGTATCGCTTTCTGGTGCTGAGTCTTGCTGCAGAACTCAGCGTGCGTGAGATTGTCAGGGCGAACTTGCCCTCGTTGGCACGCTGGCGTGTTTCACGTTCACCTGAAAATCACGCGCTCGAGGCTTTCGAGTTATATCTTGGTTTGTTTGATACCGCAGAAGACTCCTTGCGTGGCGGTATCGCCTGTAAAGATTTATACCTGACGCCTGAGAATCAGGACTATCTGATTCGCCGTACGGATTTTCCCAACACGATCCCGCAATTGATTCTGGGTAATTATTATGTGACAACCTGTGATGATTTGTACGATGTCATTGCAGGGCATCCGCTGCTAATGCCACGTGTAACCGAGGTTATTATTAACTATGTGATGGCTGGCCGGTCGCAACAGGATAGGCTGAAAATGATCCAGGCGATTGTGAGCAGCGGCGCAACCACATTTCAGGATATTTTCAAGGAAATTTTATTCTCGCGCGAATTTCTGCTTAATACAGAGCGTCCTAAGTCATACGAAGAAAATCTGATGCCTATGCTCGACAGACTAAAATGGAGCCCGGCGACAAATCAATTTCCTGTTGATAAGCGTATCTTTTTTCGTATGGTGAGTGATTCCTCCAGAAACATGTATTTGCCTGCCATGGGCTGGGATACGATGTCGCTAAAAATCGGGCGTCTCCCTAATGTGCCTTTAGATGCTTTGAGTTTTGCGAATTATCATAAATCCATGCGTGAAGATCTGTTGATGAAGGCTGCTAGTTATCGCGGTAATGTGAATAATACTTCGGGGTTGTTTTATGACGAAACAGGTGCCATTCGCCCGTTTATTAAACAGCTCAAGCTAAATGATTTTATCGATTTTTTGTTCCTGACCGCACTTAACAGAAAGGCGACAGATGTTGAAAAGGCAGACTTGACGAGTATCTTTGTGCCGTTGTTCCACACAATTGCAATAACCGGCAGCACTGAGCTGGCAGTTCGTGATTTTCGTCAGGATGAGATTGCGATTATCACATACGATTATATCTCCAGATTGCCTGAACTCTATTATTTCAATGCGATCAATTAACAGAGAATTATTGACTATGAAGCGCAGAGATTTTATAAAAATGACAGGTGCGGCGGGGGCTTCGGTTTTTTTCCCGTCATCATTCAGTCTGATGTCTTTATACAAATCAGCCAATGCGGCAATAAATTATGCGGGTGCCAGCGTAGTGACGCCCACTATTATGCCGCAGGTGATAAATATTTACCTTTACGGTGGACCGTCTGAACTTGCGGGCAATTTGACGAATATCATCAATATCGAAAACAACTCACAGAATTCATACACTACTGCATTCGGGTCAGGCATATTGCAACAGACGAATATAGATCCTGTTAATGGCCAGATAACCGCAGACGGATTCTGGCGCGATGCCGGTGGTGCTGATATGCAGTTCATGCTCGATCAGAGCTATATGTCGGTGTATCGCACGCTGATGAAAACCAAAGATCCGACGCGCTCGCATCGAGAAAGTATATTGATGAACCTCAAAGGTTCGCTTGATGTTGAACAGAGTGCTGGCGTAGGCACACGTCTTGCTGCTTTGCTATATGAGCACCGGACGCAGTTCGAAGCAGGCACCTCGCTGGCCGATAGTAGCCCGGTGGTGGTGGATAATCTGTTACTGCCGTTTGTTTCGTTTGAAGGCGAAACCCGGGCGTTTGCGCCAGATTTTGAGTTTAATCTGCCACTGGAATTACGTAGTCTGACATTAAACGAAAATTTTGATAATCCTTATACGCGTAATAATAATGGTAATGATGTCGCACTAGATGCGCTGGTCAGCAAAATGGAAACACAGGCTTATACCGCACGCTATCGGGGGGCGGTGGATGCCTTTACCTCAAGGGCAATACTGGAAACACGTGTGGCAGCGTTAAAACCGGCCAGCACCACGGTTGATTTGACCACTGACACGGCAGGCAATCTATT
The DNA here is from genome assembly GCA_030148865.1 of Gammaproteobacteria bacterium. Classification (GTDB taxonomy): domain Bacteria; phylum Pseudomonadota; class Gammaproteobacteria; order SZUA-229; family SZUA-229; genus JASBSR01. The sequence goes on from JASBSR010000003.1 coordinate 9,081, forward strand.
GCCATCGATTCCTGCCGGGGCGACAGCCGATCTCGCGGCAAATGGTAATGTCGCTCAGTTATCGTATCCTGCCAATAATCAGTACACCAATCGAATCCGCGCCGCCGTGACGCTGGCGATTGAAAATCCATCTTCGTTGTTTATTACAGTTGGCGGTGGTCTGGGTGGCTGGGACGATCATAACGACGTGCGGGCGCGTTATCCACAACGTATGGCAAGCCTGATGGCGGTATTGCGTACGGCTGCATTGCATCTCAAATATTCGAATGGCACGACACCGGGCGGTATTCTCAGAGCTACTGACAATATTGTGATCAACGTATTTGGTGATTTTGGTCGTCTGGTCAACCTCAATGGTTCTGCCGGCTGGGATCACGGCAATAACCAGAATCTGTATACTTTTGGTGGCACCGCACTGCGACCCGCAGGAGCACTGGGTAAGGTCGTGGGTAAAACCGAACGCGTCGGCGATAGTGGTACCAATAATCAGTTTACCGTACCCACGGCTACTTCCTATAAATTCGAGCCGATGTCAGTCGCTTCCACTATTTATAGTTATTTCGGTGTGCAAAACCCGGAGATACTGACTGCAGATCCGGTACTGAATCCCGCTGGTGATCCTGCGATTAATGAAGGCCTCACGGGTGAGCCGCCTTTGTTCTGATATTCATCATATCGAGACTTCTGGGAAAAATCTTCTGCGATTGCGCAGTGCGCCCTGATTAATTCAATTCCAGCGTTATCAGCATCTGTTCTTTATGTTGCAAATCGCTGGTAGCGGCGATGTCCCAGGGACCAGCGGGGAAGTGTGTACAGCAGTTCACCTAGAATTTTTTCTCATAACTCATCTGGAACACCCAGGCATTGAGCGTATTGTATTCGGAGTGTTCAAAGCTCTGATGGATAAATTCAATGCGGCTACGCAATTTGCCGTCGCTCGCCAGATATTGACCCAGGGTTAGACCTGCAGTGAGTGATTGCATGTCATCCAGTCGATAATCGGCACTGACGTATTCGGGCAAGGCTGAGCTGACAGGGTTTGGGTCTGTGGGAGGTCTTGTGAATGAGTTGCTATAAAAGTAAGCACGGGATTGTTTATAAAATCTGAAATGTGGAACTAAATGTGTTTGCGCGCTCAGGTTAACGCGATACAGGACATCCAGTGTGTGCGATTTAATGTCCCAGTCGTCAGTAAAATACCGATATGAAAAGTTGAGTATGTGATTTTCCGGGTAGAGTTGGTGATTTAAATTAAATGTGAGGCTAGTACGCGTGCGGCTGTTTGGTCGCGCTTCGTAATACTGGTCATATTCGATATCGTTAGTATCTACTATGCTGAATATTTTATACGGGTCATTCATATAGCCCTTGACGCTGGCACCGGCAATATTCAGTTGCGCAATTGTACGTTTGTTAATCACATAAGTGAGTCCTGCGATTAACTCGACTGTGTTTTTTGTGCCCGAGCCATAAGACAGCCCCTTGCTAACATCACTCAGTGGTACAGGGGTCGCCTTGGTGCCCACCACAAATATCTCATCGCTGGTGGCAGCCAGGCCAAAGGTAAACTCGAGAACCCGGTCTTCACTGGATTTTTTGAATGTGGCGCCGCCGCTGAAAGAGCGATAATCATTTTCAACAGAGAATGCTCCGTTGTAAGTGATGTTGTGCAAACGGTCGAACTCATGGTTCCAGTCCAGTGAAACTGCGACCCGAGTGTCGTCGAATTTTGCCAGCGACGAAGTCTGGCCACCGCTGGATATACTGCCGCCAGAAGCACCGGTGAAGGTCAGATTCGTTTTTTTAACACTGCCGGATGGTGTTGAACCTGACATGGTGTCGAATACAACTTTGAGATTCGCAGTGTCAGCGTTTGAGACTATGCCTTTGACATCTTCGATGATCTTGTAGACGGTTACCCGTTCATCTTCGCTGTAGTACACCGCTGACGAGTCAATCACCCAGGCATTATCAATTTCAGTCGCACTGGCACCGTGTTGCGAAAGTAGACCACAGGTGGCGAGCGATAATCTCTGGCGTATGTTTTTCATTGAATTAAAAATGTGCTGGTATCAGTTACAGCCACAACCACCGCCGCCGACACCACTACCACCGGTTGAGGCTTCTTTGCTGAAATAAATATGGTCATCAGTGAAGGCTTGCATTTTGTCAGGTGGGAGTTGCATACCATCCTGGGCGAGCATATCGCGTTGCCACGGTTTGACGGGTTCAAGAGCAGTAATACCCTGCCAGAGGGAGCATCCGCTGCAAGTGCTGATAAGCAAAAATAGAACCATCCTGTGCATGACAGAAAGATAGCAGAAATTACGACACCAGCAAGGAATTGTTAACTGAATTAGTCCACGCTCGCCCACAAATACCAGCTGGCCACACTGCGATAAGGTCGCCAGGCTTCTGCATGCCGACGGTAGTCCTGCATCTGGGCTGGATCCCTGATTTTGTAGAGCTGGCAAAAGGCCTTGCGCAGGGCAAGATCTCCCAGTGGCAGAACATCGAGTCGTCCCAGCGAAAACATCAGATACATGTCCACTGTCCACGGACCGATACCGGGCAGCGCGATCAAACACTCGCTGACATCCGCATCGTCGGCCTGTGCCAGCGCGGTAAAGTCCAGCTGTTTATTTCGAACAGCTGTGCTGAGAGCGCGTAGATAGCGAATTTTCTGCCGTGACAGGCCGCAGTCTGCGAGCTGGTTATCGCTGAATCTGCTCATGTGAGCTGCCTGGAATTCATTTTTGCCCATCAGTTTGAGTAACTTGGTCTCGATACTGCGCGCCGAGGCTACCGACAACTGCTGGTTGATAATGGCCCAGGCCAGAGAGTGAAATCCAGATGTATGGATCAGACCATGTTTAGCGTGCATGGTGCAGGGGCCGTGAGCTCTGATCAGCCTGGCCATTACCGGGTCTGCTGCTGTTAAATGCTGTTCGGCTGGTTTAATTCTGGCGGGCATGTTTATTAAGTTATGAGGAATATCTGCCGGTTTTTTCTATCACCAGAAACCGGTAAGATTGCGCCTGGTTTCCAGTCTGAGCCGGTATGGCCCCTGTTCTACTCGATCAACGACGTTTGTCATGCATTAGCGCTGCTGTGCTGTGCGCGCTGGTGCTGGCATTCTACGCAGGTTATCGGGTCGCGCAAAGCCAGCGCGATGCTATATCACCGATACTCAGCACCGAGCGTCTCCCGCTGGATCTGCCGGCACCCGAGCCATCCGCGAGCGCAGACAATGCGCCGGTGTTGCCCGTCGTGACTGCCGCAGGCGCAAATATTGACGTCGATGCGCCCAATGGCCAGCGAGGTGCAGCGCCAGCTGTGGCGACGACCACTGAGCCATCGGACTCGTCAGCCACCACGCCGTTGCTCTCGCCATCAGTCTTGCTGGCCAGCGATGCCAGTGCCGATACCGCGCGTTACACTATCCAGGTTGGCATTTATGGCAGCTTTGATAATGCTGAGCGGCAACTGGCGGTGCTCAGAGATCAAAATCTTAGCGGCTATAGCCGAGCCTATCAGACACCGAAAAACGAGACCCGCTACCAGGTACGTTTTGGCTATTATGCCACCTGGAGCAAGGCAAAGGCCGCGCTTCAGGCCTGGCAGATGCAACCTGCATCGGGTCGTGCGATTCTGGTTCGTTTGAGGCGATAAGTGGCTCACGGCTTCAAACTGCTGTGTTTTGATCTCGATGACACGCTCTGGCCGTGCCGGGTCACCATCATGGCCGCCGAACAAACACTTTATCAATGGATGCAGCAGCAGGTACCGCAGATTACTGCGCAGCACAATATTGCTAGTCTGCACGAGCAACGCATGGAGTTTTTACGCGCGCATCCCGAGCTGGCGCACGATCTTAGCCAGATGCGACTGGCCTCAATGCGTGAGCTGGCCGATGAATTCGGGCTGACACACGACTGGGTCGAACCGGGGTTTGAGATGTATTATCAGGCACGCCAGCAGGTTCGTCTGTACCACGATGTCGCACCAGCGCTGGATGTCCTCGCTGAACGCTATCGCCTGGCCGCAGTGACCAATGGCAATACTGATATCGAGCTCGCTGGTGTGGCTCACTGGTTCGAGTTTGCGCACAGTTCAGCCGAAGTCGGTCACTGCAAGCCAGATGAGGTTTTTTTCTCCAGCCTGCTGGATCGCGTGCGACTGTCGGCAGCCGACGTTGTGGTCATTGGTGATGATGCGGAGCGAGATATTGCAGGCGCTAGCCAGCTCGGCATGCGCACAGTATGGGTTAATCGTGGTGCCCTTGCCTGGCAACACCCGACCTGCCGTCCCGATGCCGAGGTGATTGATTTTTGTGATCTCGGCGATGTGCTGGCGCGATTAGAGGCCGCAGGTTAAATTCTATATAATGCGTTCCATAACCTTTAACTGCCGATGGCACTGAACCGATCATGAAGTTTAAAACCGACGATGTCCGTATCTCCGGGGTAAAAGAGGTCGTCCCCCCCGGCGAATTACACGCTGATTTTCCGATGGACGAGCAGGCTTCGGAAGTGGTCTATCGCACGCGTCAGGCGATACACAATATTTTGCACGGCGAAGATGATCGTCTGGTGGTGATCGTGGGTCCCTGTTCGATCCACGACCCCGAGGCAGCGCGCGAATACGCCAGTAAACTCAAGCCACTGATCGACGAACTCGCCAGTGAGCTTTGTATCGTGATGCGGGTGTATTTCGAAAAGCCGCGCACCACGGTCGGCTGGAAAGGCCTGATTAATGATCCGGACATGGACGAGAGTTTTCAGATCAACAAGGGTTTACGGCTCGCGCGCAGTCTGCTGCTCGACCTCGCCAAAACAGGCGTGCCTGCGGGCACAGAATTTCTCGACCTGATCAGCCCGCAATATATTGCCGACCTGGTGAGCTGGGGTGCCATTGGCGCGCGCACCACCGAAAGCCAGGGGCATCGTGAGCTGGCCTCGGGTCTATCCTGTCCCATTGGTTTTAAAAACAGCACGGATGGCGGTTTCAAGATTGCAATGGATGCGGTGCAGGCGGCATCGCGTCCGCACGTTTTCATGTCGCTCACCAAACAGGGGCATTCGGCAATTTTTTCTACCAGTGGCAACGATGACTGCCATATTATTTTGCGCGGTGGCGGTAGTCAGCCGAACTATGATTCGGCCAGTATTAAGCACGCTGCCGAGCAGCTGAAAAAAAATGCTCTGTCTGCGCAGTTGATGGTCGATTGTTCGCATGCCAACAGTAACAAGGATTACCGGCGTCAGGTCAACGTCTGTGAAGATATCGCCAGACAGCTCAAACAGGGTGAAAACCGCATCATCGGCGTGATGATCGAAAGTCATCTGGTAGAAGGTCGGCAGGATGTTGTTTCAGGCCAGAAACTCACTTATGGACAAAGCGTCACCGATGCCTGTATTTCGTGGGATAGCACCGAAACCTTATTGCGTGAACTTGCGGCTGCGGTGAAACAACGTCGCGACCTGAATTCGCACAAGGCTTCCGCTTAAAAGATTTTGCCACACAGGCCCAGAGCGCACTGAGGGGGCTGGTGTTTTATGCTGTTATTCCGGTATTGCTGATTAACGGCGAAATAATTTTTATCTCAGAGGTAAATGGCACTTACTGTAAGAGCGCATCAAGGACAATTTCGTCATTCCCGCATGTTTCTGGCGGGAATCTACCTGTTTAAACCAATGGATTCTGGTCAAAAACATACCGGAATGATGATTCCCATACCTGATGATGCTTAAGTTAAGTGCCATTAATCTTAGAGGCCTCTGTGCCTCTGTGGCAAAGACTCAGTTTTTTCCAAATACGGCTTTCAAGATATCACTGGTACGCGCCGCCGGGTTTTCGCGAATTGATTTTTCTTCCTGCGCAATCATGGTAAAGAGCCCAGCCATGGTTTTTTCAGTGACGTAGCTGTCAACGTTATAGTCTTCCAGATTTAAAAATTTACCGGCAAAACCAAGTTTGTCGTACATTTTTTTATAGGTGGCAGTCACACCGGTCCTGGCGGTGGATTTTTCTATTATAGGCAATATCTGACTACGCAGCCGATCACCACCCGCTTTTTTTAGATATTGTGTGGCGCTGTCATCGGGGCCCTGCAGTATGTTTTTTGCATCATTGATGGTCATGTTGTTTATGCCGTCTTTGAGTACTCCCCGTGTCAGAGGTACAGCAGCTTCAGCGGCGCGGTTGAGGTCGGTGACAAATGCATCGGCATATTTATCCTGCCCGGTTTTGCGTAACAGACTTTCGATTTTTGCCAGTTTTTCGGGCATGGCAATTTTAACCGCACTGTTGTTCAGAAAACCATTGGGTTTGCCAAGGCTATCGACTGCAAAGCCAGCACCTTTGTTGAGCGCAGCTTTCAGACCATTGGCAATATCGTCATTACTGAGCGTACGTTTAACGGTTTCAATTGTAGTGGTGCTGTTAACTGTTTCTTTGATGCTATCGATTTTTTCCTGCACTTTGTTCGAGCTGCCAAACAGGTCGTCAAGCCAGCCTGCGTGTGCGCTGTGGTTAAAACTGAGCAGACAAATTAAAACAGCAAGTGCAGGTTTCATACTATTTCCGGGGGTAGATGGCTAAGGGGGTAGGTGGTTTAGATCGTTTTGCTGGTGTAGGTACGTGCGATGTACTGATCGATGAGTTGCTGGAATTCAGCAGCGATATTGTCGCCTTTCAGGGTCAGGGTTTTTTCACCGTCTTCATACACGGGGGCAACCGAGCGTTCACCAGTGCCGGGCAGGCTGATGCCGATGTTGGCATGTTTGCTTTCGCCGGGACCATTGACCACACAGCCCATGACCGCGACCGACATATTTTCTACGCCGTGATACTGGTTTTTCCATACCGGCATTTGCTGGCGTAAATAATTTTGTATTTGTGAAGCCAGTGACTGAAAGTAAGTGCTGGTGGTGCGGCCACAACCGGGGCAGGCGGTGACCAGTGGTACGAAGGAGCGCAGCCCCATAGTTTGCAATATCTCCTGCGCGACAATGACTTCCTTGCAACGATCTGCCCCCGGTTCAGGGGTTAATGAAATCCGTATGGTGTCACCGATGCCATCGTGCATTAACACAGCGAGTGCAGCCGTAGACGCGACAATGCCTTTGGAACCGATGCCGGCTTCAGTGAGACCGAGATGCAACGCAAACTCGCTGCGCGCGGCCAGCGCGCGATAGACTGAAATTAAATCCTGCACCACGCTCATTTTGCAGGACAGAATAATTTTATTTTTGGGTAATCCCAGTGCGATCGCCTGTTCTGCACTTTGCAGGGCAGAACGTATCACGGTTTCTTTCATCACGGCGTGCGCTTCGTAGGGTTCGCTGCGTTGTGCATTCTCATCCATGAGTTCGGCGAGCAGAGCCTGGTCCATGCTGCCCCAGTTGACGCCGATGCGTATGGCTTTTTCATATTGACAGGCAAACTCGATCATGGTGGCGAACTGGCTATCGCGTTTTTTGCCCTTGCCGACATTGCCGGGGTTGATGCGATATTTCGCCAGGGCCTGGGCGCATTCAGGATGCTCGCTCAGCAATTTGTGACCATTGAAATGAAAATCACCAACGATGGGCACAAAACAGTTTTTCGCGGCCAGCGCATCACGAATTGGTGCCACTGCTGCTGCTGCTTTGTCATCGTTGACGGTGATGCGCACCATCTCGGAACCGGCGCTGGCGAGCTGCAGAATTTGCTCGGTGGTGGCCTTAATGTCTGCGGTGTCGGTGTTGGTCATCGACTGCACGACCACGGGTGCGCCGCCGCCGACCTTGACGCCATTGATATCGACGCTGACCGATGCGCGTCGGGTGCGGTAAACCTCGGCAAAATCCATACAAAGCTGCTCAACTGATGCGGTCAGTGATTTTAACACTGCTGGGTGATAGCCTGTACTGTCTGCGCCAGATAGAATGCCTGTCCATGAAACTCGGGCTTATTATCAATCCACTCGCTGGTATCGGCGGCAGTGTTGCGCTCAAGGGTAGCGATGGCAGTGCCATCGTCGAGCAGGCACTGGCGCGCGGCGCTCGTCCGATGGCGGGAGAACGCAGTCGAGCAGCGCTGCATCAGCTGGCACGGAAACGCCCGGCAGTGGTGAAAACGGCCAGTGGCGACATGGGTGAGGCGGTGCTGCAGGAGCTCGATATTCCGGCTGAGGTGGTGTATCAGGTCGACGCCGAAGGCAGCACCGCGCAGGATACCGAGGCCGCAGTACAGGCGCTGGTCAGCGTCGGCATCGATTTGCTGGTATTCGCCGGCGGGGATGGCACCGCTCGTGATGTGCTCAATGCGCTGAATTCTGCGAATGCCGCGATGCTACCGGTGCTGGGTATCCCGGCGGGCTGCAAAATCCATTCTGCGGTGTACGCCGTGAGCCCCGGTCAGGCCGGAGAGATGCTGGCCTTAATCGCCGCAGGGATGCCAGTGTCGCTGCATGCTGCTGAGGTCATGGACCTGGACGAAGCTGCGTTTCGTGCCGGTCAGGTGAAAGCCAGCTGTTACGGTTATTTGCAGGTGCCAGTGGATGATACCCGGATGCAGGTGATCAAGCAGGGCGGTATCGACCATGAAGCCGTGGCCTTGCAGGACATCGCCAGTGATGTGGTGGAACATATGGAAGCCGATGTGCTCTATCTTATCGGTTCGGGCTCGACCACGGCGGCGATTATGGCCGAGCTGGGGCTGGACAACACCTTGCTCGGGATTGATGCCGTGCGCAATCGTGAACTTATTGCCAGCGATCTGGATGCTGCGACCATGCTGAAATTAATTGCGCAATATACGACAAGAATTGTGGTGACAGTGATCGGTGGCCAGGGGCATATTTTCGGTCGCGGTAATCAGCAGTTCAGTCCGGAAGTGATACGAAAAGTGCGGGCACAGTCGGGCAAGAATATTCTGATCGTTGCGAGCAATGAAAAATTACGCAGCCTCGAAGGCCGGCCCCTGATTGTCGATAGCGGAGATGTTGCGCTCGATGCCGAACTTGCGGGCAGTGTCCAGGTGATCAGTGGTTATGATCAACGCACCCTGTATCGATTAGGCTGGCAGTGATCGAGACTGTCCTTGAAGTAGCACCACCAATAACCTCGCCGCCAGAAGACTGATTGCTGCCATACCAGAAAATGTAGCTCACAGAAGCGCTTTGCACGTGGTTATTTTTAGTTTCAATACTGGTGTTGCCATGGATTTATCTGTGTTCATCTGCGGATATTTGTTTATAGTTTTGATCTTAAATAGGGTTTCATGGGCAATATCTCAGGGTTTGACAGGTTTATACTGGACGCATAACACGCTTGGCAGACAATGATAAAACGCATCACAGGTAATTAAAGCTATGCAAGATACTGAATACGTTGACGGTTTACTGGCGTTTATAAAAAATTCACCAACGCCTTACCATGCTGTTGAACAAATGGCGCAACAGCTGGAGCTGGCGGATTTTAAACGCCTGCGCGAAGCCGATGCCTGGCAACTGGACGCCAAAGGTAAATATTATGTCACGCGCAATGATTCTTCGATTATTGCTTTTACCCTGGTGAGTGATCCAGCAGACAAGGGTTTTCGCATGGTGGGGGCGCACACGGACAGCCCCTGTTTAAAAGTCAAGCCCACACCCGAGCGCGTGCAGTCCGGCTATTATCAGCTGGGCGTGGAAGTTTACGGCGGTGTTTTGCTCAATCCCTGGTTCGATCGCGATCTATCACTCGCTGGCCGGGTGAGTTATCTCAATAGCGATAATGATATTTGTCATAGCCTGATCAACTTTGAACAGGCGATTGCGACGATTCCGAGTCTGGCGATACATCTTGATCGCGAAGCGAATGAAACGCATAGTGTCAATAAACAACAGCATTTGCCGCCAGTAGTATTGAAACTGCCCGAAGATGGTAAAGGCAAGCATGGTGCGACACCTGAGTTTCGCGATATTTTACTCAAACTGGTGCAGCAGCAAAATGTAGCCGCACAACGCGTGCTGGATTATGACCTGGGATTTTATGATACCCAGTCACCGGCAGTGATTGGTTTGCATCAGGATTTTATCGCCAGTGCACGGCTGGATAATTTACTCAGCTGTTACACGGGTCTGTTGAGCCTGCTTAAATCCGGTGACGGCAATAACAGTCTGCTGGTGTGTAACGATCACGAAGAAGTCGGCAGTATCTCGGCGGTCGGTGCTCAGGGGCCGTTTTTGCAATCTGTATTACAGCGCATCTGTGGCAGTAACGAAGTGCTGGCGCGTACCATGGATTGTTCATTGCTAGTGTCGGCTGACAATGCGCACGGCATTCACCCCAACTTTGCTGACAAACACGATGCGAATCACGGTCCGATCCTGAATCAGGGCCCGGTGATCAAACTCAATCACAATCAACGCTATGCCACCACCTGTGAAACCAGCTCGATCTTTCGTCAGCTGTGTGAACAGGCTGATGTGCCAGTACAGTCTTTTGTGGTGCGTAGTGACATGGCCTGCGGCAGTACCATCGGGCCGATCACGGCGAGTGTGCTGGGCGTGCGCACACTGGATGTCGGCGTACCGACCTTGGCCATGCACTCGATCCGCGAACTTGCCGGACGCTGGGACGGGTATTATCTCTATCGTGTACTGCGTGAGCTCTACGCGCAAAACTAAGTTTGTATTAAAGATAGTGCCTGGCCTGGCGCAGCATCTGATTATGCTGATTAAGGTCGTATCCGATTTCTACAGGAGTGATGGGAGGGACACAGGTGATGTCGATTGTGCTATTTATTCTGTGATGAAGCGCAGGCTCACTAGATGGTCGATGTGCCGCGAATTCGAGTCGCTGAAAGCGACGAATTCGTTCATCGTTATCATCCCGAGGCGGTGGTCGGCGGGGTGAGCTGACCCTGGCCTGTTTGGGACACCAGTGATCTGAATGATCAAAAATTGAGCTGTTTATTTCGGGTGGTGGCTATCAAGGCCTGAAATGCAATACAGGCCACGATATTTATTTCTTGGATATCAGTGATATAAGCCATATTTCTTGATCCAGACGCAAATCTGCACCACTCTGGTGCATAAAAAATACTCTAGTATTTCTGCTGACAGGCTATTTTCAATGCTGGCATTCGGCCATAGAATAGATTCCGCGCATCTTGTTTTTTTAGGTGATGAGGAATTTTCAGTCATCCCTGTGTGAGCTTAACCGGCCCTGTGCCGGTTATTTTTTGCACGCCAGAAATCGACTGCTGTGTTTTTGCAGGATACGTATATACTTGGAAACAATATCCAATCTATTTAATAAGCTATTGAATAACAACAAATGCGCCCGATTAATAAATCTCATAAGCTCGCCGATGTTTGCTACGACATTCGTGGCCCCGTGTTGCGCGAAGCACGTCGTCTGGAAGAAGAAGGTCACAAAATTCTAAAACTGAATATCGGTAACCCGTCACCGTTCGGTTTTGATGCACCGGAAGAAATTGTTCAGGACATGATTCACAACGTGCCGGTGTCGCAGGGTTATAGTGATTCACGAGGCCTGTTCGCCGGTCGTAAAGCAGTGATGCATTACTGTCAGCAAAAAAATATTCACGATGTTGAAATCGACGATATATATCTTGGTAATGGTGTCAGCGAGTTGATTGTGATGTCGATGCAGGCGTTGTTGAACAACGGCGACGAAATTTTGATTCCCGCGCCTGACTATCCGCTGTGGACGGCTTCTGTGTGTCTCTCGGGTGGCAAGCCAGTGCATTATTTGTGCGACGAGCAATCGGACTGGTATCCCGATGTCGCAGATATTGAAAAAAAGATTAACAGTAACACACGCGGCATTGTATTAATCAATCCCAATAATCCTACGGGTGCTGTGTACCCAGAAGCGGTATTGCTGGAAATTATCGAACTGGCGCGTAAACACAGCCTGATTATTTTTTCTGATGAAATCTACGACAAAATTTTGTACGATGATGCTGTGCATGTATCGACGGCATCGCTGGCCGATGATGTGTTATTTGTGACTTTCAATGGTCTTTCAAAAGCCTACCGCGTTGCAGGCTTTCGCGCCGGCTGGATGGTAATTAGTGGTGATAAATCGCATGCCCGTGATTACATCGAAGGGATCGATCTACTGGCATCAATGCGGCTGTGTTCCAACGTGCCGGGGCAACATGCCATTCAGACAGCGCTGGGTGGCTACCAAAGTATTCATGATCTGGTGAAACCCGGTGGTCGTTTATGTCGGCAGCGCAATCTCGCCTATGAGCTGATCATGCAAGTTCCCGGGCTGAGTTGCGTCAAGCCCAAAGGCGCGATGTATCTATTTCCGAAAATGGATCCAGCTGTGTTCAGGTTTGCTGATGATGAGAAAATGGTGCTCGAACTTTTACTCGAACAACGCATTCTGATCGTGCAGGGCACCGCCTTCAACTGGCCGCGGACAGATCACTTCCGGGTGGTGTTTTTACCATACGAGGATGAACTGCGTGATGCCATCGCTCGTATCGGCCGTTTCTTCGAGCACCACAAAAACTGAGATGCAGACACGTCTGCTTGCCATCCGCCAGCAAATCGCTGATGCGGCTAATCGAGCAGGTCGCCAGCCGGGAGATGTGCGTTTAATCGCTGTCAGCAAAACGCGTAGTCTGGCTGAGGTGCAGCAGGCCTGTGCCTGTGGGCACACTGTGTTTGCTGAGAATCAGCTACAGGATGCGATGACAAAGATTCCGGCCTGCTCCTGGCCGCAGGCCGAGTGGCATTTTATCGGCCACCTGCAGTCCAATAAAGTTAAAGCTATCGTCGGCAATTTTCAGTGGCTGCATAGCCTTGACAGCTTTAAGCTGGCAAACAGATTGGACACGGTGATGCAAAACGCAAACATCGTCATGCCCTTAAACTGTTTGCTCCAGGTAAATATCAGTGGTGAGCAGAGAAAATCTGGTTTGCGGATACATGAGGTTGATGAAGTACTGGCAACGCTGGTCAAAGCCAATTACTCTGCGCTGTGTATGCGAGGTTTCATGGCCATTGGTGTGCAAAATGATGTGCGCGGATCGCGTGCGGTGTTTGCACAGCTGCGTGAATTACGTGATCGCTGCCGCGAACAATTTGATCTGCCAGAGTTTGATCAACTTTCAATGGGCATGTCCGATGATTTTGAAATTGCGATTGAGGAAGGTGCAACCATGGTGCGCATTGGTACACGCCTGTTTGGCGAGCGAAGCAGTCATAAATAGTTAACGCTGGATTATTCAGCAGTGAAGCGTATTCATTTTTTCATTTACTATCTCCAGCGGCACTATTCTTTAATTTGGTTGTCAGTGTGAACGAGGAATCCAGGGAGTCACACTATTGTCTTTTGAAGCCCATCCGGGCTTATGGTTTTTATACTGCAAACCTTAAGGGGAAACCTGTGTTGGCAAAACATGCTGCAAAATGTGTATTTTTTCTGTTGTTCATGCTGTCGGCAGGGGCACAGGCAGCATTCAGTTATCAAAGTGTGGTCGAAAAAGCTGAAAAACTAGCGACCTCTACCTACCGTAAGCCAGAGCAGATTCCCGGCTTTTTCCAGAAACTTAGTTATCATGATTATCAGAGTATCCGCTTCGATCCGGAAAAGCGACTGTGGAAAAAAAGCAATACCAATTTCCAGGTCATGCCGGTACCGGCTGGGCTGTTTTATCGCCACCCGGTAAAACTTAACGTCGTCAATCGCACCGGTGTTTCACCGATTGCCTTCGACAAATCACTGTTTAATTTTTCTGACAAAAGTATCGAAAAACGCATGCCCGCGGATCTCGGTTATGCCGGCTTTAAACTCACGTATCCGTTCAGTGGCGCCGACTCAGCCAATCAGTTTCTGGTATTCGCCGGTGCCAGTTATTTTCGTGGCGTCGGTCGCGACAATGCTTTCGGCATTTCCGCGCGTGGTGTTGCCGTCGATACTGGTTTGAACTCCGGCGAAGAATTTCCCGAGTTTATCGAGTTCTGGCTGCAGCGGCCGTCACCTGATTCAAAACATATGATCGTGTACGCGCTGCTCGATGGTCCTGGCCTGACCGGTGCTTACCAGTTTGATATTCACCCGGGCAAAACCACCCGCGTCACTGTCAAGGTGACGCTATTCCCGCGCCGGCAAATTGAACTTGCCGGGATCGCGCCACTGACCAGTATGTTCTTCTATGGCGAAAATACCGCCCGCCCCAAAGAGCACTGGCGCCCCGAGGTGCATGACTCTGATGGTTTACTGATCCACGATGGTGTTAGCGAGGAATGGTTATGGCGGCCCCTGATCAACCCCAAAACATTGCAGATAGATTATTTGCAGGTGCAGAATCCACGAGGTTTCGGTTTGCTACAGAGGGATAGTGAGTTTGTTAATTACCAGGATATCGGTGCGCAGTACCAACGGCGTCCAAATGCCTGGGTGGAGCCTGATGGTGACTGGGGCAGCGGCAACGTGGTTCTGGTGCAGTTGCCCACAGCGAACGAAACAAACGACAATATCGTAGCCTTCTGGACACCCCAGAAAAAGCTTGCGCCGGGCCAGCCCTACAGTTTTGCCTATTCGCTGAAATTTGGTGACGCTGCAATCACCGCTTCGCCCATGGCCTATACCAGTAACACTTTTGTCGGTGCGGGCGATATTATTGGTGGCGGCAATGTCGAAGGCAGCTACCGGCTGGTGATCGATTTTAAGGGCGATTCGTTAAACAAGCTGACAGCGGATGCTAAAGTCACCGCTGAAGTTACCGGCACCGATGGCAGTAAAGTGATCGAACAGTTTGTTGAATACAATGCGCCGCTCAAGGCATGGCGTCTGTCGATTCTGGCCAAGCCCGATGGTGGCAAGCCGCTGGCATTGCGCGCTTTTCTGAAATACGATGGGCAAACGGTGTCAGAAACCTGGACTTACCGCTTGCCGGATGCAGCCGCTGTCAAAGGTAGCGGTTCCTGATGGCACGGCTACCTGTGCCAACCGGGGTATTCGCCGAGGCGGAAATCGCGCTCTCTCGAATCGGCGCTTATTTAAGCGCATGCGGCATCAATCTGGATCACGACACCAGCGTGGCGGTGCTGGCGCTGGTGCAGGAGGGAATCCAGCTGCATGCTGATGACCTGAACGACTGGCTGATAACAGCAATCCAAAATCGATTTATCCCGAAACCGCAGGTTTTGCCAGCTGCGACTCCACCGCTGTTGCGCACCAGCATCTGTTACGCCAGGCATCTGTGAAGCACACTTGCGTAACAATACCGCTGTCGCCGATACCCTTAAGCAGCGTCAACTGGAAACGAAAGGCCGCTGTACGGCGCCTGGGTCTGACACTGCTGGCTTTGCTGCAAACCGCCATCGCCTGTTATTACCTGACGTACGTGCTGCCCTACCATGGCGGCAATCTGCTGGAAGTGGCTATTCTGATTTTGTTTGGACTGCTGTTTCTCTGGATAAGCATTGGCTTCTGGATTGCTGCATTCGGTTTTTTTCTGCGCCGCCGCGGTGGCGACCCAATGTCACTGTGCGCGCGCCACGCAGACAGCGCACTGGCGGCCACGCCACTGGCTAAAACCGCTGTGGTTATGCCGGTGTATCACGAATCGGTAGCACGTTCGCTGAATGGGTTGCGTGCGATTTATCGCTCGCTGGAGCGCACTGGCCAGCTAGAACATTTTGAATTTTACATTCTCAGTGACAGTCGCGATCCCGAAATCTGGTTGCAGGAACAGGTGGCCTGGTTTCAGTTGTGCCAAGAACTGGGGGCGCAGGGCCGATTATTTTACCGGCGCAGAACCATCAACCAGAACTACAAGAGCGGTAACATCGCCGATTTTTTGCGGCGCTGGGGGCGCCATTACCGCTACCTGCTGGTACTCGACGCCGATAGCCTGGTGGCGGGTGAGACAGTGGTGAAAATGGTGCGTTTGATGCAGCGCGAACCTCAGGTTGGTATTCTGCAAACTGCGCCAACACTGATTAACGGACGCTCGCTGTACGCGCGCGTCCAGCAATTTGCCAATAAGGCCTACGGGCCTTTGTTCAGTACTGGTCTGGCCGGTCTGCAACTGGGTGAAGCGGCTTTCTGGGGTCACAATGCCATTATCCGAGTGTCGTTTTTTATGCAGCATTGTGGTCTGCGCAAGCTTGACGGACCTGGATTATTCAACGGTCCCATTCTCAGTCATGATTTTGTAGAAGCAGCCTATATGGGTCGGGCGGGCGGCGAGGTCTGGCTGGAACCGAGTCTGGCGAGCAGCTACGAAGAATCGCCACCGACGCTGAACGATGATCTGACTCGGGACAAACGCTGGGCCAGGGGCAATCTACAGCACGTCTGGTTGTTATTCAACGGCCAGCGGATTCGCATGGCTCACCGTCTGGCATTTCTCAACGGTATCATGTCTTATCTGTCCTCGCCGCTATGGCTGGGGTTTCTCGCTTTAACCACGATAGAAGCAACCCGCCTGGTATTGTGGCCGATTAACTACTTTCCTGAAGCGCACAGCTTGTTTCCACTATGGCCAGAGTGGGATCCCCAGTGGGCCGCAGCGCTGGCGGGCAGTACGCTGGTGCTCTTGTTCGTGCCAAAATTCATGGCGATTGTCGATATTCTGCTGACTGAACGGCGGTGCGATTTTGGTAGCGGCAGCCGGCTGACGTTCAGTGTGATTTCCGAAATTGTGATTTCTGCGTTGCTCGCGCCGATCAGAATGCTGGCGCACAGTCGCTATGTTTTCGAGTCGCTGCTCAATTTGCGTCTTTCCTGGGCCGGACAGAACCGCACCGAAGAAACCCGCTGGCGCGATGCCGTTATACATCACCTGCCGGGCACCTTGCTGGCGGTTGCCTGGGCCTCATTTGCATACTGGCTGGATCCGCTGTTTTTTTACTGGTCGTTGCCGGTGGCGGTGCCGTTGCTACTGGCAGCACCAACCTCACTCTGGCTTGGCAGAGTCGGCAGCGGTCAGCGTGTGGCAGCCTACGGCCTGTTTTGCGCCACCGAGGCTGAAGGCGTTTCGCTGCTGGAAGATTTGCACAGTGGGCCTGTCGGCAGCGAGGGTCACAGTTTGAGCGCTGTACAATGCGCTGTGATCGACCCGGTGTATTGCCGGATTCATCAGCACCTGGCGCGCAGCCACAGTGGCGAGCCCCAGCGCCGCCAGCTGGAAGCCAGTCGTGTCAGACTGCTGGAGGCGGGCCCTGATGCCTTGTCTCGCGACGAACTGTCCCGGTTAATGGCCGACCGTGACAGTTTGCGCAGCTTGCACGACAGTGTCTGGCGCAGCACACCGGATTCCTGCTGGGGGCACGCGTTAAGATGCTTTAGCGGGACTCAGCGGTCGGCTTATGTTGCATTTTTCGATACCCGGCAGGCGGGCAGCGAAGGTCATAATGAAAATGATCCTGGTACAGGTGCTGCGCATCAGTCGTCTGGCGGCAGGGTTGCCACAGCTTCCTGCGATACAGAATTGCCTGCTCTGAAGTGATACACAGAATAAAAAAATAGTTCGTGAAAAAAGATATGGATTTTTTCAGGAACGATTCAAGCGCCGCTATAGCGGGTAGCATAGCAGTAGGCTGGCCAGGCAGAGGCTTGTCAGCTTGTAATCAGCTCTGCGTAAGCGACCAGTTCTTCCAGCATCACCAGCTGCGCTCCTGTGGTGTCAGGTGCTTCCTGTATGGCCTCAATCTCAGCAAGATAACGGTTTAATGTACGCGGGCCGATAGCAGGATCGGTGAATTTCTGATGTCGATAAGCATTCCATTGTTCAAGCTCGTCTGCCGAAAGTGTTTCGAGATAATTGCGCGCACGGTAACGAAACAGCATTTCGGGCAGACGCTTGTCATCGAAAGACAGCTTGAGTGCTGCCAGTTTATCGGCGGCAGTTTTACGGATGGTGTCCATGCGTGCATTATCGGCATCGCTGAAGAAGCCGCCCGCATATATCTGCAGATCGGGGTCGTGAGTTTCAGGGAAGTTTTGTACAGAAAATATCTCGCGGGTTTTGACAGCAAGCTCATCGATGTGTGCGAGCAGCGTAGCACGATTTTGTTCGCAGTCGGCGATATTGATCTGTAAACGCTCCGCACTCTGTGTATCCATCGTTTTTAACGGTACCAGTACCGGACATTTGTTCAGGTGTACCAGCTTCAGCGGTATCCGTAGTGCATCTTCCGGCAGTTCGGTCGCTGGCGTGTACAGGCGCGCGACAATCTCAGCTGCATCGACTGCGATAAAATCATCGGGCGCAGTTGCCAGATCGTACACCACGACTGCATTTTTATTCGTCGGGTGCATGCAGATTGGCATCACCATGGCAATCGCACCGCGCTCGGCGGAATAGCGCGAGGAAACGTGCAGTAGTGCCTCGCGGGTATTGAGGTTGAGCAACGCTGTTATGGCCTGTTTTTTTCTCAGGCCGTACATGTATTCATATAATCGCGGCTGTTTGTCCCGGATCAGTTTTGCCATCGCGATGGTAGCGTAAACATCGGACATGGCATCGTGCGCAGCTTCGTGTTTGATCTTGTTGGCGCGGGTCAGGAGTTCGAGGCGGATGCTCGGGTAACCGGTGTCATCGACTGGCCAGACAATGCCCTCGGGGCGCAGTGCGCGAGTGAGTCTGACAATATCGATCAGGTCCCAGCGGCTATTGCCATACTGCCATTCGCGTGCGTAAGGGTTGTGAAAGTTTCTGTAGAGTATGTTACGGGTGAATTCATCATCAAAGCGAATATTGTTGTAACCGGCGACACAGGTGCCGGGGGTGGCAAACTCATGGTGTATCGCGGCGATGAATTCTGCCTCGTTCAGGCCTTCAGCCAGAGCTTTTTGTGGCGTGATGCCGGTGATCATACAGGCGTGGGGATCGGGCAGTACGTCGTTCGCCAGTTTGCAGTACATCACCAGCGGTTCGCCAATGATATTCAGTTCTTCATCGGTGCGCAGGCCGGCGAACTGAATCACGCGATCCTGACGTGAGTCGATGCCGGTGGTTTCGTAGTCGTACCAGTAAATGCTATTGGCCATAATATTCTCCAGTTCCTTTGATTTTATCCAGTGGTGAGTCGGCGATAAATGTCTGATACTTTCAATGGTAGCTGGGCGACATCATCGATCACGGCGTAATTGGCCGCGCCGTACATGTGGGGCAAATAGTCGCGCGCTTTTTCGTCAAGTGTGATGCAGAATGAATGAATGCCCTGTTGTTTGGCTTCGTACAAAGACTGACGGGTATCTTCAACGCCATATTCGCCGCGATAGGTGTCATAGTCATCGGGCTTACCATCGGATAAAGTAATCAGCAGCTTGGTGTCGGCCTCAATGTCATTAAACATGCGCGTGATGTGGCGAATAAATACTCCCATTCGGGTATAGTCCTGCGGTTTGATGTTGCTGATGCGTGCGCGAACATTATCGTCGTAGTCTTCGTCAATGGTTTTAATTTTAAATAGTTCACAGCGCTTTCGGGTCATGCCAGAAAAACCATAGATGGCATAACGGTCACCAAGAATTTCCAGAACTTCGGCGAGCAGAATTAAAGATTCTTTTTCAGCCTGATTAATCCAGCCGCAGGTCGAACCGCTCATGTCGACCATAAAGATAACGGCAACATTGCGCTTTTCCTTGTGTATCTTGGTGAACAGGTTTTCGGGCATTTCCATACCGCTCAGCACATCGCCGCAGGCTTCGACAAAAGCGTCAATGTCAATGTCATCGCCATGAGGTTGTTTTTTTAATAACTTGTCTTCGCCGCGCAATATTTCAAAGGAGTGGCGCAGGCTTTTTAACAGGCCTTTGTGTTTGGTTAAGGTATCCTGATAAAAACTGTCGTACACGGGTTGCACGTCAATCTCGCGCAGTACACACCAGTTTTTGTGATAATGCTGGCGCTGGACATTCCATTCATTATATATCTCCACGCCTTCTTTATGATACGTGTCTTTCCAGACTTCGCCAGGGTCGAGCTTGCTGTCTTCGTATTTGCTGAGATCATATTCATCGGGACCGGCGGCGGTGAGATGCTCAGATGGAATTTCACCAAAATCGACAAAGATCGAGGACATGAGTTTTCGTATGTGCTCGGAGGTTGGCACGAGTTCACCTTCAAACTGTAGTTCTACTGTGCCATCGTTAAAAGCCGATTGCGCAGCATCAGGTTCCCGGATTTCAAACATTGCAGTTTCGCCTTTGGTTGGCTCACCGGTATTTTCAGTTTCATCGCAGGCGGTTTGTTGCAAAGTTTCTTTCGCCACTTCGCTGAGGGCAACCCGGAAACAGGCCTTCTCACGTTCGATACGTTTGTTCATAATTTCACGCACCGCGTGCAGCTGGAGCTCGCCCTGATAACAAAATAATTCTGGACAATCTTCGAGTTTAACTTTGTCGACCAGCTCAATACTGGTGTGGACACTGCTGTGTTGCTCAGACAGAATGGTCTGTAAATCCTGCCAGCGATGTTGGTTGTCGAGCTGGTTGAGTTTTTGTTTTAACATCTGCATATCACGATACAAACCGGGTAACTCTCGTTGAATACATGCGTCGAGGCGTAATGCCTCAAGGGCATAGAATTTTTTCAGCTGGATTTCACTGTTGGCGTCATTGCTATAAATATCGATCAGATCGACACGAAACGTGCCGTACTGAATCTGCGCCCAGTGATGCGCCAGCGTTGCCTTGTAGAGTAAAAAATTCTCCTGCATCTCGGGCAGGGTGGTGAGTATCGGTGGCAGGTAGATGGTTTCGGTATCGGTATAGGCGCGATCGGCACTGTTGAGTTTGAGCTTGCGGCCGGAAAGGCCGTGTAAAAAAGGTAACAGGACGCTGACCTGTTCTTCGAATACGGCCCCGCAGGCGCGTTTGCGTGCATTGTCGATGAAGCTGTCGAGGTCGCGGATGACCGACATCGCCGGAAGTAAACCTTTGCGGTCGTAATGATCCGTGGCGGTCATCGCCCAGGCTTCGACCATGTGCTGCTCCATGGCTTCGAGCGCACGGATTGCGTGGCAGGCGAGCTGATAGGCGAGTTTGATATTGGTGCCTGCAACTCTTCGCGTCAGATTGAGAATGAAATCCTGTTCCCGCCGGGGCAGTTTGACTATCGCCTGTGCCGGGGTTTCATTTTCAACAAAAGAAAATTCGACTTCGAGGCATTCATCGAGGCAAGCGATGATGTCTTCAGTGCTAAGCGGTTCGTGCGCCATGAGCGGGCTGTTTAAAACAGCGAGGACGAAAGTTCATGCATGGCGGTGAGCATGTCAGCGTCGTCGGTAATCGTCTGGGCAATCGCGGTTTTGCAGGCAGTCACTGGTTTAATGCCGTCGCGAATCAACTTTGCAGCGTGTACCAGTAAGCGTGTCGATGCGCCTTCGTCGAGGCCGCTGCCTTTGAGGTCGCGCGTCATGTGCGCAAACTTGACCAGCTGACTGGCGGTGTTTTTATCGATGCCGGTTTCGCTGACGATGATCTCGGTTTCCAGTGTTGCATTCGGATAATCAAAATCGAGGGCGACAAAGCGTTGTCGTGTGCTTTGTTTGAGATCTTTCATCACGCTCTGATATCCCGGGTTGTAGGAAATCGCGAGACAGAATTTGGAGGTCGCTTCAAGTATCTCGCCGACTTTTTCCATCGGCAGCACGCGGCGGTCATCCGCCAGTGGGTGAATCACTACTGTCGTATCTTTGCGGGTTTCGACCACTTCATCGAGATAACAGATGGCGCCGTGGCGCACAGCGCGTGCCAGCGGACCATCGATCCAGATCGTTTCGCCACCGGAAATTAAAAATCGTCCAACCAGATCCGAAGCAGTCAGGTCATCGTGACAGGACACGGTAATCAACGGGCGTTTGAGTTTCCACGCCATGTATTTTATGAAACGGGTTTTGCCGCAGCCAGTCGGGCCTTTTAGCAATACCGGCAGACATTGTGCGTATGCGGCTTCGAACACAGCAATTTCTTCGTCCACAGGTTGATAATACGGTTCGTCTTTAACGAAATATTCTTCGGGTTTGAGGGTTTTGGGTTGCATCTTTGGTGACTCATCAATGAAGTGAGCCATTTCAACAAATCAGCGTGGGCTTGTCGAATAGAACATCGCTTAGTTTGCTGGTTCCGATATAACCAAGGTGAATGTGCGTGTATCTGTGTCGCCTGACGTTGTATTATGCCCACAATTATTACAGGTGATTATTTATGCAAGTAGAAGATATTAAAAAATTAATCGAGGCTGCGATTGAAGATTGCGAGGCGACGGTGACCGAGGCCGGTGGTAAATATACTGCTGTCGTAGTTTCGCCGGTGTTCGAGGGCAAAACTATGATCGCCGAGCAAAAGATGGTGTACGCCGCAGTCAACGAGCATATTCAGAGTGGTGCGATTCACGCGCTCACCATCAAGGCCTACACCCCGGATGAATACAGCAGGCTTTAAGCAGCTTCAGCTTTTGCGGTAATCACTGGCA
This sequence comes from Gammaproteobacteria bacterium, assembly GCA_030148865.1. Classification (GTDB taxonomy): domain Bacteria; phylum Pseudomonadota; class Gammaproteobacteria; order SZUA-229; family SZUA-229; genus JASBSR01. Next base: position 31,527 of record JASBSR010000003.1, read on the forward strand.
CTGACAATCGGGTGGATTTTCTGCAGCATCGCCGGATACACTTTCGGCCCGCCAGCGAGAATATCACCAGACTGCAGGTAATTTTCACCGCCGTTGAGATCGGAAACAATGCCGCCGGCTTCGCGCACCAGCAGGGCACCGGCAGCAATATCCCAGGGCTTGAGATTGAACTCCCAGAAACCGTCGCTGCGACCGGCCGCACACCAGGCCAGATCCAGCGCGGCTGAGCCTGGACGGCGTATCCCGGCGCTGGGTTGCATCAGGGCTTTCAGCGTCGCAAGGTAGGTATCTAAATAACTTTGGTCATGATAGGGAAAGCCGGTGCTGAGCAAAGCACCGTCCAGCCCTTTGCGATTGCTGACACGAATGCGTTTTTCATTGAGCTGCGCGCCTTCGCCGCGCGCGGCGGTGAACAGTTCCTGAGTGACCGGATCGTAGATGACACCGACTTCCAGTCGGTTTTTATGACGCAGCGCAATGGATACCGCAAACTGTGGAAAGCCATGAAGAAAATTGGTGGTGCCATCGAGGGGGTCGATAATCCACTGGGATTCAGCAGTGTTATTTTGCAGGCCGCTTTCTTCGGCCAGAATACCATGATCCGGGTAGGCCTGGCGCAGCACTTCAATGATCGCCTGCTCGGCCCTGTGGTCGATTTCGGTGACGAAATCATTGCTGCCCTTGGACGCAATCGTGAGTCGGTCGATGCGATCCATGCTGCGCGTGATAATATTTCCCGCCGCACGCGCGGCGCGGACAGCGATAGTAACTTGTGGATTCATGGCAAATTTCTAAAGAACGTTGTGGGGCAGGCCCGATGGGCGTGAATAATAGCAGAATGTGGTGCCAGACACACTATGGTGGCTGTTAAATACATAAGATGAATAGATCAATGGGAATACTCAATACTGACCAGCAGGCGGTGCTCGACCGGATTCGCATCGTCATGGTGAATACTTCGCACCCGGGCAATATTGGTGCCGCGGCACGTGCCATGAAAAATATGGGTGTGCGCCGGCTGGTGCTGGTTGATCCCGCCACCGCACTGGGTGACGAAGGCTATCGCCGTTCTGCGGGAGCGGAGGATATTTTGAATGAGGCCGTGGTGGTAAAAACTCTGGCCGCGGGCGTCGCCGGTTGTGCCTGGGTGGCGGGCACCAGTGCGCGTTTGCGCAGCATGCAGTGGCCACTGTATTTGCCGCGTGAGTGTGCGCAGATTGCCAGTGAAAATACCGTGCCGGGTGATGTTGCGATTGTCTTTGGTCGTGAGCGCGTCGGTCTTACCAATGCAGAGCTGGAGCTGTGCAATGCGTTGCTGCATATCCCGACTGATCCCGATTATAGCTCGCTGAATGTGGCCGCTGCGGTACAGATAGTATGCTACGAACTCAGATTGGCGCAGCTGGGCAAAGCGCTGCCATCAGCCAGCAGTAGTAAAAAACACCGCGACGATGTGCCGGCAAATTCTGAAGCGATGCAGGGTATGTACCAGCATCTGTATCAAATGCTCGACGAGGTTAAGTTTTTTGGCACGCATAATCCCGAAATTGTCATGCGCCGGCTAAAAGGCCTGTTCAATCGCGCGCGCACTACCGTGCATGAAGTCGCGATACTGCGCGGTATTTTTTCGGCGGCGCAGGGCAAGAAAACCAGACGCAGTTGACCGGGTCAGGCTAAGCGCGAAAACTGAAGGTCTGCCAGGCCAGATTTAACCAGGCGGCGAGAAAGCACAGTCCGCCCATTGGGGTAATTGCGCCGAGCCAGCGAATACCGCTGAGGCTGAGTGTATACAGGCTACCGCTAAAAATAACGATACCGACCAGCATAAGCCAGCCACTGACGGATATTCCTAGGTGGTTTTTACAGCTGGGTAACAGGCCCACCAGAATCAAACCGAGCGAATGATAGATCTGATACTCCACAGCAGTGCGATACACCACCAGCATCTCAAGCGATAATATTTGTTTTAGACTATGTGCGCCAAACGCTCCGGCGGCTATCGCAATGAACATGCTGATAGCGCCCAGCGCCACGAAATGGCTGGACCTGGTCTGGTTTGATGCTATGTTCACGATGATTTTTGATACAGACTCATTATAATAGAACTATTGTAATCGAATACGCGGAGCGTGGACATGCCTACCTTTGATGTGGTTTCTGAAATCGACAAACACGAACTTACAAACGCGGTTGATCAGATTAATCGCGAGGTTGGCACACGGTTTGATTTCAAGGGCAGCGACTCAAAGGCAGAGCTCAAAGACGGTACCCTCACTCTGGAAGCTAGCAGTGATTTTCAGATTAAACAGATCCACGATATTATGTATAAGAAAATGATTGGTCGTGGTATCGATACGCGTTGCCTGAAGCCCGACAAGATCCAGCCCAGAGGTATTCGTGTTGCGCAGGTGATTACTGTGCGCGAAGGGTTGGGCAAAGAAGATGCAAAGAAAGTGGTATCGCTGATCAAAGATTCAAAATTAAAAGTACAGGCCGCGATTCAGGGTGAGCAGGTCAGGGTGACGGGCAAAAAACGTGATGACCTGCAGGCAGTGATGTCCATGTTGAAAGCGGCAGAGTTCGAGTTGCCGCTGCAGTTCAATAATTTCAGGGATTAAGTAAAAAACTATCCGCAAATAAACGCTAATGCCGAAGCGGAAAAACTCCTGTTTTCGTGATAGCAGCCTAACTTACGATGTACACATCGTAACGCGTCTTCTTGCCGGTGATGGCCATGGTGGGTTTTATGCCGATCAACGATTCGGCATGGATTGGACGTTTCACCACAACTCTGCGTCTGGCGTATTGCAGCGCCACATCCAGTAGCGCGCTTTCGTTCTGGTGGGTGCCGATGAGTTTGTGCAAAATTTGCATATCTTTTTTCACCAGTGCTGATTTCTTGCGCTCGGGATACATTGGATCAAAATATATCACCTCGGGCTTTGAATCCGGATTTAGGTGTTCCAGATATGTGCGCGTATTTGCGCATACCAGATTGCTGAAGTTATTGACCGGATGTGTCGCATCGCTCGCCAGTAAAGCGCGTTCGATACCATCCTTGATCATGCAATACAACACCGGCGATTGCTCAACTAGTGTGAGCTGGCAACCGAGTGTGGCAAGTACAAAAGCATCGCGCGCCAGTCCGGCGCTGGCATCGATGACTGTGGGTCGGTCGAATTTGTGCAGGCCAATGGCTTTGGCGATGGCCTGGCCTTTGCCACCACCGAATTTTTCACGATGTGCCAGTGCACCACTTAGAAAATCCACCTGGATACTGGTGGCGAGTTCGCGATGGTAGAGTTCTATACCAGCCGGTTGAAAATACAATTGCAGGGCGAAGTTGTCATTGAGCTGTGTGTATATTGGCAATTGATGCGCCTGTGAAAAGCTCTGCGCCTGTTCCAGCAAGTGCGGGTGATTACAGACAATACACAGGCTGACTTGATTCATGCGGTTTCCAGTGGCGTTCGTGACAGGCTGCTGTATCATACCGCAGCATGATGAGTTACATAGACATTGGTGTCAATTTAACAGGCAGTGCGTTTCGCCACGATCTGGCGGATGTGATTGCACGTGCACAGGCAGTCGGTGTCGGTCAGATGATTGTCACTGGCACGGATGTTGAGCATAGCCAGCAGGCCAGCGAGCTTTGTCTGCAATACCCCGGTGTGCTGTATGCAACGGCGGGCATGCATCCACACCATGCCGATAATTTTGATCAGATCGCTACTGATGTATTTCGTGAGTTTGCCGGATTACCGCATGTGGTGGCGATTGGTGAGTGTGGTCTCGATTACAACCGTAATTATTCTTCGCCGCAGGCGCAGCGTAGTGCGTTTGAAATCCAGCTTGAGATCGCAGCTGAGCATGGCTTGCCGGTTTTTTTGCACCAGCGCGATGCGCACGATGATTTTGTCGCAATTTTGCAAAATTTTCGTGCCACACTGGTCGATGTGGTGGTGCACTGTTTCACCGAAGGTGAAGCCCTGGCGCACGAATATCTCGAATTAGACTGTTATCTGGGCATCACTGGCTGGATTTGTGATGAACGACGAGGTCGGGCTTTGCAGCAGGCAGTCAAGTGTATACCATCGGATAAACTCATGCTGGAAACCGATGCGCCGTACTTATTACCACGCGATTTAAAACAACTGCCTGTTGATAAACGCCGCAACGAACCGTATTTGTTGCCGCATATAGCGAAAACAACTGCGGCCTGCATGGGGATTGCTGAGGAACAGCTGGCCCAGATTGCTTTGCAAAATACGAAACGATTTTTTCGACTGGATTGACTAAAGTTATAGTCTTATCTGCATTCAGTTTGTAAACTTAGACTCAGAAACAAGGCGTGCCTTGTTCCCATTCAACACCAGCCGTACGGGATTTACCATTTGAAATCTTCCCTTCGTGCTTTTATGCTATCACTGCTGGGTAGTGCGCGTGATCTGCTGCCGATTATTCTGGTGATCGCATTTTTTCAGATTGTGGTGTTGCAGCAACCGCTGGAACATATCGCGAGTCTGGTCGCTGGCGTGAGTTTTGTGATACTCGGGCTAACCTTCTTTATCTATGGCCTCAATATGGGGCTGTTCCCGTTAGGCGAATCCATGGCGCACGCATTCGCGCGTAAAGGCAGTGCCTTCTGGTTGCTCGCGTTTGCATTTGCGCTGGGTTTTGGCACCACGATTGCAGAACCGGCATTGATCGTGGTGGCGGACGAAGCTGCCCGGGTCGCGGCGGACGGTGGTCAGATAGTGAATAGCGAGCAGTCCTTGAAGTCCTATGCCGATAGTTTGCGTTTAATCGTCGCACTGTCAGTTGGGGTGGCGATTGTTGTGGGCGTGCTACGGATACTGCTGAACTGGCCGATTCATCTCATGATCATGGCCGGCTATGTGCTGGTAATCGTATTGACTACGCTGGCACCCGCAGAAATTATTGGGATTGCCTATGACTCCGGTGGAGTCACCACATCGACCATCACGGTACCGCTGGTGACTGCGCTGGGTATTGGTCTGGCCTCGTCGATTAATGGCCGTAATCCCATGCTCGATGGCTTTGGCCTGATTGCCTTCGCATCTTTGATGCCGATTATTTTTGTCCTGATCTATGGCATTGTGTCGTGAATTTATTTGTCAGTAATCTTGTCGACCTGCTGTATTCCACCCTGCTGGATGTGCTGCCAATAGCGGTTATTATATTTGGTTTTCAGTTTCTGGTGATTCGCAGACGAGTGCATCAGTTGCGCAAAGTACTCATCGGCATGCTGTATGTGCTGATTGGTATCACCTTATTCCTGCTGGGGCTGGAACAGGCGCTGTTTCCTCTGGGGCGTGCCATGGCAGAGCAACTGACTGCACCTGACTTTCTCGCCAGTGTGCGCCTCAGTAGTGGAGCCTTACAGTGGTCGGACTATTACTGGGTGTATCTGTTTGCGTTTGCAGTGGGTATAGGTACTACGATTGCAGAACCTGCGCTGATTGCAGTTGCGATCAAGGCGCATGAGGTGTCGGGCGGCACCATTGGTATTCAGGGCTTGCGGTTGGCGGTGGCGCTTGGCGTCGCCGTGGGGCTTTCACTGGGAACCTACCGGATAGTAATCGGTGCGCCATTGTACTACTTTATCATCGCAGCTTATGCCATTGTAGTGGTGCAAACTTTTTTTGCGCCCAGATCGATTGTGCCTCTGGCCTACGACTCCGGTGGTGTCACCACCTCGACGGTGACTGTGCCACTGGTGGCTGCTCTGGGACTGGGTCTGGCGGAAGCGGTTCCCGGCCGCAGTGCATTGCTCGACGGCTTTGGTTTGATTGCATTTGCCTGTCTGTTCCCGATTATCTCGGTGCTTGGTTATGCGCAAATATCGGATTTTAGACGTAGACGGCGGACCAGAAAAAAATCGTCCAGTAAGATCAGTCAGGATAACTGAGATAACAATGATTTGTCGTACAACAACTATCGGCTGTGAACAATCGGCTGGAGGTTTAGCTATATGCACTTTAAATTAATACTGGCTTTTGTTGAAGATACGAAGTCCGAAAAAGTAATGACGGCTGCGCGCGAGGCCGGCGCCACTGGTGCCACGGTGATTAATAACGCGCGTGGTGAAGGTCTGGAACTAAAGAAAACATTTTTTGGATTGTCGCTGGAGACACAACGTGATGTCCTGCTATTTCTGGTAGAAGAGCATCTGAGTCGACACATTCTGGAAAAGATATGTGTTGTCGGCGAGTTCGACACATCGCCAGGCACTGGAATTGCAATCCAGATTGATGTTGAGGATGCCGTTGGTGTGGGCGCTCAGATAGAAAAACTGACTGATGTGGTGGAGGAAAGATTATGAACCCGAGGGGTAAAATTATACGAGTGCGCGACGTGATGAAAACCGAATTCGATATAGTCGATGGCCGGATGACAGTTATGGAAGCACTGCGTACCATGAATCATGTCGAAACCAAAACTCTAATCGTCAACAAACGCGATGAGAATGATGAATACGGTATGGTGTTGATTACAGATATTGCCACCAGTGTGTTGGCAAAAGATCGTTCGCCTTACCGGGTGAATGTTTACGAAATCATGTCCAAGCCATTATTACCAGTCGATCCCGATATGGATATTCGTTATTGTGCGCGCTATTTTGAACGTTTTAATCTGTCGCGCGCGCCGGTGGTCGAAAATCGAAAAGTCATAGGCATCGTGAGTCACACTGATATGGTGTTACGCGGTCTGGTGAAATACGAAGAGCTGGATATTTAATGTGTGAGTTGTAAAAAAATGATATAAAAAAGCATAGAAAATATTCCGCAAATAAAAGCTAATGATTATGTAAGCGTAGTGTGCCGTGAGAGCATGAAAAGAACGTTAGCGTTTATTTGCGAGCCAATATTTTGGGGCTTAGGAGCTCAGCTGTTCCTGCTCTCTGCAGATTGCAGAGCGTTGTACAATAACATGGCCACGGTCATCGGACCCACTCCGCCGGGAACAGGTGTAATCCAGCCGGCGCGTTCTGCGGCTGCAGCGTAGTCGATGTCGCCTGTCAGTTTGCCACTTTCATTGCGATTGATGCCAACGTCGATCACGGTGGCGCCGGGTTTTATCCATTCGCTTTTCACAATACCGGGTTTGCCGACTGCCACCACCAGTAAATCGGCTGCGGCCACGTGTCGTGCAAGATTGTGGGTAAAACGATGACAGACCGTCACGGTCGCGCCGGCGAGTAACAGTTCCAGGCTCATCGGTCGACCCACAATATTAGACGCGCCAACTACGCAGGCATCGCGACCCTTATATGTTTCACCGATGCTGTCGAGCAGTTTAATAACACCAAAAGGTGTGCATGGGCGTAGCGCCGGGTTGCGTTGTGCCAGGCGACCAATGTTATAAGGATGAAAACCGTCGACGTCTTTACCTGGGTCGATCGCCTCGATCACGGTATTGGTGTCAATGTGCGCAGGCAGGGGTAATTGCACCAGAATTCCATCAATGCTGGCATCAGCATTGAGTTTGCTGATAATCGACAGCAGCCGGGCTTCGCTGGTGCTGCTGTCTAATTCAAAGGCGTGAGAGACGAGTCCGGCTTCTTTGCAGGATTCAATTTTTTTGCCGACATATACCTGCGATGCCGGGTCGGTACCCACCAGAATCACAGCCAGTCCGGGAACGCGCTTACCTGTACTAGAGCGTTGCGCGACCTGCTGGCGCACCTGCTCACGAATTTTGGCGGCGAGGGTTTTTCCATTGATAATCTTTGCTGGCATTCGATTCTCTTGTGCTGTGGCAGGTGCCCTTGCCGAAGCCGGCGATTCTCTCATGCTCGGGCCGACGGCGACAAGGCAGGAAACCCCGCTGGCGAGGATAATGGCACAATAAACAGCGACATGGCTTGACCCTCCAGTGGTCAGCGCGTAACATCCCCGCCTCGCCTGAGCCGGCTAAATGAATAGCGGGCAGCGGCTGAAAAAAATGGCTATATTTGCACTCAGTGATTCGCCTGAAAGTTCGTGACGGGGGTGATTCCAGAACCGAATTTAAGTGAGTTTAACCCCTGTTTTGGCGGACCACGGTCGCCAGGAAGCAGTAAAAATTTGGGGGGGGTAGCGCCGGCTACTGATAATAGATCGGTAGCGCGCTGGCCTCAGATTGGTGGAGCTGTATAAAGAATTGAAAAATTACGGGGTATAGCGCAGTCTGGTAGCGCGCCTGCTTTGGGAGCAGGATGTCGGGAGTTCGAATCTCTCTACCCCGACCAGATAGAACCGGATTTGCAGATGGCAGATCTGATGAACGGATTAAGTAGAGAGAGGCGAACGATAAGAGTTCGACAAAATCGCCGGGAGCGATTTTGAACGCGCGCAGGCGCGGCCTGGAGGGTGGAGGGCAAGGATAGCCCGGAATACAAAATCGCCGGGAGCGACAGGGCCGCCGCCTTCTATAATGGCGGCCCGAAGGGCAAAATGCAGGGATGTATTTTGTAATCTCTCTACCCCGACCAGATCCTGTTATTAGTTGAAACTAATAACCTGGTAATGCGCCCGTAGCTCAGCTGGATAGAGCATCGGCCTTTAAGTGCGCACATAGATGTGTGCTCGAGGAGCCTTTACAGGAAAACAGAACCTGTAAAGTGGATTGCACCGTATCGGGGAAACCTTAACAGCCAGATTCGTCTGGGCTGATGGCAATCCCGAGGAAACCGTTGGTTGACCCATCCGATGGTATGACGCTACCATTAAGGTATGCATCACACCAAAGATAAAGGTGACCTGGGTGTTTTGAAGGCTCAGCTCGATATGTATGAGCAGGGGTTTATTTTGTTAAATCCCGTTACTGAACACGCGCCCTTTGATCTGGTTGCATACAGAGAAAAGGCATTCAAGCGTGTACAGGTAAAGTACAAATCTGTGGACAAGACAGGGGGTATCACGGTGCATTTTCGCTCATGCTGGGCGGATAAAAACGGCACCCATACGCAACATATCGATAAAAGTGACATCGACCTTTATTGCGTGTATTGCCCTGACACAGATGAGTGTTATTACCTGGATCCGAAGAAATACGGACGTTCAGTGACCCTGAGGGTAGAAACACCGCGAAACAATCAGCTAAAGAACGTGAGGTTAGCGGCTGATTTTAGACGGGTTCCGTAGAGACTAAACGTGCAACACCTGTGATGGTGAAGTGATAGTCCAGACCACAAACTCGTTCTGCGGGGCGTCGAAAGACGTAGTTGGTAAGCTAAGCCGAGGGTCGCAGGTTCGAGTCCTGCCGGGCGCACCAAACTCGGTTAAATAGTTTTAAGTGTTTTGATAAAAGTTTATGGTGGGTGTAGCTCAGTTGGTAGAGCCCTGGATTGTGATTCCAGTCGTCGTGGGTTCAAGTCCCATCACTCACCCCAGATTTGCGAGTAGCTGCGAACTCGCAAATAGTGTGCGCGGAGCGCGCATGTTTTTTTGAAACCGTATCAGTCGCCAAATGGCTGTACATGGAAATGCGAGCACCATGCACACACGCGTGGTGATAGCAGAAGTGTCAGGCTTGCAGCACCCTGGTCATCTGCCATCGTTGTCAGCAAATCCGGGCCTTTAGCTCAGTTGGTAGAGCAGGAGACTCTTAATCTCTTGGTCGTGAGTTCGAGTCTCACAGGGCCCACCAGTCACTCCAGGGCGCACGGAGCGCGCTCTATTCTTTATTTTTGACCCAGATCCAGTCTCGGCTGCTAGCTGTATTTAACAATAGTTTACTTTACCGGTGGAAGTATCGGGGTAAACTCCAGTCTGACATTTACTTGTGCGCAGGTGGTCTGCATTCAAAATCTGACCCTGTTAATTCAGTATCACTGCCACGCCGCACATCTAAGAACCCACCCGATTCACTAATAGCAGGACAAAGAATATGAAATATTTAATTACGATTGCAGCGACATGCATGCTGTTACTCGGCACCTCGGCATCTGCTGAGAAGCCTTCCTGGGCCGGTTCCGGCAAGCCATCACGCAATGATGTTGAGTCTCATGTTGATGGCATGAAGAATAAGCATAAAGATCGCGAGAATGATGACGAAGACAGGGACCGCGAAAAGAAAAATAAAAAATACAAAGATCGCGACGACGATGCTCGTAAGAGCAAAAAAGAGCGTGATGAAGACGATGATCGCAAGGACGGCAAAGACCGTGAAGATGAAGATCGTGACGAAAAGAAAGATAATGAGCGTGAAAACGAGCGCGAAGATGACCGTGAAGATGGTGGTCGTGACCACAGAACTGATCGCAATCGTGATGCTGTGCGTGAGCGCGCGGGGGTTTCGAACAGCACGGATACCGAGTTTCGCGCGCAGCAGATAGCTGCTGGCGATGCAGCGAATGCTGCGGTTGAGCGATCAGCAACCAGGGCGAAAGAAACGCTGAATCAGGCTGGTACCGGGATTGATGAAACTCAAAAGGCTGCTGAGCAGGGTAAACGTTCCTGGAAATTCTGGCAAAATTGAGTATTGACTGATCGGATCGCGATGTTAGTTACTCCAGGTCTGTATGGACCAGGAAAAAGCCGCCTCTGTAGCGGCTTTTTTGTTAATATGCGCGCCTGAAATCAGGCGAGAGTGGCGGAATTGGTAGACGCGCTGGATTTAGGTTCCAGTGTCTTAGACGTGAGAGTTCGAGTCTCTCCTCTCGCACCATATTTAATTAAATCAACGTATTACATATTTAACTGAGGTTGTCATGCAAGTGTCGGTGGAAACGGGCGAAGGCCTGAAGCGTAAGATCACGATCCAGGTACCCAGCGAAGCGCTCGATAGCGAAGTTGCGAACCGTCTTAAATCTTTGCAGGGCAGAGTCAAGGTCGATGGTTTTCGGCCCGGTAAGGTGCCGCTTTCAGTCGTTAAGCAGCGTTATGGTCAGCAGGTTCTGCAGGAAGTTGCCGGCGAGCTGATGCAAACCAGTTTCCGCGATGCGCTGAGGCAGGAAAATTTGCGACCGGCGGGCGATCCGGTGATTAATACTGAGTCGATCAAACCGGGTCAGCCACTGGAATACACCGCCAGTTTTGAAATCTACCCCGAAGTCACACTGGCACCCGTCGCCGAGCTCAAGATCAGCAAGCCAGCCGCGAGCGTAGCTGACAGCGATATCGATACCATGCTGGAAACCCTACGCAAACAGGCCACTGGCTGGCAGGAGGTCGAGCGTGCCGCGCAGAACGAAGATCGTGTCACTGTGGATTTTGTCGGCACCATCGCTGGCGAAGCCTTTGAAGGTGGCAGTGCGACTGCGGTGCCGCTGGTGCTTGGTTCCGGTCGCATGATCCCGGGCTTTGAAGAACAGGTGGTCGGTGTTGCCAAAGAGGGTCAGGTGAGCGTCACGGTAACCTTTCCAGCCGATTACCAGGCCGAACATTTACAGGGCAAGACGGCTGAGTTTGCTGTCACAGTCAGCAAAGTCGAGGCTCCCGAGCCGCCGGCGCTGGATGATGAATTTGCGAAGCAGTTTGGGGTCACAGAAGGTGGACTGGACAAACTCAGGCAGGACATCAGAGCCAATATGGAGCGCGAGCTCGAGAACCGGATTCGTGCTGAAATGAAAGGCGATGTCATGGAAAAACTGGCGGCGGCGAATCCGGTGGAGATTCCAGACGCGCTGGTACAGCAGGAAGCCGAGACCCTGAAACAGCAGGCCAGCGAGCAGCAGGGTAGTGATTTGCCGCTGGACAGTTATATGAACGAGGCGCGCCGCCGTGTGCAGCTGGGTATGTTGCTGGCAGAAGCCATCAAAATCTCAGCCATCCAGGTCGATCAGGACAAGGTTCGCGAGCGCATCGAAACTATTTCGAAAGATTACGAAGACCCGGCGGAAGTTGTTCGCTATTATCAGAGCAACCCCCAGTTGCTTCGTGGTATCGAAACCCTGGTGATGGAAGATATGGTGGTCGACTGGATCGCGACCCAGGCCGAGGTCACGATGCAGGACAGAACATTCGATGAATTGATGAATCCCAGGCCGGCGCTTTAATTCTGGCTCCGCCCTGGCTCACAGGTAATAAGCTCGCAGGTAATACTATGTATCATAAAAATCAGTGGTTTGAAAAACAGTCCGGTGGCGCACTGGACACCCAGGCGCTCAATCTGGTGCCCATGGTGGTCGAACAGACCTCGCGTGGCGAGCGTTCTTACGATATTTATTCGCGCCTGCTCAAAGAGCGCGTGGTATTCATCGTCGGCCCGGTGGAAGATCATATGGCCAACCTCATCGTGGCGCAGCTGCTGTTTCTGGAATCGGAAAATCCCGAGAAAGATATTTCGCTGTACATTAATTCTCCCGGTGGCTCAGTGACCGCTGGCATGGCGATTTACGACACCATGCAGTTCATCAAGCCTGATATCAGCACGCTGTGCGTGGGTCAGGCGGCCAGTATGGGCGCAGTGTTGCTTGCCGGTGGCACCAAGGGCAAGCGCTACGCGCTGCCGCATTCGCGGGTGATGATCCATCAGCCACTGGGTGGGTTTCAGGGCCAGGCCACCGATATCGACATCCATGCCCGCGAAATTTTGAAAATTCGTAAGCAGCTCAATCAATTACTGGCGGATCACACCGGCCAGAGCCTGGAAAAAATTGATCAGGATACGGATCGTGACAATTTCATGGGTGGTGATGAGGCGGTGGCCTACGGTCTGATCGACGAAGTGCTGTCACGACGTAGTTGAGCAAAAAGCCGACAAATTTGGCTTAAAGCGGCGTTTTTTTGTGTAACACTACAAAATACTGGTGTTTTAACCGAAAAAATTCTGTTGAAATCGAGCCTGTACGCTATTGTTAGTATAAAAGCGCTTCGCTACGAACCTACTCTTGCCAAAAACGCTACAAATTGGCAAGGTAAAGCCTGAACCAATAGCTGAGACCCCTTAATGAGCGACGACAAGCAAGCCTCTGGAAACGAAAAACTTCTCTACTGTTCCTTTTGTGGAAAGAGTCAGCACGAAGTCAAAAAGCTCATCGCCGGGCCGTCGGTCTATGTTTGCGACGAATGTGTCGAACTGTGTAACGACATTATTCGCGAAGAGATGGAAGAAGAGTCCAGTTCGGCGATTCGCAAGTTACCGACACCACACGAAATCAACGACATTTTGAATGACTATGTGATTCGTCAGGATCGCGCCAAGCGCGTACTCGCAGTGGCGGTGTACAATCATTACAAACGCCTTGAAGTCAAAAACAAAAAAGACGATATCGAATTATCCAAGAGTAATATTCTGCTGATCGGGCCAACCGGTTCCGGCAAAACATTGCTCGCTGAAACTCTCGCACGTTTACTCAATGTGCCATTTACGATTGCAGATGCAACTACCCTGACCGAAGCCGGTTATGTCGGCGAGGATGTCGAAAACATTATTCAGAAATTGCTGCAAAAATGTGAATACGATGTTGAGAAAGCGCAGACCGGTATTGTGTATATCGATGAGATTGACAAGATCTCACGCAAGTCTGACAATCCATCGATCACCCGTGATGTGTCTGGTGAGGGCGTACAGCAGGCGCTGCTAAAACTGATCGAAGGTACCATTGCCTCGGTACCGCCACAGGGTGGTCGCAAGCATCCCCAGCAGGAGTTTTTGCAGGTCGATACCTCGAAAATTTTATTTATCTGTGGTGGCGCATTCGCGGGTCTGGAAAAAGTGATTCAGAATCGCTCTGAAAAAACCGGTATTGGTTTTGGTGCCGAAGTGCGCGTTAAAGATAATGACAAGCCGTCCAGTGATATCCTGCGTGACCTCGAAGCCGATGACCTGATTCAATATGGTTTAATTCCTGAGTTTGTCGGTCGTTTGCCGGTCGTTGCGACGTTGGACGAACTGGATGAAGAAGCCCTGATCACGATTTTGACACAACCAAGAAATGCACTGGCGAAACAATATTCCAAGATGATCGAAATGGAAAATTGTGAACTGGAACTGCGTGAAGATGCTTTGCGCGCGATTGCCAAAAAAGCCATGCAACGCAAGACCGGTGCGCGTGGTTTGCGCACGATTCTGGAAAATGTTTTGCTCGATACCATGTACGATCTGCCATCACAGGAAGGGGTGTCAAAAGTGGTCATTGATGAAGCCGTGATTAATGGCGACGCGCCCCCGTATCTGGTCTACGAAGGTGGTGACAACAGCGTGCAATACGATGATCGGAAGTCTTTACCCAGAGAAAAAAGTCAGGGCCAGGCGAAATAATCATTAGAATAATATGGCAGGTCAGGGATTGAAATCCGGACTCGTCGCCCACACTTCAGTAGCACAGTTATCGCAACCTTGAGGCATATATGGCCAGCTTAAGCGACCAGAGCACGCAGTCGACCCAATCCGCCAACGAAGTCCCAGTATTACCCTTGCGCGATGTAGTGGTTTATCCGCATATGGTGATCCCCCTGTTCGTTGGTCGTGAAAAATCGATACAGGCGCTCGACGCGGCGATGCAGGATAACAAGCAGATTCTGCTAGTGGCGCAAAAAAGTGCAGATATCGATGAACCAGGTATCAAAGACGTGCACGAAATCGGAGCACTTGCGACCATTTTGCAATTGCTCAAGTTGCCTGATGGCACCATCAAAGTGCTGGTCGAGGGTGCACAACGCGCCCGTGTGGTTGACGTTCACGAAAATAATTTCTTTGTCGGTAAATATGAGCTGCTGGACGATGTGCTGCCGGAAGATGATCGCGAACTCGAGATTCTGTCGCGTTCCATTCTCGGCGTCTTCGATCAGTATGTGAAACTCAATAAAAAAATCCCCGCTGAAATCCTGACTTCACTCGCTGGTATTGATGAGCCTTCGCGCCTGTCCGATACCATCGCCGCGCATATGTCGCTGAAGCTGGAAGAAAAACAAAAAGTGCTGGAAATGTTTGATGTGCACAAGCGCCTCGAATATTTAATGAGCCTGATCGATGCCGAGATTGATCTACTGCAAATTGAGAAGCGCATCCGTGGTCGTGTAAAACAGCAAATGGAAAAAAGCCAGCGCGAGTATTATCTCAACGAGCAGATGAAAGCGATTCAAAAAGAGCTTGGTGATATGGAAGATGCACCGAACGAAGTTGAAGAACTTGCACGTCGTATCGAAGAAGCCGGTATGAGCAAGGAAGCGAAAAAGAAAGCCACCAGCGAACTCAACAAGCTCAAGATGATGTCGCCAATGTCGGCCGAAGCCACTGTAGTCAGAAACTACATTGACTGGCTGGCCGATTGTCCGTGGAAAAAGAAAAGTAAAATACGCAATGATCTTGCGGCAGCCGAGAAAGTGCTGAACGATGACCACTATGGTCTGGAAAAAGTGAAAGAGCGTATTCTTGAATATCTCGCGGTTCAACAACGTGTGAAAAAACTCAAAGGCCCGATTTTGTGTTTAGTTGGACCGCCGGGTGTCGGTAAAACTTCGCTGGGCCAGTCGATGGCGCGGGCAACAAATCGTAAATACACGCGTATGGCGCTGGGCGGGGTGCGCGATGAATCTGAAATTCGGGGTCATCGGCGTACCTATATTGGTTCCCTGCCGGGCAAGGTGATACAAAATCTTTCCAAAGTGGGTACCCGTAATCCATTATTTCTGCTCGATGAAATCGACAAAATGGCGGCCGATTTCCGCGGTGACCCGGCATCGGCTTTGCTCGAAGTGCTCGATCCGGAACAGAACCATACATTTTCAGATCATTATCTGGAAGTCGATTTTGACTTGTCTGATGTTATGTTTGTGGCCACCGCGAACTCACTCAACATTCCTGCGCCATTGCTCGACCGTATGGAAGTGATTCGTCTGCCGGGTTACACTGAAGATGAAAAGGTCGAGATCGCGAAAAACTATTTGCTGCCCAAGCAAATGGAAAACAATGGCCTTAAGACAGATGAATTGATTCTGAAAGATGGCGGCCTGCGCGACATCGTGCGTTTCTATACGCGTGAATCGGGTGTCCGTGGTCTGGAACGTGAAATTGCAAAAGTCTGCCGTAAAGTTGTCAAGCAAATGGTATTGAAACCCGGTGCAGAAGGTGTGCAGGTTACCGCGCGCAATCTAGAAAAATATCTGGGGGTTAAACGTTTTCGTTATGGGGTCGCTGAAGAGAAAGATCAGGTCGGTCAGGTCAATGGTCTGGCCTGGACTGAAGTCGGTGGCGAGTTGCTCACGATTGAATCTGCAGTGGTTCCGGGTAAGGGCAAGTTGTCGCATACCGGCCAGCTGGGTGATGTGATGCAGGAGTCGATTCAGGCCGCGATGACAGTCGTTCGTAGTCGTTCCGCCTCACTGGGACTGGCACCTGATTTTCAGGAAAACAAAGACTTGCATATTCATGTGCCCGAAGGTGCTACGCCGAAAGATGGCCCGAGTGCAGGGATTGGCATGTGCACCGCGCTGGCGTCAGTGTTGACCGGTATTCCGGTGAAAGCCAGCGTTGCGATGACCGGCGAGATTACGCTGCGGGGTGAGGTATTACCCATCGGCGGCCTCAAGGAAAAACTGCTGGCTGCGCATCGTGCTGGCATCACGACCGTGATTATTCCGCTTGAAAACAAGAAAGATCTGGTTGAAATACCCAAAAATGTCCTCAGCAAGCTGGATATTCGTCCGCTGCAATGGATTGACCAGGTATTCGAAGTGGCCCTGCAAAAAGTGCCGACTCCACTTGAAGAGGTGCCTGCAAGTGACAGAAAGACAAGTGGACGTGCTAAAGGAAAAAAATCGACTGATGCAATCAGGCCGCATTAAATTGTGGCTTGTAAAGTAGTAAAACGCTGTTTTTTTACCAGTTTTTAAAAGTATTTACGTTGACACGTGATGCTGGAGGCTGGTATAAAAACAGCGTTTTTTCTACACTTGTTCGTAGCGCTGGCATTTTAGATTTTGCAGCTAGCAATAAGTCATAAGACTAAAAACTAAAGAAAAACTCTTCCACCTCCAACACAGGAAATTCCAATGAATAAAACTGAACTGGTAGATGCTGTTGCAGAAGCAGCAGGACTGACAAAAGCTGATGCTGCACGTGCACTTGATGGCGTGATTTCTGCAGTCTCTGGTGCGCTCAAAAGTGGTGATCAGGTAAGCATTGTTGGTTTTGGTTCGTTCATGGTACGTAAGCGTTCGGCACGTACTGGCCGTAATCCGCAGACCGGTGCCGAGATTCAAATCTCTGCGGCCAATGTTCCTGCATTCAAGCCTGGCAAAGCGCTGAAAGATGCCGTAAACTAGCGCGCTCTTTCGGACAGGGTGCTTAGCTCAGCTGGTAGAGCGTCGCCCTTACAAGGCGAATGTCGGGGGTTCGATCCCCTCAGCACCCACCAAATTACGGACCGGTAGTTCAGCTGGTTAGAATGCCGGCCTGTCACGCCGGAGGTCGCGGGTTCGAGTCCCGTCCGGTCCGCCATATTACGCATTACCTTAATTTCTATAAATATCTGCTCAGGCCAGCGAAACTTCAGGCCAGCGAACTGCGATTCGCTCCTGCGGCGTCTGGTCATATTCAGATATAATCCATCCACAAATATCCCGATACTGTATTTTTGATTGAAGAGTTATATTCATGTTACAGGCGATAAATGATCGAATTAAGGGCTGGTTAGGCGGATTTGTCATCGCGCTAATCAGTTTGCCGTTTGCACTCTGGGGCATACAGTCATACCTTGGTGGTGGCGAGGCTCCGAATGCTGCCACTGTTGGCGATGCAAAAATTTCTGTGCAGGAGCTGGATAATAGCGTCACCCGAAAAAAACAGGAATTGCGCAGTCGTTTTGGTGACAATCTTCCATTTTCTGATGCCATGATTAAAAGTCAGGTGCTTGATCAGCTGATCAACCAGAAACTTCTCGAAGCCTACACTCGCGATAATGGTTATCGTGTTTCCGATGCCCAGCTATTTAGCAATATCAGGTCAATTTTCAGTCAAAACGGTGAGTTCGATCGTGCCACGTTCGAAAGTTTGATACGTTCGCGCAATCAGTCAGTTCCCGAGTTTGAAGAAGTTTTGCGCAATGATATTCGTGTCAGTCAGTTCAGTACCGGCGTGCGTGCGACCAGTTTTGTCACTGATGCAGAGATCGAACAGCTGGCAAAACTTGAAGCCCAGCAACGTGAAGTCAGCCTGCTCAAGTTCAGTGCGGATAATGAGCTAGCGACGATTACAGTCAGTGATGAAGAAATTCAGACAGCTTATGACGCGCGTCCTGATCAGTTCATGACTAAAGAGCAGGTGTCAGTGGATTACATCGAGTTGACTGCTGCGCAGCTGGCAAAAGCCACCAGGCTAGATGAGCAAAAACTTAAACGTGCCTACGATGATTATGTGGCACAGATGTCACAAAACGAACAGCGTAAAGCCAGTCATATTTTAATCAAGGCCGAACCTGATCGTGCAACGGCGATGACAAAGATCGAAAAAATAAAGCAGGCCCTCGCAGAGGGGGAATCTTTCGCTGCTTTGGCTAAAGAATATTCTGATGATACTGGCTCTGCGGAGCAGGGTGGTGATCTCGACTGGGTCGAGCATGGCCAGATGGTAAAACCGTTTGAACAAGCATTGTTTGCATTGAAGAAAGCGGGTGACGTCAGTGACGTAGTAGAAACCCAATTTGGACTGCATTTAGTACGTCTAGATGATGTTCGCGAACAAAAACCAGAAACATTTGCTGAAAAACGCCCACAACTCGAAGCAGCTCTCAGACATGAAGCTGTTAGCGGTGTGTTTTATGACCAGACTGAGTTAATGGCAACGACCTCGTATGAAAATCCCGATAGCCTGGATATCACTGCCGAAGCATTGGGCCTGCCGATTCAGCATACTGAATTAATGACGCGCAGCTCTGGCAAAGGCATAGCGGCGAATCCCGAAATTCGCAAAGCAGCGTTCTCGCGTGCCGTACTCGACGATGGCGTGAACAGTGATGTGATTGAACCTGGCCCAGATCAGGCGATGGTGTTACGAGTTCGTGAACATGTTCCAGCACAGCGGCTGGCACTCGAACAGGTGCGTGCGACACTGGAAGCTGCACTCAAACGTGAAAAAGCCCACGCGATTGTTCTGGCGAAAGCGCGTGAAGCGAAAGCTAAACTACTCGCCGGTGCAAAAGCCAGCAGTCTTGTTGCCCGGGGCGTGATACTGGAAAAACCGCAACTGTTAAAACGCAGTGATACGAACAAAATTGATCCGGGTACCTTACGGCGTACTTTTGAAATGCCAAAACCCGAGCCAGGCAAGCTCAGTGTGGATGAAATTTCTTTGCCGAATGCCGATGCAGCAGTTGTGATTTTAACTCAGGTTATAACTCCTGATAAAGTCGAGCAGGCACAACTGGACACGATCAAACGTCAGCGTTTGTCTGAACTGGCAAATGCTGAATATGATGCCGCACTGGCAGAAATCAGTCGTGATTATGAAATTCATAAAAATCCCCGTGCACTAGAATAGTCCAGATTCATCTGCAGCTTGATGTCTAAGGGCTAATCGTGAGCGTATGACTGGTTCGCAGATATTCAATTTACCAGGGTGGCTCTATGAAAATAATACCCAGACAGTTACAGCGCAGCCCCTTGCGCTGGCCTCTGTACGCACAAATTCTGCTTGCACTTGTGTTCGCCGTTATTGTTGGCCTGATATTTGAACCCAGTACTGAGATTTTCGGGATATCGCTACTGAGTGTGACTAGCTACCTTGGCGCTCTGTTTCTCAATGCTTTAAAAATGCTGATCGTACCGCTGATCGTGTCTTCGATCATTGTCGGTATGATGGATCTTGACGCAGATATGCTGGGGCGGCTCGGCAGTAAAACTCTGCTCTATTACTTAATGACGAGTCTGATCGCCATTATCACTGGTTTACTGGTCGTTAATCTGATTCAGCCCGGTTTAATCAATGGTGTTGCGGCGCGCGATAGTACTGGTCTGGCAGCAGGCACGAATGAGATATTGCAAAACGTTGCCGGTCGCGGACCGTCCGATGTTGCCGATGTGTTTTTGCGCATGATCCCCAGCAATGTTATTGCAGCCGCCGCTGACGGCCAGATGCTGGGCCTGATATTCTTTAGTTTATTGTTTGGCTATTTTGTCTCACGTCTGAAAGATGTGTTCGCTGATACCCAAAAACATTTCTGGCAGGGCTTGCTTGCGGTGATGATGCAGATTACCAATCTGGTGATGAAGTTTTCACCGATTGGAGTGTTCGCGCTGGTTTGCAAAGTCATTCTGGTCTCGGGGCTGGATGCGTTCGCGCCCCTGGCATGGTTTTTTACCACTGTGTTGCTGGCGCTGGGTCTACACATGTTTGTGACTTTGTCGCTGGTGCTTAAACTGGTTGCCAGAGTTAAACCATCCAGACATTTCAGGGCGATGCTACCCGCCCTGTTGACTGCGTTCTCGACCAGCTCATCGTCGGCCACCTTGCCGATTACGATGGAGAGTGTTGAAACCCGTGCCCGAGTATCCAATCGGGTCGCGGGCTTCACGCTGCCTCTGGGCGCGACTGTCAATATGGACGGTACTGCACTTTATGAATGTGTCGCCGCTATGTTCATCGCTCAGGCTTATGGTTTGCAGCTGGATATCACTACACAATTCACGGTGGTGATGATTGCATTGTTAACCTCAATCGGGGTGGCGGGCATTCCATCGGCGAGCCTGGTGGCGATCAGTATCATACTGGGCGCGATTGGTCTGCCGCTGGAGGCGGTGGGACTGATTCTGGTCGTCGACCGGGTGCTGGATATGTGTCGCACTGCGGTCAATGTGTTCAGCGATAGCTGTTGTGCAGTAACGATTGCTCGTCTCGAAGGTGAGAACGGTGTGCTGGGCGAGGCCGCTAGAACCTGAGGTTCTAGCGGCTTTGCTCACGGTTTAGTCTTTTTTGATCGTGCCCATCAAACCCGAGGTGTGATAGCCGGCATCGACATAGGTGACTTCACCGGTAATGCCACTAGCCAGATCGGAACACAGAAAAGCCGCGCAATTGCCGACTTCTTCGATGGTGACATTGCGATGCAGGGGCGCGCTTTGCTCGACGTGTTCCAGAATGGTGCTGAATCCAGTGATACCTTTGGCCGCCAGAGTTTTGATGGGGCCGGCAGAAATTGCGTTAACCCGAATGCCTTCTGAACCCAGTGAGTGTGCAAGATAGCGAACATTGGCTTCGAGGCTGGCCTTGGCCAGACCCATGACATTGTAGCCAGGGAAGGCGCGCACCGCACCGAGATAGCTCAGCGTAAGAATGGCTGCGTCTTCACGGTTTTGCATCATGTGGCGGCCAGCTTTGGCAATTGCCGCCAGACTGTAGGAGCTGATGTCGTGTGCCTTGCTAAAACCCTCACGGGTCAGGTTGTCGAGGTAATCGCCTTCGAGCATTTCTTTGGGGGCGAAAGCGACCGAGTGAATAATGATATCGAGCGATTCCCAGTAATCATCGAGCTTTTCGAAGACAGCTTCGATCTCAGCGTCGTTTTCTACGTCGCAGGGCAAAACGATATCGGAATCGCATTCACCCGCCAGTTTTTCTACGCGTTCGCGTAAACGCTCACCCATATAGGTGAAGGCCAGCTCGGCACCTTCGCGATGCATGGCTTTGGCAATGCCCCAGGCGATAGAGCGGTTGCTGGCGACACCGAAAATCAGTGCGCGTTTGCCTGTCATAAAGCCCATAACGTGTCTCCCCAAATAAAGTACTGTAGACTTGGGCGACCTGATGCCGCCGAGATGTTACTGGCGGATTATACAGAGAAACAGAAAAAACACTATGTGGCAGCGGCAACGGCTGAACGCCACTGCGACAGGCTGGTCACAGACACACAAATGCTGCTCACATATTACTATACCTGCCATTATTCCCCGCCATGAGAGTGATATTACGTTCATTGCTGCTACTGGTTTTGTTGCTGTCGGCGCGCTCCGCCTGGGCGGTGTACGCCATGGGCATGGGCTATGCACCAAAATATCCGGCCCATTTTGAGCATTTCGATTATGTCAATCCGGCTGCGCCCAAAGGCGGCAAGCTGGTGCTGTCCGGATTCGGCACATTTGATAGTCTCAATCCGTTTTTGCTCAAAGGCATCGCTGCAGACGGTCTGGGCACGCTGGTGTTCGAAACCCTGCTGGAAAAAAGTCTCGACGAACCCTTTAGCGAATATGGCCTGCTGGCGGATGATTTTTCGCTCGCCAAAGACGGGCTCTCGGTCACCTTCCATATTAATCCCGAAGCGCGCTTTTCCAACGGCAAACCGGTGACTGCAGCAGACGTAAAGTTTTCCTTCGACACCCTGATGAGTGAGGCGGCGCATCCGCAATATCGTTTTTATTATGCCGACGTGAAAGCCGCCGTGGTGGTTAATCGCCTGACAGTGCGCTTCGAGTTCGCGAAACGCAATCGCGAATTGCACATGATTGTCGGTGAGATCCCGATATTTTCACGCGACTGGGTCGCGGGCAAAGATTTTGAGAAAACCAGCCGGGATATTCCCATCGCCAGCGGGCCGTATACGGTTGAGGAGTATCAGGAAGGGCGGCTGATTCGTTACCGACGTAATCCGAATTACTGGGCCAGGCAGCTGCCAGTGCGCAGGGGTATGTATAATTTTGATAGCGTTACCTATAAATATTATCGTGACATGACGGTCGCACTGGAAGCCTTTAAGGCGGGTGAATTTGATTTCTTTTTCGAAAATCATTCCAAACGCTGGGCCCGCGATCATGTGGGTCCTAAATACGACTCCGGTGAAATTATCAAAACCGAGTTGTCGCACAGCAATAATGCCGGTATGCAGGGTTTTGCCATCAATACCCGGCGCAGCAAGTTTAAGGATATACGTGTGCGCAAGGCTTTATCGCTGGCGTTTGATTTTGCCTGGTCGAATAAAAATCTGTTCTACGGTCAGTACGTGCGTAATGAAAGTTATTTTAGTAACAGCGAGCTTGCAGCAACCGGTTTGCCCAAAGGCGATGAACTTGCGCTGTTGAACAAGTATCGAAAGCTTTTGCCTGCGAGCCTGTTCGATACTGTCTGGCAGCCGCCGAATAGTGATGCGCCCGGCGCGCTACGCGAGAATTTAAAACATGCGCGTGATTTGCTGGCGGCAGCAGGCTGGACCATTCAGGACGGTGTGCTGAAAAACGCCAAAGGTGAAGTCTTTACCCTCGATGTTCTGCTGGTGCAAAAAGGGTTCGAACGTATTATCGGACCCTACGCGCGCAATCTTAACCGCCTCGGTATCGAAACCAGCTATCGAACGGTGGATGCGTCTTTATATCAGCGCCGGGTAGAAAGTTTTGATTTCGATATGATCATCACCAGTTTTCCGGAATCGATGTCACCAGGCAATGAACTGCGTAATATGTTTACGTCTGAATCGGCCATTAAAAAAGGCACGCGTAATTTGCCTGGTATCAGTAGTCCGGTGGTCGATGCGCTGGTGGATAAAATTATTAATGCCGAAAACCGCAAGCAACTGGTGATCGCCGCCCACGCACTGGATCGGGTGTTGCTCGCGGGGGAGTATCTGGTGCCCAACTGGTACATCGATCGTCACCGAATTGCCTACCGCAATATATTTGGTATCCCGAAAACCTTGCCGCTGTATTATGATCCAGAAACCTGGGTGTTGAAAGCCTGGTGGCGCAAGGATCTTGCAAACTAATGTTTAGCTATATCGTCAAACGTCTGTTACTGATGATTCCGACATTGTTCGGTGTCATGCTGGTGACCTTTGCGGTAACCCAATTTGTTCCCGGCGGCCCGGTTGAGCAAATGATTTCGCAACTCGAAGGCAAGGGTCGGACGGGTGAGGCCGGCAGCGGTACTCAGGGTCTGTATCGTGGTGCTACAGGTCTCGATCAGGAACGCATCAATGAAATACGCACTTTGTATGGATTTGACAAGCCGGTGTATCAGCGTTTCATCGATATGATGAAAAACTATCTCAGTTTTAATTTTGGCCAGAGCTATTTTCATAACAGTTCAGTCATTGATCTGGTGGTGTCGAAACTGCCGGTGTCGATCAGTCTTGGTGTCTGGACGTTTTTTATTGTCTATCTCAGCTGTATCCCACTGGGTATTTCAAAGGCGATTCGTGATGGCAGTCATTTTGATGTTGTTACCAGTACTTTAATTCTTGTCGGCTATGCCATTCCCGGTTTTGTGCTGGGAATTACACTGCTAGTGCTATTCGGCGGCGGCAGTTTCTGGGATGTGTTTCCGCTGCGCGGGCTGGTATCAGATAACTGGAACAGTCTTGATACCTTTCACAAAATCACAGATTATCTCTGGCACATGACATTACCGATAATCGCCTCAGTGATCGGCAGTTTCGCTGTCATGACCATGCTCACCAAAAACAGCTTTATCGAAGAGATCCGCAAACAGTATGTGTTAACGGCACGTGCCAAAGGCCTGACGGAAAATAAAGTTCTGTATCGCCACGTATTTCGTAACGCGGTGATTCCATTGGTAACCGGGTTTCCGGGGGCCTTCATTGGCGCATTTTTTACCGGCAGCCTGTTAATTGAAACTATATTTTCGCTTGATGGTCTGGGCTTGCTGTCTTACGAATCTGTGCTCAAGCGTGATTACCCGGTGGTGCTGGGGACGCTTTTTTTGTTTACCCTGCTGGGCCTGTTCGCGAGATTGCTGGCGGACATCAGTTATGTGTTAATTGACCCGCGAATACACTTCGATTCGCTCGCCAAAAAATGAATCAGACCGTTTCACAAAAACAATATCTTTCCCCTGGGCAGCGCTCCTGGCGACGCTTTAAAGCCAATCGTCGAGGTTATGTCAGCCTCTGGCTATTTGGTTTTCTGTTTTTGCTAACCCTGTTTGCCGAAGTCCTGTGCAATGACAGGCCGCTGATTGTGCATTACAATCATGCATTTTATTTTCCGGTGGTAAAAGCATACCCGGAAACCACCTTCGGTGGTGACTTTGAAACCGAAGCTGATTATGCCGACAGTTTCGTGCGTAATCGTATTACATCGGGTGACAACTGGGTGCTGGATCCACTGGTGCCGTACAGTTATAACACTATCAATTTTGCCTCCGAACATCCAAATCCGGCGCCGCCGTCGGCGCAGAACTGGCTGGGTACGGACGACCGTGGTCGTGATGTGTTAGCGCGCCTGATCTATGGTTTCCGGATTTCAGTCTGGTTTGCGTTTGCGCTTACGGTTGTCGGCGTTCTGATCGGTATCGCCACGGGTGCGGTGCAGGGGTATTTCTCGGGTAAACTGGATTTGTTCATGCAGCGTGCGATCGAAGTCTGGTCGTCAATGCCGGAACTGTATCTGCTGATTATATTCGCCTCCATATTTCAACCCAGCATCTGGTTGCTGATCATTTTGCTGTCATTGTTTGGCTGGATGAGCTTATCCGATTATGTGCGTGCTGAATTTTTGCGTGGCCGCAACCTGGATTATGTGCGCGCGGCGCGCGCCATGGGCCTGACGGACTTTGCTATTATGAAACGGCACTTGTTGCCTAACAGTATGACGCCAGTGATTACGTTTTTGCCGTTTCGCATCAGTGGTTCGATACTTGCGCTCACCAGCCTGGACTTTCTCGGTCTGGGTGTGCCGCCGAGCACGCCGAGCCTGGGAGAGCTGCTTTCGCAGGGAAAAGAAAATATCGATGCCTGGTGGTTGTCACTCAGTACTTTTATTGTGCTGGTCGGTACTTTAATGCTGCTGATATTTATCGGTGAAGCTTTGCGCGAAGCGCTGGATACGCGAAAAAACTGATATGTCAGAACCTTTGCTCAAAGTCGAAAATCTTGCTGTCACTTTTCAGACGCAAATGGATGATATTGAAGCCGTGCGCAACATCAGTTTCGAGATTGCCAGGGGTGAAAATCTGGCCATCGTCGGTGAGTCGGGTTCCGGCAAGTCTGTCACTGCCCTGTCGATATTGAAACTGCATGACCAAAAGCAGGTGCGCTATCCATCCGGTGCAATTTATTTCGATGGCAAGGATTTGATGCATGTCAGCGATCCTGAGCTACGCGCGATACGCGGTTTTGATATATCGATGATATTTCAGGAACCGATGACCTCGTTGAACCCGGTGTTCACGATCGGTGTCCAGATCGAAGAAGTGTTGCTGTTACACAATATGATTCGCCGAACAGAAGCGCATCAGCGCGCGATTGCACTGCTCGACCGAGTTGGGATAAAACATCCGGAAAAACGCATTGACGAATTTCCGCACCGCCTCTCGGGTGGTCAGCGCCAGCGTGTGATGATTGCGATTGCGCTCGCCTGTAATCCGCGTCTGTTAATCGCAGACGAGCCCACCACGGCTTTGGACGTGACCATTCAACAGCAAATTCTCGATCTGTTGCAGGATCTGCAGCAGGAAATGGGAATGTCGGTGCTATTGATTACCCATGACCTGAATCTGGTGCGTCGGTTTGCATCGCGTGTTTGCGTCATGCAACGCGGTGAAATTGTTGAGCAGGGTGATCGCGATGCTATCTTTAATCAACCACAACATGAATACACGAAATTTTTGCTGGCGAGCGAACCTGATAAAAAAATTGCTAACATAAAGCCGCACGATGAAATTATTATTGATGCCCAGCATATACATTGCCATTTTCCTGTGACCAGCGGGTTTTTTAATCGTCAAGTCGATAGCATTCGTGCGGTGGATGATGTGAGTCTGCGGTTGCGCGCTGGTGAAACGCTTGGCATCGTCGGCGAATCCGGTTCGGGTAAAACGACTTTAGGCATGAGTCTGTTACGGCTGGTGACTTCACAGGGCAGAATTCGTTATCGTGAGCATGCTATTTCTGAACTCGATGAAAAAAACATGCGACCGTTGCGTAGAACATTTCAGGTGGTGTTCCAGGATCCGTATTCATCTTTGTCACCGCGGATGACGGTTGAGCAAATTCTGGGTGAAGGTTTGCTATTGCATTTTCCGCAACTCGACCGTGGGCAACGCCGGCAGCGCATGCTAAAGATTCTTGATGAAGTCGGTCTCGATGAATCAGTGTTGTGGCGTTATCCGCACGAATTTTCCGGTGGCCAGCGGCAGCGCATCGCGATCGCGCGCACTGTGATTCTCGAGCCCGAAGTGATTCTGCTCGACGAGCCTACCAGCGCACTCGATGTTTCGGTACAAAAACAGGTGCTGGCACTGCTCGCCGATTTGCAACAAAAACACCAGCTCAGTTATTTGTTTATAAGTCACGATCTGCGCGTGGTTCGGGCGATGTCGCACCGGGTGATAGTGATGCGCGATGGCAGGGTAGTTGAAACCGGCGATGTCGACCAGGTATTTGATCACCCCGCGGAGTCTTATACACGGGATCTGGCTCGGGCTTCCTTATATCTCTAGCAAGCCCCAAAGCCCACCCCGCCGTGTCTCCAGCCTGAATACCCCACAACTATCCCGGTTTAGACAGGGCGTCTATCCCCAATGAGATGGTCGGATAATGATTGAATACTTGACTGTTTTACTAGGTTTAGTAGACTTAACCTACTAAATTAGTCAGGAATTACAGGAGAGCCCCTATGCGTCTATCAACCAAAGGTCGTTACAGTGTGACCGCCATGCTGGATCTGGCCATCCACGACAAAGCCGGATCGGTCACACTGGCTGACATTTCACAATGTCAGGGGATTTCCCTGTCTTACCTCGAGCAGCTGTTTGCTAAATTGCGCAAAAAGAATCTGGTCAAAGGTGTGCGTGGCCCCGGCGGTGGTTACCGTTTGGCGCGTCCTGCCGATCAGATCAGTATCGCCGAAATTATCAGTGCGGTCGATGAGAATGTTGATGTTACTCGCTGTGCCGGTGAGGGCAATTGCCAGGAAGGCGAACAGTGCCTGACCCACGAACTTTGGTCAGATCTGAGTGAGCGTCTTTACAATTTTCTCGATGATATTACGCTGGCGCAGTTTGTTGACCGGCCCGGTATCCCCGAGTTGTCGATGCAGCGCGATAAAATGATCGGTCGCTTCCTGCTGGCACGCAAACAGGCAGAAGCGCTGAATCGGACGCGTCCAGCGCGTAGTCAGGGTCGCGTCGCATGAGTGTTGTTGTCAATAGCCCGATCTACCTCGACTACAGCGCGACCACGCCGTGCGACGAGCGGGTGGTAGCGGAAATGATCAAATATTTAGGGCCGCAATCGGCGTATGGCAATCCGGCCTCACGCAGCCATGCCTATGGCTGGAGTGCGGAAGCGGCG
>JASBSR010000012.1 GCA_030148865.1 Gammaproteobacteria bacterium
GGGGAGAGTTGGTTGATCGAGTGGTGTGGGAACAAGAAGGTGACCTAGTATATCTGTGCTCTCAACGGTGCTATAACATGCTATTGAATGGGGACGGGAGTATTCGGCCCATTGGTTTCCCGGTAAAAGATGTCATTTGGAATTGATCATGAAGAAGAAACCGACCGGCCCGAAACCAGACCACCTAAAGATAGAAGGCGACTGGGAATCTGCTATGGGTAAGGCGATTAAAAAGCAAAAGCCTAAAGAGGGCTGGCCTGAGCCTGACAAGGATAAGAAGAACGAGAAATAGCCCGCAATGGATTATTTCATATATAAATCAATGGTTTGTGTAACCACCATACTTCTGCCTATATATTAATTCTCAGAGTACATGATCTGAGGAGGTAGACACCAATAATTAAGCCATAGCACAACCTCTCACAGAGTCTGCCAGGTATGAAACGCGCTAGCGTTTGCCGAACAATGAGCCGAGCAGCCCTCGGATGATAGTTCTACCCACCTGGCTGCCGACAGACCCAGCTCGGTAATGACTGTCGCCATATCCACCAGTACCGGGTTCTGGCGAAAGGTCCGGGCGGCAGTTTTCACCGCTTTCTGATCTTTTGGCGTGAAGGCACGCAGCGCATGCTGAATGCGCATACCGAGCTGGCCGAGCACGCTTTGGGCACATCCAGCGGGCTCTCTGCGTAACGAAATACACGCCGACGCTTTTGGAGCGAATCAGTCGCACCACCTGTTCCACCTTATCGTGCAGCGTATCGGGGCATCATCAAATAACAGGTGAGCTTCATCGAAAAACATGACAAATTTAGGCCGATCGGCATCGCCAACTTCGGGCAGGTTTGCAAACAGCTCGGCTAACAACCCGAGCAAAAAGCTGGCGTAGAGCCGCAGCGATTTCTGCACCGACCGGGTCGCGTCCATGACATTGATAATGCCGTTGCCGGAAAAATCGGTGCGTATTAAATCTTCAAGTGCTACCGCTGGCTCGTTGAAAAAGTGCTCCGCACTCTGTTGTTCCAGCACCAGCAGGCGGTGCTGAATCGTGCCGATGCCGGCGGTGGAAATATGGTTGTAATCGGATTTTAATGCTTGGTTATTGTCCGCCATCCACACCAGCATCGAGCACAGGTCTTTGAAGTCGAGCAGCGGCATACGGTTGTCATCGGCAAATTTAAAACAGGCATAGAGCACACCGGTCTGGGTGTCGTTCAGCACCAGCAATCAGACCATGATGGCTCACCATGCGCATCTGGCCATCCTGGTGGCCACCAATTATCAAGTAGGTGCTCCACTCGTCCTGCTGTTTCCCGTTAAGAATCAATCAAGTACGTGTGATACCAGGCCATCGGCCAGCTTGGGTTCAAACCAGGTGGATTTGGGTGGCATGACTTCACCAGCATCGGCCACGGCCATTAGTGCTTCCATACTGGTGGGGTAGAGCGAAAATGCCAGTGCCATATTGCCGCTGGCAACGCGTTTTTCCAGCTCAGCCAGACCACGAATACCGCCGACAAAATCGATGCGATTGTCGGTGCGCGGATCAGAAATGCCCAGCAGCGGTTCGATTAAATGATCTGCGAGCAGAGACACGTCGAGGCGCTTCACCGGATCATTCGGGATTAAATCTGCGTTGATATTCAGGTGATACCACTGGCCATCAAGATACATGCCGAACTCGGCTTCGTGCGCCGGTGACACTGCTGCGCTTTCAACGCTAACGCTGAACGATTTTTTGATACTGGCGAGTAATTCGTTTTTACTCAAACCATTGAGGTCAGTCACGACACGGTTGTAATCCAGAATATTCATCTGTGTGTGCGGATAAATCACTGACAGAAAATAATCGCTATTGTCTTCACCGCTGCCCTGGCGAGTTTTCGCCACCCGCGAGGCCGAGGCCGAACGATGATGACCATCAGCGATATAAATCGCAGGCATAGCATCAAAGCCGGCGGTGATTTTTGCTATCGTGGCATCATCATCGATCATCCAAAAAGTGTGCTGGACGCCATCATCGGCGGTGACATCAACCACCGGCTGAGTGGTCGCCACCTGCGCCAGAATCGCATCGATATCGGCCTGCGATTGATAAGCCAGTAATACTGGCCCGGTCTGCGCATTAAGCGCTTCGATCTGGCGCACACGGTCGTCTTCTTTCGCCGGTCGGGTGAACTCGTGTTTGCGAATGCGGTTACTGTCGTAGTCTTTCACCGAAGCCACCGCCACCAGCCCGATCTGCGAATGCCCGTTCATGATTAGCCGATAAGCGTAATAACAGGGTTTGCTATCGCGCACCAGAATGCCTTCGTCCAGCATCTTCTGTAGATTCTCGGCCGATTTGGCGTAGACCGCCGGATCGTAGGGATCGGTATCGACTGGCAGGTCAATTTCGGCTTTGGAAATATGCAAAAAACTCCACGGCCGACCGGCCGCGCGTTCGCGCGCCTCAGCAGAATTGAGCACATCATAAGGTGGCGCGACGACTTCAGCAGCGCGCGCAGGCAGCGGGCGTAAACCCGCAAATGGACGAATCAGGGACATAAAACAACATCATTTGATTAACAGAGCGCGAATTATACCGCTTCCAGAGACAATTTCTCGGGTTTGCCTGAAGATAAGCCACCGACCCTGGGTGATCTCACATAAAAATGTCCACAGATGAACGCAGATTTAAGCCCGATTATTGTTTGTGTTCACGGCTAGCGTCATCTGGGTAGAGCAGTAATGCCATGTGCTGTGCCACATTTACATTGTTGTTATCTGTGTTTATTTGCGTTCATCTGTGGATATTAATATGCCTTTGATTCTAATCGTTATTTTACAATGGCCGTTGCGCCCTGAGTCTCTGACACATATTTCTCTTAAACCCTGTTTTTACAAGCGGATTCATGAGCCACAGAGTGCTAAAATCGCCGCCATGAAAACTCCGATCAAAACCGAGCTGCTCTGCCCTGCGGGCACACTGCGCAACATGCGCTATGCGTTCGCCTACGGTGCCGATGCGGTCTATGCCGGCCAGCCGCGCTACAGCCTGCGGGTGCGCAATAATGATTTCATGGACAAAAATCTGGCCATCGGTATTAACGAGGCGCATCAGCTGGGAAAGAAATTTTTCCTCGCCTCCAATCTAATGCCACACAACAGCAAGGTGAAAACCTATCTCAAAGACCTCGCCCCGGTGATCGAAATGGGGCCGGATGCGCTGATCATGGCCGACCCGGGTCTTATCATGATGGTAAAAGAGCAGTGGCCAGAGATGCCGATCCACTTATCGGTGCAGGCCAATACCGTGAATTTTGCCACCGTCAAATTCTGGCAGCGTCAGGGCGTCGACCGCATTATTCTGTCACGCGAACTGTCTCTCGATGAAGTCGCGGAAATTCGTCAGGAGTGCCCCGATATTGAACTCGAAGTGTTTGTTCACGGCGCGCTCTGCATTGCCTATTCCGGGCGTTGTTTGTTATCCGGTTACTTTAATCATCGCGACCCCAATCAGGGTACCTGTACCAACTCCTGCCGCTGGGATTACAAAACCGTCGAAGCCGAAGAAAACGCCGAAGGTGTATTCAAACCCACCGACCGCATCGCCGGCGCCGATTTACCCGGCCCGAATATCCAGGTTGAAGCGCCGAGCTTTATCGCCAAATCGGCCATGGGCGACGGTGCGCGTCACCCGCTGGCCGACAAAGTGTATATGCTGGAAGAAAAAAACCGCCCCGGTGAACACACCACCATCACCGAAGATGAACACGGCACCTATATCATGAATTCAAAA
Organism: Gammaproteobacteria bacterium; assembly: GCA_030148865.1. Taxonomy (GTDB): domain Bacteria; phylum Pseudomonadota; class Gammaproteobacteria; order SZUA-229; family SZUA-229; genus JASBSR01. The sequence continues at coordinate 3,782 of JASBSR010000012.1, forward strand.
GACCTGCGCGCGGTCGAGCACGTCGGTAAGTTGATCGACATCGGGGTCGACTGTCTGAAAATCGAAGGCCGCACCAAGTCACATTATTATGTCTCACGCGTCACCCAAAGTTATCGACGTGCCATCGATGCTGCCGAACGCGGCGAAGCCTTTGACCCGGCGCTGCTCGGCGATCTGGAAAATCTTGCCAACCGCGGTTACACCGACGGCTTCTTCGAGCGCCATCACACCGAAGATTATCAGAACTATATCGAAAGCCATTCAAAAAGCCGGCAGCAATCCTTTGTCGGTGAAGTGCTGTCTTACGACAAAGCCAGCGGTCTTGCCGAAATCGATGTTAAAAACAAATTCAGCGTCGGCGATAAACTGGAACTGGTCACTCCCGGTGGCAATAAAGATATCATCGTGGAAAACATGGTCGACACACACGGACAAAATATCGAAGCTGCCCTGGGCAGCGGTTATTTTGTCAAACTGCGCTTACCCGACACCACCACCGAGCAAAGCCTGCTGGCCAGATATATCTGATCTATAGACGTATGGCACAAAGATTGTATTCATAATTTACATACATAGCCCGACTGTCACACTCAGATGAACATCGAACAATTCGAAAATATATCGCTCACTCTTGGTATCGGCGGCCTGGTGCTGTACATGATTTTCATTATGTACAAACTCGGTAAAGACTCCGGTGCCGGGCGTTATGGCAAAATGATTATTTTTCTCGCCCTGGGTCTGGGCGTGTTCGGTTTTGCCATCAAAATTATTATTGAA
>JASBSR010000020.1 GCA_030148865.1 Gammaproteobacteria bacterium
GCATAGCCGATGCGCCAGCCGGTCATGGAATAGGCCTTGGAGACGCCATTGAGTACCACAGTGCGTGCCTGTAACTCCGGGCAGACATTCAAAATATTATTAAAGCCCTCTTTGGTCCAGACAATATGTTCGTAGATGTCATCTGTGACAATCAGAATCTCGGGGTGGCGTAATAACACCTCGGCCAGTGAACTGAGTTCGGCGCGGGTATAGGCTTTGCCAGACGGATTCGACGGGCTGTTGAGCACCACCAGCCGGGTTTTTGGCGTGATCGCCGCTGCCAGCTGTTCGGCGCTGATTTTGAACGACTGTTCGATACCGCTATTGATAAACACTGGCTCGCCATCGGCCAGCATCACCATGTCGGGGTACGACACCCAGTACGGTGCCGGGATAATCACTTCATCGCCGGGGTTGAGCAGTGCCTGCGCAAGATTATAGAACACCTGCTTGCCTCCGACCGAGACCAGAATTCGCTCGGGCGTGTAGTGCAGGCCGTTTTCGCGTTCGAACTTGTTTATAATGGCGCGTTTGAGTCCGGCAGTGCCGTCGACGGCGGTGTAGCGGGTATGGCCATCGCGAATCGCCTGGATGGCGGCCTGCTTGATGTGATCCGGAGTGTCGAAATCAGGTTCACCCGCAGCGAGTCCGATGACGTCACGCCCTTCGGCGCGCAATTGTGCGGCCAGCGCGGTCACGGCAAGGGTGGGTGAAGGCTTGACCCGCTGGATGCGCCTCGAAGGTTGTATGCTCAAGGTATTGTTTCCATAGTTAAAGCCTGATCTCAGGCAACAAAAAGAGGCCCTATTGTAGACAATGTCCCGACGTTTTGAAATTGAAACTGACTACCAGCCGGCTGGTGATCAGCCGGCAGCGATTCAAACCCTGGTCGAGGGCTTGGAAGCGGGGCTGGCACGTCAGACTTTACTGGGGGTGACCGGTTCTGGCAAAACTTTTACTATTGCCAAAATTATTGAGCAACAACAGCGGCCGACTATGGTGCTGGCACCCAATAAAACGCTGGCGGCGCAGTTCTACGGCGAGATGAAAGCCTTCTTTCCCAACAATGCGGTGGAATATTTCGTTTCCTATTACGATTATTATCAGCCAGAAGCCTATGTTCCGGCCAGCGACACGTTTATTGAAAAAGATGCCTCGGTAAACGAACACATCGAACAGATGCGACTCTCGGCGACCAAGGCCGTGCTGGAGCGTAAGGATACGATTATTGTCGCCACTGTGTCTGCGATTTACGGTCTGGGTGATCCCGAATCCTACATGCAAATGTTATTGCATCTGGTGCGCGGTGACATGGTCGATCAACGCACAATACTGCGTCGTCTTGCTGAACTACAATACAGGCGCAATGATGTTGAATTACGTCGCGGTAGTTACCGGGTGCGTGGCGACGTTATTGACGTACACCCTGCCGATTCTGAACGCGAGGCAGTGCGCATTGAGTTATTTGATGAAGAAGTCGAAAATCTAAGTTATTTTGACCCGCTCACCGGTGAGATACTACGCAAGGTCGCGCGCCTGACGATTCACCCAAAAACGCACTACGCCACGCCACGCGAAGTGATTGTGAATGCGATAGATAAAATTCGTGACGAATTAAAACACCGTCTCGAAGCATTGCGCAGTCAGGATAAGCTGGTCGAGGCGCAACGTCTGGAGCAGCGTACACGATTTGATATTGAAATGATGCAGGAGCTGGGCTATTGCAGCGGCATCGAAAATTATTCCAGGTATTTATCGAATCGTGAGGCCGGTCAGCCGCCGCCGTGTTTATTTGATTATCTGCCTGATAATGCCCTGCTGGTGATTGATGAAAGCCATGTCTCGATCCCACAGCTGGGGGCAATGTACAAAGGCGATCGCTCGCGCAAGGAAAACCTGGTCAACTTTGGTTTTCGTCTGCCTTCAGCGTTAGATAATCGACCGTTGAAATTCGAAGAGTTTGAAGCGCTGTCGCCACAGACATTATTTGTTTCAGCGACCCCCGGGCCCTACGAAGATGATAAAGCAGACGCAGTCGCTATTCAGGTGGTGCGGCCAACCGGGCTGCTCGATCCGGAAATTGAAATTCGTCCGGTGGCAAGCCAGGTGGATGATGTGCTGTCAGAAATTAACCTGCGTGTACCCAGGAATGAGCGCGTACTAATTCTTACTCTGACCAAACGAATGGCTGAGGACTTAACCGTCTATCTTACCGAGCACGATGTACGTGTGCGTTATCTGCACTCGGATATCGACACCGTAGAGCGTGTCGAAATTATTCGTGATTTACGTCTGGGTGAGTTTGACGTATTAGTTGGGATCAATCTTTTGCGCGAAGGTCTGGATATGCCAGAAGTGTCACTGGTTGTCATTCTGGATGCAGATAAGGAAGGATTCCTGCGTTCAGAGCGTTCACTGATACAAAGTATTGGCCGTGCGGCGAGAAACATTAATGGTAAGGCAATACTCTATGCGGATCGCATCACCGGTTCGATCCAGCGCGCAATGGATATTACGCGGGAGCGCCGTGCCAGACAAAAAACCTACAACCTTGAGAAAGGTATTATCCCGATGGGTATCACGCGTCACATCACCGATGTACTGGATGCGGGTTATGGTGATCGTGCCTCAAAACGGACTATGGAAAACCGCCAGGTAGCTGAGGCTCGCGCACATTACCGGACGATGTCACCAGCTATGCTGGCAAAAGAAATTGATAGTCTCGAATCACAGATGATTCAGCATGCACATAATCTTGAGTTCGAGCAGGCGGCGATGTTGCGCGATCAAATCGAAGAAATTAAACAGCTGGCACTTGGACCGGTGCAGGTGTAGTCGCACCTGCTTGTAAATACACGGCAGCATTCTGGCCTGCCAGCAGGATTCGTAGCAGCTGTTAAAAATACCAGGCCAGGCTCAGCTGGATAAAATCATCATTACGAAAGCTGTCCAGTGGTTGTCCTGGCCGGGTATTGTTAAATGTGCGTAGTTCCAGCTCAGCTTTGAAGCTGCTGCCCAGACGACGACTGGCTTCGATGAAGCTCGCCACAGCGTGATTATCCAGATCGGTGATCAGACCGATGAGGATCTCGCTCGACTGAATATCATTAAAAGCAAAACGAAAAGCGGTGGTCAAGTCATTCTGGAATGTGGCAGGGACGGGTAATGTGGGGTTCGAAATCGGTGTATCGCGCTGGTCGTAGAGATATTCGATAACAATGCCGAGATCGGTATTGCTGTCCTGGATGCCGACCAGGGTGTATTCGAACCCTGCGGCGAGTGCGTTGAAGCGCTGCACACTGGAACGGCGAGATATGGCTTCCAGTTTCCAGGTCCAGGCATTGATCAATGCCTGGACTGTTACACCCAACTGATCGATCTGCGCGTAATAGGGCGCGAATTCGGTGGGGTTCCCGCCGCTATCGAAGCTCACCGGGCGATAGCTCTCGGGTTCGCGGCCAGTGCCTTTGAAATATGAAAGCCCGACTTCCCAGTCACCGAGATATTTGAATAGCCGCAGCGCATAATCCACGTGGTGTTCGCGGTCGGCACTTTCGTAGATCGCAGCATCGCCGTTGATCGCGAACGGAAATCGCGGTCGGCCTTTGATTCCAGCGAAGGTGCGTGTGCGGAATCCTGGTAGCACAAACACGTCGAGTAAGCCCCAGTCCTGCTCGGTACTGTAGAAAATCATCGGTTGTCCGAGCTTGTCTTCACCATCGACGTTTTCAACCTGATCGGTCTGGTTAATGATATCGACCAGATGGATCGATTCGGTGACGCCCCAGTAAACCTTGCTGATGCCGGCGCGTAGCTGAAACTGGTCATAGACTTTTTGCCAGTACAGCTCGCGAATGTCACCGTGGCTACGCTTGTCATCGTACTGGTCATAGCGATAGAAAGGCGTGAACACAATGTTTTCATAGCCTTTGTCGAGATCAAAATACAATTCAGGTTCAAGCGATACTGAGGTCGCAGCGTTGTGCTGCTCGGGAAACGTAGCATTGTGAGCAAAACCGCGCCACTGTATGTCGACGTTACCGCTCAGGTCGAGCTCGCCTGCAGTCACAGACGAACAGCAGAGCAGCAGGCTTGTCCAGAACGGGCATGTTCTCATACCGCGACGAATCAGTGTTTAGTTATTAACGTGCGCGCTTCAGCGCATTCTGACTGAAGTCGCGTTCATCAAGACCGGTTTTGAATGCATAATTTTTCCAGGTTAATACTGTGCTCTTCTCAGTCTGATGGTTAGCCATAGTCATTTTGTCCGGGCGCCAGAACTGATTGAGATATTGCTGGTAGCCGCTATAGCTCAGTGTTTTCAGTAGTGAGTTTTTGCGGTCGTAAAACTCGATTTTTTCCGGGCGATACTCAGCTTTGTTGAGCCAGATCAGCTGTCGGGTATAGCCAGAGTGTTCGTAAGTTGGCGCGCGTTCGATAACAAAGCTGTCGACGCCATTCACAATCTCATCTTTTATATATTTATATGTGTATTTTTCGATTTCCTGTGAGGCCAGATCCTCATAAGCAAATTCACTGCCCATAAAAGGCCCAGATTTATTATTGGAGTTTATCCGCTTGACGCGTTTTAAAGCCGGCAGATAGAGCCATTGTTCGTCGGGTTTTTTGGCGTGCGAAAAACTTAAAAAGGCCGTGCCGCTAACATCGGCGGGTTGTTCAAATATTGACAACGATTTATCGCCGTCGCCAGTGACTTCCAGGGTTTTGATATGAATATAACGGGTGCTGGTGTCGCCCTGTTTGTTGCGCAATTCCATGGTGAGATCGGCGGTTTGATCGACAAAGCCGGTGTCGCGACGATCGGCTTCGATGGCGATTGTCAGACCTTTTTCTTCGGCGGTCGCGGCGTGTGTCTGTACTGCGCCGAAGATCAGCGCAAGCGCGAGCAAGCTGGTGCTGAGTGATTTATCTGTCATTGGATTTCCCCGCGAACTTGATGAGTAATGGTGGCAGGAAGAAAAAATCTGCCAGCAAGGCCAGCGCGATGACCACGCTGGTGAGCAATCCCATTTCGGAATTGAGCTTAAAATGTGACTGCGCCATAATCATAAAGCCGGCGATGAGTACGACTGAGGTGACGACCAGCGCCAGGCCGACACTATCAAAAGCGTAACGTACCGCGTCTTCGGCGCTGAGGTTTTTCTCGCGCCGGGCGCGTAAATATTTACTGAGAAAATGTACGGTATCGTCGACGACGATACCCAGTGTCATACCAGTGACCACGGATAAACCCAACCCGACCTGACCGACGAATATGCCCCAGATCCCAAAGGCTGCTGCGGCGGGCACTAAATTGGGTAGCAGGCTGATGATGCCGTATTTGAATGAGCGCAGGAAAATAATCAATACCATGGAAATCATCACTAATGCTATCGAGGTACCGATCAGCATGCTGTGGATATTGCGCTGACCGATGTGCGAGAACATGACGGTGGGACCTGAGACCTCAGTTTCATATTCGGGCAGGTTTTTCGCCAGCCAGGCTGAGGTTTCGGCTTCCATGTTAAGAATGTCGCGGGTCGACATGGTTTCCAGTGCGACCTGCAAACGGGTTGCGCGTTTCTCAATATCAATCTGATTATTCAGGTCGAGACCGTAGGGCAGAGACATTTCATAGAGCAGTAAATACTGCGCAGCCAGATTGCGTTCCTCGGGCAGGCGATAAAAGCTGGGATCATCCGCGTGCATGTTCTGATTCAGCCGCTTAAATGTATCGGTCACGGTGAACACGTGAATCACATGATTTTGCGTGCGCATGTGCCGAACAAATTTATCGACAGCTTTGAGATAATGTGGATCACTAATACCGCCAGTGTCTGGTGCGCGAATCGAGAAGTCCATGAAATAAACACCGGTGAGACGTTCAGCTGCATAATCCGTGTCGCGGCGAAACTCGATGCTCTGATCAAAATAATCCACGAACACATCATTGAGTTCGTTGCGTGGAATCATCGCGATTAACAGTACAAACACGATAAGCGATCCATAGAACAGCATATTGCTGCGCTTGATCACAAATTCAGCCACCGGGCGCATCAGCTGTTTGCCGGCGACTTCTTTGCGTGAACGGGTCGGCAGAATAGTGATGAGTGCGGGTAAAAAGGTGATTGAATAGACCCAGGCGGCGGCGACACCGATGGCGGCGACATTGCCGAGATCGCGGAACGGCGGTGAATCGCTGAAATTAAGACTGAGAAAGCCGAGCACAGTCGTTAGCGAGGTGACGAATACCGGCTGAAAATTGATGCGCATGCTTTCCACCATGGCCTGTTGCGGATCGCGGCCTTCGTGTATCTCGTGGCGCATACTGACCAGCAAATGTACCGCATCGGCGATGGCCATGGTGAGGATCATGATCGGTGCGCTCATCACCGGCGGCGTCAGGTTGATCCCCAGCCAGCCTGCCAGCCCCATCGCCGAGGCGATTGAAAACATAATGACAAAAAATGTTGTTATCGTGCCACTGAGTCCGCGCAATAACAGCAACAGGGTGAGTAATATCAAACCGAGTGCCAGAGGATACAGGTTGGCAGCGTCACTCTGGCTGGCTTCGGGGAAGGCGTTGTTCATCACCACCATGCCAGTGAGGCGGATATCCAGCGAGGGGTATTTTTCCAGTATGCGTTGTCTGAGATCGCGCGCGAACGTTACCGCGGTGGGCACTTCGGTAAGACTTTTGCCGGGTAACTGGAGAGTGGCGTTGACCGAAGTGTAATGGCTGTCGGGTGAAATCAGACGATGCAGCAGCATGGGTTCATTGATCGCGATATCGCGTATCTCCAGCAGCTGACTGGCGCTCAGGCTGGTGGGATCTTCGACCAGATCAGCGACCATCAGATCATCACCGACGGCACGGGTGTGCTGATAGTTGGTAATCGAATCGACCCGTGTCGAAAACGGTATTTGCCAGGCTTCGGTGGTGAGTTCCTGGATCGCGCTCAGGGTTTCGGCGCTAAAAACTTTGCCGTCTTCAGGGGTAATAACAAAACTGATATTGTCATTTTTATTGAACGTATTCTGCATCCGTTCAAACGCAAGCAATTGAGGATTCTCACTGCCGAAAAACACTCGGTAATCATTGCTGAAAGCAAGTTTCTGGCCGCCGTAACCGAGAATCGCGACCACCACCAGGGTGAGCACAACCACCAGATAGCGCCAGCGGATTATAAACTGAGCAAAGCTTTCTGCCATGATGACTCCTCCCAGAGTGCCGGTTTGCTTGTTATCATTCAGTGCTGAAGCGATGCCCTGAATATCGGGCGCTGCTGGAATATGACCGAGCGAACAATACCGCGACATATTGCATGGCCTGACCGGCAAATACAATACAGAGATACTGTGACAGAAATCTTAGTCCGCAATTTTGATCGCACCCGCCTGCGCCAGCAACACCGCGACCGTATCTGCCAGTCGTGCATGGCCTTTTGCATTCGGGTGTATCTGATCCGATTGGCGCGCGCGATGTCGATCATCGACTGTAAATGACAGGCCGTGTCGGTTAACCGCAATCGGCGTAGAATATCGTTGCCACCGTGGCACAGGAGCAACAGCTTTGGCTGGTATTCAGAGTAATAATCCGGGCAACCGTTTCAGTCCAGCAGCGCTAATTTCGCCCGGCACGCCAGCTTTGTCAGTTGAGGCGCAGGTTCGCAGCCAGCGAACATCAGCACGCTGACCAGTATCAGAGTATAGCGACCGAGCAGGTGTTGCGAACCAGTTAAGATAAGAGCCATATTATTGTGGATATTGTATTTTTATGAATAACACCAGCTCGCAAACATCATCGCAGACCCCTGCTGCAAATGACTATTGTACGCACGAATTTGCCCGGGTCTGGCCGCAGCTGGATCTGGTGGCCGGTTTCAAACAACAGCCGGAAGATTTTCGTGTTGATGAATTTTTACCCTTCGAGCTCAGTGGTGAGGGTGAGCATCTCTGGTGTCAGATCCGCAAACGCGGTTGCAATACTGACTGGCTGGCGCAACAGCTGGCAAAACTGCTCGCAGTGAAATCGGTCGCCATGGGTTATGCTGGACTCAAAGATCGTCATGCCGTGACTACGCAGTGGTTTAGTATACATTTGCCGGGGCAGGCGGATCCGGATCTGAGTTCGCTACTCAGCGATGATATCCAGATTTTGCAACAACAGCGCCATCACAAAAAACTGCAACGTGGTGCGCTCAGTCATAATCGCTTTAAAATTCGCCTGCGTGATTTGCAACAACTGGAGCTGATTGCACAACGCTGCCAGTTGATCGCCAGACATGGTGTACCGAATTATTTTGGCGAACAACGCTTTGGTCGTGGGCGCAATAATTTGCTGCAGGCCGAACGTATGTTCAAACACCGGCGTTCGCGTCTGCCACGGCACAAGCGCAGTATTTATCTGTCGGCGGCGCGTTCGTGGATCTTCAATGTGATTTTGTCGCGCCGCATTCTTAATCAAAGCTGGAACCGACGCATGTCGGGTGATGTCTTCATGCTGGATGGTAAATCGGCCTGTTTTCGTGATGATGCTTCTGATGACATTGATGCGCGACTGGAATCAGGTGAAATCCACCCCACAGCGGTGCTCTGGGGTGATGGCGAAGTTATGAGTGCGGGAGATTTACACGCATTAGAGCAGGCGGTGGTGGCGGAGTACCCACAGCTGGCAGATGGCCTGATCGCGGCCCGGGTCGAGCAACAACGCCGTACGCTGCGGCTGCTGCCGGGTGATATGCAATGGCAGTTTGAGGGTAATGACCTGGTGCTGAGCTTCGATCTTAGCGCTGGCAGTTACGCCACGACCGTCTTGCGCGAGCTGGTCAACCTATGCGAACCGGTGTTTTCACCGCAATCGCCGGCAAATGCCTAAAGATTCGCAGGGAATTGCTGAATTTTTCAGAGGTTTCCATATAATAAGCAGATAAGATAAAAACATTCAGGCGCTGATTATGAACCCCAATTATCTCGATTTTGAACAACCCATTGCCGAACTCGAAGCCAAAATAGAAGAACTGCGCTACGTCGGCGATGACAGCGAGATCAATATTGGCGAAGAAATTAGCAAGTTGCAGGAAAAATCGCGCACCCTGACCAAGAACATATTCGCCAAACTGACCTCGGGCCAGACCTCAAAATTGGCACGGCACCCGATGCGCCCCTACACGCTGGATTATATCGACCGGATTTTCACTGATTTTCAGGAGCTGCACGGCGACCGTAATTTTTCCGATGATGCTGCCATTGTCGGCGGCATCGCGCGTCTCGACGGCATGCCGGTGATGATTATCGGCCACCAGAAAGGTCGCGATACCAAAGAAAACATTCGCCGCAATTTCGGCATGCCGCGCCCGGAAGGCTATCGCAAGGCGATGCGCCTGATGAAAATGGCGGAACGCTTTCGTATGCCGGTGATCACCCTGATCGATACCCCCGGAGCTTATCCCGGCATCGACGCTGAAGAGCGTGGCCAGTCAGAAGCCATCGCACGCAATCTGTTTGTGATGGCAGAGCTGCGCACACCGATCGTCTGCATCGTGATTGGCGAAGGCGGTTCCGGTGGCGCGCTCGCGATTGGCGTCGGTGATCGCGTGATGATGCTCGAATACAGCACTTATTCTGTGATTTCCCCCGAAGGCTGTGCTTCGATTTTGTGGAAGAGTGCCGACAAGGCACTGGATGCTGCCGAAGCCATGGGGATTACCGCGCAGCGTCTGAAAGATCTCGAACTGATCGACCATATTATTCGCGAACCCCTGGGCAGCGCACACCGCGATGTCGATACCACGGCGCGCAATGTTCGTCAGGCGCTGGTGGAAAGTCTGGAAAGCTTTGAAAAACTCGGCCTCGACAAGCTACTGGAAAAACGCTATCAGCGTCTTATGTCTTACGGCGTATTCCTGCAGGAAGAGGCCAGCTAAGACCTTGCTATGATTGAACTCAAGCGCTTCCGGCAGCAGCTGAAAACGTTGACGGAAGCGCCCGGTGTAAGCCCTCCCATCAGCTCTTATCTTATCGCTTACAGCGGCGGTCTCGACTCGCATGTATTATTGCAGCTTTGCCAGCAGCTGAAGTTGCCGGTGCGCGCGGTGCATGTCCATCACGGTTTACAAAATCAGGCCGATGCCTGGGCGCAGCACTGCGTCGATGTTTGTGTGCAATATAAGATTGAATGCGTGGTGTTAAACGTCGATGCCAGTCGTCACAATGGTGACAGTCCGGAAGATACGGCGCGCAAGGTGCGTTACGATGCGCTTAAAAATGAACTCAAAGCAGGCGAGTGTTTGCTCAGCGCGCACCACGCCGACGATCAGGCAGAAACCTTATTATTGCAGCTCATGCGCGGTGCCGGCGCTGCCGGACTCGCGGCCATGCCGATGGTGAAAACCTTTGCTGGTGGCTGGCATCTACGTCCGCTATTAGGTCATAGCCGCGCCGAAATCGAAGCTTATGCCAAAGCGCACGGACTGCACTGGGTAGAAGATCCATCGAATCGTAATACTGACTTTGATCGCAATTTATTACGCCAGAATGTTTTACCGCTACTGCAACAACGCTGGCCTGCCTACGCGCATAGCCTGAGTCGCAGCGCAGAATTACAGCAGCAGTCACTGGAGCTGAATCAGGCGCTGGCGGCGATTGATCTTGCGGCGGTGAGCACTCAGCAGCGCAGCGTGTTGTCGATGCCAGGATTACAGAAACTCACACGCACACGCCAGTTCAATGTACTGCGCTACTGGCTGCGCGAACGTGGCGGGCGGTCACCCTCGCATAATGTGTTAACACAATTGTGCAGCAGCCTGTTGACGGCAAAGACGGATGCCAGTCCACTGCTGGTCTGGGGTGAGCTCGAATTGCGCTGTTACCGGCAACAGCTATATTTACTGCCGCGCTGGCAACAAAATTTTTCCGATATTGATGTGCCATGGGATGGTAAGCACCGGGTCGAACTGGCTAAATATTTCACCGTGCGTGCTGAGCTGGCGTGCACACCAGGTCTCGATATGCGAATCTTTGAACAGCGCCTGAGTTTGCGTTTCCGGCGTTCTGGAGAACGCTTGCAGCTACCAGGGAAAAGCCACCATCAGGATCTAAAACAACTGATGCAGGAGGCCGGCATCCCGCCATGGCAGCGGGCACGTATCCCTTTACTCTATGTCGACGACGAACTCGCCTGTGTCTGTGGTTACTGGCTGGCAGCACCGTTTCTGGCACCCGCAGATAAGCCCGGCTGGCTGCCAGTGTGTGAAGCCATCGCAGCCGCATAAAAAAAGCCCCGCAAGCGAGGCTTTTTTACCATCATTATCAGAACGGCTCAGTCGTTACTGGCAAAGCCCAGAATATTCAGCAGATTGATGAATATATTGAATATGCTCAGGTAAATGCTGACTGTCGCCAGAATGTAATTGGTCTGCTCACCACGAATGATGGCGCTGGTGTCATACAGAATGAATCCGCTCATGATCAGAATGATGGCAGAAGAAATCACCAGTGACAGCAGTGGCATTTGCAGAAACAGATTGGCAATAATCGCCACCAGAGCGACCACCAGGCCCACCATCAGGAAGCCGGCCATGAAGCTGAAGTCTTTGCGGCTGGTCAGAGCATAGCCTGAGAGCGCGAGGAAAATCACGCCGGTGCCGCCGAAGGCAGTGGCGATAATCTGGCCACCATTAGCCAGCTGCAAATACGCATTTAACATCGGGCCTATGCTAAAACCGAGCAGACCGGTGATGCCGAATACCACCCACAGGCCTTTGCTGGAATTGGCGGTGCGCGGCAGCGCGAACCAGACCAGACCGAGTGCGCCGAACATGGCAATCATACTGAGACCGGGCGGTGGTGCCATCGCCATCGAGGCCACGGCCATCAGCGCGCTGAAAAACAGCGTCGCCGCGAGCAGCGCATAGGTGTTTTTCAATACCTTGTTGGTGGCAAGGACTCTGGATTCTGAACGAGTAATCGAAACAGGTTGCATATGTCTACCTTTCAATAGTTTGTGTAAATTGACGCTACTACTGTAGACCGGATTCAGACCCCGGCGTTCCGCAGCAGATGCTTTGTTATTCTAATATATTGCTGCGGCTGCTATTTTCAAGTGCCGCAAAGCCATACTCGGTTCCCGCATTTAAACATATTCACTACGCGATAGCTGTAGTGCTGCCGGTCTGATGTCGATTCAGCGCCCTGGCAGCAAATATTTACAGTAATGCGTTGAATGATTGGGGAATTCTAGTAATATACCGGCCTCTTCAGCGGCGGGCACCGCCGCTTGAGACAGGGAAAAGTTGGCATCGGACGCACGATTGTTGAAGTATCAAGCATTTGGAGAGCTGGCTGAGTGGTCGAAAGCGGCGGTCTTGAAAACCGTTGACTCGAAAGGGTCCGGGGGTTCGAATCCCTCGCTCTCCGCCAAATAACAAAAGCCCCCGCATGGGGGCTTTTGTTATTTGCGGGGTGCGCGGATTTGATGAGAACCCCTGGTTCGACAAAATTGCCGGGAGCAATTTTGAACGCGCGCAGCGAAGCGAAGCGCG
>JASBSR010000026.1:5000-72655 GCA_030148865.1 Gammaproteobacteria bacterium
GCGCTGCAGGATTACCTCCGTCCGCCGACCATCATTATTCTGCGTGGCAGCGGCGACACTCTGGCTCGCTGGGCCGACATCAGCAGTCAACACTACCTGCCCGCAACGCTGGTATTCACCATTGACAACGAGACCACAGCACCGGGCATGCTTGCTGAAAAAGCCCCGCAGGCAGAGTGCTGCGCCTACCTCTGCGAAGGCATGGTCTGCCAGCCGGCAATAACAAATCTGGATCTGTACCAGCAACGCCTGGAACAGCATCTGACCAGTTTCAGGTCATGATTCTGGATTTATCCTCGACGCAGGAGTAAATTCATCCAGCCAGATGCTCCGATTGCAATTTCAGGGCGATGGGAATAGACTTTTCAACGCAGGTAGTTAGAAGACTGTCTAATTTATAAAACTATACGAGGAGAGGAGAAACACAATGTCAGACAACCGTAAATTAACCATCATCGCCACCAAAGGCACGCTCGACTGGGCTTATCCCCCGTTCATTCTGGCCAGCACTGCCGCCGCACTGGGTATGGAAGTATCAATTTTCTTTACTTTCTACGGCCTGAATCTGCTGCTGAAAGACACCAGCGTGCTGAAAGTCACACCGATGGCGAACCCTGCCATGCCGATGAAAATGCCGGTCGGCCCCAAATGGTTTAAAGGTATCGACTGGGGCCCAAAAATCCCGAACCTGCTGTGGAACATTCCATTCATGGATCCGATTGCCACCACCCTGATGAAAAAAACCATCAAAAACTGCGGTGTGGCCTCAATCGATGAATTGCGCGCACTATGTCAGGAAGCCGAGTGCAAGTTTCTGGCCTGCCAGATGACCGTCGATCTGTTCGGCCACGACCCGAAAGCCTTCATCGAAGGCTGTGATTTTGTAGGTGCTGCCACCTATTTCGAAGAGTCTTCAGACGCCACCCAGTCGCTCTTCATCTAATAATAAATATAAAACCAATTTCAAAAGCCGCGCATTGCGCGGCTTTTTTTTGCTTGCTGTCCACAGATGAACGCAGATAAACACAGATAAAAATCTATCTTGTATAAACGCCCAGCTTGAATCATCACAAGGAAGCGGCTCAATGCGCCCCGTTGATAAAAGGATGCTTTTAGAGGTCGCTTTATCTGCGTTCATCTGTGGACAACAGCTTTTTGCTTTCCTGCCAGTACGCTTCCATCTGCTGCAGTGACAGCCGATCAAATGATGTACCACCCTGACTAATCAACTGCTCCATAGTCTGAAACCGTCCGATAAATTTTCTGTTGGCATGACGCAGGGCGGTTTCTGCATTCACACCCAGATGCATGGCAAGATTGACGCAGACAAACATGACATCACCAAACTCATCGAGAATTCTGTTCTGATTATCTGGTTGCGAAATTTCAGCTTTTAGTTCCGCGATTTCCTCTTCCAGTTTTTCAAACACCGGTTCGATACTCGGCCAGTCAAAACCAGTGCTGGCTGCACGTTTTTGTAACTTGTGCGACCACCTCAGCGCTGGCAGGGCTGACGCGATACCATCCAGCGTACTGTTATGACTCTGTTTTTGTTCACGCTCCTGCAGCTTATGCTGCTCCCATTGCTGTTCGAGCTCGGCCTTGTTCTGCACGCGCACATCAGCAAACACATGTGGGTGCCTGCGCACCAGCTTGTCGTTTATACTCGCGACCACATCCTGAAAATCAAACGCACCGGCTTCCTGCGCCATTTGCGCGTGATACACCACCTGAAACAATAGATCCCCAAGCTCATCTTTGAGATCACGCATATCATCACGTTCGATGGCATCAGCAACTTCATACGCTTCTTCGACGGTATATGGTGCAATGCTCTGAAAGTCTTGCTCCAGATCCCAGGGGCAACCTTTCTGCTTGTCACGCAGAGCCCGCATAATCTCCAGCAATCGCATCATAGGCTGCATATTATTCTCCGATAAAACTTAAAAACAAAAAAGGCGAGCGCATGGCCCGCCTCGTTAGCAAAGTTACGACTGAATTAGAAAGAAAAACGCACACCAACGTGCGCTTTATCATCCAGTTTATATTTGGTACCACTGGCCAGTTCGGTCTTCAGCTGGCGGTAGCCGACATACGCGCGCGCGCTCGGGGTAACTTCAAGCTCAAGCGCGACACGATACTCGGTGATGCCCTCAAAATCAGACAGGCTGGTCACCGAGGGTGCAACAAAAGCCTCGGCTAATATCGCCAACGGCGTACTCGCGGGAAACACATAACGCACCTGACCACCAATCGCCAGGCCACCGCCATCAAGTTTCTGAGGTTGCAGGTCAAGTCGGCCGAGATACACCTTAGCGCCTACACCGAAATGCAGCGCGCGGACATCACCTGAACTACTACCGCTCACCAGCATCGAGCCGCTCGCCATGTAATCACTGTTTTCATTGAAAAAGAAACCATAGCCAATATCGGCACCGCCATAGCCAAAGGTGGCCGATTGTGTGAGCGCGGTGACTTCTGCGGTTTTACTCCCCAGACGAAAATCGATACCCGTTGCATTGGCCGCAGACAGCGGCATCAGTACCAGCAGACCGGACAGGGCTTTGCGTATTAACATACTTAGATCACTCCAAAATTTGACTGGGTCAAGATTTTAACACGTCGTGAATCGTAACTTCGTCTTTCTGTGTAGCGACAAGTTCAACAGCCGGTCATAAATCGCGGCACCTTAGAATGTATTATGCGTACCCAGTCCAACACGAAACTCCTGGGTTTCAAAGCCGTAGGCAAGATCAACGCGGATGTCGATATTGACGAAACGGCGCAGTTTCCAGCGTATGCCCGCCCCTGCGCCAGTCTTGAGCGATGAAAACCTGATCGCCCCCAGAGTTTCCTGAACATCACCGGTATCTATGAAAAACACTTTACGTAAAGCTGGTGAATCTAAAAACTGTGACAAATATTCAAGGTTTAGACGAACCATCGCATTGCCCCGGAATGCCGATGTTTTATAACCTCGCAAATTGGTGTTGCCGCCCATTGAAAATGCTTTATCACCAAGGACGTCGTTATTCGAACTGCCGATAACAATGTTATAGTTGAAATTTCTCGGCGGCATCTGCGCGAATGATTTTAAATGTGTATAGGTGATCTCGTGTTTGGTAAATGGCGTATTAAAGCCCGGCCGGTCATCCGGTGAAGTATCCAGTTTATATTCGAGCAGAACACCTTCACGATTAAACTCGTGTTCCAGTATCTTGTTGTAGCCAATCCCTGCAGAATACACTATCGCATCGTATCTTTGCTCAATCGTGTTTGGCACCTTGAGTGCCGTTTCTCGTTTTTGATTAAACCCGACACCGCCTCTGACAAACAAGCCCTGACTAATACCATCCGCATTGAGCCATTTCAGTACATCAAAGCCAAACGCCGTGCTACGTTGTCGCTGTGGTCCATTCAAAGGGTCATCGTCAGCAATTTGTTGATTGCTTATATTAAGGGCTAACTGGTAACGACTGGAAAATATTCTGGGCATCTGGTACTCAATCTTGTTTTCGTATTCATTGACACCGAAGTCAGAGCCTTTTTTCTTTAAATCCCAGCGCAGACCGTGGTTCATCCCCCAGACATTGCTCCAGCGCAGCTTAACGCCATACTCCAGCTGGTTATCACCATTGAGTTTGGCCGTGGGTAACGGAATAATGTAATAACGCTCGACGACTACAATGACCAGCACGATATTGTTGCCATCAACTTCGTTGCGATAGCTCACGGTTTCGAACAAACCGAGATTCATGATGTTCTGCACCGAGGTTTCGATTTTTTCCTGATTAGCGTCATCACCGACCGCGACTATCATTTCTCGCAGCATAACGACATCCTGCGTGACCTCGTTGCCTTCGAAGCGAATCGCTTCGATGATGGGGGCTGCCTGAGCGATGCTCGCAACCAGGATCAGGGCAAAAAAACTTGCTGCTTTATAAACCAAACCATGCCTCTGGAGTAATGACCTGCCTGGGCACGTCGCGAGTAAATGCCAGACAATAATAGTCTGATCCGGCTTATACTGGAGCAATGCAAACCCATAAGCCTAACTAAATACACATGCGTCAACTCACTATTTGCATTCTCGGTGGTACCGGCTTTGTCGGTTCGCAGATCGCAATGAGACTAGCCGACCACGGCCATCGTATCAAAATTCTTAGCCGCCGCCCTGAAAGACATCGGGGTTTACGCGTAGTGCCTGCCATTGAGCTGATCACAGCCAGCATTTTCGACCCGGTGCAGCTCAATCAACATGTTCAGCACTGCGATGCGGTGATCAATCTTGTCGGAATTTTAAACGAGAAAGGCCACCACGGTGACGGCTTCTATAAAATACATACCGAACTCACCGGCCTGATTCTAGACGCCTGTCTGCGCCAGGGTGTACCTCGACTATTGCAGATGAGCGCGCTCCGCGCCGATGCCGAACAGGCTCCCAGTTTTTATCTGCGCAGCAAGGGCAAAGCAGAAAACCTGTTATTCAATCACGGCAGCGACAAACTTGCGGTAACCTGTTTTCGCCCCTCGGTCATTTTTGGCCCCGAGGACAGCTTTTTTAATCGCTTTGCCAGCTTGCTAAAAATCGCTCCCGTGATCCCGCTCGCCTGCCCCAAGGCGCGCTTCGCGCCGGTCTATGTCGGTGATGTCGCCGACCGCTTCATCGCCGCATTGCACGATCGCAGCAGCCGTGGCCAGGCGCATGATCTGTGCGGGCCCCACGACTACAGTCTGCTTGAGCTGGTGCGTTATACCGCCACCCTGCTCGCGGTGAACACGCCGGTGATCGGCCTGCCTGACAGGCTCAGCAAGTTGCAGGCACACATTTTTGAATATCTGCCCGGCAAACCATTCTCGGTCGATAATTATCGCTCACTGCAGCTCGATAGCGTGTGCGAAGCAAGCCACCGCGAGCTCACCAGCATCGAGGCCATCGTCCCTGGCTATATCGGCACCGAAAACCGAACCCAGAAGATCGCTGACTACCGAAAAGCCGCCCGCCGCTGATAACCTGACTGCAGATATGTAGTTAGCCAGTCGCATTCGTGGCAGAATAGCCGCCACTCGAAACCCATACATTGACAGGATTTTCCCATGGCAATAACGTCTTTCAACCCCCCTGTACGCACCCTCATGGGTCCAGGACCGTCTGATGTACACCCACGTGTAACGTCAGCCATGGCGCGGCCATGCATTGGCCATCTCGACCCGATGTTTGTCGGCATGATGGACGAAATCAAGGACATGCTGCAGTACGCCTTTGCCACCAAAAACCAGCTCACCATCCCGGTGTCCGCACCTGGCTCGGCCGGCATGGAAAGCTGCTTTGTCAATCTGCTGGAACCCGGTGATAAAGCCATCGTTTGTCAGAACGGCGTTTTCGGTGGCCGTATGAAAGAAAACGTCGAGCGCTGCGGCGCGACTGCAATTATGGTGGAAGACGACTGGGGTAAACCGGTTGACCCGCAAAAAGTCGAAGATGCTTTCAAATCTGTCCCCGATGCCAAAGTACTGGCTTTTGTCCATGCTGAAACTTCAACCGGCGCGCGTTCGGATGCCAAAACACTGTGTGAAATTGCACAAAAATACGGTGCGCTGACCATTGTCGATGCCGTCACCTCGCTCGGTGGTATTGAATTACAGGTCGATGACTGGGGCATAGACGCAATTTATTCCGGCACTCAAAAATGTCTATCGTGTACCCCCGGTATTTCACCGGTCAGCTTCAGCGAACGCGCCGTCAAAGTCATCAAGGAACGCCACAGCAAAGTACAAAGCTGGTTCCTCGATACCAATCTGGTCATGGGCTACTGGGGTGGCAGCACCAAACGCGCCTACCACCACACGGCACCGGTCAACGCGCTGTACGCGCTGCACGAATCACTGGTCCTGCTGCAACAGGAAGGCATTAAGCACGCCTGGAAACGTCATCAGGACAACCACCTGATACTGCGTGCCGGTCTCGAGGCCATGGGCATGAGTTTCATCGTCGATGCAGCCTATCGGTTACCACAACTCAACGCTGTCACCATTCCTGCAGGTGTTGACGAAGCCCAGGTACGTTCACGCTTGCTCAACGAATTCAATCTGGAAATCGGCGCCGGCCTCGGCACTCTCGCCGGCAAGGTATGGCGCATCGGTCTGATGGGTCACAGCTCACGCAAAGAGAACATTGTTCTCTGTCTGAGCGCACTCGAAGCCGTGCTGGGTGACATGGGTGCAGATATTAATACCGGTGTTGCGCTGGCCGCAGCACAACAACAGTCTGCCAGTTAAGGACACTCTGATTAATTCAGAGTGTCCGCAGCACATGGATGTGTGCTCTGATAATTCATGAATGACACATCAGAGCTTCCTTAATAATTCACTTTAATAAATAAAGGCTCCTGCGGGAGCCTTTATTCAGCCTCATGGATTTTTATAAATAATCAAACCCGCGCCGGCGATCACCATCAAACCTCCCAGCACAGCACTGGCATTCAGATGCGTCTGTCTAAAGAATAAATAAGAGAATAGCCCAACGAATACCGGGTAGGAGATTTCGATCAAACTCGCCAGCGTCGCATTCTTGCTGCTGATGGCCAGATATACGAAAGCCGCGCCGGCGAGGCTGGTAAAACCAAGGACCGAAACCATCGCCTGCTCAGACAAAGGCAGATTTCTGAAAGTCTGAATATCAGTATGCAACTGAGCCACGAAAAACGGGGTCATTAATAACAGAGGAACTGTTGTCAGCAGCAACACGCCAAACAGTGAGATTCGCTGCAAGGCAAACCCCACTAGCGGATAATGCACGCCCCAGACGAGAGCGGCACCTAAAGCTGCGATATACCAGGGCACTTGCATAAACTTTAGCCTTCAGTGATTAATACACCATTATATCTGTTTCCGCAATTCTCAGGCATACGACTACTAAACACCACACCTTCATGGCAACATGCAGCTATGAAAATTTATCTTGTCGGCGGCGCGGTTCGTGATGAACTGCTCGGCCATCCTTTTAGTGAACAGGACTGGGTCGTGGTCGGTGCCACGATCGAGGATATGCTCGCTCTGGGTTATCAGCAGGTTGGCAAAGATTTCCCGGTGTTTCTTCATCCAGATACTAAAGAAGAACACGCGCTGGCGCGCACCGAGCGCAAAACCGCCCCCGGTTATAAAGGCTTTGCCGTACACGCCTCTCCTGATGTCACGCTGGAAGAAGACCTGCTGCGTCGTGATCTGACCATCAATGCCATCGCCAAAAACAGCGATGGCACACTGGTCGATCCTTACCACGGCGTGGACGATATCAATGCCCGCGTGCTGCGCCACGTGTCACCGGCCTTTGCCGAGGACCCGGTGCGGATTTTACGGCTTGCGCGCTTTGCTGCTCGCTATGCACATCTTGGTTTTACGATTGCCGATGAAACCATGAGACTCATGGGTGACATGGTTGCTGCCGGAGAGGCCGACGCGCTGGTACCAGAACGCGTCTGGCAGGAACTGGAAAAAGCCTTGGGCGAAAAAACCCCGATGCAATTTATCGAAGTGCTGCGCGACTGCGGCGCGCTGCAAAAAATTATGCCCGAACTGGATTGTTTATGGGGTGTACCACAACCACCGGAACACCACCCAGAAATCGATACCGGTGTGCATACCATGATGGTGCTGGAACAAGCCTGCCTTCTAAGCGAGGACAAACAAATACGCTTTGCCGCGCTGGTGCACGATCTTGGCAAAGGCACAACACCCAGAGACGAATGGCCGAAACATATCGCCCACGAAGCCCGCGGTGCAAAAATCGTGCTCGATCTTTGCCAGCGCCTGCGCATACCCAATGAATATCGTGACCTTGCCGAACGCGTAGCGCGTTTCCATCTGCATTATCATCGTGCACTGGAATTAAAACCGGCGACTCTGGTGAAAACTCTGGTGGAACTCGATGCCTACCGCCGACCCGAACGTTTTGAAAAATTTTTACTGGCAGCCGAAGCCGATGCGCGTGGTCGCCCCGGCTATGAAACCCGTGAATTTAAGCAGGGGGACTATTTTCGGCGCGCGTTTCAGGAAAGTTTGCAGGTTGATGTTGCACAACTGCGCGCGCAGGGCTTTGAGAATATGGCGCTGGCCAACAAGATTCGTGAACTGCGGATACAGAGGGTTGCAAATATCTCCAGATGAAGCTATGCACAACTGAAAAATTAAAGCAGCATTGCTTCAACGCGAAGCAGCATAAACCGCAATCGGTATCGCGTAAGAAAATATGCCAGCAACACCCCGCCGGCGTTCGCCGCCATATCTGCCACCTCAGTATAGCGATATGGACTGAAACTTTGCACAAACTCCATTAACAAACCCAGACTGACAAATGCCACAATCAACGCACCGCGCTGTCGGGCTCGGTGATATATCTGGGCAAACCAGAACATTAATGTGAAATATGCAGCTGCGTGATACAGCTTATCCTGATTTGGGAACCCCAGGTTTAAATCCAGCGGATGGCTGGCGAGCGAGAGGTAGACAACCAAAACCACGATTGCATAGCCAGCACACAACCACAGGCGTTTATATTTTAAGATCGGGTTCTCATCTGTCCCCATCAGACAAACATCACCAGCAACACTACACCCAGGATCAGACGGTAGACAACAAATGGCAACATGCCGATGCGCTCCAGTAATTTCAAAAACAAATGGATACAGGCATAAGCGCTCACTGCGGATAACAGTGCGCCCAGTAAAATATCATTAATATGACTCAGGCTGGCGACTTCCAGATAATCGATCAATTCGAGGCCTCCGGCGAGCACGATCACCGGTATTGATAACAAAAACGAGAATCTCGCTGCCGCCTGACGATTCAGCCCGAGTAACAAAGCAGCGGTGATGGTGATGCCCGAACGCGAGGTACCGGGAATTAAAGCCACTGCCTGAGCGCAGCCAATCAGCAGAATATCTTTCCAGGTTAATGAATATTCGTCACGATCACGTTTACCGCGTGCATCCGAGTACCACAGCAACAGACCAAACACGATAGTCGTGACGGCAATCACCAGTGGTGTGCGCAGATTGTCGCTGATGTAATCTTTGAATATCAGCCCTGCGATGCCTACCGGAATGGTGCCAATCAAGACTGCCCAGGCGAGGCGTGAATCTGCACTGTGCCTGCCGCCCAGCGAGGCGAACCAGTCTATCGTCATGCCGCGTAGCTCGCGACGAAAATACAGCACCACCGCGCTCAGCGTACCTGCGTGGACTGCAACGTCGAACACCAGCCCCTGATCCTGCCAGTGGGTGAGAATCGGAACCAGAATCAAATGCGCCGAACTGGAAATCGGTAAAAATTCGGTCAGGCCCTGCACCAGCGCCAGCACAATAATCTGAATTAAATCCATGTCGGTTCCTTATATAAAGTATCAATTCTTATAAACGAGAGCGCAGATCCTGAACACCAAAGCCATTCAGTTCTACAGCCAGCGCTTTCGCCAGCCCCATAACCTTAAAACGCTCGCCCATCTCGGACGGCAGGGTCAGGGTTTTTATTTGTTGCGACAGGCTGACCTGAACGCGAACATCATCGCTCACTTGTTCAGCATGCAATTCCGCCAGCCCCGACCCCACCAAAAACGCAGCCTGCGTTGTGTAGCCCAGCATCTCAAACCCGGCGTCGATGGCGGCATCTGCAACCTCGGTGAAATCCACATAGCTGGTAATGTCCTGAAGTCCCGGATACCAGAGCGGATTCGCATGCGCACGCTGTTGATAGTGACACATCAACGTGCCACGATTGCGCTGCTCGTGATAATACTCTTTAACGCCGTAACCGTAATCGACCAGCAACACGGCACCGCGCTCGAGGCTCTGATACAGAGCTTCGAGCCAGGGTCGGTGGTGAAGGTTCAGTTCTGAATAATAACTATTTGGTAAAGTAGCTTCACGGCGTTCCTCGATGGCTGCGACTGCTGCTGCAACCCCAGTGCTCGCCGGCTGGTAACCAGACTTCAGGCCATTTCCAGCGATGCGTACATACATTTGTTCAACACTATCCACGCGTCGACGAAAACATTCCACCGGCATGGCATCCAGCACTTCATTGGCCAGTACCACTCCCTGAAAATGTTCGGGCAATGCATCCAGCCAGCTGACTCGTGCCAGCAGCTCTGGCGCATTCGCTGCAATCGTTGCCTGTTGCCGCTGACGCAGCTCAGTGCTGATTTCTAGTATTTGATACGATTCGGGTACTGCATTCTGGCGAGCCAGTTCCTGCAATATATCGGCCGCCATCAGCCCCGAGCCCGCACCGAATTCGAGCACTGAATATGTCTCCAGCTCGCGACCGACCATACTGATCTGCCGGGCCAGACACTGTGAGAACAGCGCCGAAACTGCGGGCGCGGTAATAAAATCACCGTTGACTCCAAACTTTTGCAAACCATTGCTGTAATACCCCAGCCCTGGCTGATACAGAGCCATGTGCATATAGTGCGCGAAGCTGATGCTGCCACTTTGACGTGCACACTCCTGCTCGATCGCAGCAAGCAGTAGCTGGCTGCGCCGTTGGTCTTCGGCAGAGGGTTCAGGTAAGGTCTCGGCGTCAGGTTTCACTTTGGTTGTCGGCGTAGTTATGCGATTATGAGCGGAACAAATAGCGTGAGTTGTAAATAAAGGTGACCGATTCTAACAGTTTGCACGGCAAGGCCGCACTAATTACTGGCGGCGCAAAACGCATCGGCGCCAAAGACAGCCGCGCCCTGCACGCCGCCGGTATGAATATTATTATTCACTGCCGCAGCTCGCGCGCAGAAGCCGAAGCACTGGCGGCTGAACTCAACGAGCTACGCGCGCATTCTGCACAAGTTTTACAGCTCGATCTCGATCATACCGAACAGCTCGCCGGGCTCATTGAGCAGGCAGTTGCTGTCTGGGGCCGGCTTGATGCCCTGATTAACAATGCCTCCAGTTTTTATCCGACGCCGGTCGGCAGCATCACCGAAGATGACTGGGATACATTATTCAACAGCAATCTCAAAGCACCTCTGTTTTTATCGCAGGCAGCTGCACCACATCTTAAAAAGACCGGCGGCTGCATTATCAACATGGTCGATGTGCACGCCTTTAAACCCATGCGCAAGCACCCGGTGTATTGCGCCGCCAAAGCCGGGCTGGCGATGCTGACCCAGTCGCTGGCGCGCGAACTGGGTCCTGAAATCCGTGTCAATGCTGTCGCTCCCGGCGCAATTCTCTGGCCAGAACACGAAATGAACGACACTACAAAAAACCTCATCCTCGATCGCACCGCATTAAAACGCGCAGGCACACCAGCTGATATCGCAAAAACCATTCTGTTTCTGGTACGCGACGCCGATTACATCACCGGCCAGATTATCTCAGTCGATGGTGGGCGCTCGCTCAACATATAATACGCACCAGTCTCTGCCGTGTCGACTCATCTAGGCCTCATCAGTGACCCGCATGCCACCCCTGCAGCACTGGCCCAGGCATTGGCGGTTTTCGATCAACACCAGGTCGACCGTATACTTTGTACCGGTGATATTGCCGGCTATTTCGACGCGCTTGATGCCACTGTCGCATTACTCAGCAAACACCAGTGCGAATGCATCATCGGCAATCATGATCAGAAATTTTTGCAAACCAATCCCCAGCTCAAACACAGCCGAAGTTATCAGTATTTAAACCAGCTTGGCACAAGACTGATGCTTGAACTCGAAGGCAAACGTATTTATATGGTGCACGCAGAACCTCCAGACGCACAACACGGCGGCATCAAGTTACTCAATCTCAATGGCGAAATAATTCCCGAACATAAAGCTCACTGGGTACAACAGCTCAAGGGATTTGACTACGACGTGTTAATTGTCGGCCACACGCATCAGGTATTCGCCGAACAACTGGGCGAGGTCTTCGTGGTAAACCCTGGCAGTAGTGCGTTTAATCACAGCTGTATGATACTCTCGCTGCCAGAGATGAAAACTCAGCTATTCGCGCTGGGTAATAAAGTAATAGTCAAATGCTGGAACTGGAGCATGTTGGCTCAAGGCCAGTGACTGAATATGTTTGCCACCAAGCCAAGCTCAGGAAAAATTTAATGTTATTACTACATTGCCAGCCGACGTCAGTCACTGTGGCAAAGCTTTTAGTGTTTAACAGCAAACCTGTCAGCAACAGACTCAGTCTGGATTGAGATAACCAAACTCGCCCTGCCATTCGCCCTGACGGTAATCCAGGCTTAACCAGTGCGGTATATAGCACTCAGGTTTGGCAATCGGAAAATCGGTCAACGGTGGTTTGCCGGTCTCATCAGTCTCGGTCACGCCACAGGCCCGGGTCATCACCGGCCGAAACCCGATTTCCAGCTTATCGCTGACCCTGGCTTGATATTGTGTATCCAGCGTCTGGCGAATCCTGACCTGCTTGCGCAGCAGACAACTGAAATACAGCTCCATTTCGAGCTTTAGTGGTGTTTCAAGCTTATCCAGCTGCTTGCGTGCCGCTCGACTCAGCTCGACCCTGAGTTCACGGCCTTCGAGTTCTACCGTATGTCTCATCCGCATCGCCTACACATAACCAATCGCCACGCAGGCCTCGGCAGCAATCTCAGGGTTTTCTTTGCTGGAATTTTCTATCACCAGCCGGGCAAAAATCTCACCTGCCTTTGCGGTATTTTCCTGACCCAGCTTTTTAAACAGCTGCGCCAGCGGCGGCGCTGAAGCAGTGAAATCGTTCCAGAAAATCTGCGGTGACTGTACAGGCAATACTCCACGCATAGTGCTGACCTCGATGCGCGCAAAACCGGCCTGCCCCATGGTCTGGGTCAACGCCTGCTCGCCGCTCATGCGCGCCCATACTGGAGTTTCGGAGGGAAATTCAAAATCCGGCTTCACGGTTTCGACCGCCTGTCTGAGATAACGCATCATTTCAAACTCTTCCGGCCTGCCCCAGCAAACGACTGCACAACGACCACCGGGCTTTAGCACACGGCGTAATTCAGTCACACCTTTGACGATGTCGGGGAAAAAAATCACCCCCACTATCGAAGCACTAATATCGAAACTGGCATCAGCTGCGCTCAAAGCCTGGCCATTCATAATCGCGGTATCAATATTGTTTACCCCCTGTTGCGCTATGCGCTGGCGTAATCGCGTTACCATGCCTTCGGCAAAATCAGTCGCCAGCACCTCACCACCAGCCCGCGCTGCCGCGAGCGCGAAGGTTCCGGTGCCCGTGGCCACATCCAGTACCCGCTCGCCTTTCTGTAACTTCAATAACCGCAGGGCTTCCGTCGCCAGCTGCGCGGTGACTGGCTCAAAAGCACGTTCATAAACTTCAGCAATCTGGCTCCAGCCTTCGGGAATCTGATCTGGACTTAATGTCGACATGGTAACCCCTGGTAATTAACGAACTCGATGAGCCCGCTTAGGTAATATTTGTCTGAAAGACCAGGCTGGGACTCTCGTGATTATTTGTTTGCAATGCAAATCTACACGCATTGTTGTTCAATATTATTTCTGCTGTTACCTTGTCACAATCCATTTGTTCGACGCGACTATCTGCCTGTTCGAGCAACTTTTGCAGCGCAAGCCCAAAAGCCTGCTGCTTTCCTTTGTTGAGTCCGAGCCTGCTCCAGCTCTGTGCTGCATGTATTTTTCCGGATTCGCCTAACTCAGCAAAATGCTCAAGCAGTCTCGCACAGAGTCTCGACTCACCGATCACAGCCTTGAGCCAAGCCATAATATCATTCTCAACCATAGCCGTAGCAGCGGGCAACAACGCCAGCAGGTCGTCCGGAAGAAACTGAGTAAGCGATTCTTTATTCACCCTTCCGCGCATGATATCTTCATTGATCATTTGCTCATAATCAGGCGTCGGATCCGAACCTGTTCGCAGAGCAAGCTGTGCCAGCGCCATTGCCTCGCTCCGGTGCCCACTGACACCGAATCCCGACAGGAAATGGTCAAGAATGTCATGTACCAGCACAGAGGTATTAATTTTTTTACCCGTTTCACGCGTACTCGCAATTATTTCAAGATCACCAATGGTTGCATTCAGTTTCCATCCGCGAGCCCCAAAGCCATCATCCCAGGATTTTTTATAGGTCAGCGGCAGGCGAACGCCCTGCGCGGCAAAACCTAATATTTCTTCAGGATATTGCCGCACATCGAATAAGCAGCTGCCATCACACACGGTACCACCTCTCTCACTGCGCGAAGTAAAAATACACCAGGGGAAGCCCTGATTAATTCAGCGTTTCCCTCGGTGTGCTACCACGTGCAATGGTTAACAAGCCATTGCACGTGAAGAAAACGGCAAATCGAATTTAACCTTTCCTATACTCTGATAATGCATAAATGACACATCAGAGCTGCCCTAGATAAATAAGGTAACGTCAGCCTGCTGCGCTGTCGGTAAAAAAGATGCTGCCCCGACCCACTCGGTGACCTCGGGCAAAAAATCATCTTGCTTCCAGCCAAACAGATCCACAGTCATCTGGCAGGCGATCATTTTAACCTCGGCTTCCAGGCAGAGTTCACGCAGCTCTTCGATGGAGGCCACACCTTTGTTTTTCACTGTTTTTTTCATCAGACTGGTGGCCACTTTTTCAAAACCCGGGACATTGCCCATGACTGCATTTGGCATTTTCCAGTTAATGTTCTGCAGCCACTGGGGACCAAACGGCATTTTCATCGGCATCGCCGGATTGCCCAACGGGCTGACTTCAAGCGCGAGATCTTTTTTCAGCAGACTCAGGCCATAAAAAGTAAAGAAACAAGCGACATCCCAGCCCAGCGCTGCGGCCGTGGACGCTAATATAAACGGTGGATACGCCCAGTCCAGCGTACCCTTGGTCACCACAAGGGCCATTGACGGGGTGCGCGCGGCCTCACGTTTTTCCATTTGCTCGGCAAATTTCTGCTCGAACCAGGCATCTGGATTACCACTGATCGATGCCGCAGTACTCACCTCTGACTGCTCATTCAAATTCGTAATATTCTTCATGTTGCGCTCCCGGCTGCATGCCTTATGAGTTATGCCTGCAAAAATGTGCTGACGTGCTGAAAATATTAGACTAGTCTTATATGAAAATAATCAGCTCGGCAGGAATATCATTCATTCTTACATGGAATAAATAACCCACTGATTACTGGAGAAAAATCATGGATGTGATGCAAAGTATGGAGGTATTTCGCAGGGTCGCAGAAGCAGGTAGCTTTTCGGCTGTGGCGCGTGAAACCGCGACATCACAGTCCACTGTGAGCAAGCACATCGCGGCGCTGGAGCAGCGCCTGGGCACCAAGTTGCTCAACCGCAGCACCCGCCAGCTCAACCTCACCGAAGCCGGTAGCGAGTATTACCATTATTGTGTGCGCATCCTGAATGACTTCCAGGAAGCCGAAGCCAGTGTCGGCAAAGGCAGGATTCTGCCTACCGGCACCCTGCGCATCGCCTCCTCGGCTGCCTTTGGGCGAATTTTTGTGATGCCGTTTTTAAACCGTTTTTTAGCACAGTACCCCGACATCCAGATCGACTATCTTATCGGTGAGCGTAGCGTTGACATCGTCAAGGAAGGCATTGATCTTGCGATTCACGTCGGCCCGCTGGCCGATTCTTCGCTGATCGCACGTAAAATTGGCAGCTGCCATCGTGTGGTGGTGGCCAGCCCGGCGTATTTGCTGAAACACGGCTTTCCCAAAACCCCGGCGGATCTGGAACATCACAGTTGCTTGCTGCACTCACAGCAAAAGTCACCCCGCCAGTGGTTTTTTTATAGCGCCCATCATGGCGACGAAAGCGTGCGCCTGACTGGCCGATTTATGGCGAGCAGCAATGATGCCCTGGTCGAAGCCGCACTCAACGGACTCGGTATTGCCACCCTGTGTGACTGGCAGGCCAGAGACTATATCAAACAGGGCAGGCTGACCGTACTGCTCGCTAAATTTCATCTCAGTACCTATGACATCAACGCGCTTTACCCCGAGCGCCGTTTCGTGCCGCAAAAAGTGAAACGCCTGATCGAGTATCTGAAAGAGAGTTATAAGCAGCTGTAGCAGCCACGCTGGCCAAGTTCTTGCTCAGAAGGCGGAGGGTTATCGAGCATATATAGAAATACGCGCCTTGATAGTTACCACTTACCGCTCGTATGTCTGAATATACAGTATATATGTGAACAGAATCGGTTAACACTCACGTGGGAGGAGGCATATCTTATCGGCCGCAACACCACCAAATTACCCGCTCCACCCCTTATCTCTCTGGGAAAAAGATTATTGGCAATACGTGCTTGCCTAATCTCAATGACTTATGTGCAGATGAGCGTAAATCACGGCTTGAACCAAAGCGACCCGACGGTGTAGTGATTAATATTTGTTTTTTGGATAACGTTTTTAACCGCTTGAACAACTGGAACTAGATCTGAATTGCCGCTAATAATAATTGCTCGATCATAAACACCATCGACAGCATATGGATCATATATACTAAAACTGAAACTCTATAGGAGCAATATTTTCCTTTGTTTTATCAAATAGTTGCCACAACTCAGCATAAGTTTTTTTCACCACCGGGTGTGTCAGCCCGGGGGCTATTTCTGCCAGCGGCCAGAGTACAAAAGCATTTTTCAGGATCTCGTCGCGCGGCAGGGTGAGGCCGTTTTCGCTCAGCACCAGGTCGTCGTAGAGCAGCAGATCGAGATCCAGGGTACGTGAAGAGAATTTTGGGCCACTGCGATCACGACCATTTGAGTCTTCGATCTCGGCCAGTTTTTTATTGGTAGTGTGCACATCGTCGCTGGAATCACAGGCAATGATCATGTTGTAAAAAGCATCGCCCACGAAACCCACGGCTTCGCTTTCGTACACCGAAGACAGCTCCAGCTCGCCGAAAGCCTGCTGCAGCGCGATGATGCCAGCGCGGGTGTGGGCTTCGCGTTCGATATTACTGCCCAGACTGATATAGATTCTCGCCACAGCCTACTCCGGTTTCACGCCGCGTTCGATCAGCACGCCGACCGCCTTCGAGCCAGTGACCGCGCCCGGTTTGCTCAGCTTGAGCCGCAGCCAGGGGACATTGAACTCGCTGAGGATGATTTCGGCGATGCGCTCGGCCAGAGTCTCGACCAACAAAAACTCGCTTTCACCGACAGATTTGATCAGGCGCTTGGCCACCGCCTTGTAGTTCAGTGCATCATCAATGTTCTCGCTCGCCGCTGGCCGGGTATTCTCAGCCGCCATTTCCAGATCGATGGCCACCACCTGACGGATTTCGCGCTCCCAGTCGTAGATGCCAATGATGGTTTCAATGCGTAAATCTTCAATAAATACAATGTCCAAGCAAATATCTCCGGGAGCTCTGGTGCGCAACAGCGGCCACTATAGCATTCTTGCCCGAACTGCTAAATATCCGCGTTTGTGGCTTGTCAGTACCGGGTAACTCGGCTAGAATTGCCGGTCTTTTGAGTCCGCCCACAGTTCTGGGCGAAATAGTGGAGTAAGTCAGATGTCCAGAGTATGCCAGGTCACCGGTAAAAGCCCCATGTCCGGTAACAACGTATCTCATGCTCACAACAAAACGCGTCGTCGTTTTTTGCCGAATTTGCATCATCACCGTTTCTGGGTGGAGAGCGA
The DNA here is from genome assembly GCA_030148865.1 of Gammaproteobacteria bacterium. GTDB lineage: Bacteria > Pseudomonadota > Gammaproteobacteria > SZUA-229 > SZUA-229 > JASBSR01. The sequence continues at coordinate 22,624 of JASBSR010000026.1, forward strand.
GCAGCGCTTTGTGAGACTGAAAGTTTCAACCCACGGTATGCGCATTATCGACAAGAAAGGCATCGATTCGGTTCTGTCTGAAATGCGCTCACGCGGCGAAAAGGTCTGAGGAAAACATCATGCGCGACAAAATTAAAATGGTTTCAACTGCGGGCACCGGTCATTTCTACACCACAACCAAGAACAAACGCACCATGCCGGAAAAACTGGAAATGAAAAAATTCGATCCAGTGGTTCGTAAACACGTGGCCTATAAAGAAGCCAAGATTAAATAATCTGGTTATTTTATAACTGTATATAAAAAACCCGGCATGCCGGGTTTTTTATGGTTCGTCTGAAGCCACTCCGAAACAGCTGCTATACGGGGCAGCTCATATCCTGGCCACAGCACATCGGCGATTTCACCTTGCCGTGCCCATCGGGACACTGAGACACGTGGATTTTCTCACCACCGTCAGTGATAATCGTGCCGTGCTCCAGTTCTTTGCCGCATTTACCACAGGTCATACTACCCACACTCATGCCACAAACCTTACATGTATAAGCTGCCATTTGAATCTCCAGAAATTAGAGCAACAAGAATAAGCCTTCTCGCGCCAAATTAACACACCACAAAATCTGTGGATTTATTTTTTCAATTCCTTGTCAGCATCATCCTCAGATTGCCCCATTGCTTCGAGCCAGTAGGGTTCTGCCTCACATGAACAGCAGTCGTACCAGACAGGAATATCGTCGTGCATGCTAATGGATCTGTCTTGCCCTGCCTGCGCGGATGATTTATTCAGCTTGTCAATTTTTATTGAATCGGCCATATGCAACCTCACCAGAATTCAAAGCCAAGACCAATATACCTGTCCCTGATATGGTAGGTCGAAATGTCTTTGCCATAACCATTAAAATAGAACAGTTTTATCGGCACGTTAGACACTCGGTAGCTCAATTCGATACGAACGCTCAAACGCTTGAGGGCATCAGAACTTGAAGTGCCCGTGCGTAAATTTAAACCATAGTGCCAACGATCCCAGTCAAAGTTATCAATAGTAAACCTGAGACCATCATAATCACTGATCTCAGCGGTTCGAGTACCACCGAATATTCTTATGTCATCTTCTTTACCAGCAATCGCACCAAAGCCCTGACAGTTGCAAAAAAACTTTAAGCGCAGGTAATAATTGACGGTACCGCTGGTAAACCAGGGATCGAGGCTTTTGAACTTGAAATCGAGCCCGGCATAATCCCAGCCACGACTGACAAAATCCTGTGCGTTGGCTGTATTCATAAAGGTTTGATTATCCTGAATATACTGTCCATTGGACTCATGAAACCAGCCCAATGATACAGTTTTCAGCCCACCACCTTCACGGGCAGGACGGGTATTGGTGATAAACACCCCCGGATTCTGCAAGCGTGAAATCACCGGCGCAGATGGGCGCACCGCTTCGTCAGAAAACACGAAAAAGTCGTAAACGCCAGTGTAAGAAAAATACAGCTGATTACTGCCACCAATCCATTTACCAAACCAGCCGACAGAAGTTTCCAGCAACGGATACTTAACCGAAACCTTGAATTCAAGATGGGCCTCATTATCAAACGCGTAAACCAGATAGGAAGGCTCAAAACCACGAAGATCGCTTTTAGGCGTGTAATCCCGAGCATCGTCGCCACCAGATTCAGCCTCGCCGCTAGCCGGCACCACAGTCTTTTCAGTCACCGTTTCGTTACTGATTTCGCCGCTGACATCAGCCTCAGCACGAACTTCAGTCAGCAACAGGAAACTCAGGCCAGCAACAGGTATGGCTAACAACAAGGCCATGCAAAATCTCCGGAAGCGACGATTCATAAAAGCCAGAGCTCAGGCTGCCTGAGCAGCCCGATAAGCTGCAACTAAGGCCTTATAAATATCACCCTTGAAATCCGCCGAATTACTGTTCAGCGTTTGTATAATACTGGCGAGATGCTCGTTATCTTCACGGCCATGCCAGATTTTCAGGTAAGTTCCTTCCTTATAACCATTGTCCTGACGAAACATATTGAGCACATTCTTGCTGACATAAATTTCATAAAGTTCATCAAAAGTCATATCAAGATGCCGCATCACCCCGGCTATGGTCGAAAAATGCGCGCCCCGATCGACCAAAGTTTGTTTCACCAGCAATTCAATTGTGGTCTTAATATCATCTGTCATGACAGGAGACCTGAACGCATCAGCGATAGTAGCAGCAGATGCTACGAGTGAAGAATCCTGTTCCAGTCGAATACTTAAAGCAAAGTGCACAATATCTACCACTTCCAGTTTCACCTGCATCAGGTCTGGCATCTGTTTTTTCCACCATTTCCAGCCGTAATGTTCGAGCATTTCGGACGATTCTATCCAGATCGCGCGATACCATTCATTACCAGCGCTGCGCCAGTCGACGTTGACCTTGCTGTTCATATCGTTCTGAAGTTCTAACATATTGATTAATTTTCGTTTCATATTTATGCTCTGGCTGGTGGTGCACTCATAGCGAATACTAAATAGTCGACACCTGTCTGGCAACCGATCAGGGGCATAAAAGCACTTTGCAGACAACTCTCGCTATACTATTTAACTGCGGCCCCTAACCAGGCCTCAAAAAAGGATGAAGGGCCTGAAACACATACTCACCAGCCGGCTCCTGCTTCGCCGGTATTTCTATTTAAAAAATCTGGTCATTCTGCTTGAAGAAAGTTTGGGCGCACTGGCAACTGCCCTCAATCTGCTGGGGCAGACTTTGAATATCCGATACTGGGATGATCGGTGTTTGCAGATGACCAGGATAACACCACCTTTATGCAGGACCACGATATCCAAGGCTTACGGAAAAACAAGGCGGTGCTGCAACCTGGGAAATCCGCCCAAACCTACAATATATCTGCCGACGACCATCTCAGCCTGACAGAACATAATCGCGAACTGGAGATAGACGTACTCGCCTTCATCGTAAGTCTGGATGTACTCTAATAAACAGCCATTTCACTAACATCGCCAGACATAAAAAAACAGACTATGTGATAGCTCGCTTTCGCTAGCCAGCTATTAGCTACCGGTCTCCGACACACACTGCCGAATGCCAAACTCGGCCAGTAGCGGAATATGATCTGACAGTTTTCGCCACGGATGACCGTACAGCTGTTGACAAGCAACGACATCAAGGCCACGACTGTAGATACGATCCATCCTCAGTACCGGCAGCCAGGCAGGAAAAGTTCGCGCATAGCTGCCTTCGAGGTTACGGAATACCTCGCTCACACCCAGAGTGTCATTTAAATGCCGTTCCGCGTTACTGCGCCAGTCATTGAAATCACCAGCGACAATCAGGGGTTCATTATAGGGTACGTGCGAATCAATTCGCCTGGCCAGAGTCGAAAGCTGTTTTTCACGCTCCCTGCTAAACAGCCCAAGATGTACGCATATGATATGTAATTTTTGCGCGAGCCCCGGCACTTCGATTGTGCCGTGCAGCAAGCTACGACTCGCCGCGCGAATCAATGAGACATCAATGTTTTCCCATTCAATGAACGGATATTTGCTCAATATCGCATTGCCATGATGCCCGGAGCGATAAATTGCATTCTTGCCATACGCGTAGTGATGCCAGATGCTGTCGGCCAGATATTCAAATTGACTGTTGGTGGGCCAGTCATCAAAACGATTACCGGATATATTTCGTTCTCCCTGGATTTCCTGTAAAAACACCACATCAGCATCAACATGACGTAAGGCATCCCTGATAGCATGTAAAATAAATCGCCGGCTCACGCTATCGAAGCCTTTGTGTATGTTATAAGTAAGAATCTTCAGATTTGGATGACTCACTTTAACCACTCAGATACGTGCTCGACTGCACTGAGCAGATGAATAGAGTTTGATCTTTTATAAGGCAATGCCACATGTCACCTGATTTCGTTACTTTATTATTGCTAATTATAATTGCAAACAGCACGCCAGTGTTGGTGCGTTTTATTTTCAATAAACATCTGGATACCGCAATCGACTTCGGTGCCATTCTGGCTGATGGCCAACGTCTGTTCGGCAGCTCCAAAACATGGCGTGGTGTTGCGGGTGCCGTACTGACAACTTCTCTGACCGCATGGCTGCTGGATTATTCCATTTTAACTGGCTGCAAAATCGCGCTACTCGCGCTTCTCGGTGACCTGCTATCAAGCTTTACCAAACGCAGGCTGGGGTTAAAATCGGGCGGCATGGCGCCATTGCTTGACCAGGTGCCAGAGTCTTTGCTGCCTGCAATTATCCTGATGAACGAATTTGGGCTTGGCTTAAAAGACGTCGCCTTCATAGTTATCAGTTTCATTGTGCTTGAATTGCTGTTATCGCGAATATTTTTTATTCTTGGCGTACGCAGGTCTCCGTACTGATGAAGAAAGTCTGATCAGCCATTTATGCAAGCACTCAGATCAAATATTTATAATCTGCCGAACGCGGTCAGTCTGCTACGCCTGCTGCTGGCCCCTGTTTTGATTGTGCTTGCAACCAGACAGCAACCTGCCTGGTTCATCGTTATTGTACTATTTTCTGGTTTCACCGACGTACTGGACGGCTTTCTCGCGCGCACACTAAACCAGACTACCAAACTTGGGTCGCGTCTTGACAGTTGGGGAGACTTTTTTATTTATTCAAGCATGGCCATTGGCGCATGGATTTTGTGGCCCGCGATGGTCATCCAGGAAATACTTTCGTTCACGCTGATTATTCTGAGCTTTACTCTGCCCGTATTGCTTGGTCTGATTAAATTTCATAGCCTCACCAGTTACCACACCTGGAGCGTCAAGCTTGCCGTATTACTCACCTTTTTCAGCTATGCGCTGCTGTTCTCGGAAATAGCTGCATGGCCGTTTCATCTCGCAACAGTAGTCTGCATTTACGCCGGCATTGAAGAAATTGCCATTACACTACTAATGAAACACGAACACGTGGATGTGCGTTCGATCTGGCAGGCGCTTAACTATCATCGCGCCGGAAAGTAAAAATTATCTCATACCGGCGCTTTAGCTACAGTATTAACGCGAGCCATTAAAATATCAACTGAGTCAATCAGCAGATTTTTCGCAGCTTTTTTACTAGAGTCTGGGTATTAAAAAATCAGGCCAGATTCGCAGTACTGCGGTAAACACGACACAAAATTATGCAACGGATTACTGTCATCAATTTGAAAGGCGGCTGCGGCAAGACCACCATCGCCACCAATCTTGCCAGCGCCTACGCGGTGCTTGGGCACAATACTACCCTGATCGATTATGACCCACAGGGCTCCAGCATGTACTGGCTGAACCTACGTTCCGGGGATCAGGCCGAGATCAATGGCGTCGCCGCTTATCCGAGCAATCGCACGGTGACCCGCAGCTGGTCACTACGACTACCGCTGGACGCCGAACGCGTGATCGTCGATACCCCAGCCGGCCTTAAGGGTCTGGATCTGATCGATCAGCTCCACGGCACACATAGCATCATGATTCCAGTACTCCCTTCGTCTATCGACACCCACGCCACCGCCGATTTCATTCGTGATCTTTACCTGATCGCCAAAGTCCGCCCTAAAACCACGCGTCTGGGCATCATCTGTAATCGAGTAAAAGCCAATACACTGGCCTTCAAATCACTGGAACGTTTTCTCAGGGCCATGGATATTCCAGTGATAGCCCAGCTCAGAGAAACTCAGAACTATGTCAAAGCTTCAGAGCTGGGTCTGGGTATTCACGAAATGGGGTCCACCGCCAGTCCTCGTGACCATGAAAACTGGCGACAGATTACCGAATGGCTGGATGCCGATCCACGCGCACAACCGTTGCGAGTGGTTGCCAGAAACTAACACCGGTACTAAGCCTGTTGCGGGATATACCGGTTGAGCCCCTGGTACTCACAGCACCTGTCACACTCACTGCCTGCGACAGATCTGACATCTCAACTCCTGACGATGAACAACCCGGGACACCTGCCGCGCGTGACTATACTGCACAGTTCACAGCAGCGACCTGATATTAACGATATAATTACCACGCCGCACTGACTGGGCGCCCAAAACCAGCCTCTTCTGCCTGCAATGGTGCGCCCTGTCTGACATTTCCTACCGCTAATACCCTTAGCCACGCCAGTTGCCAGTTAGTATATTATAATTCACTTATATTTAACTCCGCTCGGCAGCGAGTCTGCATGCCTCACCAAAGGCCGCTGAAGCCAGCTCACCATTTAATAATTCTGGAGCCACTCAATGTTTGCGCCATTAAAACTATTTGCCGCAGCAGTCGCGATTTTATTCAGCACGACGACTTTTGCAGATTTAGCCATTATTGTTAATCCAGGCTATCACGACGGCAAACTGGGCAACCATGATATTAAGAGAATATTTCTCGGCGAACGCAGCGCCTTCCCCGATGGCATAAACGCAAACCCGATCAATCACAGCGCAGGCAGCCCTGACCGAAAAGCATTTTTTTCATCTGTGCTCGGCATGAGTGAGTCCAGTTATGAACGTTACTGGCGCCGCAAATTCAGCACCGGAAATTTTAATCAACCTGTCGAACTCAGCTCACACATTGCCATACTAAAAGCCGTGGCCAGCACGCCTGGCAGCATTAGCTATATCGACTCACGCGTCGTCAATGACAAGGTAAAAGTTTTAATGGTACTCGACAAAAACGGTATTACCATTAATTAATCTCTGGTGATTAAGTAACAGGAAAACCTCCATCAGAAGAAATAGCGATGAAGTTCTTTAGCTACAAATCGAGCGCGGCTGGCACTGCGATAGCAACCACAGGCGACGAGAAGCCACCTTCACAGGACTCGGCAAGCATCCGAAGACTCATAGCGTTCGAGAGACAGGCGAGTACAAATTATGGGCCATTAAATATTAACGACGTCGCGTAGCGCGATAGTCGTGATGTGCTTCCTCAATATCTGCCTGCACCTGATCGCAACTGCGCTCATAAACAATCTCACGACCCATCGCTGAGCCGACATAGGCCGCACCGTTCGGCGTAGGATCAAGCGTACACTTCACACTGTGCACACCCTCGCCCAACACTACCGCAATTTTATCGACCCGTTTACTAAATACTACTACTTTCATCACAGCATCAGTTTCGGTTACACGAATTTCGATTTTTTCATCACTCATTGGATCTGTCCTTTGCCTGTAGATCTATCAGTGTATCGCCCGGTCACCCCAGATTTCTTTCAGGCGTTGATCACGCCCACAACTCCAGCGGTAATACCGGTAGCGCACCGAGTTATTTTTGTAATAGTCCTGATGATAAGCCTCTTTGCCCTTGATCGGATAAAAAGTTTTCGCTTTAACAACGGGGGTCACCACTGTCTGAGCCGGGAATTGCTCGACAACCTTCTGACGCGATGCTTCTGCCAGTGCTTTTTCTTTATCGTTGGCAACAAATATCGCGCTCAAATAGCTGTGTCCTTGATCGCAAAACTGACCACGCGCATCGAACGGATCGATATTCACCCAGTAATAATCCAGCAACTGCTGGTAGCTCACTTTGTTCGGATCATAGCTAACTTCGACAGCCTCGTAGTGACCTTCGTGGTTGCCGTTATAGGTTGGGTTTTTTAAACTGCCGCCAGTGAAGCCCGAGACCACATCGTTCACTCCGGCCAACTTTTCAAAATCGGACTCCATGCACCAGAAGCAACCGCCAGCAAATATCGCCTTATCCGCTATCGCGTTCATGATGTAACACAACAGGCCGGCAAACAGGATTAATATCAGTTTTATGTTCATAAGGTATACTCTAAGTGACAAATAAATCATCCCTATTAGCTGTATGGCTGCCCAGCATTTACCCCATAATTCTGAAGACTGTATGATTGAGCTGGGCACTCCCCGACAAAACCATTTGTTATTGCTCGACAAGTCGGATACCATTTGCCTCAATCGTAATGAGCCTTTGTTTGTACAGACTGCCAATAGCTTTTTTGAATGCGCCTTTACTCATACCAAATAATCTGGAAATCACCACGGGGTCTGATTTATCATGCACCGGCGCAAAACCATTTTTCTTTTTTAAATACTCCAGTATAGTTTGTGAATATTTATCACGCGTGAGCTGACCACCCTGTAAACTAAGATCAATCTTGCCATCCGGGCGCACACGTTTCACAAAACCTTTAATACTCTGACCAAAACTCAGGCGCTGGAATACCTCATCTTTGTACAATACGCCCCAGTGGCTATGGTTAATAATCGCCTTATAACCCAGATCAGTGCTCTTTGCGATAATCAGATCTACTGCCTGCCGGGGTTTAAAATCGTGCGAACATTCATCATCGAGAAATTTGTCGAGTCTGGATGAAGCAATAATGCGACCGTCTGTCGGGCTAACGTGCACATAGACCAGATACGATTTAGTTGCTTCCATGGGCCGATGCTGCTCAGCAAATGGTACTAATAAATCTTTATCCAGTCCCCAGTCCAGAAATGCACCGACACTGGTAGATTCGACTACTTTTAGATAAGCAAACTCACTGACCTGAGCTTTTGGTGTTTGCGTGGTCGCCACTGGTCGGGCGTCGGCATCCAGGTAAAGAAACACCTTGAGAACATCGCCCTCAGACAGCCCTGGTGGCGCATACTTCATCGGCAGCAGAACGTCGCCGAGCGCATCTCCCGCATCGAGATAAAAACCGAATTCCACCGCTGTTACAACTTCTAACTTATCTGTCTGACCGAGACTGATCATTTTGCTATCTCAATGTGGAGTCGTTTTTGGATATAAGCACTATTATGTGCAGATAAACAGCTTTTTTTCCAAAGTTCAAATTGCACCCGAATCATGAGTCATCAGCAATATCGGACGAGCACCTCAGGGTAGTTTTATTTTTTTGTTTTATTAGCAAGCCTGTATACTGATATCAACACTTACAGACGGGCCTGACTGCAACCAGGATTACACAAGATGACTGATAGCTCAAAAAACGTATTGCAACGCAGTCTGGAAAATATTCATAATCCTTTTTCCAGCTTTGTTCGCGCCCAGATCACCTCCAGCCTGTTCCTGCTATTAGCCACCATAGTGGCTCTGTGGTGGGCCAACTCAGAATACTTTGTTAGCTACTTCAATCTGGTGCTCACCCCAATCCGAATTATTCTAGGAGAATTTGAACTCCAGACTTCACTCAAGCACATCATTAATGATGGCTTGATGGTAATATTTTTCTTCCTCCTTGGGCTCGAGATCAAACGCGAAATACTTGCCGGTGATCTCGCACTGTCAGAAAATCGACGCATGCTTATTCTCTGTGCCGTCGGCGGCATGGCGTGCCCAGCGGTAATCTATTCTTTATTTAACTGGTCTCTTGATTCGCAGGTTGGCTGGGGCATTCCCATGGCGACTGATACCGCCTTTGCTCTTGGTGTGCTCTCTCTCGTTAGAAAATACGTTCCACCCAGTCTGCTGGCATTCATCGTTGGTCTTGCCATCGTCGACGATGTCGGCGCTATTTTAGTGATTGCGATATTTTATACCCAGGAAATATCCATCGCGCACCTCGCCAGCGCATCCGCATTGATCGCGTTTCTCGCACTGGCCAATTACGCCGGCATCCGTCAACCACTGTTCTATATTATTTTCGGCATTGCCGCCTGGTGGATGACTCTCAAGTCTGGCATTCACCCCACCTTTGCTGGTGTTGCAATCGCCATGACCATACCCGCGCGACCGCAGCTGGCACCGACCAAAATCCTCGCCAAAGCGAAAGCCGTTATCACCGGTATGCAGAAAAAAACCAGTGCCGTTGATGTCCTCGGCAATCGCCAGGATCACGAGCTGGTACAAAAAGTGCGTGATTTCGCGGACGATGCAAGCACACCTCTGCGTCGTTGGGAAGACGTTCTCGGACTGCCAGTCGCGTTATTAATCTTACCCCTGTTTGCACTGAGTAATGCTGGCGTACGGTTCGATCCGTCCCGACTGGGCGATGACATTCTCCACCCGACCGGGCTAGGTATCATTATGGGGCTGGTGCTGGGAAAATTCATCGGTATTTCCGGCACCTGCTGGTTAGGTCTGCGCGTTAGCATCGGCCATCTGCCCACTGGCGTTAATCTGCAACACGTCATCGGTGCCTCATTGATAGCTGGCATGGGCTTTACCATGTCGACCTTTATCGCCACGCTAGGGTTTGATACACAACAGGAGAACCTGCATATTGCAAAAACCGCAATCATGATCGCTTCCGTACTCGCAGCAGTAATTGGCGTGTTATACATTCGAATTATTGCCACCAAACACCAACCAGGAAGTGTATAGCGCCAGGGAAGCCATGGTTTGAAATAACTGGATACCGCCAGCAACATGCCACTGTGATGGCTTTTTGATCTGCGCCTGCCTCAAGTAAGGTGGCACCATGCACCAGCCCCAGTTTCCCTGCCTCCTGTGCAGATTACATCGCCGTCATACCGCCATCGACCGTCAGGCTTTGCCCCAGTACGAACGAGGCATCATCCGAGCACAACCAGGTGACGGCTGCGGCAATCTCTTCCGGTTTACCAAAACGACCAATAGGATGTATCGATTTAAACGCTGCTATGGTTTGCTCACGTGCCTCAGAATGAGTGGCCAGAATGCGCTCAGCCATATCCGTTTCGATCAATGCCGGACTCACCGCGTTCACTCGAATACCCAGCGTGCTATTTTCGAGCGCTGCCGATTTGGTCAGTCCCAGCACTGCATGTTTTGAGGCGGTGTATAGGCCCAGACCAGGGAAACCAACCAGACCCGCGACTGATGCATTGTTGACTATCGCACCAGCACCATTTTTCTGCATGTGTCTAAGCTGGTGTTTCATGCACAACCAGAGGCCTTTTACGTTTACGTCAAAAATATGCTGATAGTTCTGCTCATCGTCATCGGCTAATGGCGACATCGTGCCTTCGGTGCCAGAATTATTGAATGCGGCGTCGATCTTGCCGAATCTGTCCACCGTTTTCTTAATCAGCGCTTCAACCTGCGCCTCTTTGCAAACGTCTGTTTTAATGAAAACGGCGACGCCACCTGACTGCTCAATTGCGGCCACTGCTTGCTGACCGACACTCTCATTGCGGCTGGCGATGACCACCTTGGCGCCTTCCTCGGCGAAACGCTTTGCCGTGGCCAGGCCTATGCCAGTCGCACCACCAGTGATCAATACAACTTGTTTTTCAAATCTTTTCATGAATACACCCTCATTCCAGAGCCTCTTTCGGACGATTGTAATATTATTGAACATACGTTCAATAATTAAACGAGATTCTAGTGGTTATTGATCGATCGTTCAAGAACTTTTATAATACCCCTGTCGCAGAGAGCTCAGACATGGCCAGACCAGTAGCATTTGATCAGAAAAAGGTAATAAATAGCGTGGTGAAGCTATTCTGGGAACACGGCTACGAAGCCACCTCGATGAAAAACATCAGTGATGCGACTGGCCTGCAGCCAGGCAGTCTCTATTCGGCCTTCGGTAACAAGCGCAGACTTTTTCTCACCGCGATTGACACCTATTTTGAAGAATCCATGGCCGGCCCGATGGTCCTGCTCAGCGGTGCCGGCACACCACTACAACGCATACACGCGCTATTCAGGTACGTGGTGAATGATACCTGCCGCACAGGCTCGAACGGGTGCCTGCTGGTCAACGCCCTGCTGGAAACCCCGGCAGACGATACCGAACTTAGAAAACGTATCGCAAAAATGTTTCTCGAACTTGAGCTGGCAATCAAAGACGTGCTCAGCGAAGCCGCTGCCTGCGGCGAACTCGCGCCCGGCAAAGATCCCGGGCTGCAGGCAAAATTACTGGTGAACAATATTTACGGTCTTAGGGTATACAGTAAACTGCAACCCAAAAGCCCGGTCATGACCGACATGATTGAAGACCTGATCGCTTCCCTGAAAAAATAATGCCCTGCGACTTTAGCAAAATCATTACAATCCTGGCACTGCACTCAGGTCATACACTCATTCCCACCGTAGTGAGCCAGCCATTGTTAATGACTAATGAAATACCAAGAACGACCCCACCCGCAATCAAGATCAACTGTGACAACTGCGAGGCCTGCTGTTGCCATCTGGAAGTTCTGTTAGTCAGCGACATCGGCGTGCCCGATCACTTCATCGCAATCGACAAATGGGGTGGCATGACCCTGGCGCGACTGGATGATGGCTGGTGCATAGCCCTGAATAGAGACACTTTAATGTGTAAAATTTACGAAAACCGGCCACTGGTCTGCCGTGAGTTTGAAATGGGATCTACCGAATGCATGGTCGAGCAAAAAGCCTGGCTGCCAGCACGTCTTACTAGGTCATAACTCCAAAACGAAATGGCTTTTCATTGCGCCTGTCATTACGTTTACCCCCACCGGCCTTATTCTGTGGCAGCAACTTAACTTTTCTCGCGACCAGGCCCTTTGGCGCTGTGTGGCACTCAAACTCAACATTAGCGCCCACCTTTAAAAACTGACAATTAGTAAGGTCGTCTTTGGTCACCAGTATGTCGGGGCCGGCACCATTATCGAGAAACCCGGTAGCCTTATCCCGGAACCATTTTTTAACTGTTGTTTGCAATATTCCACCTCATTATTGATCTTATTTCTAGTAGTGATTTACCTATGCTGACGGTATGACACGAAAGGTACTACAGCAGGGATCTGCGGACTGGTGAGTACACTTTAATACACTTTTAGATTTAATGGGTAATTATATCCACCATGAGTGGCTGTTAATTTGTCGTCGACGCCCTAAATGCATATTAACGAAAACCGTGTTTTAACCCAAATATTTTTATAAAGTAAAAAAACACATATTCTGCTCTCTCACTCCTCAGGATGGTGACCCGGGAAAAACAACTCAGCGCGCACGTGGGCGATGGTGAGCAACTATCGCAAGGAATCCTGGCATTGGCTGGCACAGGAACGACAGGTTTTTTGATCTTCACCTGAGGGCCATGCGTTGTATGCTCGAATTAGACCCAGTCGAATTTGCTGCGCAGGTGCAAGACAGTCTAGTTTAATTGATTTATCTGGATGTAAATTTTTGCGTGGCAAATACATGACGAAATCTATTACACATTAACCAAAACAGTGTTTGTTTTTTCGCCCGACCAATACCGAACAAGTTAAAAAATGCATCCTTGCACCACCCTCCCCTGCATGGAAGCATGTACCCATTCTTTTTTAACTTACTCAATAATCGCGCAAGAGTGTAGCACCTTTATTTTATTCCCGCCTTAAATTGTTCACCTCGAACATAGGCGATGATGTGGGCAACATCATCTGCTGTCAGCGTTGGTACAGCCGGCATTTTTCCAAATGGCCAGTGATGTGGCATAACACCGTTTTTAACCGCAAGTTGAAATGCGGCGTCGCTGTGGTGTGACGCGAGGTATACTCGATGCAGCATCGGTGGACCCTGATCCGTACCTTTAAGGTCTACCCCGTGACAACGGGCGCAGTTTTCCTGGAACAGTATTTTTCCCTTGTCTGCATTAGCAATCAAGCCGGGGCTGGGTCTGGGAATAAAGATGCCTGCCGCGAAGACACTTTGACTAACTACCAGCAGGGTGGGCAGCATGTAGTACTTTAATGCTGTGTGCAGTTTCTCTATTTGCATATATAATTCCTGTTCGAGTCCTGTTGTTTGTAAATGTCAGGCAGGGAGCATCACTTAAGGAAACTCTGATTAATTCAGAGTTTCTGCAGTACATGGAGGTACTGCCACTTGCAATGGCTGACAAGCCATTACAAGTGAAGAAAAAGGTAAAATTGAACTTTACCTTTTTCGTGCTCATGATAATTCATGAATGAATTAATCAGAGCTTCCTTAAATTATTGCACCTGTATTTTACCCTTCATACCTGCTTCCATATGACCGGGGACCAAGCACGCGAAATCGATGGTGCCAGGCTGATCGAATTCCCACACCAGCCTGCCCTGTTGTCCGGGTGCAAGACTCAGCATGTTGGGCTCAGCATGTTTCATCGCGGGCATGTTACGCATCATTTCGGCGTGCTCTTTAAGTTCTGCCATCGAACCGATCACCAGTTCATGATTGAGCTTACCCTGATTTTTTACCACAAAGCGCACTGTGTCACCGGCTTTGATGGTGGCTTTATCAGGCGTAAAGCGCATATTGTCATTCATGTTGATTTCAATAGTACGGCTCACTTTTTTCGGATCACCAGGCTGACCAACCATGCTATTGTGTTCGTCTTCGTGTTCGTGTCCGCCGTGCTCCATCATAGCTTCAGCTTTATTTTCACCATGACTATGGCTACCCATGGCACCAGATGCCTGGGAAAAACCTGGCAAAGTTGTGACTAATAGTACTGCTATAAGATTTCGTGTTTTCATAATCGTAACTCCGTTGTGTCTATCATGCATTGAAATAATGCATATTTGTATTTACATAAAATATCGCAGTCAGTTTTTTTAATACCAGAAACGCACGCCTGCAACCAGCCGCGTATCACTCACCAGATTGCCGGTCGCGCGTGCGATGTTTGCGGTTTCACCATATTTACTGGCGTATTCCAGTCCCACATAGGGCGCGAATTCGCGCTTGATTTCATAACGCAAACGTATGCCTGCAGCCATGTCGGTGAGACCATTACCAAGATCACGCGTCAGATCACTCTTGCCATAAATATTGGCTTCGATGCGCGGTTGTAATATCAGTTTTTGCGTGATCAGTAATTCATACTCGGCCTGCACATTTACTGCTGTGCGACTGTCATTGCCAACATAGGCTGTAGCCTCAATATCAAACCAGTAGGGGGCCAGGCCCTGCACCCCTGCTGCCAGCCAGCTGCGACCGGGAACACCTGCGCCGTTGTCGTAGCGCATACCCAGTTGTGCATCCCAGTAAGTCGCCATTGCGCGACTCCACAACACATCTGTACTGGCTTCTTCGAGTTTGCCACTGCTGGCAAAATCACCTTCAGATTTAACCACCAGACGATTGTAGTCGCGGCCAAACCAGGCAATCATGTCGTAGGCTGTGCTGTTTGCGCCTGGATTATCGACGCGTTCCAGACGATCGAACAATAGTGTGTAAAAATTATGTTCGTCAGCCAGTTTCAGTATACGCGGTCCCGGTAGCGCGTAGTCACCTGAAGTAAGTGTTTGACCATCGGAGTATGCGTGCGGATCCCGTGCGTCAGCAGGGGCATCACCGCCCTGCATTTGCATATCGTCAGAATGCATCTGCATGGCGTCCTTGTCGCCAGTTTTTTTCTTGCCACTCATATCCATCTGACTATGATCCATTTCCTGCATGCTGTCGCTCGCAGCTGCTGCGCGCGCCAGTGCCGGATTTAAACTCATGAGCACAAATATGAGCATTGCCAGACTTAACAGCAGAGTTTGCATTTTTGTCTTCACTGGTATGTTTTTTATCGCCATGGTTTTGATTGCCGTTGCTGTGTTTGACATCGTGTTAGATTTTTCTGTGTGTCGGCTCATGACACCACCACTTCACGGAACATGCCCGCTTCCATGTGCAACAATAAATGGCAGTGCCAGGCCCAGCGCCCGACAGCATCGGCGGACACTTTAAAGCTGATGCGTTGCGCAGGCTGCACATTGATCACGTGCTTTCGTACCTGAAAATCACCTTCCGGAGTTTCCAGTTCGCTCCATAAACCGTGCAGGTGCATGGGATGCGTCATCATGGTATCGTTATGTAAAATTACGCGCAGGTGCTCACCGTGACGGAAGTGCACGGGGGTTGACTGACCAAACTCCACCCCATCGAATGACCATGTGTAACGTTCCATATTACCGGTAAGATGCAGTTCGATCTCGCGTTCTGCACCACGCGAATCTACTGGACCGCCAATGGTGTGCAGGTCTGCATAGGTAAGCACACGACGGCCGTTGTTGCGCAGCCCCACGCCTGGGTCATCGAGATTAGTACGTGGCGTATTGACACGCATGTCAGTGCTGGGCCCATACTCGGTACGCGCGTGTCGCACTTCGCGGCCAGGTTTATCCAGACCCATTTTCATTTTGCTATGATCCATGCCGGACATACCACCCATGCTGCCGTGATCCATACCGGACATACCACCCATGTTGCCCATCATGTCGGCCATAGTTAAGGGTTGTGGCGGATCCAGCGCCGGAATCGCTGCGCTTTGCCCGGCGCGTGCCGCGAGTGTGCCACGCGCATAACCAGTTCGGTCCATCGACTGGGAAAAAATGGTGTAAACATCGTCTGCCGGGGTAACGATCACATCGTAGGTTTCGGCGACACCAATGCGCAGCTCATCAACCGTCACCGGCTCTACATCCTGACCATCGGTTTGCACCACGGTCATTTTTAGTCCTGGTATACGCACATCAAAGAACGACATTGCGCCGCTATTGATAAAACGCAAACGCACGCGCTCACCGGGTTTGAAAATCCCGGTCCAGTTTGCATTCGGCGTGTTGCCATTCATTAAATAAGTGTAGGTATAAGCAGAAACGTCTGCCAGATCGTTCGGACTCATGCGCATCTCGTTCCACATTTTGCGCTGACTTAATGCTGAACTCAGACCTTTATCGGCAACATCTTCAAAAAACCTGATCGCATTTGGCTGGTTGAAATTGAAATAGTCGCTCTGTATTTTGAGTTTTTCCAGCACCCGCATCGGATCTTCGTCGGACCAGTCGGATAATTGCACAACATAATCACGATCGGAACGAATCGGGTCTTTATCAGCAGGATCGATAATGATTGCACCGTATAAACCGGTTTGCTCCTGCAGCATGGAGTGCGAGTGATACCAGTAAGTACCGGCCTGCTTCACTTTAAATTGATAGACAAAGGTTTCACCTGGTTTGATACCAGGAAAACTGATGCCGGGCACACCGTCCATTTGATAGGGCAGCAAAATCCCATGCCAGTGAATCGAGGTATCCACTGCCATGCGATTGGTGACACGAAGCGTGACCGTGTCGCCTTCGCGCCAGCGCAGCGTTGGTGCCGGCAGCGAACCATTGACCGTGGTCGCCATACGCGGTTTACCTGTGAAGTTAACCGGGGTTTCATCAATGGTGAGATCAAACTCGGTGCCACGCAGTATCGGCGCACTGCCATCACTGGGAGCAGCGCCGGCCAGTGCCTGACGTGCAAACGGCGACAGGCCCAGCATCAGACCACCTGCAGCCAGTCCCTGCAAAAACCTGCGTCGCGGCAAATTCGGCGACTGCATGGGCGTGTTTGGTCGTGATTGCGGGGGCGATTTGGGAAAACGCTTCATCGTGCTGGTTCCTCTGGTCGTGGGTTCACTGGACTGGTGGTCAACTACCGACCAGTCATGTTGACGCTACTATAACGAGCACACCTGTTTCGGGCATGACACCCAGATTACAAATTTGTCATCTTCGCGTCATGCTACTGCTAGGCGCGCTCCGCTAATCTGCACCCTATCACACTCCCAGAGAGGCAATCTCTCGAAATAAATTCAATATGTTAGCGTACAGCCCAGAGCCACGGTATGATAGCGACAACTATGAAAATACTGATCGTTGAAGACGAAAGTAAAACCGGTGACTACCTCAAACAAGGTTTGAGCGAAGCCGGGTTTATCGTCGATCTCTGCCGCGACGGCCTCGACGGCCTGCAGCTGGCACTGAGCGAGTCTTATGATCTGCTGATTCTGGATGTCATGCTGCCGGGCCTGGACGGCTGGCAGCTGTTGCAGGCACTGCGCAAAGCGGGCAAAGACATACCAGTGATTTTTCTCACCGCTCGCGATCAGGTCGGCGACCGGGTCAAAGGTCTGGAGCTGGGCGCGGATGATTATTTAATCAAACCTTTTTCCTTTGCTGAATTGCTGGCGCGCGTGCGCACGCTGCTGCGACGCGGCAAAACCACAGAGCTGAGTGTACTCACCGCTGCTGACCTGGAAATGAATATTCTCAAACGCAAGGTCACGCGCTCGGGTGAACGCATAGACCTCACCGCAAAAGAGTTTATTCTGCTCGAATTATTATTGCGGCGTCAGGGTGAAGTACTGCCTCGCTCCCTGATAGCATCGCAGGTCTGGGACATGAATTTTGACAGCGACACCAATGTGATCGAAGTCGCTGTGCGTCGCTTACGCGCCAAAGTCGATGAAGGTTTTTCACCGCGACTGATTCGTACCGTGCGCGGCATGGGCTATGTGCTCGATGTACCGGATGCCGACTGATGATTTGGCAGCGGTCGATCACGATTCGGCTAACACTGCTATTTGCACTAGCATCCACCACCGTGCTGATGTCGGTCGGCACCATAATCGGTCTTGTGGTGGAAAAACATTTCGAGGAAATGGATCTTGTCGAACAACGCGGCAAACTCAAACTGGTGCAACATGCACTCATCAAAACCACGACTCAGACCGAACTGACACAGCTACCACAGCAACTTACTGATGCTCTGATCGGCCACCCGGGACTTTCGGTCATCGTGGTCGGACCAGATCATGAAACGATCTATGCAACTGCTGGCGCAAGTTTTCCACACGCCTTACTCGATAGCGCAAGCGACGAGAGTGCTGACCAGGTAGAACCCATGCTCTGGAAACAGGGCCACCATGAATATTCCGGTATCGCCATGACCGTAGCTACCGGCATAAACAATAAGCTGCACTACACCGTGGCGATAGCGCTGGATATTCAGCACCGGCGTCAGTTTATGCAACTATTCAAAGAAACGTTATGGGTACTGTTCACACTGGGTATCATGCTGTCGGCGATTCTGGGCTGGGTGGCAGTGCATCAAGGCCTGTCACCAGTGCGGCGTATAGCGCTGGTGGCGCAAGGTATTTCGGCATCGCAACTGGATGATCGTTTGTCGCTGGATACAGTGCCGAGCGAAGTGCTTGATCTTGCTGAATCATTCAATGGCATGTTGTCACGACTCGAAGCTTCGTTTGCGCGCCTGACGAACTTTTCTTCCGATCTGGCGCACGAGTTACGCGCACCGGTGAGCAATTTAATGACACAGTCGCAGGTAGCACTTTCTAAAACGCGAACGGCTGATGAATATCGTGATGTGCTGGCATCCAATCTGGAAGAATTTGACCGCCTCGCGCGCATGATTTCCGATATGCTGTTTCTTGCCAAGACTGACCACGGCCTGATGGTGCCGCAACGTGACCGCATTGATCTAGTTAATGAAATACAACAACTGATCGAATTTTATGAACCACTCACAGAAGAATCCGGCCTGAGTATAGCCATCAGTGGCCACGGCAGCACCCTGGGTGACCACTTAATGATTCGTCGCGCGTTGAGCAACCTGTTATCCAATGCGCTACGCCACACCCCGCGCGGCGGCAAGATCGAGGCCCAAGTCCGTGAAAATGCCAACGGCGAGGTCTCAGTCTGCATCGAAAACTCAGGGACAGACATTGCCCCCGAGCACATCACGCATCTGTTCGACCGTTTTTACCGCGTCGACCCGGCACGCCAACACAGCGGCGAAGGTGTCGGCCTGGGGCTGGCCATCACCCAGTCGATTATTGAAGCGCATCAGGGCAGTATTGCAGTGACTTCCAGCAATGGTTTGACACGCTTTGAAATTACCCTACCCAACGCCCGACCCGAGCGGGCAGGCACCAGCAGTGTTTGACTATCCGAAAAACCACGCCAAGAAAACGCCATAATTGACTAGCGTTAATGTGTAGACATGGTTAATCGGTACGGCACCTGACGTCACGGTCGCCTGTTATAACGTTGTATAGTACCATTGTGAGACAACTGCAATGTTCTTAATAATGGATACTGCTCTGGAATAGCATTTTTAGCAACCATGCCACCGTCAATTGAGGTTATTTTGCCTCCAGCCAATACATCCCTGTCTTTCGGATGTGAAATAAGAACAGCCACTTGTTCTATTTGCATGTTGGGATTTAGCCATGTAAATACTTCATTAAATATATACTTCCTGGCTACGGGAGATTTTTTAGTAAAACGTTCTTCACGCGTTACTCAAGAATGGGTATCAATTGAGAGTTCAAAATGGACTAAATGCTCCGTATGTGGGTCAAATGCGATAACGTCTAGCTCCATCTCCCAACCGCCATGACTTAATTTTCCAACCTTAATATTTCGTTTAACCAGACAGCCTTTCCAGTCATAGTATTCTGCAATTAAGTCTTCTAGATGTGACATGTTTTTACGTTTAATCTTACCTACGAATAGTGGACACCTTGGTTATGCACATTGTGCGTAGTAAGGAGGGTTCATGAGGGTCATAGTATAAACCTGCCCCGTGCTCGCTGATAAAGCGAAAAATGGATATCCTTCGCTGACGCTCAGGGATGACGAGCAAGACAATGGCTTCCCTGATAGAACCTTTCAGGGTGACGAAACATATCTCGGGAACCTCCCCTTCCCCCGGTGGTCTCAGCGATGTGGCCCACCGCAGCCGGCTGCAAAATCAGCACAACGAATACAAAGCTTGCATAGATATTTATTTACTGAATAATACTGCCGCATGTCTCTTGTCTCTGTTAACCAGCTTGTCCGTTACTACGGCAGCCACTGCGCTGTCGATCGGGTCAGTTTTGAGCTGAATACCGGGGATATACTGGGCTTTCTCGGCCCCAATGGCGCCGGCAAATCCACCACCATGCAGATGCTGTGTGGCAATCTGGCACCCAGCGCTGGCGAGATTCGCATCAACAATATTGATTTGCTGGACAAGCCGCGCGCCGCCAAGCTGGCGCTGGGCTATCTCCCGGAACAGCCGCCTGCATATAAAGAGTTGAGCGTGGATGAATATCTGCGCTATGCCGCACAATTACACCACATCAAACGCCCCGAGATCGGCCAGGCCGTGGCGCTGGCGAAGCAGCGCTGCGGTCTGAGCCAGTCCGGTCGACGTTTGATAGGCAACCTTTCCAAGGGCTATCAGCAGCGCGTCGGCATCGCCCAGGCGATTGTGCATTCGCCGGAAGTGATCGTGCTCGACGAGCCCACGGTCGGCCTCGATCCGATTCAGATTCGTGAAATCCGCGACCTGATCACCGAGCTGGGTGAAAGCCACGGCATTATACTTTCAACGCACATTCTGCCCGAAGTGCAGGCGCTGTGTAATCGTGTGCAGATCATCAATCAGGGCAGACTGGTGTTCGCCGCCGAGATGAGCGAGTTATTGCAAAAGCAGGAGACCGGTATCTTCGAAGTCGCGTTTGCGCGCGCGCCGACGCTGGACACCCTCAATCAACTGCCCTATGTGAATCGGGTCAGCAGCTCGGACTACGGTCGCTTTATCCTGCACACGCAAAACGTGAGCGGGGAACGCATTAGCCAAGACGCGGTCGAGAATAACTGGGGCTTATTACGCCTGATTCCGACCCAGCGTACTCTGGAGCAGGTGTTTGTCGAACTCACCTTAACTGACAATACTAATACAGATGGTGCTGACACCACCACGGCGAGTGCCGCATGATGATCCTCACCATCGCACTGCGCGAGTTTCGCAGCATGTTTCTGTCACCCCTGGCCTGGACTGTGCTGGCAGTCACACAGCTGATTCTGGCCTGGGTGTTTTTCAGTCAGATCGATGCTTTTTTTGCGATACAGTCACAGCTGACCACGCTGCCGAATGCGCCGGGGGTGGTCGATCTTATCGTGGCCCCGTTATTACAGGTGGCGAGCATAATTTTATTAATGGTCAGTCCCTTATTAACTATGCGGCTACTCAGCGAAGAGCGCCGCAACGGGACACTAAGCCTGTTACTATCTGCGCCGGTGAATAATACCGAAATCGTACTCGGAAAATATCTGGGCATGCTGTTATTTATGCTGCTGTTTGTCACTTTGCTCAGTCTGATGCCGCTGTCTTTATCAGTGGGAACCAGCCTCGACCTGGGTAAAACTTTCAGCGGTCTGCTGGCGCTGCTATTATTACTCGCTGCATTCACCGCCGCCGGCCTGTTTATGTCGTCACTCACGGCCAGCCCGGTAATCGCAGCGATCAGCAGTTTTGGCCTGTTGCTATTACTCTGGATTATTGATCGTGGCGGCGAACAGGCAGATAACATAATTTCATATTTTTCATTATTGAAACATTCTGCACCGATGTTACGCGGTATCATCGACACAGCTGATCTGGCATATTTTGTTCTGTTTATTATTACCTTTGTCGTGTTGACAATACGCCAAATGGATTCCCAGCGTTTGCAGAACTAAGATGCAAATTAACAAAAAAACACGTTTCCAGCTGCAACTGCAAAAATACATTTTTATAGTGCTGCTACTCAGCATTGTCGCTATGCTGGGGTGGCTAAGCACACAGCATTCCACACAGTTCGACTGGACAACGAACGCACGCAACAGCCTGTCACAAAGCAGTGTGGCCTTGCTCAAAACCCTGCCCGATCCGGTGGTGGTGAACGTCTACGTCAAAAAAGATCCTGGCATTCATCAGGCTGTAGAAGAAATTCTCAATCGTTACAAACGTGTTAAGTCCAATTTTGAATTTCGCCTGATTAATCCAGATATCGATATTGAGCAGGCCCGACAGGATGAGATCAGCGCTTATGGCCAGATTATTATCAAATATCAGGGTCGCAAAGAAACCATCACTTCTCTGAGCGAACAGACTATTAGCAGTGCATTACTTCGCCTGAGCCGAAATACTGCGCGCAATGTTGTCTTTCTCAGTGGTCATGGCGAACGCGACCCGGCATCAGGCGATAATCGCGGTTACTCGACTCTGGCCGCGCAACTAAATAGCAATGGCTTTGCAGTGACTCGTCTCAGCCTGCTGGAAAAAGCCATTGCTGCGACCACCCGTGTACTGGTGATTGCAGCACCAGCAAAAAATTTACTGGCGGGCGAAATCACACATATCACCAACTACATAGACAATGGTGGCAACCTGCTCTGGCTGGCTGACCCCGGCGACCTCGCCGGCCTCGACGCGACTGGCAAACAACTTGGCGTAGTGCTTCAGCCCGGCATGGTAGTCGATAACAATCTAAATCTACGCACAACTTTACAGATTGAGAATCCAGCAGTGATCCCTGTGCTGGAGTATTTCCCGCACGCGATTACCAAAGGGATAAATTACAACACGCTGTTCCCAATGGCACGCGGTGTTGGCTTTAGCGACAATGATAGTCAACATTGGCAGCACAGCGACCTGTTCAGGTCATTTGAACAAAGCTGGACAGAAACCGGCGACATCAATAAAAACATTGTTTTCAACCCTGCTGATGGCGATATTGCCGGACCAATCACACTGGGTATGGCACTGGAACGTGACCGACCCGGTACTGACGATAAGACCACCAGGCAGCGTGCCGTAGTGATTGGCGATAGTGATTTTCTCGCCAATGCCTATATTGGCACTGGGGCGAACTTATCTCTGGGTATGAATATCTTTAACTGGCTAGCAGGCGACGATAGCCTGATTGCAGTCGAATCAAAGTCTGCACCTGACACCCGGCTAAATCTTGATGATCGCAGCATAATGCTCATCGGCTTCGGCTTTTTTATTGTGATTCCGGTGGTGCTCCTGCTGGCCGGTTTTATCATCTGGTTTAAGCGCCGCAAGCGCTAATCAATCGCCTGATGCTTTCGCGCTTACTAACTAATCTTATTCTGCTGGTGATCGTAGTCACGCTCGGTATATTCATTTATGTGTCCAGAGACGATGATGTCGTCAGCCATCGTCTGACCGGGATAGATGCCAGCACTATCAACCGTATCGGTATCACGCATAATGGACGCACGCTTGAGTTAAAGAAGTTTGACAACCACTGGCGCATGCTTAAACCCATTGCAGTGGATGCGAACGATTTTCGCATCAAATCGCTGCTCGACCTGCTTTCGACCGAAAGTTTTTCTGATTACGATGCCACCGGTCTCGCTCTTAAGCCGCTGGGCCTTGACCAACCTGAAACCACCATACAATATAACGACCTGCTGATTTCATTCGGCATCGACAACCCGGTGAATCACCATCGTTATGTGCTTGTTAACAATCATGTGCATATGATTAGCGATCAGTTTTACCCATTGATTTCATCGCAAATCGGTACTCTGGTGTCTCAAAACCTGCTGCCACGCGATGCTGTCATTACCGGAATGGATCTACCAGACCAGACTTTGCGTAAGAGTGATATCGGCTGGCAAAGTTCTGATATCAGTGTCAGCACTGACGCGATTGAAAAAACCCTCGATCAGTGGCGTCACGCACAGGCTTTTGGTGTACACACATACAATCCACGTAAATCACTGGGCAGAATCGAGGTCAGTATTGATTCTGAAGACAGGCCGCTGGTGTTTGAAATCACGGATAAAGATCCGTGGCTGATTATTGCGCGTCCGGATTTAAGTCTTGAATATCATTTCAACCTGGAGTTGTATGATCGCCTGCTGCAGCCCGGTGTCGAACCAGAGACTGATACTACCGGGCAGCAGAGCACTCCACCCGCCAGCAGCAACTGACCTGATCGCAACAGAGCAATACTTCCCCCTTCGATGGTTTGTCGTATAATGCAATACATCCACACTTACCGAGGCTGATGTGAACCGATTTGGCTGGGACTCATTTTTTGTGCGTTTTTTCTTCGCGCTGTTTGTGGTATTCGCCACCTACAATGCCGAAGGTTTTTCATACTTTCACTGGATCAAGAACAACGTACAGGCACTGACCATTTATATGGCCTTTGTCGGCGTTGTGCTGATCATCGGCTGGGCGATTTTAATCCGCGCCACCATCGGCTCACTCGGTATGATTGGCTTGTTACTGGCAATCGCCTTTTTCGGCTTACTGACATGGCTGGTCATCGACGTGCTCGGACTCGATGCCAGCAGCCGCGGCGCCATCACTTACATTATTGAACTCATGATGGCATCGGTCCTGAGTATTGGCGTTTCCTGGTCACACATCCGACGCCGTGTTTCTGGTCAGGTCGACACAGACGAACTCGATGGCGATATCTAGTGCCTGAGCTTCCAGAGGTTGAAATCAGCCGCCGCGGTATCGAACCTCATATTCTCAATCAAACGGTGATTGAAGTCCGAATCCGACACCATCGATTACGCTGGCCGATACCAAGAAAGCTGCCACAGTATCTCGAACAGCAACGCGTCAATAAAGTTTCTCGTCGCGGAAAATATTTATTACTCGAAACCAGCAACGGCACACTGCTGATTCATCTCGGCATGTCTGGCAGTCTGCGTATATGCCAGCCAGACACCAGCTTCGATAAACATGATCATTTCGAGTTACTGTTTTCGAACAATACAGTTTTACGCCTGCGCGATCCACGAAAATTTGGCTGCGTACTCTGGACGGACCAGCCTGCACAACAGCATAAACTGCTCAGCAAGCTCGGGCCAGAACCCTTGAGCACTGACTTTAATGGCGAGTATCTATTTAGCAAGTCTCGTAAACGAAGCTGCTCGATTAAGGCACTGATCATGAACAGCCAGATACTGGTGGGCGTTGGCAACATCTATGCGTGCGAATCACTATATCTCGCCGGTATTAACCCCAAACGTAAGGCCGGTAGTATTAGCGAACAGCGCTATATTCGCCTTGCCGACAATATTAAACAAGTGCTCGAGTCCTCAATCAAACAGGGTGGCACAACACTGCGCGACTTTAGTCGCGAAGATGGCCAACCGGGTTACTTCGCACAAAATCTTCATGTATACGGAAAGACAGACTCTACCTGTCTGCAATGCAACTCCGTTATCAAACGGTTCACGCAACAGGCGCGGTCAACATTCTATTGCAGCACCTGCCAGACTTAGAGTCCGCTGAGCAGCGCAGTATGCCAAATAAGTAAGATTTAACATTTGCCCGGAAATATTTAACCATCTTCTGGCAGCGGAGTTTTTGTGAGTCATGATCTACAACGTCGACCCGGTAAGGGCTTGAGCAATTATTCTTCCTCAATATTGGCTTAAGTAGCAACAGGCGGCTTTCTTGCTATATCAACCCTGGAGTGCAATGCTAACCGCACTAACTGCACACTAATGAGGAGATTTAAATGGGCATGATAAGCGAGTTCAAAAGTTTTGCTATTCAAGGCAGCGTAGCCGACATGGCCGTTGGTATTATTGTCGATGCCGCATTCGGAAAAATCGTTTCATCTTTTGTTGCAGATGTGATCATGCCCCCCTATCGGAGTTATTCTGGGCGGGGTGAATTTTACGAGCCTGGCACTGATCACCCAGGAAGCCTGGTGGCGATGCTGCCGCGGTTACTTTGAATTATGGAAAATTTATACAAACGGTTGTTGATTTCACAATCGTCGCCTTTGCTATATTTCTTGCGGTGAAATTTATCAACAACCTGAAGAAAAAAGAAGAGGCTAAACCATCAGAGCCACCAACGCCTTCCAAAGAAGAAGTTCTACTAAGTGAAATTCGTGATCTGATAAAGAACCAATAAGGTTTTACTATTAAAAAAAGGGTGCGCAGGGTGCACCCTTTTTGTTTCAACTGATGCGCGTCATTTAGAAAGAATACACCAGCGTCAGCGCGGTTTCTGTGTCAGTTTTTTTAGTTCCCACTGGCACTGCCGAGGTGTGTTTGACAGTCACCGTGGCTTTCATCGCCAGGCTACTGTTAATATTGGCCTTCAAGCCAGTGATCGACTTGGTTATGTTTGCATCACCGCCGACTTCCGATGTCAGGTCTTCTGTAAATGTCGCAGTTTGTGACACTTTCCACAAATACTTGGCTGCAATCCGCAACAATGCATCGCCTTTGGTTTTTGCGTTTGGATCAATTGACGCATCGACTCTGCTAAATCGAACACCAGGACCAATTTCAAGGTCCAGCTTCATCATCTCATCATTAATCAGACGGCGACCATAACCCAAGGCTAGTGTGGTTTGATAATCGTAACCGCTGAAGCGGTCTTTTTCATGCATCGCCAGACCATACATGTAGTCAAACTTATTAAACTTGTAGTTTGATTGCCCAGAAGCCAGGTACTTTTCGGCTGACTGAATATTATTGTTGCTACTGGATAATGCCTCTGCATGGATATTATAACGCCATTTATCTACTTCTTTGTTGGTGTCGAATTTACCATTGAAGGTTGATGTTCTGGTATTACCATTGGTCACTACCACGCCCGCTTCTGCTGTGCTCTGCCAACCAGTTGCAGGCGCTTCCGCTGCGACTCCACCCACACTGATTGTACTCATACTAATGATAGTCGTTATTTTATTAATGCAACTCATGCCTTATCTACTCTTTATTTTATGCGACCTTATGTTGGTGTATGTCCATTTGCGGGTATGGTATCGATATTCCATTCTCATCGAAGGCCAGCTTAATCTTTTCCTGCATATCATAAAATACATTCCAGTACTCACTGGTATCACACCATGGTCGTACGTTTATATTGACACTGCTATTAGCAAGCTCTGCGACCGCAATTAGTGGTGCAGGCTCGCTATGAATACGATCATCCGACTCGATAATAGATTTAATTATCTGTTTCGCTTTGCCGATGTCGTCGTCGTAGCCAATCCCGAATACCATATCAACACGACGTGTCGCACGTTTAGAATAGTTGGTGATATTGTTGCCAAATAGCTGGCCATTCGGCACAATGATTTCCCTATTATCGCCTGTGCGCATTGTGGTTGTAAAAATACCAATGGTTTCGACCGTACCCAGAATGCTGGCCGCTTCTATGGTGTCTCCCGCCGTAAACGGACGGAATATAATCAGCATTACGCCGCTGGCCAGATTTTGTAGTGATCCCTGTAACGCCAGGCCAATGGCCAGTCCGGCGGCACCAATCAGGGCAACTAGTGATGTCGTATTTACCCCTAATTGATCTAACGCAGCTACAGTAACAAACAACAGGAGTACGCTTTTAATTATTGACGCGATAAAGTTAACCAGAATTTTATCAATGCTTGCTCGGGTCATCAGTTTTTTAACCAGACTCACTACCAGCCCGGTGATAAATTTACCCAGCAGAAAAATGACCACTGCAAGCGCAATGTTGATTGCCCAGGGAATTGCATAACCGTCTATGATAGCTTCGATATCAATATTACTGATTGCCTCTAACATACTACCTCCTTCAATTTATGCATCGCGATAGTTTTGTAATGAGTTCTGATTATTGTTGAGATGAGTTGCGCATAATAACATAATGATCTCTGACTTTTTTACACTCGAGTTAATCGAATGACGAACTTTTATATTGTGCGTGATGATATTACGCAGCTGGCTGTTGATGTAATTGTTAATGCTGCCAACCACAGTTGACTGGGTGGTGTCGATGGCGCAATACACCGTGTCGCGGGCACGGACTTACTCCGTGAATGTCGTTTGCTGGGCGCCTGTGATACAGGTGACGCAAAAATGACACGCGCTTACCACCTGGCCGCGAGATACATAATTCATACAGTGGGGCCTGTGTGGCAAGGCGGCAGTCATAACGAAGCGATACTGCTTACACATTGCTACTCCCGCTGCCTGCAACTTGTCGCCAAGCATGATTTCACCAGCATTGCTTTTCCTGCGACTAGTTGTGGCGTTTACGTTTACCCAGTCAAAGCTGCCTGCGCCATCGCCTGGCATACGGTACGGCACTCAGTGGCTGCCACCCCGCCTGGAATCAGTTTATTTCGTCTGTTTCAATGCTGACGTTTACCAAACCTTTCGTGAACTCGAAGCAGGCTCGATCTGAGCATTAATAGTCATTGACGCTCCGGGCAAAATTATATATAACTGCCAGGCTCCTGAAATTTCTCAGGAACCTGACTACAATGTGGCACTGACAGTGCTACAGTTTGGAGCTCGCTACAGGCAATCGACAGACACTACCGTTCGGCGGTTGAACCCGCCTGTTTAGTCATCCTGGTCTACACTCAAGAAAACTGGCAATTTAGATATGTATTATTATGGCTGGATCCTCTAGTTACGACCGCAGGCTCTCAGAGCGACACAGTCTCAGACTAAATGTCGACCTGGTGTTGGCTAATGGCACCATTCTGCCCATTGAAACCAGTAATATTTCAGCCACTGGCCTGCAGTTTGTCTGTGACGGCTGGGTGGCAGACGAAATCGAACCCCGTGGCATACATAATCACCCACTGGATCACCACACGGTCAAGGTCGTCGGCGAACTGCCGGTGGACAACAACAGCAAATTGTATGCCCGCTGCCGGATTATCTCGGCTCGCCGCCTGTCGCAGGATACCTATCTGATCGGTCTGGGCTTTCTCGGTTTTGAAGGCGACGGCGGCAAGGCTCTGGGGCGACTGATTTCTCAGTTCGAAAAACGTCCCGTGATTCACAAACAGATCATCAACGCCTAACCGCGACGCGCTGACATAATGAGCTAATGCGCTAGGCTAGCTGGCTGGTGCCCATCAAATAACGGTCGATCTCACGCGCCGCTTCGCGACCTTCATTAATGCCCCAGACCACCAGCGACTGGCCACGGCGACAGTCACCCGCAGCGAACACGCCTGACACACTGGTGGCATACACACCATACTCAGCCTGATAGTTGGAACGTGCATCGTACTCCAGCCCCAGGGCATCGCTGACATAATGCTCCGGCCCGAGGAAACCCATAGACAGCAACACCATATCGGCCTGCCAGATTTTTTCGCTGCCAGGCACTTCTTCCATCTGCCAGCGTCCGTCTCCATCTTTCGCCCATTTCACCGTCACCGTCTTAACCGCCTCAATCTGAGCCTCGCCGTTGCCGATGAATTCTTTGGTGAGAATGCTGTATTCACGCGGGTCTTTGCCATAAACATATCTGGCTTCTTCGTGGCCATAATCCGTGCGGTAGATCACTGGCCACAGCGGCCAGGGATTGTCCTCGGCGCGCTGCTCCGGCGGTTGCGGCAGGAGCTCAAAATTTACCAGCGACTTACAGCCATGGCGCAGCGAAGTGCCAATACAGTCAGTGCCGGTGTCGCCACCCCCTATCACAATCACGTGTTTGTCTTTGGCTGAAATATAGTCGCCATCCGCAAGTTTTGAATCCAGCAGACTTTGGGTATTGGCGGTGAGAAACTCCATCGCCCGATGAATGCCTTTTAGCTCACGGCCTTCGGTATCAAGGTCGCGTGCCCGCGTCGCACCAGTGGCCAGCAGCACAGCATCGTTTTCCTGCTGCAGCGATTGAATCGAAATCGCATTTTCGCCGCTGCCACCGACATCCGCCGAGGTAATAAATTCAATCCCTTCGGCGTGCAGTAAATCCACCCGTCGCTGCACTATGTCTTTACCGAGCTTCATGTTGGGAATTCCGTACATCAATAGACCACCTATGCGATCTGCACGCTCGTACACTGTGACATTATGACCCGCCTTGTTCAGCTGAGCGGCAGCGGCCAGGCCGGCAGGACCCGAACCAACCACAGCGACGCGTTTGCCGGTACGCGAAGTAGGTATCGCAGGTGTCACCCAGCCCTGTTCAAAACCATAATCAATAATCGCGTGCTCAATATTCTTGATGGTCACAGCAGGGCTGGTAATCCCCAGCACACAGGCGCCTTCACAAGGCGCGGGACACACTCGACCTGTGAATTCAGGAAAGTTATTGGTTTTATGCAAACGATCCAGCGCTTCGCGCCACTGACTGGTATACACCAGATGATTCCATTCCGGGATCAGATTGTCTATCGGGCAGCCATTACTGGACTGGCAGAACGGCACACCACAATCCATGCAGCGCGCGCCCTGGGTCTGCAAATGTTCAATCTCGTGCTGGCCGCTAAAAATTTCTTGATAGTCGCGCAGGCGAATACTAACCTCACGATAGGCCTCTGTCTCGCGCGCAAATTCTTTAAAACCGGTGGGCTTGCCCATGCTGCTCTCTATTTTTTATTCGGTTAGATTCAATCAGGCAACAGCCTGACCGCTTACATTAGACTGTTGTTGCTTGAGTTCCTGCAACACGCGCTTGTAATCGGTAGGCATAACTTTGACGAACTGCGTGAGTGCAGCGTCCCAGTTAGCCAGTAACTTGCTGGCAACGGCAGAACCCGTGTACTGCCGATGTTTTTCGATCAACGCTTTGAGCTCGGCAATATCTTCATCTGCCTCGACGGCTTCGAGTTCGACCATATCGGAGTTGCAGTTATCGCCAAAGCTGCCTTGCGCATCCCAGATATAGGCTACACCGCCGCTCATGCCCGCGGCAAAGTTGCGACCAGTTTCACCCAGCACAACGACGCGACCACCGGTCATATATTCGCAACCATGATCACCAACACCTTCGACTACTGCACTGGCACCACTATTACGCACGCAGAACCGCTCTGCTGCAATACCGCGAAAATAGGCTTCACCGGTAGTCGCACCATAGAGACAGACATTACCGGCGATAATATTTTCTTCGGCAACAAAACTGCTGTTCGCAGGCGGGTACACCACGATGCGACCACCGGATAAACCTTTGCCGACATAATCATTGGCATCACCTTCAAGCTCAATAGTAACACCCTGGTACAACCAGGCACCCAGCGACTGGCCGGCGGAACCATTAAGTTTGATACGCACTGTGTCATCTGGCAAAGGTTTGCCCTGATACGCTTTCGCCAGTTCATGCGACAGCATGGTACCGACTACGCGATTGGTATTGATCACCGGTAGCTCTATACGCACGGCTTTACCCTGTTCGATAGTCGCTTTAGCCAGGCGAATAATCTGGTTATCGAGCGCGGTTTCCAGACCATGATCCTGCTTCATGGTGCAGTGCACCTCAACGCCAGAATGTGACTTCACCGCAGGTGCAAGCATTGCCGACAAATCGATGCCTTTCATTTTCCAGTGATCGATAGCAATATCCGTTTCCAGCACGTCGACCCGACCGATCATTTCATTCAGAGTACGGAAACCGAGCTGTGCCATAATCTCGCGCAAATCTTCGGCGACCATGAATAAATAATTCACCACATGCTCGGGTTTGCCAGCAAACTTTTTACGCAGCTCCGAGTCCTGAGTCGCAATACCCACCGGGCAGGTGTTGAGATGACACTTGCGCATCATGATACAACCCAGGGTAATTAATGGCGCGGTAGAAAAACCAAATTCCTCCGCACCAAGAATGGCCGCAATCGCAACATCACGACCAGTCTTGAGCTGGCCATCAGTCTGTATAACTACGCGCGAACGCAAATCATTCATCACCAGTGTCTGGTGAGTTTCCGCCACACCCAGCTCCCAGGGCAAACCCGCATGCTTCACCGAGGTTAAAGGCGAAGCGCCAGTACCGCCGTCGTGGCCAGCGATGACAATGTGATCTGAAAATGCTTTGGCAACACCGGAGGCAATCGTACCAACACCAATTTCAGAGACCAGCT
Organism: Gammaproteobacteria bacterium; assembly: GCA_030148865.1. Lineage (GTDB taxonomy): Bacteria > Pseudomonadota > Gammaproteobacteria > SZUA-229 > SZUA-229 > JASBSR01. Next base: position 54,944 of record JASBSR010000026.1, read on the forward strand.
TGACGCTGATGCGCGCTGCTGGATTAGAATTTTTTAAATCATGAATCAGCTGCGCCAGATCTTCGATGGAATAGATATCGTGATGCGGCGGCGGACTGATTAAACCCACACCCGGGGTCGAGTGCCGAATCCGGGCGATCGTGGCATCCACTTTACCACCGGGCAATTCGCCACCTTCACCAGGCTTGGCACCCTGCGAGACTTTAATCTGTAATTCATCGGCGTTGGCAAGATACCAGTTGGTGACACCAAAGCGACCTGAGGCCACTTGCTTGATTGCAGAACGTTTAGAATCGCCGTTTACCATTGGGGCAAAACGTGCTTCGTCTTCACCACCTTCACCAGTATTAGACTTGCCGCCCATGCGGTTCATGGCAATCGCAAGAGATTCATGCGCTTCTGCTGAAATCGAACCAAAGCTCATCGCGCCAGTAGCAAAACGTTTCACAATTTCCTGTGCCGACTCGACTTCATCAAGCGCTATCGCACCACCGTTGGCATTGTTTTTAAATTTCAACAAACCGCGCAGAGTTGCACCGCGCGTTGCATATTCATCCGAATGCTTCGCAAAATCTTTATAGGCCTGTTTGCTATTGCTACGCGCCGCCTTCTGCAAGCCTGCAATCGTGTCAGGGTTCCACATATGCAGTTCACCGCCGGCGCGCCAGTGAAAGTCACCGGGATTTGGTAACACTGGCAAACGTACCAGATGTCGGCTGGGGTAACCTAACTCATGACGCCGCAAAGATTCTTCCGCGAGCAAATCAAAGCCCACGCCTTTGATGCGACTGGCAGTACCGCGGAAACAACGCTCGACAACCTCGGCACCTATGCCCACTGCCTCAAAAATCTGTGCGCCCTTGTAGGACTGTAATGTTGAAATACCAATCTTCGCCATCACCTTGAGCATGCCTTTGGCAACACCTTTACGATAGTCATAGACAATCGCTGCATCGTTAATGCATTCGTCTGCTGCAATCAAACCATCACGACGCGCCTGAAACAATGCTTCAAACGCGAGGTATGGATTAATGGCATCAGCGCCATAACCAATCAATAAACAATGATGATGTACTTCGCGCGCCTCGCCAGTTTCGAGCACCATGCCAATACGGGTACGCAGTTGATTCTGCACCAGATAATGATGCACAGCACCAGTGGCAAGCAGGGCGCTCACCGGAACACGCTCGGCACTAACATTACGATCAGACAGCACAATCAAGCTGTAATCATCGTCAATTGCCTGGCGCGCCTGCGCACAGATTTCTGCGAGGCGTTTTTCGAGTCCGGCTTTGCCGTCAGCTTTCGCGTAGGTAATGTCGATCGTCATCGCGCGCCAGCCACGATGATTCATGTGTTTAATGGCAGCCAGCTCTTCGTTATCCAGAATGGGGTGCGGCACACGCAGGCGATGCGCGTGCTGTGCTGTCGTTTCCAGCAGATTACCTTCCGGTCCGATGTAACATTCCAGCGACATCACCACTTCTTCACGAATCGAGTCAATCGCGGGATTGGTCACCTGCGCAAACAGTTGCTTGAAATAATCATAAATCATGCGCGGCCGATCCGACAAACACGCCAGCGCTGAATCATTGCCCATGGAACCGACCGGATCGCGCAACTCTTTTACCAGCGGCAATAGCATAAACTGCATGGTTTCAGTGGTGTAGCCAAAGGCCTGCATGCGCGGCAACAAAGTCTCGGGATCAAAACCATGCGGTTCTTTATTCGGCGATAAATCTGTCAGTTTGATTTCCTGTGTATTCAACCAGTCGCGATACGGACGACGGTGGGCAAAATCCGATTTCAGATCATTGTCGGCGATCAGTTCACCTTTGGCGAAGTCGACCAGAAACATTTTGCCGGGTTGCAGCCGGCCTTTAAATTTCACATTGGCCGGATCGATTTCCAGCACACCAACTTCAGATGCCATGATCACACGATCATCGTGGGTTAAATAATAACGGCTGGGGCGTAAACCATTGCGATCCAGGGTGGCACCAATATATTTACCATCGGTGAATGCAATCGATGCCGGACCATCCCAGGGCTCCATGAGCATTGAGTGATAACGATAAAAAGCACGCTTGTCAGATTCCATATTGGTATCTGACTGCCAGGCTTCGGGCACCATCATCATCACAGCTTCCTGCAGACTGCGTCCTGACATCAGCAAAAATTCCAGCACATTATCGAAGGTGCCGGAATCTGAACAGTCGGGTTCGGCGATCGGAAATAATTTTTGTATATCATCACCGAAGAAATCGCTTTGCACCACACCCTGGCGTGCCGCCATCCAGTTTTTATTTCCCAGCAGGGTATTGATCTCGCCGTTGTGACTCATATAACGATTGGGTTGCGCACGATCCCAGGATGGAAAAGTGTTAGTCGAGAAACGTGAGTGCACCATAGCAAGATGGGTTTTGTAATCTTCATCGACCAGGTCAGTGTAAAATGCCTGAACCTGCAACTCTGTCAACATACCTTTGTAGATGATGACCCTTGTCGACAGAGAACAGACATAGAACATACTCGCCTGCTTGAGATCCTTGTTACCACGTAACATATGCGTGCTGCGTTTACGGATAATATAAAGCTGACGCTCAAAATCATCACTGGCCAGACCGTCTGCCACACCGATAAACACCTGCTCCATATGCGGCTGTGAATTACGTGCAGTTGGTCCAACGCCTGCACCCTCCGCATCTACGGGAAGTTCACGCCAGCCCAAAAGACGCTGGCCCTGCTCTTCAATAATCTGCTCTATGATCTTTTTGCAGTATGCCCGTTCTTTATCATCCACCGGGAGAAAAATATTACCTGCTGCGTACTGACCGGGCTCCGGCAATACCTCACCAAGGTCTTCTCGGGCCACCTTCACCATGAAATCGTGCGGCATGCCGGTGAGGATGCCGGCACCGTCACCGGTGGTTGGCTCACAACCACGCCCACCACGATGTTCCATGCAACAGAGCATATGGCCTGCGTCGAGCACGATCTGATGACTGGCTTTGCCTTTAATATGGGCAACAAAACCCACACCGCAGCTGTCTTTTTCGAAAGCGGGGTCGTACAGGCCCTGCTTTTCAGGCAGACCGTAAAGATTCTGTGGTTTCTGTATATCGCTCATGCAGCTCAGACTCACTCAATCAGCCATAATAACAGACTGATTTTAATGTTTATTTCCAGGATACCCGGGGGTCTACTGCGGTTTCTATAACGCCGCATTTCACCCTGCGCAACAACCGCTAAAAATCACAGGCAAGGCCGGCCATTTTAGCGAATGCAGGGGGTAAAGAAAAGAAACCCTGCCATCAGAGATAGAGCCCGGATACAGCCCCCTCAGTGCTGCCAGTTAGCGACCCGACCTCAGCCCTGGATACGTGCCAGCCAGTCGTTAAAAAAGCGCGCGCCCTGGGTTGCTGCCAGCGGCGCATGAGCGGCTGCCTGCTGCCGCAGATCGACCACCGAAAGACCTGATTGCTCGATCTCATTGACATGGCCGAGGTACCAGTTTTCCAGGCCACGCTCGGTGCATTCTGCGTGAAACTGCAATGCCAGCACGCGCTCGCCATAAGCAAAAGCCTGATTGACATAGCCAGGTGTCGCGGCTAGCTGTCGTGCGCCAGCCGGAAGATCGAAGGTTTCACCGTGCCAGTGCAGCACCTGCGCTGGCGGCGCAAAATGCTGCAATACCGAGGCCTGTCCGGTCGCACTCAGACTCAGCTCGGACCAGCCAATTTCTTTTTCAGCACCGGCGTACACCACTGAGCCCAGCGCTTTCGCGATCAATTGCGCACCCAGGCATATTCCCAAGGTGGGCCTATCCAGCGGCAGACGTTTGCGCAACAGGGCCAGCTCGGTTTCAAGAAACGGATAGACATTGGTTTGATTGACACTGATCGGGCCACCGAGAATGATCAGCAAATCGTCGCTCCCGGGATCGATCTCAGTAAGATCGTCCTGCGCGGCTTCGTAGTACACCAGCTCGATATTCCTGCGTACCAGCACATCGGCAAAACTACCGAGGTCCTCGAAGGCCAGATGCCGAATCACGTGGGCGCGATTCATACCGGATTTCATAGCAATGCGGATCCTTTGTTATTCAACTTAACAGACACAGTTTACCTCAGTCTCGGGCGCGCAGACATCGTCGCCAGAGCGCAGCGTGCCAGAGCGGACTCAGGTACAATAAGCGCTTTGCCGAACCCGGAACCCCATGGACTGCCTGCACACCAGCAATCTCACCAGCCTGCCTCTGCTGCACAAAGGCAAGGTGCGCGATATTTATGATATCGATGACGGTCACATGCTGATCGTCACCACTGATCGTATTTCTGCTTTTGATGTCATCATGCCGACACCGATTCCGGGCAAGGGCCGAATTCTGAACGAGGTCACGCGTTTCTGGCTGCACAAGCTCTCGCATATTATTGCCAATCACCTCAGTGACTTGAGCCTGGAGCAGGTACTGCCAAATGCCGACGAGCGCAGCCAGGTCGCTGATCACGCCATGGTGGTCAATAAATTAAAACCTTTGCCGATCGAAGCTATCGTCCGTGGCTATCTCATCGGCAGCGGCTGGAAAGACTATCAAAGCAACGGCAGTGTTTGTGGCATCGCCCTGCCCGCCGGACTAAAACAGGCCGACCGCCTGCCCGAACCAATATTCACGCCTTCGACCAAGGCAGCGGCGGGTGCGCACGACGAGAACATCGGCTACGCTGAAACCCAGGCGCTGTTGGGAAAGACGCTGGCCGCCCAGGTGCGCGACATCAGTCTGCGTCTCTACCAGGAAGCCGCCGAATACGCTCTCGCACGCGGCATTATTATTGCCGACACCAAGTTTGAATTTGGCCTGGACGCCAATGGCCGCCTGACATTGATCGACGAAGTATTAACCCCGGACTCCTCGCGTTTCTGGCCGGTGGATCAGTATCAGCCCGGCACCAGTCCGGTGAGTTTTGACAAACAGTTCGTGCGCGATTATTTAGAAACACTGGACTGGAACAAAACCGCGCCCGGCCCGCAACTGCCAGATTCAATTGTGACAAAAACAGCTGAAAAATATCAACAGGCGAAAACACTGCTGACACTATAGGCAGTGGCTCACTCGAAAAGGGGCTTTATGCCAGGCATTTTTATCACCGGCACGAATACTGATGTCGGTAAAACTTATATCGGTGTTTTACTCGCGAAACAACTCACCGCACTCGGTATCACGGTCATACCGCGAAAACCGATTGAATCCGGCTGTCAGCGCAGCAATGACGAATTAATCCCCGCCGATGCCACAGCGCTGCAACAGGCAGCAACTTATACAGGTGACCTCGCCGAAATCTGCCCGTTTCGTTTCGAACCGCCCATCTCACCGGTGCGCGCAGCGCATCTCGCCAACCGAATTCTCACTACTGAACAGCTGGTGAGCATTTGCCTAACGGGTAGTGAACAGGGATTTTTGCTGGTCGAAGGGGCTGGCGGTTTTTATTCACCCTTATCTGAAGACGGACTCAATGCCGACCTGGCCACCGCCCTGCAGCTGCCAGTATTGCTGGTTGCGAATGATTCTCTGGGTGCGATTAATCATGTGCTATTAAGTGTCGAGGCAATAAAACTGCGCGGTCTGAGCCTGATGGGTGTGGTGCTGAACGCCATCGATGACAACACACCCGCAGACATGGATAACGCTGCCGATCTCAGACAGTTACTCGACTGCCCGGTGTTTTCACAAAACTATAACGCAGTCGACACATCCGCACTGGCAGAAGGTCTGATTGAATATGTGCTGGCAGTGAGTGATATGCCTCAACCAGTATATGCAGCTAAGTCTAATAAAAAATAATTAGTCCGCAGATGAACACAGATACACGCCGATTAAAACAAAATCAGATTAGTGTCGTGCGCCGCAAGGCGCACTAACAGTAATATTCGCATTTATCTGTGTTCATCCGCGTTCATCTGTGGACAAACATCTTTATTTTTTCCAGGCTAACTCACCGCAATCAGTTCAACCTTAAACACTAAAGTCGCATTCGGTGGGATCACACCACCGGCGCCGCGAGCACCGTAACCCATGCCCGAAGGTATGGTCAGCTTGCGGGTACCACCGACTTTCATCCCGGCCACGCCCTGATCCCAGCCCTGAATTACCTGACCACCACCGAGTTTGAAACGAAAGGTTTCGCTACGATCGTGGCTGGAATCAAACTGGGTGCCGTCAGTTAACCAGCCAGTGTAATGCACTTCTACGGTCATACCTGGCACGGCTTCGTCACCTTCGCCTTTTATCTGGTCTTCGATCTGGAGTTCTTCAGACATATAAACCTCTCTATGAAAAAAGAGGGGACTGAAGCCCCCTCTTCTGAATATCAATACACCAATAATTATTTATAATAGCTGACCATTTTTTCCAGCGAAATCGGCCTGATTTTTGAAGCATGGCCGGCACAGCCGAAAGCTTCGTAACGCGCCTTGCAGATCTCTTTCATCGCTTTGGTCGATTCTTTCAGGAATTTACGCGGATCAAAGTTGCTTGTGTTTTCAGCCAGATGCTTACGAATTGCACCGGTAGAGGCCATACGCAGGTCGGTATCGATGTTCACTTTAGCAACACCATTTTTGATGCCTTCCTGAATTTCTTCAACCGGCACACCATAAGTCTGGCCCATGTCACCGCCGAAATTGTTGATGATTTCCAACCAGTCCTGTGGCACCGATGAAGAACCGTGCATCACCAGATGGGTGTTAGGAATGCGCGCATGAATTTCACGAATGCGGTCGATACGCAGAATGTCACCGGTCGGCTCTTTAGTGAACTTGTAGGCACCGTGTGAAGTGCCAATGGCAATTGCCAGTGCATCAACACCTGTCTGTTCGACAAAGTCAGCGGCTTCTTCCACGCTGGTCAGCAGCATATCCATGTCGAGTTTACCTTCGGCACCGTGGCCGTCTTCTTCGCCCATTTCACCGGTTTCCAGTGAGCCCAGACAACCTAACTCACCTTCGACAGAGACGCCGCCCGCGTGCGCCATTTTTACCACTTCGCGGGTAACGTCAACGTTGTATTCAAATGATGCCGGGGTTTTCATATCGGCCATCAAAGAACCGTCCATCATCACCGAGCTGAAACCTGACTGGATAGAACGCAGGCATACGGCCGGCTCAGAGCCATGATCCTGGTGCATGACCACAGGAATATGCGGATACATTTCGATCGCCGCACTGATCAGATGACGCAGAAACGGTTCGCCTGCATAAGAACGCGCGCCAGCAGAACCCTGCATGATGACCGGGCTGTTGCTTTCGTCAGCAGCCTGCATGATGGCGTGCACCTGTTCCATGTTATTTACGTTAAAAGCTGGCATGCCATAGTTGTTTTCTGCGGCGTGATCCAGCAGCTGTCTCATTGAAATTAATGCCATTATGGTTCTCCGAAATGTAACTTAATAAAATTCTGTGTCAAATATTCAGCGTTAAATCTATCTTAATTCTGTGCCGGCAAACGCTACAGGTCGATAATTTTCATCGAATTACTGCCGCCACCCTGATCGCCCAGCATATCACCGCGAGTGACAATAATACGGTCACCCTTTTGCGCAATACCCTTCTCAACCAGCAAATTGACAACACCCTCGCTGATATGGTGAGGGCCGATTTTAGCAAAGTCGACCTTCACCGGATAAACTCCGCGATACATTGTCAGCTTACGCTGGGTGGCCTGTTTCGGGGTCAGCGCAAAAATCGGAATCCCCGAACTGATGCGAGACATCCACAACACCGTCGCCCCGGACTCGGTCAAAGAAGCAATGGCGCAGACCTTGAGATGATTCGCGGTATACATTGTAGCCATCGCGATGGCTTCATCAACCCTGCCAAATGTAAGGTCTACGCGGTGATCCGACACCATCGCCTGACGCTGGCGCTCAGCGTGCTCACAAATCCTGCCCATGGTCTTCACCACTTTCGCGGGATAACGACCCACTGCGGTTTCACCCGAGAGCATCACCGCATCGGTACCATCTAATACAGCATTGGCGACGTCAAACACTTCGGCTCGGGTCGGAATCGGATTTTCAATCATCGACTCCATCATCTGGGTGGCAGTAATCACCACCTTGTCATTACTACGCGCCTTGCTGATCAAACTTTTTTGCAAGGCCGGCAGTTCGGCGTCACCCATTTCAACACCAAGATCGCCACGTGCGACCATGATCACGTCCGAAGCCAGAATAATCTCGTCAATGTTAGCGATAGCTTCGGCGCGCTCCACCTTGGTAACAATGGCCGCATGGCCACCCGCAGTGCGCACCAGCTTGCGACATTCGTTGACATCGCTGGCGGAGCGCGCGAATGACAGCGCGATAAAATCAGCCTCGATTGCAACTCCGGTAACAATGTCAGCCTTGTCTTTATCCGTTAGTGCTGGCGCAGACAAGCCACCGCCCTGTAGATTAATGCCTTTATTATTCGACAGCTCACAGGTATAGGCGACGCTGCAATGTATCTCGGCCCCTTTGACTTCGACCACCTCGAGTTCGACACGGCCATCGTCCAGCATTAATACATCGCCCGCTTCAACATCTTGCGGTAAATCTTTGTAGGCAATACCCACCCGCTCGCTGGTACCCGCATTTTTATCCAGCGCGGCATCCAGGATAAAACGCTCACCCCGGATTAACTGTACGCGCCCATCGACAAATTTCTCGGTGCGAATTTTCGGCCCCTGCAAATCGACCAGGATGCTAACGATGTGATTCAGCGCTTCACTACGCTCGCGTATTAATGCGGCGCGAGCTTTTTGCTCTTCTTCACTCCCGTGAGAAAAGTTCAGCCGAAACACATCCACACCGGCATTAATCATTTCATCAATGACATCTGCCGAGCTGGAGGCCGGGCCTAGCGTGGCTATAATTTTAGTTCTTCGCATCACCTTGTGTTTGCCTGTTGAAAAAACGGGACACTAAGTGTCCCATCAATTCTGTTATTTTTTCGCCCGCGCCTCGAGCATGGCTACTGCCGGTAAAGTCTTGCCTTCCAGGTATTCGAGGAATGCGCCGCCAGCGGTCGAGATGTACGATACCTTGTCATAAATATCATATTTCTGTATCGCAGCGATGGTATCGCCGCCACCAGCGAGACTAAAACCTTTGGCATTGGCAATCGCCATCGAAACTGTTTTGGTGCCTTCGCCAAACTGGTCGAATTCAAACACACCCACTGGGCCGTTCCAGACGATAGTGCCTGCTTTACTAATAATGTCAGCAAGTTCTTTGGCAGACTCAGGACCAATATCAAAAATCATATCGTCGTCATCAACATCACCAGCAGCTTTCAATACACCCGGTTCGTTTTCATCAAACTTTTTGCCACAAACCACATCCACTGCAATCGGAATATTGGCGCCGCGCTGTTTCATTTTTTCGATCAGCGCTTTGGCAGTATCCACCAGATCGTTTTCACACAGTGACTTACCGACATTATTGCCCATGGCCTTCAGAAAGGTATTAGCGATGCCGCCACCGACCACCAGTTGATCTACTTTTTCAGACAGTGCTTCGAGTACGGTTAATTTAGTCGAAACTTTGGAACCACCGACAATCGCCACCATCGGGCGCGCAGGTTTCGCCAGCGCTTTCGCCAGACTGTCCAGCTCATCTGATAACAGCAGGCCAGCACAGGCCACCGGTGCGTATACACCAACACCATGGGTTGATGCCTGGGCGCGATGCGCGGTGCCAAAAGCATCCATGACAAACACGTCACACAGCGCAGCGTATTTTTTCGCCAGCATTTCGTCGTCTTTTTTCTCGCCCACATTGAAGCGCACGTTTTCCAGCAGCACGACTTCACCAGCGGCGACTTCAAGCGCATTATCAAGATAGCCTTTCGCCAGACGCACGCTGGTGCCCAGTTTCGCAGACATGTCTTCCGCAATCGGCTGCATCGAGTTTTCTTCGTCCACCCGGCCCTCTTCAGGACGGCCGCGGTGCGACATCACCATCACTTTAGCGCCTGCTTTCATGCAGTGCTCAACAGTCGGCATAGAGGCAGTAATGCGCGCGTCCGATGTTACTTTGCCATCTTTAACTGGTACATTGAGATCAGCACGAATCAGTACACGCTTGCCAGCCAGATCGAGATCGGTCAGTTTTATAAAAGACATGAAAAACTCCAGAAAACTTTATATATTTTTAAATATGGTCTGTTAAAAGCCATCTGGGCACTTAACAAACAATACTGTCCTATTACTCTAATTATCAAAAACACCAGCCCGGCTTCATCGCCGAGCTGGGTTTCAATTATCACACTGCGCAAGTGAGGAGATTTTGTTCGCGAGCAAAGCGCGAAGATGATTTGAGCGCGGAGTGTACACGCAGCACGTGAGCACTCAAACTATCTTCACAACGCCGCTCCCGGACAAAAGATCCTTATTTAGATACGTGTTCGACGAAACGCAGCATGTTGCAGGTGTAACCGTACTCATTGTCGTACCATGACACCAGCTTCACAAACGTACCATCCAGTGCGATACCCGCTTCGGAATCAAATATGGATGAGAAACCACAACCACGAAAATCAGTGGAAACCACTTTTTCATCGGTGTAACCCAGAGTCTTGCTCATGACACCAGAAGCAGACGCTGCTTTCATTGCAGCACAGATTTCTTCATAGGTCGCACTCTTTTCCAGCTCAACCGTCAGGTCAACCACGGACACGTCAGATGTCGGTACGCGGAAGGCCATACCGGTCAGTTTGCCGTTCAGTTCAGGCAGCACTACACCCACAGCTTTAGCCGCACCGGTGGAAGATGGGATGATATTTTCCAGAATACCACGACCACCGCGCCAGTCTTTCTGCGAGGGACCGTCAACAGTTTTCTGAGTGGCTGTTGCCGCATGTACAGTCGTCATCAGACCACGCTTGATGCCCCAATTGTCGTTAATCACTTTAGCAACAGGCGCCAGACAGTTGGTGGTGCAGGAAGCCGCAGAAATAATCGCCTGACCTGCGTAGGTTTCGTGGTTAACACCATAAACGAACATCGGCGTACCATCTTTAGATGGTGCTGACATCACCACTTTTTTGGCACCAGCAGCAATGTGTTTCTGACAGGTTTCGTCAGTCAGGAAGAAACCGGTACACTCAATGACCAGGTCAGCACCGATGTCACCCCAGGCCAGACTGGCAGGATCACGTTCTGCTGTGAGGCGAATTTTTTTGCCGTTAACCACCAGGTTTTTGCCTTCAACCGAAATGTCACCGTCAAAGTTACCGTGCACTGAATCGTACTTCAGCATGTACGCCAGATAATCAGCGTCCAGCAGATCGTTGATGCCAACGACTTCAATTTCCGGGAAGTCTTTCGAAATCGCTCGGAAGGCCATGCGGCCGATGCGACCGAAACCGTTAATACCGACTTTGATAGTCATAGTTCTCTCCTGAATATTTTAAAAAATTATAAAAATTTATTTAGCAACACTGTTAATGGCTTTTTGCACATTATCAGCGGTGAAACCAAAGTGTTCGAATAATTGTGGTGCAGGCGCAGACTCGCCGAAGGTGGTCATACCCACTACGGCGCCATCCATACCGACATACTTCCACCAGCCATCCATAATCGAGGCTTCGACGGCAACGCGTGCAGTCACAGCTTTGGGTAATACAGACTCTTTATATGCTGCGTCCTGCGCTTCAAATACGTCAACCGACGGCATTGAAACGACACGCACTTTCTTATCTGAAGTCGCTGCTGCTTCAACCGCAATTGCCACTTCTGAGCCGGTCGCGATTACGATCACATCCGGCGTACCATCGGTGTCTTTCAGAATGTAACCACCTTTGGCGACGTTAGCGATGGTGGCTGCATCACGCTGCTGGAATGGCAGGCCCTGACGCGAGAAAATCAGACAGCTCGGGCCGTTCTTGTATTCAATCGCGTGTTTCCAGGCGACTGCGGTTTCAACCGTGTCGCAGGGACGCCAGACCGACATGTTAGGAATCATACGCAGAGTCGGAATCTGCTCGACCGCCTGATGCGTCGGGCCGTCTTCACCCAGACCGATGGAGTCATGTGTGTAGACAAAAATGCTCTGAATTTTCATCAGCGCCGCCATACGCAATGCGTTACGCGCGTATTCCGAGAACATCAGGAAGGTCGCACCGTACGGCATCAAACCACCGTGCAGAGCCAGACCATTCATAATCGCGCTCATACCAAACTCGCGCACACCGTAGGAAATATAGTTACCCGCAAAATTCATTTTGTCTGAACCGTGATCGTCATTGATTCGGACACTCTTGTCATTGAAGGTATTGTTTGAAGGCGTTAAGTCAGCAGAACCGCCGAGGAACTCGGGCAGCAAGGGTGCATAGCCATTCAATGCGCCTTTTGAAGCCACACGGGTGGCAGGTGATTCCGCTTTCTGATTCACTTCGGCGATAAATTTCTCAGCATCTGCCGCAAAGTTGGCTGGCAGCTCACCGGCCATGCGACGTTCGAACTCAGCGGCTGCTGCCGGGAAGGCTTTTTTATAGGCGGCGAATTTTTCATTCCACGCCGATTCCGCAGTTGTACCCGAGTCTTTGGCACTCCAGCCGGCATAGATATCTTCAGGAATAACAAATGGCGGATGATTCCAGCCCAGGTTTTTACGGGTAGCTTCGATTTCGTCCTTACCCAGGGCTTCGCCGTGAACGTGATGACCACCTTCTTTGTTCGGCGCACCCTTACCGATCACAGTTTTACAGCAGATCAGGCTAGGTTTATCTTTTTGTGCAATCGCAGCTTCAGTCGCTTTTTTGACTGCTTCTGGGTCATGGCCATCAACATGGGCGACTACGTGCCAGCCATAGGCTTCAAAGCGTTTCGGGGTGTCATCGCCAAACCAGCCATCGACATTGCCGTCGATCGAGATATTGTTGTCATCGTAGAACGCAATCAGCTTGCCGAGACCAAACGAACCCGCCAGCGAGCAGGCTTCGTGCGAAATACCTTCCATCAAACAGCCGTCGCCGAGAAACACATACGTATTATGATCAACAATGTCGTGGCCGTCTTTATTGAACTGGGCCGCCATCACTTTTTCAGCCAGCGCCATACCGACAGCATTGCTGATACCCTGACCCAGTGGGCCGGTGGTGGTTTCAATACCGGCGGTGTAACCGTACTCAGGGTGACCCGGGGTTTTCGAATGCAGCGCGCGAAAACCTTTCAGGTCATCAATCGACAGGTCGTAGCCGGTGAGATGCAATACCGAATATGGCAGCATCGAGCCGTGGCCATTCGACATCACAAAGCGGTCGCGATCAGCCCATTTCGGATTGCTCGGGTTGTGCTTCATGAAGTCGTTCCACAGAACTTCAGCGATATCAGCCATGCCCATAGGCGCGCCTGGATGCCCAGAATTTGGGATTTGAATTGCATCCATACTCAACGCGCGAATCGCGTTAGCAAGGTCTTTACGTGAAGGCATAGTGCTCTCCGGTTTGTTTTTGTAACTGTCAGCGTTACCGCGAACAGGGCCGTACCGCACCCGCGCAGTAACATTAAATTATTTTGAAAATCAACGGATTACATGGCTACAGCAGCCCCAAAAAAATCTGCTCTAGCCCGTCGAAAGGCGCGTATTTTCCCTTAATTAGCGGCATTGGGCAAGCCGCCTGAATGTACCCCGGTTTTTGCTCAGTTGGCGACCGTTTTCCATTTAATCGAACAACCGATGCTCGGCGTTTGCTGAGCCGGCCCACGGCCAGTTTGGGCCACCTGTTTCATCGCTTCGAACAGGTCACGTCTGGCATCTGCTGGCGCGGGCGCTTTACCGCTGGCATCCAGCCGACCGCGGTATTGCAACTCGAGATCGCGGTTATAGCCGAAGAAATCCGGAGTGCACACCGCCCCGTAGGCTTTGGCAATCGCCTGACTTTCATCGAGTAAATAGGGGAACGGGAAGTCGAACTCGGCGGCCACGCGCTGCATGTTCTCGAACGAGTCTTCGGGATAATCGGTGGGATCATTCGACATAATAGCCACTGTATTCACGCCGTATTGCTGCAGCTCGCGGGCATCGCGCACCAGCCGGTCGCGGATCGCCACCACAAAAGGACAGTGGTTGCAGATGAACACCACCAGCAGGCCGTTTTCACCGGCACACTGCTGCAGGCTCCAGTCGCGACCGTCGCTGCCAGGCAGTTTAAAATCGATGGCGGCTTCGCCAAAATTACACACCGGGGTCTCAGTTCTGGCCATAACTAGTCTCGCGTTGCTCAATTTAATCGGGAATCACAAGGTATTTTTGCAAAATTCAGCCCCCGGCGCATCCCCCCTCCGACCCTGCCATCTGGCCCGGAAAACATAAATCCTCAGCCAGCAGGGAATAAATCTCTGTTTAAGCAGTCAAATCCAACTAGCGCCAGCACAGCTAAAAATGATAAAATGGTCGATTCGATTATTTTACCGGTGGTCGGGCGGAACAGTCTGGCAGGCAGGTCTCAGGCTGGCAACACTTGATTAATCGACATTCAACACTACTCTGAATATCTAGTATACAGGCACAGGCTTCGCTATGACGGCACAGGTTATGAAACACGCGCAGAAATCCCGCCTTAAGGTTCTGATCGCAAAAGGTAAGGAACAGGGTTATTTGACTTATTCTGAAGTCAACGACCACCTGCCCGATGGCATAGTCGACCCTTCTCAGGTTGAAGACATAATCAACACTATTAATGACATGGGTATTACCGTGTGCGAAATTGCACCGGAAGCCGAGTCACTGGTATTGAGTGATAACTCGGTCAGCGAAACCGATGACGACACCACCGAAGAAGCCGTGAATGCGCTCGCCTCGATCGAAACCGAGCTGGGTCGCACCACCGACCCGGTGCGCATGTATATGCGTGAAATGGGCAGCGTCGAGCTGCTCACCCGCGAAGGCGAAATCGAAATCGCAAAACGCATCGAAGAAGGCCTGAAGCAGGTGCTGCAGGCACTGGCCACCAATCCACACATTGTCGGCATGGTGCTGCGCGGCTGGGAAAAAGCCGAAGCCGGTGACGCGCGCCTCACCGACCTGGTGATCGATTTCCACAAAAGCGACGCCGAGCTCGACCGCCTCGCGGAAGAAGCCCTGGCCAATGCCGCCAAAGAAGCCGAGCTCGCCGCCGCTGGTAAAGCCAGTGAAAAAGAAGAAGTGGTCGACACCGGCCCGGATATCGAAGCAGTGCGCAAGCAGTTCGCCAAAATCAAACGCGCGCACACCCGTGTCGTCAACACTATCGCCAAAGCCGATGCCGATACCGATACTGTCGACAAGGCGCGCAAAGCCATGGCGAATGCATTTCTCGAACTCAAATACACGCCCAACGTAGTCGCCGAGCTCACCTACAATCTGCACGAAACCATCAATCGGATTCGGCGGCTCGAACGCCACGTACTGGATCTCGCGGTCAACCGCGCTCGTATGCCGCGCAAGACCATGATCAGCACCTTTCCACAAAATGAAACCAATGCCGGCTGGATTGATGAATACTGCAAGGGTCACGAATATTCTGAAGCGCTCAAAATCGTCGCGCCCGACATTAAAATAGCCCAGCAAAAACTGCGCGCGCTGGAGTCTGAATACGGCCTCAGCATTATCGACACCAAAGAAATTAATCGCAAAATTTCCATCGGCGAAGCCAAAGCACGCCGCGCCAAAAAAGAAATGGTGGAGGCCAACCTGCGCCTGGTGATTTCGATTGCGAAAAAATACACCAACCGCGGCCTGCAATTCCTCGACCTGATTCAGGAAGGCAACATCGGCCTGATGAAAGCCGTCGACAAATTCGAATACCGTCGCGGCTACAAGTTTTCGACCTATGCCACCTGGTGGATACGCCAGGCGATTACACGTTCGATTGCCGATCAGGCGCGCACCATTCGTATTCCGGTGCACATGATCGAAACCATTAACAAGTTAAATCGTATTTTCCGGCAGATGCTACAGGAAATGGGCCGCGAACCGACACCGGAAGAACTCTCAGAAAAAATGGAAATGCCGGAAGATAAAGTGCGCAAGGTACTAAAAATCGCAAAAGAACCGATTTCGATGGAAACCCCGATCGGTGACGACGAAGATTCGCATCTTGGTGATTTTATCGAAGACAACAACATCTTGGCGCCACTGGAATCTGCCACCTCCGAATCACTCAGCGAATCCACCCGCGAGATTTTGACCACGCTGACTGCGCGTGAGTCCAAAGTGCTACGCATGCGCTTTGGTATTGACATGAATACCGACCACACCCTGGAAGAAGTCGGTAAACAGTTTGATGTCACCCGCGAACGCATTCGCCAGATCGAAGCCAAGGCTCTGCGTAAGCTGCGTCACCCCAGCCGCGCCGAACATCTGCGCAGCTTTCTGACTGACGAGTAGCACCAGTCTTGACTCGTACAATAAAAAAGCCGGACTTGTTCCGGCTTTTTTATTGTCATCCTGAACCGCTTTTGTGAAGGATCTTATCGCTCGGCGGTACTAGATTCTTCTTCGCACAAAACACTCATCAGAATGACAGCTCATCACCTATCTTTCTATGGTTCCATAAACCGCCATACCATTTCTCTGCGCTCGCCTTCAGACTTCAGCGCCACCGCCATCACCTGCATGGCCTCGGGCTGATAGATTTCAAACTGCCACTCAGCAGCCACCGCCCGTTTAGCACTGGTATAAACAATATCTGCGTTCCTGCGATTTTCTGCGTCGGCTTCTCCAATAGTAAAATGGAACGCTTTTGATGAACCGCCCAGCCCTGTGCCTCTGGCTTTGACATAGGCTTCGCGCAAGGTCCAGTAATAAAAAAAATTCTGGCGAAACTCGGCCTCGCTCAGGTGCTGCAAGCTAGTTAACTCCGCTTCGGCAAACATGCGTTTCGCAATCGGCAGCAGCTTATTCTGTCTGACTGTGTGCTCAGCATCAATGCCACAGCGCAGTCCGCGCGTAATCACACAGGCGCAAAGATCACTCGTATGGGTCAGGTTGAAGCGCAAATCTGCCGCTTCCGGTGACTCACTGATTCGCGGCTTGCCATGCGTGCCACTGCTAAACAACCAGTCCTGCGGCGGCTTGTCTACGTACATCGACAGGACTTTTCTGACCAGCGCATGCGCGACCAAATAGCTGCGCTGATCTTTTTTATAATGAAAATTGTTTTGCTGCTTGCGTTCCGCGCCGGAGAGCAAAACCCGGTATTCTGCCAGCTGGTCAGCATCAAAAATCGCCTGCGGATTGCAATACCAGACATGCGCCTGCTGCTGCAGAGCCAGAAAAAGGTCTTGCCGGGATAGCGGATCTGACATCGACATAGCAATATTCTACTGCACATCAATGTGCAAATATGCCCTGTAATACACGAAATTTCACCCCGATGCCCGCCAGCCCATCAACAAAAACCGGATTCGGTCTCGGCGAACGATGTCAGCGTGTCCGGAATTCTATATAATGCCCGCTCCGTGCGACAAATCAGGCCGCCGGCGTGAAACACGAAATACTTCACGGGCCCATAGCTCAGCTGGTTAGAGCATCCGACTCATAATCGGCAGGTCGAAGGTTCAAGTCCTTCTGGGCCCACCATTTCCTTTCGGAGCACCTGCCGTGGTTGCTTATCAGGTTCATTCCTTCCGGGCCACTACTTCATCACCGCATTCAACATGGGTAGTAATCAAATTAGCACCCCTTCCGG
>JASBSR010000037.1 GCA_030148865.1 Gammaproteobacteria bacterium
TGAATCTTCCACGGCGTCTTGATTGATCGTCACAAACCGGTAGCGCCGTGGCGCACGGATGATGGTCTGACTCATGATTCATCGGTACCGATGATGATTCGGGCAACCTCCATGGCAGGGTAGTACACACGTCGACCGATCTTGCGGCCGCAGGCCTTGAGTGATCGGGTCTGCTGGTCGCAGGGATAACTCAGACTGTAACGCAAGCCGCCGGTGGAACGTTTCAGCAGCTCTGCAAGTTGTGTTTGCGATAGCAATAAACCAAAGCGTTCGGTCAGTTGATTCTCCAGTGTTACCACACTCGTGCTCTCTTGCTCTTGCATTATCTGTCTTTTCTGTGTGCATGATTTGCAAACATCAGATTGCACAACACATAACGCGTTTGCCTGAACTGAATGTTTAGCAGTGTGGTAAACATTTAATTTTGATTTAGTAAATTACACGCTGTTGGTGTCAGTACATATGGGAAAAAGAGGCGTAACGCGCGGGCAGAAAAAGATAGATTACGTGTTAAGCAACTGTTTTACCGCAAGAAGTGTCAAAATGCGGCAAGAAGCGCAACTGGTTGATTTTTGATAATGGTGCCCGGGGCCGGGGTCGAACCGGCACAGTGTTACCACCGAGGGATTTTCTTACCAGCTACAGCTTTCGCTGCGCGTCACTTAAAACGCTTTGTGGTCTGGACTTTCTCTTTACCATATCATACTGTTTCATGAACAATATAACGTAGGCAGGAGCCGTCAAGTCTCTACACTTTCCAGTGAGCTTGCATCATGCATCAATGAAACGGCATAAATATACTGAAGCACAAAACAAAAGGCCGTGAAGAGTAGCCAGTCAATGCGACAGGTCTTATTGCAGTTAAATGTTGCTGCATACGGTGGCAATTATGAGGTGCTAAATAAAGCGATTAAGCCCTACTTGCCACACAATGACTCCAGCTTGCAGAAGCAGGAATCGCTCAAAGGCTTAGCTCGGGATTGCCACCACCAGTGGTGCTGAGGTTTCCCCGAATTTGACTCCATTCACACCAGAAGTTTCCAGTCTGGGTGCTCAAAGATATATAAGTCCCTTGCGTCTACCAATTTCGCCACCCGGGCAGGATGGTCTTACTTTCAAACAAATTACAAATTACAACTCTCATCATCAAGTCGCTCGATGAGCTACAGTCTACCACTACGCCACCCGGGCAGGATGGTCTTACTTTCAAACAAATTACAAATTACAACTCTCATCATCAAGTCGCTCGATGAGCTACGGTCTACCACAACGCCACCCGGGCAGGATGATGAGGTCCGTATTCTAATGTTTATCGGTGTTTAGTGAAATAGCAAATGGAAAATAGAAATGGAGGCGGGACCCGGAGTCGAACCGAGATACGCGGATTTGCAATCCGATGCATAGCCATTCTGCCATCCCGCCATGTTTATTTACACGCTTTGTTGCTTTACGACTGCCATGATACTCGTTGTGGTGATCAGTATCGACTGCTATAGACTAGCATCAGCCTTAAACAAAAAAACCCTGCTGGCGAGGGTTTCTGGCTAAAATTTGGAGCGGGAAACGAGATTCGAACTCGCGACCCCAACCTTGGCAAGGTTGTGCTCTACCACTGAGCTATTCCCGCGCGTCAAGAGGCCGTTATTCTAGCGGCGAACTCTTTTCTGTCAAGCTGTAATCACACGAAAACGCTTATGTAGAGCGTTTAATTGTCTTCCACGCGGCCTGTAGATAGACCAGCATGGATAAAATCGTTAACAAAGCCGCCCACACCAACAAACCGGTACCCAGAATAAAAGTCGGCATGCCGAATAGATCCTGCTCGTAAATCAGAAATAAAATCGCAAACATCTGGCCCACGGTTTTGGCTTTGCCGACAAATGAAACTGCCACCTGCTCACTTTTACCCTGCACCGCCATCCATTCACGCAAGGACGAGACGATGATTTCACGCGCAATAATAATCAGCGATGAGCCCAGCAGCCAGAGATTATCGGGGTGTTCAGCGATCAGCAGCAGCAAAGCAATGATCACCATCAGCTTGTCGGCCAGCGGGTCGAGAAAAGCCCCGAGCGCCGACTGCTGGTTGAGTTTGCGTGCCAGATAGCCGTCGAACCAGTCCGAAATCGAGGCCAGCCAGAAAATAAATGTGGCGAGTAAGTGCGACCAGCTCTGTGGCAGGTAAAAAGTGCCGATAAATACGGGAATCAGCACAATACGGAATACGGTGATAGCGTTGGGTATATTCACAAATCTCAGCTTT
This sequence comes from Gammaproteobacteria bacterium, assembly GCA_030148865.1. Lineage (GTDB taxonomy): Bacteria > Pseudomonadota > Gammaproteobacteria > SZUA-229 > SZUA-229 > JASBSR01. The sequence continues at coordinate 2,264 of JASBSR010000037.1, forward strand.
CGTGGAATTGGTCGTAAATCTGCTGGGCCAGCTTTTTGTTAATGCCGGGGATTTTAGCAAGATCCTCCACACCTGCGCGGGTAATTCCCTGCAGGCCGCCGTAAAACTTGAGCAGGGTCTGGCGGCGTTTGGGACCCAGCCCCGGAATCTGTTCCAGCGGCGATTCTCTGCGTGCTTTGGCACGCTGGGCGCGGTGCCCGGAGATGGCAAAGCGATGTGCCTCGTTGCGTATCTGCAACACCAGATTCAGCGCTGCGGATTCGATGCCCAGGTATTTCTCGGCGCGACCATCGCCGAATACCAGTTTTTCCAGCCCGGCCTTGCGACCTTCGCCCTTGGCCACACCCACCAGCAGGATCGAGTGCAGGCCGAGTGCGTCCATGACTTCCATCGCCTGGCGCAGCTGGCCCTTGCCACCGTCGATAAACAGCACCTCTGGCAGTTTTTGTTCCTGATCTTCAGCTTTGCGAAAACGCCGACTCAACGCCTGTTTCATCGCTGCATAGTCATCACCGGGGGTAATATCCTTGATGTTGTAGCGCCGGTAGTCGCTTTTCAGCGGGCCTTCGGGGGTTAGCACCACGCAGGAAGCCATGGTCGCCTCGCCCAGGGTGTGGCTGATATCGAAGCATTCCAGCCGTAGCGGTAATTCTTCCAGTTCGAGCAGGGTCTGCAAATTCTCGAAGCGTTGCATCATGCCGCTGCGCGAGGCCAGCCGCACCGCCAGTGCGCCGGCCGCATTATCCTGCGCCATCTTCCGCCAGCGCGCACGTTCACCACGAACATTGTGGCGCAGCGCGACTTTGTGGCCAGCGCTTTCGCTCAATGTCTGCTGGATCAACTCGGCATCGTCGGGCAGTGCCGAGACGATGATTTCCGAGGGCATCTCGCGACTCAGATAAAACTGCGGGATAAACGCCGCCAGAATCTGCTCGGGCGCCATCGCTTCCGGCAATTTCGGGAAATAGCTGCGGTTACCCAGACTCAGGCCATTGCGCACATAGAACACCTGCACACAGGCCTGCCCGGCTTCGCTGGCGCAGGCCAGAATGTCGATATCGCCCTGATCGCCGCTGACATACTGGCGTTCGGCGACTTTTTGCAAATGCTGGATCTGATCGCGATAGGTCGCGGCTTTTTCAAAATTGCGTTTTGCCGCCGCCTTTTCCATGGCCGCGACCAGCTCGTTGATGATCTGCCTGCTTTTGCCGGCGAGAAACAGCATCGCGTGTTTGATGTCGATGCCATAGGCCTGCTCCGAGATATAGCCGACACAGGGCGCGGAGCAGCGCTTGATCTGGTATTGCAGACAGGGTCGCGAGCGATTGCGAAACACGCTATCTTCGCAAGAGCGAATTTTGAACGTGCTTTGCAATAAATGGATGGTTTCACGCACCGCAGTGGCACTGGGGTACGGGCCGAGATATTTCCCCGGGCGCTTACGCGCGCCGCGATGCACTTCGATACCGGGATAGGCCAGCGTATCGGACACATAAATATGGGGGTAGCTTTTATCATCGCGCATCAGCACGTTGTAGCGCGGGCTGAATTCCTTGATCAGGTTGCTTTCCAGAATCAGGGCTTCGCTTTCGGTATGGGTTACCGTCACCGTGATACTGCGCGTGTGCGAGAGCATCACCGCAGTTTTCGCACTGATACCCGTGTTGCGGAAATAACTGCTGAGACGGTTTTTCAGATTTTTTGCCTTACCGACGTACAGCACCCTGTCGTCGGCGTTGAACATGCGATAGACACCGGGGCGACTGGTCACAGTTCTGAGAAATGCCTTGTGGTCGAAAACCGGCGTGGACGTGTCGCTCATGGCCTTAGTATAAAGAAAAATGCTGGGAAAAGACTTTTGGCACACAGAACACTGAGTTAAAAACAATACATGTCACCCTGAACCGAATCGCGCTTACTTGAGCGTAACCAGATTTAGGCATCATCATTCCGGTATGTTGTTGGGACGAGGATATCCTGGATATGCACTTAAGTGTAGTAGTTCACACCTGATCTGAGATTATGAGGTATGCGACATGATATACACCGGCATTATAACGGTTATAAAAATCCTGTTGCAGGTTACCGGGCCTTTTGTGTGAGGCCGGATGACACCGCCCCAGCCTGTCGAGCGCTTTTGGCGAAGAAGAATCCAGGGTCACCGCGGTATACCATCCTTCGCTCGCTAAAGCGCTTCGCCTCTGCGTTCTCTGTGCCCACAGTGACAACGCTTTTCTATTTGTCGAGCCGAATAATCCATTCAAAAAAACCGTGACTATTTTGAGTCGATGTGGATAATTCGGCGCGACCTTTAGTGGTCAGTATACCTCCACCGAAGGCGTAGCAGGTACGTGGACACTGCCCCCTGATAGTGGCAACTTCTCAGGGGCACGCATCGGCGGCGCAGCCAATGCTGCCTATCGGTTTACCGGAAATTATACCGGTACTACGGATGACGGATTATTTTCTTTCGATGTTGACGGCAGTAATGCCATTACCGGGGTGGCCTATAGTGTGCCGGGTGATGTTTTGCTGACCCTGACCGGCTCGGTTTCGGGCACCGCCTTAACAGCCACCGCATCCGACGGCACCAGTATCACTGGCACATTGGATACAACAACGGGCAGTCTCAGTGGTAACTGGACTGATGGCGTGGATTCAGGCACCTACGTTGGCGCGGGTTGCAAGCTTAATTAAACGCATTTCACCGCGATAATTAAAGGCGCGGGTTCGGGCACAAATAAGCCGTATTTGTCTGCTTATTTGTGCCTGAACTTGTGCCTGTAGCAGGGCTGCGTGACATATCCTGATTCACAGCGTTAAAAACAATAAAAGACATGTCACCCTGAGCCGATTTTGCGGCTAAATCGCCTGGAGCGATTTTGAAAGCTGCTTGTTAGCTGGCCCGTCAGGGCGGAAGGCAGAAAGCCTGGAGTAACACAGGGTCTAATTTTAACCGCTTCAGATTCTTCCGGGCTCCTGCCATGTGTTCTCGGGGGCAGGTTTTTTACGTGGCCAGCAATTTGCGAGCACGGGCGAAGATTTGTGCGAACATTTCTGGCGTCAGGCGCCGGGTATTGGTGTTGTAGCGCGAGCAGTGGTAGGAGTCGATCAGCAGGCCGTTGGCGAGTGGGTGTTCCAGGCCGTGGCCAAAGACGTGGGCGCTTTGTTTCATCTTCAGTGCACGCAGCACAGCTTTGTGCGCGATACCGCCGAGTGCGATGATGATGTGATGGTTCGGCAGCGCACTCAGCTCCTGTTGCAGCCAGTCGTTGCAGGTGTTGATTTCGCTGCCGACCGGCTTGTTTTGTGGCGGCAGGCATTTGACCGCATTGGTGATGCGGCAGTTTTTCAGTTTTAGTCCGTCTGTTACAGAAACCGACTGTGGTTTGCTGGCAAAACCGTATTTATGCAGAGTTTCGTACAACAGTATGCCCGCGTAATCGCCGGTGAACGGCCTCCCGCTGGCATTGGCACCGTGCATCCCGGGAGCCAGACCGACAATACAAAGCCGGGCTTTGGCGTCGCCAAAAGCAGGCACTGGGCGCGCAAAATAATCAGGATGTTCTACTTTCACCTGATCGAGAAAATTTGCCAGTCGCGGACAGCGGCGGCAGTCGGAATCAAATTTAAACACGGGCGTTGTTATCTTGATGGCTAAACAAACGGGGAGCCTTTATTTAATCATATATCTGCGGTACCTGCCGCTATCAGCGGAGGATTAAAATACTTTTTCAGGCCAGGCGGCTTCAGGATTGCATTTGCTGTCTGCAAGGATATTCTCGGCATTCCCGTATGCTTCTGGCGGGGATCCACGGTTTAAACCAGTGGGGTTCCGGGCAGAAACAGACCGAATGACGACGCCCAAATTTTGTTACGCTTAGGCTGCTAATTATCCCTTTACAACAAGTACATAATTTGGCATAATGCACTCGTTGTCAAGGGGGGTGTATGAAATACACATTCCGTCAATTCCAAGCTGATTTCCCAGATGATGATGCCTGTCTAGACAGGATCATGCGACTCCGTTATGGCGCTAAACCTTACTGCACTAAGTGCGAACAAGAAAAAACCTTTACCCGCATTCAAGGTCGCCGCCAGTACGCATGTTCTTGTGGCCACCAGCTTGCACCCTGCGCTGGCACGATCTACCAGAAATCACGCACACCACTTACATTGTGGTTCCACGCTATGTATCTAATGACTGCTGCCCGTAATGGCGTATCAGCTAAAGCGTTAGAGCGTCAGCTGGGCGTGACCTACAAGTGCGCTTGGCGTATCGGCCACCAGATTCGTGAACGCATGGGCAAAAGGAACGACTTCGCGACACCAAATCAACCACTCTAAGGCCGATCATCAAAAAGCATGTTCGCCCAGGTTCTACGATCAGCACTGATGAGTTGCGTTCTTATAAAAAGCTCCACTACATGGGTTATGACCACGATTCTGTACAACATGGTGTCCGCCAATACGCGAAATACAGCAAACACGTTCATGTGCCCCGTCAGCACTTACAAAAATACGTTGGTGAGTTTGAATTCCGATTTAATAATCGGAAGAATCCGGCTTTGATGTTTTACCGGATGTTGTCTTTACTTTCTAAGCCAGAGTAGCTAGAAACATTTTGCTGTGTGCCTAGACTTAATATCAGAATCAACGGGAAAGCATTTGTTTGTTATCGGGTTGTACCAAATTTCATGATCTCCTTTCCCTTGTCTATGAAATTTGCAGTTGTTCTTAGTCAGTATTTTTTTACGTCCGGTGTAAACCCTGCCATTTAACATCCTTGCGCTAGAAACTGTTTCTCGGCAAGCAAACTAAATGGTATACCGGACGGTGCGCACGACTCAATCAGGCCGTTCTCAATTAATAATTCGGGGATCATGACGCAGTGTTTACGCTCTAATTCTTCTGCGGTAGATGCCTCTGTTATTAAGCCCGGGACATCATCGCTCGTGGCTACCCAGACCAATGCCTCTGGATCCCAAGTAGCTTTTACAAGAATTGTATCCATATTTAGTTATTTCTTATGTTTATCAGATTCAGCCTCGGCTCTAGAAGCCTCGGTAAGTAACCAGTCAAAATCTTCCTTGTGCGATAAGTTCTCTTTATCGATTTTTGGCTCGTTAGTTCCTGTTTTTACAGGATTTTTCTGCTTTTTGCACTTTTTGACAGACAATTTAGCTTATAACCCCAAAAGTTACTTATGAAGGCACAATTCTAGATTCTAAAATAAAATCTAAAAAGGTCACGCAATCAATTGTATTCAATATAACTATATCTATTTTTCTCAGAGACATCTGTGGTCTAGACTACTTAAAGAACCCAATATACTGTGCTTGACGCGGCCTCAAATCCCACCCTATAGCAGACACTGCAGCCCATTATTCCCTTTTTAGCTCCCACTTGTCGTCAGGGGATAAATACCAAGCTTATGTAATAACTTATTGATTAATACAAGATTCATCAAGTATGCCATGCTTGATAGCAAGATGCAGCATTTCTACATCGGTGGCCACCTCCAGTTTTTCGTGCAGACGCATGCGGTAAGTGCTCACGGTCTTCGGGCTGATGTTCAGGGTATCTGAAATTTCCTGGGTTTTTTGTCCCTGGGCAATCATCATCAGCACCTGCAGCTCGCGCCTGGAAAGTCGGTCGAGTAGATTGCCGGCATCACCCGGCAGCATCGACAGCGCCAGATTTTGTGCAATATCCTTGGCGATATAACGCCCTCCGCCGTGAACGTCACGAATCGCCTGGACAATTTCGGTGACCCCGTCGCCCTTGCTGAGATAACCGCGGGCACCGGCCTGCAACAGTTTTTTTGGCAGCGGGCCACTGCCATGAACCGTGATAATAATAATACCGATCTCGGGCCACTGCCGATTTATTCTCGTGGTGGCTTCCATGCCGCCGATGCCGGGCATGTTAATATCCATCAGCACGACATTGAGTTCAGCATGATGCTGACGGCAGAGTTCCAGCGCCTGTTCACCTGTGCTGGCCTCGGCAAGTACGTGTATGCCATCCTGGACCTTGAGCAGACTGACAATACCGTAACGTACCAGATCGTGGTCATCGACCACGAGTACATTGATATCTGTGTTTGCTGTCATCATTTAAACCGGTCCATGTAACGTCTTGATCGCTGCACATGTTAGCAGATTGCGCCCAGGTGTTAGCAGTATCCTCATTCGCCCGGCCATTGTGAATATGGTCGCGCGACCAGATAGTTATTGTAGTAGCGAACATCATCGGTCACCTCCAGGCCTACCCAGTCGGGCAGCTCAACCTCAGTATCAACGCTGACGAGCTCGATCTCAGCGATTTCCAGACCCTGATTCGCCGCTTCAAAAATATCGATTTCCCAGCGTTGCTGTGCAAATATCACTATGTGGCGGATTTTTTCCACAATATGCGGTTTGCACAACTGGCCGAGCATATGCTCGGCCTCGACCAGTGGAATGTTATATTCAAATTCGTCACGTGCTCTGCCCAGAGTCACACTTTTAATGTTCAGTGTTGCCTGGTCATCAGCGATACGCACCCGAACTGAGGATGGTTGCGCCGGTTCCAGCCCGGTAACCAGATAACCCTGGCGCAGCCGCTGGCTTTTCACTACCGCCTGCTGCCAGCGATTATTTTTCAAAGTAAACTTTCTTTCAATCTCAATAGCCATGGCGTGCCGATTCCTGCTAGTCTGGGACGAATCTGCATTCTATTACGAATCCAGACCACAACTCGACAGAGCAGACATGCGCGGCTTCGAACTTGATCCGAACATTATTTATTTAAACCACGCGGCCGTCGCACCCTGGCCAGTGGCGACGCGTGATGCGGTGATCGCATTTGCCAGTGAAAATGCACGTCTCGGCGCTCGCGATTACCCGCGATGGCTTGCGCGCGAGCAGGGCTTGCGCGAAAAACTGCGGCGTCTGATTAATGCTCCTGCGGTCGACGACATCGCTTTGCTGAAAAGCACTTCGGAAGGCCTGTCATTTATCGCCTACGGTCTGCCCTGGGAGTCGGGTGACAATATTGTGTTTCCTGCCAGCGAATTTCCCTCCAACCGCGTAGTCTGGGAATCGCTGCAAAATCTTGGCGTCGAAGCACGCCCTGTCGATATTGATCACAGCGACCAGCCCGAGTTATGCCTGATCGAAGCCATGGATGAGAATACTCGCCTGCTCAGTTGCAGCTCGGTGCAATACAGTACCGGCCTGCGCCTGAACGTGGAACAGCTGGGCGAGGTCTGCCGCCAACGCGATATTTTATTTTGTGTTGACGCGATTCAGTCACTGGGTGCGAGAGGTTTTGATGTACGCGCCGCCAGGGCCGATTTTGTCGTCGCCGATGGCCATAAATGGCTGCTGGGTGCCGAGGGTCTGGCTTTATTTTATTGCTCACAGGCACTGCGCGGCCAGCTTAAGTTGCACGAATTCGGCTGGCATATGCTGAGAAACCCCGGCGATTTTTCCAGCAAAGACTGGGAGGTCGCCGACACTGCACAGCGTTTCGAATGTGGCAGCCCCAATATGCTGGGCGTGGTCGCGCTGGATGCTTCGCTCGAACTATTGTTCAGCGTCGGTCTGGAATATATCGAAAATACCGTACTCAGCCATAGTGCACACCTGCTCACAGAACTGGAAAAAATCCCCGGGCTCGAGCTGCAAACCCCCAAAGAAGATGCCCGCCATGCCGGTATCGTCAATTTTCGTCACTTGCTGCTACCTGCTGAGCACATATATCAGGCAATGATGGCTGCAGGCATAGTCTGTGCCGCACGCGGTGGTGGGGTTCGACTGTCGCCGCATTATCACACCTCTGAACAACAACTCGACGCCGCGCTTCGCTGGATTCACGATTTTGTTTCGCGCTAGTGCACACCGCGCCTGAATTAAACTGGCGTTTACATGAACCCCCAATTCCAGCAAATGTCACAGCCAGTAGCTACACTCTATTATTAGAGAGCTGGTATGATTCCTCTGTGCAGCGGCGATCAAAACTGACATGATTGAACCATAACTCTGCTTCGATTCTGTGACCGGAGGTTGCTATGTTCAGGCTGTTAGCCAGTATCCGAGATATTATCTGGAATAAGATTATCCAGTGGCTGACGCGCGAAAAAGAAATGTCGCAGGCCTCGTTATCGGATTTCGAACGCTTGCGTTATGAGCTGCGCCCGGGTGACGTGCTACTGGTAGAAGGTCGCTCACGAATCAGCGAGATCATTAAAATGATCACCCAGAGCTGCTGGACTCACTCGTTTCTCTATGTTGGCCGGCTCCACGACATCGACGACCCTGCACTGCGCAAACAGATCCAGAAGTTTTATCCAGATAATGCTGATGATCAGTTAATTATCGAGTCGTTGCTGGGTAAAGGCACTATTGTCGCTGCGCTGGATAATTATAACGGCGACCATCTGCGAATTTGTCGGCCCCGCAGCCTGACACGGCAGGATGCTCAGGAAGTCATTGGTTATGCCATCAATCAGTTAGGCACCGATTATAATGTGCGCCAGCTGCTCGACCTGGCACGTTTTATGTTTCCCTACGGCTTTTTGCCGCGCCGCTGGCGTTCCTCATTATTCGAGCACAACGTCGGCAAACCCACACGAACGGTATGTTCCACCATGCTGGCAGAAGCGTTCGCGGGCGTGCATTTCCCGGTTCGCCCGGTATTACACCGCGATACCACCGGCGATGTGAAACTTTACCAACGAAATTCACGTATCATCACGCCAGCCGATTTTGATTATTCACCTTTTTTTGATGTCATTAAATATCCGTTACTTGATTTCGATGAACTTTCGGTGTATCGCAAGTTGCCCTGGGATAAAACTGGCGTACACTGTGATGATGTAGATAAAGGATTAATTACGGATGTAGCCACAAAGCCCCGCTCTACTCAGGCCGCGCCAGATGAAATACTAAATGACACGGAGTCAGATACGGATAATCCGGAATCAGCCGCACTATTACAACCTAAATCCGTCAAAGGTCAGAGGTGAATGTGATTATATTATTCTGGTTTGTTTTATTTTTATCAATCGTCGCCAGTGCCGCCTATTTTCGCTGGTCGCTCATTGTCTGGACTTTGGTGCTCGGAGCCACACTTGCGCTAATCAGTTACTTTACCCTGTTACACGCCGGCATGTTGTTTGTGCTCTGGAGCGTTTATGCCGTAATCGTAATCCCACTCAACTTTAAAGCCATCCGACAGTTACTTATTAGCGCGCCGGCATTCCACAGCATGCAAAAAGTTATGCCGACGATCTCGCAAACCGAACAGGAAGCGCTGGACGCCGGTGACGTCTGGTGGGAAGCCGAACTGTTCAGCGGGAACCCAAATTTTTCCAAAATCCAGGAATTACCCGAACCAAAGCTAAATGCTGATGAACAGGCTTTTCTCGATGGGCCGGTTGAACAACTGTGTGAAATGATCGACGACTGGCAAATCACACATGAAGACTATGATTTAACTGAAGCCGCCTGGCAACACATAAAAGCACATAAGTTTTTTGGCATGATTATTCCGAAAGAATACGGTGGCCTGGGGTTCTCGGCGCTGGCGCATTCTGCAGTAGTGATGAAACTTACCAGTCGTAGTGGCACCGCTGCGGTTACAGTTATGGTACCGAATTCACTCGGCCCCGGTAAATTGCTGATGACGTACGGTACCCAGGAGCAAAAAGATTATTACTTACCGCGTCTCGCCAGCGGTGAAGACATCCCCTGCTTTGGCTTAACCGGCCCGGAAGCCGGCAGTGATGCCGGCGCAATGCCAGACCATGGCGTGGTATGTTATGGCAGCTTTGGCGGTGAAGAAACCGTGCTTGGCATAAAACTTAACTGGGAAAAACGTTACATCACACTTGCACCCGTTGCCAGCCTGCTTGGCATCGCATTTAAGCTTTATGATCCCGATCATTTAATTGGTGATACTGAAGACATCGGTATCACCCTCGCGCTGGTGAAGCGTGACACTCCTGGGGTCGATATTGGTCAGCGTCACTTTCCTGCCAATCAGGCCTTTATGAATGGGCCAATTCGTGGCAAAGACGTATTTATTCCACTCGATCAAATTATTGGCGGTGTTGACTATGTAGGTAAGGGCTGGAGCATGTTGATGGAGTGTCTGGCAGATGGCCGCGCGATTTCTCTACCCGCGATGAGCGTCAGTGCCGGCAAGATCGGCTGCAAATTCACCGGTGCCTATGCCCGTATACGGACACAGTTTCATACACCTATCGGCTACTTCGAGGGAGTCGAAGAAGCCCTCGCCGAGCTCGGTGGTCAGTGTTATGCCATGGATGCCTCACGCTTACTTATTCTTTCCAGTCTTGACAGCGGTGCGGTGCCGTCTGTGATTTCTGGCGTGGTCAAGCAACAGCTGACTGAACGCATGCGCAAAGTCATTAATCACGCGATGGATATACACGGTGGCCATGGTATATGCATGGGGCCACACAATTTTCTGGGCCGCGCATATCAGATCATTCCTGTCGGTATCACAGTGGAAGGCGCGAATATTTTGACTCGTACCATGATTATCTTTGGTCAGGGTGCGCTGCGCAGCCATCCATATTTACTGGATGAAGTCCAGGCGTTTCATGATCCCGACAAAAAACAGGGCTTGCGTGCTTTTGACAAAGCTCTGTTTGCACATGTCGGCTTTATTATCAGTAATGTTGTGCGTAGCTTTGTCATGGGCATAACCGCGGGTCGCCTGATAAGCACTAGCGGCAGCAAACACACAAAATATTATTATCAACAGCTGGTACGGATGAGCTCAACATTCGCCATGATATCTGACGTCTGCCTGATTATTCTAGGCGGCTCACTAAAACGTCGCGAAAAAATTTCAGGCCGGCTTGCGGATGCATTATCGAACATGTATGTGCTCACTGCCATACTCTGGCATTTTGAAAATAACAAGGAGCCTGAAGCAGACCTGCCATTGATGCAGTGGGCAGCTCAGGATGCATTGTTTAATATTCAGATTGCACTAAAAGGTGTAATGAAAAACTTACCAGTCCCCTTCATCGGCAGAATACTAAACTTTTTAGCCTTTCCTCTGACCGGGCCCTACCAGTTACCCAAAGATGCTCTGGGTCACAATGTTGCACGTCTGTTAATGCAACCTTCACCGAGTCTGGATCGACTCTGCCAGGGTATTTACAGCAACTCAAAACCCGATGACGCCACCGGGCGTTTACTCTATGCGCTCGACTGCGTATTAAAAACCAGTGAAGTTGAAAAACGCTTACGGACGAAGTATGCGGATGGTAATCTCAGCGATCCAGGAGACTATCAGCAGGCACGTGATAAAAATATTATCAATGATGCCGATCTGGAATTGTTAGAAACTACCCAGGCGGCAGTACGTAACGCAATCAAAGTCGATGAATTCAGCTTCAGCAACTGGCAAGTGGAGACCCCAAAATGAGTGCAGGCAGAAAAGTCTATATCGTTGACGGCAGCCGCACACCGCAATTAAAAAGCCGCGGCAAAATCGGACCTTTTAGTGCCGGAGATCTTGCTGTCGGTGCTGCTCGACCGCTGCTGTCACGACTTGCCCTGTCGCCAGGATTACTCGATGAAGTTATTCTGGGCTGCATGATGCCGGGAGAACGTGAAGCCAATATCGCGCGTGTTGTTGCACTGCGACTGGGCATTCCTCAGACGGTGCCAGCGTGGACCGTGCAACGTAATTGCGCCTCGGGCATGCAGTCGATAGATTCCGCATATCACAACATTGCCAGCGGGCGCGCCAACCTGGTTCTCGCTGGTGGCGTTGAAGCTATGAGTCATGCCCCCGTATTGTATAACCCGGCCATGGTGAACTGGCTGGGTGAACTGATGCGAGCGCGCAGCCTCACACAACGACTACAGATAGTTTCAAAATTCCGCCCGGGTCATCTCAAACCTGTGATCGCGCTTATTTTCGGGCTCACGGATGACATCGTCGGTTTGAACATGGGTGAGACTGCGGAAAATATTGCCACCAATTTTAATATTTCGCGCCAACAGATGGATGAGTTTTCTGTGCGTAGCCATCAGCGACTGGCACGAGCGCTGGACGCAGGTGATCTGGAAGAAATTGAAGTTTTGTACGATGCCAATGGAAATTTCTATGACCATGATGACGGCATGCGCGCCGATTCCAGCATGGAAAATCTGGCCAAACTGCGCCCCGCATTCGATAAAAAATATGGCAGCGTGACTGCCGGCAATAGTGCACAAATTACCGATGGCGCAGCCTGGGTATTGCTGGCGTCTGAAGAAGCCGTTGCCAGTCACAATCTTCCGGTACTGGCAAGCATTCAGGACTCACAATGGGCAGGACTCGATCCTGCGGTGATGGGCATGGGGCCGGTGCACGCGATGACACCGATAATGCAACGCCATCAGTTTGGCATTGATGATGTCGATTTCTGGGAAATCAACGAAGCCTTTGCAACTCAGGTGCTGGGCTGTTTAAGCGCGTGGCAGGATGATGACTATTGCAGAACCCACCTGAATCTGACCCAGGCAGTCGGTGAGATTCCGCAGGATCGATTAAACATCGATGGTGGTGGCATTAGCCTGGGTCACCCAGTTGGTGCCAGTGGCGCAAGAATCGTTCTGCATCTGGCAAAAATCTTAAACCGTAAACAGGCAAAACGTGGCATTGCCAGCCTGTGCATTGGTGGTGGCCAGGGTGGCGCGATGTTACTGGAAAATGAGGCTGCATAATGAGTGACTACAAACATTGGATCATTGCTCGTGATGCAGAAAACATCGCCTGGCTGCATCTGGATAAAGCTGACTCAAAAGTTAACCTGCTCGCAGGTGAAGTGATCGATGAACTCAGCAATATTCTCGATACTCTCAACTCCAGCCCCCCTCAGGGAATTGTTATTGTCTCTGATAAAACCGACAGTTTTATATTTGGTGCTGACATTAAGGAATTCACCTCACTGAAAGACGCGCAGCAGGCTGGTCAATTCCTGCAACGTGGTCACGATTTAATGAACAAGCTTGAGGCTATGTCATGTCCAACAGTGAGCATGATTCACGGTATTTGTCTGGGTGGTGGCACTGAACTGTCTCTAGCCTGTGACTATATCGTTGCTTCAAATGAAGATGTCACCAAAATCGGTTTACCTGAAATCAAACTCGGTATTCATCCCGGTTACGGCGGCACGCAACGCAGCATTGCCCGCTGTGGCCCACTGCCTGCAATGAGCATTATGTTAACCGGTCGCATGCTAGCCGCACGGGCGGCAAAAAAAATGGGGCTGATTGATGAAATTACACCATTACGCCAGCTTAAGAATGCCGCTGTCGATTATGTGATGCGCGCTCCTAAACGCAAAAAACCGGCGTTATTGCATCGGCTTAGCAATCAGTCATGGCTGCGCCCGCTGGTTGCCAAACAATTACGCAAACAGGTTGCCGGAAAAGCCAAATCGGAGCATTACCCTGCACCCTATGCCCTGATCAACTTATGGAAACGCTGTGCCGGTAATAAAAAGCAGATGCTGGCCGAAGAAATTCATTCTGTCGCACAACTGGCGATCACGCCAACCGCACGTAATCTTGTGCGCGTGTTCTTTTTACAGGAAACGCTGAAGAACCTGGGCAAACAGCTCGAATACAAGGCGCATAATGTGCACGTCATCGGTGGTGGCATTATGGGGGGGGATATCGCTGCCTGGTGCGCCATTCAGGGCTATCGCGTCACGGTAGAAGATCAAAGTCCGGAACGACTTGCCGTCACCTACAAGCGCGCACAGAATTCGTTCAAAAAGAAATTTAAGCGTAATCGTCGCGCAATCCGTGATGCCAATGATCGCCTGATTATGGATCATCGTGGTCATGGAATTCACACCGCAGACCTGGTGATAGAAGCCATTTTTGAAGATGCCGAGGTAAAACGTAGCCTTTACCAGAGAATCGAACCGCTGATGAAAGCCGATGCCATACTCGCCACCAATACCTCCAGCATCATGCTCGAAGATCTGAGCTCTGCCTTACAGCAACCCGGACGCCTGGTAGGCTTACACTTTTTTAATCCGGTTGCCCTCATGCCACTGGTCGAAGTCATCCACGGTGCACAAACCGATGCTGCGGTGATACAAAAAGCACTCGCCTTCACCCGCGATATTGGCAAATTGCCTTTGCCTACCCGAAGCTCCCCCGGCTTTTTGGTGAATCGTATTCTGATGCCGTATTTACTCGAAGCCGTCATCATGGTAGCAGAAGGTATAGCACCGGAAGCCGTCGATAAGGCGGCCACCGATTTCGGTATGCCGATGGGACCCATCGAACTCGCCGACACCGTCGGGCTGGATATTTGTCGGAATGTGGCGAGCATATTATCGTCGACCCTTGGCCTGGCTTTGCCGGCGAGTCTCGGTAGCATGGTTGATGATGGCAAACTCGGTAAAAAATCTGGCCAGGGCTTTTATCGCTATAACAAAGGCAAAGCCGTTAAAAATAAAAATGCGCACTATGCCAATATGCAGGAGCTTCAGGATCGACTGATCTTCCGTCTACTGAATGAAGCCGTTGCCTGCTGGCGTGAAAATATCGTCGAAAACGATGATCAGGTCGATGCTGGTGTTATTTTTGGTACTGGTTTTGCGCCGTTTCGCGGCGGCCCAATCCGACATATTCGCAGCGAAGGCAGCGAACTGCTATCAACAAAACTCGATCAACTGGAAAAAAACTTCGGCGAACGCTATCGCCAGGACGCCGCCTGGAATGACATCAACAGCTGATTAAGTGTCATTCTGATGAGCGATTTTGTGAAGAAGAATCCAGGTTCACCACAGTATACAGCCCCTCGCTCGCTGTGGTTCACGGCATTTTTTACTGGTCGATCCCACTGCTGTTCCACATAATACATGTAATGTCGCATTTCAAAGCTATTATTCCAGTGATAACAAAGTAATCGGAGATTCCTGGACATGAAATTCAAAAACAGGAATAGCGTCATACCGGCGAATGCCGAGTTTGTGGGACAGTAGTGGGTCGGGCAGCACATCTATTTGCTGCGGAAACTCTGAATTAATCAGAGTCTCCGCAGACTTTTACTGCGCAGTGACTCGAAAAAGCCGGTAAAAATTATTTCGGCTAATTTCGGCTATGCGTTCAACACTGGTGTTTCTGGCATTCGCGATACATTCAGCAACATGTGAAACCAGCGCAGGCCAGTTCTGTTTACCACGATGTGGTATCGGCGCCAGATAAGGTGAGTCGGTTTCAATTAAAAGACGATCTTCGGGGATAAACTTTGCTACCTGCCTGAGGTTGTCTGCATTTTTGAACGTTGTAATTCCAGAAAATGAAATCATAAAACCAAGATCAAGTGCAGCGCGGGCAAATGCTTCGGTTTCAGTGAAACAGTGAATAACGCCACCACAACGCTCTGCGTGTTCCTGTTTCAATAGGGTTAAGGTATCTTCCGCCGCATCACGGGTGTGAATAATGACTGGTTTGTTACGCGCCACAGCGACCTGCAAATGCATACGAAAGCGTGCCTGCTGCCATTGCCGATCCCCTTTGTGATAAAAATAATCGAGCCCGGTCTCGCCGATAGCAACCACTTTTGGGTTTTGACTCAACTCAGTGAGCTGTGCAATATTGAGTGACTGGCTTTCATCAGCCATCGGATGGACACCGACCGAGATAGAAATGTCCGCGTATGACTCAACCAGCTCAAGCATTTTCGAATAGCGTTCCATATCAACAGACACGCATAGCATATGCTCAACGTTTGCAGCGCGGCAGCGTTGAATGAGAGTATCGAAATTATGGTCAAACTCGGCCAGCTCGATACAATCGAGATGGCAGTGTGAATCTACGTACATGGTGTGTGGTTGTAATATAGTCTGGAAAATAACCGGGAAAACAGCCTGAAGCCGTGTCGACAACGCTACATGGTATGGGTAATGCGATCCGCCTTCATGGCACCTGCCAGATGGTTTTCTATTTTGCTGCGAGTCTGCCCCTTGTCCTGTGGTGAGAACTGCACGCCGATGCCAGCGGCGCGATTCCCCTGGGCGCCAGCGGGTGAAATCCAGATAATCTTACCGGCGACCGGCAGACGCTCGCTATCTTCCATCAGTGTCAGCAGCATGAACACTTCGTCCCCGAGCTTGTACGGTTTGGGAGTGGGAATAAACAGACCACCGTTTTTCACAAACGGCATATATGAGGCATACAGGGATGCTTTGTCTTTAATGCTCAGAGAGAGCATACCGGGGCGTGCTGTCGCGCTCATCATCTACCTCGCCTATTGTTTTAAACCCTGCCAGGATAATAGCAGACTTTCCCACAACAATTCGGCATTGAGCGCGATCGGCTCGGCGCGAATATAGATAGCAATCTGGTCGTACAATTCATAAACACGTTTTGCGCTCGCCTGCTCAGCATACCGGATCAGCGCGGCGCGCTGGTCATGATTGACCAGGCGAGCCTGCTCAGTCCTGAGCTGCTGCAAGCGCGCAATATCCGCTACCCAGTCCAGCATCCAGTCGAGACACTGGCGATGCGGCAATGCGGCGAGTTTCGCGGCGTGCTTCAGGGCTGATTGCTGCATGCCCGCGAGCATCGCTGTCGTGAACTGTTGCCGGGCCTGGTCCTGCTCGGCGTTCTGCGCCAGCAATGGCGCACCGTGGACCAGGTCCAGCCTGAGCTCGGTCTGAGCCTGGCTCTCACCTGCCGCCGCCCCACCCGGCATTGAACACAGCCAGGCCAGCGCCTGCGCACGCGATGGCTGTGGGAATTGCAGGCTCTGACAGCGACTGACTACAGTCACCGGCAAACGGCTGGGATGCGAGCTGGTGAGAATCAGCATACTATTACGGCCAGGCTCTTCCAGCGTCTTGAGCAGCGCATTGGCCGCCTCCATCGTCATCCGCTCAGCATTCTCCAGCACCACCACACGATAGCCATCCTCAAACTGAGAGGTCATGGCCATTCGCGACAACAACGCGCGTATCGGCTCGATGCGAATCATAAGCATGGGTTTTTTGCTGGTCGAATCCTTTGGCGGCTCTGGGCGCAACACGATCAGATCGGGGTGCGTGCCCGCAGCAATCAGGCGACAGCTACGGCAAACACCACAGGCCTGTGCCTCAGCCGTGAGTTGCTGACACAGCAAACTGCTGGCGAGTGCCTGGGCAAATTCGGCTTTGCCGGTACCGGCTGCGCCGCGCAACAGCAGAGCGTGCGGCAGGTGATTCTGCTGACGCTGATGCTTGACTTGCTGCCACTGTTTTTCTTGCCAAGGATATATCATATAATCAATCAGTTATATCATGTTTTTAATCTAATATATTGTATTTTCGCAAACTCTGTTCGATGCTGCTTTGCACCGCCTCCAGCGGCGGCACAGCGTCGATCAGGCAAATGCGCTCGGGCTGTTGCTGCGCCAGTTGTTGATACGCTGCCCGCACCCGCTCGAAAAATGCGTCCTGCTCGGTCTCGATGCGATCCGGAGTACTGCGTCTGCCGGCACGGGCGCGGCCGACCTCAACCGGGGCATCGAGAATCAGTGTCAGATCGGGGCGTAATGCCCCCTGCACCCAGTGTTCCAGCTGACCAATTTTAGCCAGATCAAGACCGCGGCCACCGCCCTGATAGGCATAGGTGGCTTCGGTGAAGCGGTCGCAGAGCACGTCCTGGCCGCGAGCCAGCGCCGGCAGAATCACCTTGTTAAGATGCTCGGCGCGCGCCGCGAACATCAGCATAAGCTCGGCATCCGCGCTCATCTGGGTATCGCTGTGTGCCAGCAGCAGACTGCGTAAGGACTCACCCAGCGCTGTCCCTCCCGGTTCACGCGTGACCACGCAGTCGTGACCAGCGTCGCTCAACAGCTGCTGGATGAAATTGAGATTACTGGTCTTGCCAACGCCTTCGATGCCTTCGAGTGTGATGAATTTGGCCATAAGATTCTATTCAAACCGCAGCACTATCAGCGCTTGCGCTGGTGCAGGTCAACCATTTTTTCGTGCTGTTCCAGCGTCCTGGAAAAAACATGTCGGCCACTGCCATCACTGTGGGCGACAAAATATAAATAATCTGTCGCCGCCGGATGCAATGCCGCTTTGATCGCGGCAACACCCGGCATCGCAATCGGCGTCGGCGGCAGACCGTTACGCGTATAGGTATTATATGGCGTGTCGGTGCGTAGATCACGGAACCGGATATTACCATCGTATTTTTCACCAATGCCGTAAATCACTGTCGGGTCGGTCTGCAAACGCATGCCCATGCGCAGGCGATTAACAAACACGCCGGCGATCAGCGGTCGCTCGTCACCCACGGCGGTTTCTTTTTCTATGATCGACGCCATAATTAAAGCCTGGTAAGGATTTTTATAAGGTAGATCTGGTGCCCGCGCCTGCCACAAGGTCTCCAGGGTGTCAGACATACGTGCGTAGGCGCGTTGCAGCAGTACAATATCTTTTTCCTGTTTACTAACGTGGTAGGTATCGGGAAAAAACCGGCCTTCAGGATGTTCGCCAGCGTGTCCCAGCGCTTGCATAATCGCAGCCTGGTCCAGCATACGCAAAGTATGCTGGAGCTCAGGATTTTGATTAATCATTTGCATAACCTGTCGGAAATTCCAGCCTTCGACCAGGGTCACCGCAAACTGCTGCACTCTACCTGCGACCATATCATCCATGAGTTGCATTAAAGTCTGACCCGGCTGAATCAGATAATCACCCGCCTGCAAACGCCGCGAATCACCGTGCAGTTTCACCCACCAGACAAAATGTTCGGGCTGGCTCAGCAAATCGAGTTGCAACAGTTTCTGCGCCACAGCACGGACATTATCACCGCGCGCCAGTGTCAGCACAGCGGCCTCAGGCAGTGTGTTCGGATGCGACACCGTGCGATACATGTTCACCGCCAGCCAGCCGAGGACAGCAGCGAACACCAGTGCCAGGACCAGGATTCTAGCTCGCCACTTGTCCATGTTCGACAATCCTCCTGTGTAAAGCTGAACGCAGCATAATACTCATTTTACCCGGTAAAAATGATTTGCCGGCGAATTCGCGTACCGAGCAAACACCGATTAGACTGTTGCTCAGCATCAGCTCGTCCATTGTCAGCAGGTCCGCCTGCCGCAACTTAACTTCCTGCACTTCCAGTCCCTGTTGTCTGGCAATTGCCATCACCTGTTGTCGCATAATGCCGTCGATACCGCTGTGCTGTAGTGATGGTGTGTAGAGCACGCCATCACGTGAGGCAAAAAGATTACTCATTGTGCCTTCGATAATATACCCGTGCAAATCTGACATCAGGCCTTCATCAAATTCATCCTGCCATTCATTTCGCGCCAGTACGTTTTCCATGCGCGCCAGATGCTTAATCCCGGCGAGCTGGGGATTGATCGATACCTGGGTCGCACAGAGCCTCACGCGCGCACCCTGCTCGGTTATGGCTTTGATATGCCACGGCCAGTCAGATGCCATGACCATCCGACAGGCATTGGTATGCGCTGGAATTCGATAACCACGATCACCGATACCGCGAGTCAGCATCAGTTTGATCACACAGTTTTCAGGCGCAGACGCCGCTGCCAGTAAGCTGTGTATATCGTGCAGGAAATTTTGCTCACCCGGAAACGCCAGCCCCAGCTTGTCAGCCGAGGTGGCCATGCGCAGCATGTGCTGTTGCCAGAACTGCAAGTTATTTTCGACACAGGCAATGGTTTCGAAAATACCGTCGCCATAATGCAGGCCACGATCCATGACAGACAGGTATTGAGTCGCAACTCCGTTTATGATTATGCGTGACATCAGGCTGTTTCGTCTGTAAAAACCTTGAGTAAGCCTTTTGCCTTGGCGCGGGTTTCGGCCAGTTCGGCGCGCGCTTCAGAGTCGGCTACAATACCGCCACCCGCGCGCAGCGTAATGGCATCAGCATCGCGTATCATGGTGCGAATTAAAATATTCAGGTCAAGACTGCCATCACGGTTGATATAACCAATCGAGCCGGTATAGACCGCACGTGCCTGCTGTTCCATTTCAGCCAGTATTTCCATGCAGCGTACTTTCGGACAGCCCGTAATGGTGCCGCCGGGAAACACCGCGCGTATGACATCGGTCGGTGTCACCTCAGCACGCAGGCGGCCGCGGACATTAGAGACTATGTGATGGACGTGCTGATAACTCTCCAGGGTCATCATTTCATTGACTTCGATGCTCCCCGGCGTGCAGATACGACCCAGGTCATTGCGTTCCAGATCGATCAGCATGACGTGTTCTGCCTGTTCTTTCGGGTGGTGCAATAATTCTGTGGCGAGCGCATTATCGTCGTGGCTATTGTCAGCCCGCGGACGCGTACCGGCGATGGGCCGGGTTTGTGCGAGTCCGTGACGCACACTGATCAAACGTTCCGGTGACGAGCTCAACACACTGACCTGGCCAAGATTAAACATCGCAGCAAAGCTACCGGGATTGGATCTTGCCAGGTGTGAGAATATATCGCTATCAGTTAGACCGGGATCGATTTGCAGACACCAGAGCCGAGACAGATTAGCCTGAAAGATATCACCATTGACAATATATTGCTGTATCTGCGCCACCTGTTGCAAATACGCGGCTTCATCCGCTTCCTGGATACTGGATACGGTGACTACGGCACTCTGGACAGTGGTTTTGCAGGCAGCAAGATCATGTTCCAGCTCTGCCAGCAGATGCAGGTATTCATTTTCGACCACTACACTATAATGATTAGTAAGTCGATCACGAATCACGACCAGAGGACAGCGTAATGCCAGCGCCAGTGGAATCTCGTCTGGTAGTTTGGCCGGCTTCAGGCTGGGTTCGATTTCAGCTGCCAGTTCGTAGGATAAATACACAAACCAGCCACCACAGAATGGCAGTTCTGAGCCGACCGGCAGCTCGACTCGCTCAGCACGCCAGCATTGTTGCAGGGCATCGAGAAATCGTGTTTCTGGCGATAGTTTCAAATCAGCGCTGCAGTGTAATTTTGAATCAGCATCAAGGCGCAGTTGGTATTGCGGAAATGCTGGCAGAATATCGTAACGCCCGTGGGTTTTATGAAACGCGGTGCTGATCAGCACACCGGGGTAGCGCTCGGGATTGAGCTGGTATAGCTCAGTCAGCGAAGGTTCGCCAGCGAGGGAATGAATCTGGTAGTACATCAGCCGATGGTGTACGCGATGCGTAGCCTTACTCTGGCTCAGGTATCGAGCTTGCTGAACACCAGCGTACCGTTAGTACCGCCAAAGCCGAACGAGTTGGACAACACCAGATTGATTTTCATCTGACGTGCTGTGTTCGGCACGTAGTCCAGATCGCAGCCTTCACCCGGGTGTTCCAGATTCATGGTCGGCGGTGCCACCTGATCGCGTATCGCCAGCACGGAAAATACCGCTTCGATGCCACCCGCCGCACCCAGCAGGTGCCCGGTCATCGACTTGGTCGAGCTGACTGCGAGCCCGGTCGCACTGGCCCCAAAAGCGGCCTTGATGGCATTGGTTTCTGCAATGTCACCGGCAGGTGTCGAGGTGCCATGAGCATTCACATAATCGATTTCATCGGCATTACGGCCAGCATCTTTTAAGGCCAGCTCCATACAACGCGCAGCACCGCTACCGTCACTCACCGGCATGGTCATGTGGTAAGCATCGGAGTTATAACCAAAGCCTGCGACTTCGGCGTAGATTTTTGCACCCCGCGCTTTGGCGTGCTCGTATTCTTCGACCACCAGCACACCCGCACCATCACCAAGAATAAAACCATCACGATCCCTGTCCCAGGGGCGACTTGCGTGGGCCGGATCATCGTTGCGGGTGGAGAGCGCACGTGCCGCAGCAAAACCGGCGATGCCTAATGGTGAAGAGGCTTTTTCGGCACCCCCAGCAAACATCACATCGGCATCTCCGTAGGCAATAATGCGCGCAGCTTCGCCGATGCTGTGGGTACCGGTAGAACAGGCGGTGACCAGCGCGATGTTCGGCCCTTTAATACCGTGCTTAATCGAAAAGTTGCCCGAGATCATATTGATGATCGAGCCCGGCACAAAGAATGGCGAAATCTTACGCGCACCGCCATCTGTCAGTTTCTGGTGATTGGCTTCGATCATGGGCAGTCCGCCGATACCGGAACCGATCGCGGTGCCAATACGTTCGGCATTGGCTTCGCTAATGTCCAGGCCAGAATCGACCAGTGCTTCTTCCGCAGCCACCAGGCCGTAATGGATAAAGATATCCATTTTTTTCTGATCTTTGGGAGCAATCACCGCATCGGCGACAAAGTTTTTGACCGTGGCGGCAATCTTCACCGGATATTCACTGGCATCGAAGTCATCAATCGGACCGACACCACTGACACCAGCGACAATATTGTCCCAGCTTTGTTTAAGATTGAGACCGACCGGGGAAACGATTCCCAGCCCGGTCACTACTACACGACGTTTAGACAAGAAGATACACCTGAGGCTAAAAAGTACAGCCACACGAGTGTGGCTGTAGATGTATTCAAACTGTGATGACGCTTAGCCAGCGTTGGCATTTACGTAATCAATGGCCTGTTGAATGGTCGTGATTTTTTCAGCTTCTTCATCAGGAATTTCGCACTCGAATTCCTCTTCCAGAGCCATCACCAGTTCAACGGTGTCGAGTGAATCTGCCCCAAGATCATCAACAAAGGAGGCTTCGTTGGTGGCCTGTTCTTCGGTGGCACCCAACTGTTCCATCACAATCTTACGGACGCGTTCTTCAGCACTGCTCATTTAATTTTCCTCTATGTGTTCGTCATTCAGAGCTGCGCGGTATTGTAGTGAATTCGCGCACAGCTTGCCAGTAAAATCCTCACCCCAGAATTAGCGTAAGGCCTTGGTTTTTAGTATATTATTTTTCAGTTAGTTAGCATGCATAGTTAATGTAGTTTATATATAGTGATCACGCCACAGGTGACGCATATCGCATTAAATCAGGGCATATGCATACCACCATTCACGTTCAGGGTTTCACCCGTGATGTAAGCTGCCTGCGGGCTGGCGAGAAAAACCACCGCCGCCGCGATGTCTTCCGGACTGCCCAGACGCGCCAGCGGAATCTGAGCGACCAGGGCCGCACGCTGCTCAGTAGCCAGTTCCCGGGTCATATCAGTATCGATAAAGCCTGGCGCAACGGCGTTCACCGTGATATTACGCGAACCAATTTCGCGCGCCAGTGATTTGGTAAAACCCAGCATGCCCGCCTTGGCGGCAGCATAGTTGGTTTGTCCGGCATTACCGGTCAACCCCACGACCGAGGCGATATTGATAATTCGACCCTTGCGCGCCTTTATCATCGTGCGCACACAGGCTTTGGAGAGACGGTAGATCGAACTCAGATTGGTGGTAATGATGTCATCCCACTGCGCGTCTTTCATCATCATCAGCAGGTTATCGCGGGTGATGCCGGCGTTGTTGACCAGAATACTGATCGCGCCAAATTCATCATTAATCTGTTTGATCACAGCTGCTATCGAATCGGCATCAGTGACATCCAGACATTTGCCAGCACCGCCCACAGGCGACAGCCAGGTATGGATCGTCGCCGCCCCGGCGTCGCTGGTGGCAGTCCCGATCACGCTCGCGCCCTGTGCAGCGAGCTGTTCTGCGATTGCCTTGCCGATACCGCGGCTGGCACCGGTGACCAGGGCAATTTCACCTTCTAAAACTTTAGCCATAACCAGAATCCCAAAATATATATGAGGTTAGCAATAATGGTCCGCACCAGCAGACCGTTTGCAGTCAATCTATGGTGTCGAGAAATTTTTGCATGTTCTCGGGCTTATCCAGCGCATAGGTCGTCACATTTTTGACAATACGCCGCGTCAGTCCGGTGAGCACTCGACCCGGGCCACACTCAATAATGGCATCATCCGCCGCTGAACCCAGTATTTCCACGGTTTGCACCCATTTTACCGGGCTGTATAACTGTTTCGTCAATGCGTCGCGAATCGCATCGGGTGCATCGTGGCTTTTCGCGTCGACATTGTGGATCACCTGAATATCGGGCGTGGTGATATCGACTGTGGCGAGAATTTTTGCCAACGCATCAGCTGCCGGTTTCATCAGGGCGCAGTGTGAGGGCACGCTCACGGGCAAGCGCATGGCTTTTTTCGCACCGGCTTCGCTGGCTTTGATAATGGCCAGTTCAACGCCTGTCACCGTGCCGGCAATCACCACCTGGCCGGGCGAATTATAATTCACCGCTGCGACCACTTCGCCGCAATCTTCAGCGGCAGCGGCACAGGCATGGCGCACCGCTTCGTCTGGCATGCCGAGTATCGCTGCCATCGCGCCCTGACCTTCGGGAACAGCATTCTGCATCAGGCGACCGCGTTCCGCCACGAGCCGAATTGCGCCGGTGAATTCGATCGCACCAGCCGCCACCAGGGCGGCGTATTCACCCAGACTGTGGCCGGCAACAGCAAACGGTTGGGTCATGCATTGTTCCTGCATGACTCGCATGATGGCGATATCAGCAGCGAGCATGGCGGGTTGCGTGACTTCGGTCCGGTTGAGACGTTCTTCCGGGCCGTTGCTGACGATGTCCCAGAGATCATAGCCCAGCACGTCGGACGCCTGGGCGAAGGTTTCGGTGACAATCGGCCAGTCAGCGGCGTAGGCCTCGAGCATGCCGATCGACTGCGAACCCTGACCCGGAAATACTACAGCGATGTTCATAGTGCGCCCTTTGACGAATAATTATTGTTCTAGTCTGGTGCCTGCGATACGAGCAGGCGCTTCCGGGGGGGTATTCTATACGCTTAACGCAGGTTGAGCACATCCTGCATGTCATAAAGTCCCGCAGGCTGATTTTTTAACCATTGCGCGGCGCGCAGGGCACCATTGGCGAAGGTCATGCGACTGGATGCCTTATGGCTAATCTCCACGCGTTCACCTTCACCGGCAAACAGTACAGTGTGGTCGCCCACAATATCACCGGCGCGTATAGTCTCGAAACCAATCGTCTTACGTTCACGCGGACCGGTAATACCCTCGCGACCGTAGACCGCACAGGCGCCCAGATCTCTGCCGAGCGCCTGTGCCACCACCTCGCCCATGCGCATCGCCGTACCCGATGGTGCATCGATTTTGTGGCGATGATGGGCTTCGATAACTTCGATATCGACTTCGTCACCGAGCACGCGTGCAGCCATATCGAGTAACTTGAAACACAGGTTCACACCGACACTCATATTCGGCGCGAATACAATCGGGATGGATTTTGCGGCATTTTGAATCTGTTGCTTTTGATCGTCAGAAAAACCTGTGGTGCCGATGATGATACTTTTTTTTGCCGCAACACAGATGGCAAGATGTGCCAGTGTGGCTTCCGGACGGGTGAAATCAATCAGGGTATCAAAATCAGCGCTGACCCGAGTCAGATCATCGACCAGCTGGACATCACGTTTACCCAGCCCGGCAAGTTCACCAGCATCACTGCCGAGCAATGAATTACCCGCATGTTCGGTCGCCGCACCTAACCGGCAGCTGTCTGATTGTTCACAGGCCGTAATTAACGAACGACCCATGCGACCGGCGGCTCCGGTCACGGCAATATTCAGCATTGCATTCCCCGTTGTCTGGCTACGGTTTTAATTCATCAAAAAACTGTTTCACACGATCCAGCCAGCCTGCGCTCTGCGGATTGTGTTGCTTATCATTTTGTTTGATGGAATCTTCAAACTCGCGCAGCAGTTCTTTTTGTCTGGCGCTGAGTTTAACCGGAGTTTCAACCACAACGCGACACAATAAATCGCCAGTTACGCCACTGCGCACTGGCTTGACGCCCTTGCCGCGCATCCGAAACAGCTTGCCCGACTGGGTTTCGGCCGGAATTTTGAGTTTCAGACGACCCTTTAATGTCGGCACTTCGAGTTCTCCGCCCAGCGCCGCCGTGCTGATGCTGATTGGCATTTCGCACATCAGATCACCATCGTCGCGTTTGAACAGCGGATGTGGCCTGACATGAATCTGCACATAAAGATCGCCCGCCGGGCCATTGTTCTGACCAGCTTCACCTTCACCGCCGAGACGAATACGATCACCATTGTCGACACCCGCGGGCACTTTCACCGACAGAGACTTGTGATTTTGCACACGCCCCTGGCCGTGACAGGCGGTGCAAGGATCGGATATCACCTGGCCCTGGCCGCGACAATTGGGACAGGTCTGCTGTACGGCAAAAAAGCCCTGTTGCATCCGCACCTGACCGACACCACCACAGGTGGTACAGGTGCTGGGGCTGGTGCCTTTTTTCGCGCCCGAGCCATTACAGCTAGTACAGGTTTCCAGGGTCGGCACCCGAATTTTAACTTCGGTACCAAACACAGCCTGTTCCAGCGTGAGTTCCAGATTGTATTTGAGATCGGCACCGCGATAGGCGCGATTACCACCGCCACCGCGGCGACCGCCACCGAAGATATCACCAAAGACGTCACCGAAAATATCGCCGAAGTCAGAGTGAAATCCAGCACCGCCACCGCCCATTGATGGATCGACACCGGCGTGGCCATACTGGTCATAGGCCGCGCGTTTTTGTGAATCCGATAAAACATCAAAGGCTTCTTTAGCTTCCTTAAATTTTTCTTCGGCCTCGGAGTTATTCGCATTACGATCGGGATGATGCTTCATGGCATGACGACGATAGGCTTTTTTAAGATCCGCCTCGTTGACATCTTTGGAGACACCCAGTATTTCGTAATAATCGCGTTTCGACATATTTTAATAAGCTTTCAGTTGGTAGTTGGCTGTTGACAGCAAAAAAACAGCGGCCAAAGCAAAACGCACAGCCACTACTCGTGTATGTGCGTTTTGCTGACGACTGTTAGCTGACGACTGACAACTTGTTATTGTTTGTCTTCCTTAACTTCTTCGAATTCAGCATCGACAGCTTCATCACCAGCATCCGCGTTGGTCGGTTCCGCACCGGCTTCTCCGGCATTAGCGGCTTCGGCCTGTTGTGCATAGGCTTTTTCAGCAATCTTGCCAGCCACTTCGGTCAGCGCCTGAGTTTTGGCTTCAATTTCAGCCTTGTCACCATCCTTGACGACAGCTTTCAAATCAGCAATCGCAGTTTCTACTCCACTGCGCTCATCTGCTTCGACCTTGTCACCCAGATCTTTCAAAGATTTCTCAGTCGCGTGAATCAGGTTGTCGGCCACATTGCGTGCATCCACCAGTTCGCGCATTTTCTTGTCTTCGTCTGCGTGTGCTTCGGCATCTTTCACCATTTTCTCGACTTCTTCGTCGGACAGACCACTGGAGGCCTTAATCACAATCGACTGCTGCTTGCCGGTCGCCTTGTCTTTCGCCGACACATTCAGAATACCGTTGGCATCGATGTCGAACGAAACTTCGATCTGCGGCACGCCGCGTGGTGCCGGCGGAATATCACTGAGATCAAAACGACCCAGAGATTTATTGCCCGTCGCCATTTCGCGCTCGCCCTGCAGCACGTGGACTGTTACCGCAGTCTGGTTGTCATCGGCAGTCGAAAATATCTGCTGCGCCTTGGTTGGAATCGTGGTGTTTTTTTCCACCAGTTTGGTCATCACGCCACCCATGGTTTCGATACCGAGTGACAGCGGTGTTACGTCGAGCAGTAAAATGTCGTTGACTTCACCACCGAGCACACCGCCCTGAATCGCAGCACCGACCGCAACCGCTTCATCCGGATTGACGTCTTTGCGCGGCTCTTTGCCAAAGAAATCTTTCACTGCCTGCTGAACTTTAGGCATACGGGTCTGACCGCCAACCAGAATCACATCGTTGATCTCGCCAGTTGAGATACCGGCATCTTTCATCGCCTGTTTGCAGGGATCAATGGTACGCGCGACCAGATCTTCGACCAGGCTTTCCAGCTTGGCGCGTGTCAGTTTAATGTTCAGATGTTTTGGACCTGAAGCATCAGCAGTGATGTAGGGCAAATTAACATCGGTCTGCGTAGTTGAAGATAGCTCGATCTTGGCTTTTTCTGCGGCTTCTTTCAGACGTTGCAGCGCCAGCGGATCATTATGCAAATTAATGCCGCTGTCTTTCTGGAATTCATCCGAGAGATAATCGATCAGACGCATGTCGAAATCTTCACCGCCAAGGAAAGTATCACCGTTGGTGGCCAGTACTTCGAACTGATGTTCGCCATCAATCTCGGCAATTTCAATAATCGAGACGTCAAAGGTACCACCACCGAGGTCATACACCACAATCTTGGAATCGCCACGGTTTTTGTCCATGCCGTAGGCCAGAGCTGCCGCAGTCGGCTCATTGATAATACGTTTAACATTCAGACCTGCGATGCGGCCAGCGTCTTTCGTCGCCTGACGCTGGGAATCATTGAAATAAGCCGGTACCGTGATCACCGCTTCAGTGACTTCGGTACCCAGAAAATCTTCTGCCGTCTTTTTCATTTTCTGCAGCACGCGCGCAGAGATTTCCGGTGGCGCCATTTTCTTGCCATTAACTTCGACCCAGGCATCGCCATTATCGGCCTTGATAATTTTGTACGGCACGAGTTTGATATCGCGCTGTACGACTTCTTCGTCAAAGCGGCGGCCGATCAGACGTTTGATCGCGTACAGGGTGTTGTTGGGGTTGGTGACTGCCTGGCGTTTTGCCGGTGAACCGACAATAACCTCATCGCCATCAGCATAGGCAATGATCGACGGCGTGGTGCGATCACCTTCGCTGTTTTCGATTACTTTGGGTTTGCCGCCATCCATCACTGCTACGCAGGAGTTGGTGGTGCCTAGGTCGATACCAATTATTGCTGCCATCTGTGTTCTCCAAAATCTGTAATAAATACTGTGTATGACTGCCTATGTGGGGTCTCAAACCGCCATTTCAATGCAGTTTTTGATGTTTTATTCGCTGGCCTTTGACACCATCACCATCGCCGGTCGTACCAGACGATCATTCAGGGTGTAGCCCTTCTGCATCACGGCTATAACCGTGTTGGGTTCAACCTCATCATTGGGCTGCACGCTCATGGCCTGGTGTAGCTCGGGGTCAAATTTCTGCTCGAGCGGATTGATTTCAGCGATCTTGAACTTGCCAAAAGCATTCTGCAGCATATTCAGGGTGAGCTGCATGCCTTCGCGCAGCGCCTGGGCATCGACGTTTTCGTTCGCCAGCCCCAGTTCCATGCTGTCCTTGATCGGCAACAGCTCGAGAACGAATTTTTCGACGGCAAATTTGTGAGCGCTTTCCAGGTCTTTCTGGGTACGGCGGCGCAGATTTTCCATCTCAGCCTTGGTGCGTAACAACAGCCCCCAGTTTTCTTCCGCCTTTTTTTCGGCCAGTTTTAACTGTTCAGTAATCGCATCTTCAGCTTCATACAGCGCCTGCTCCTCATCGAGTAGCTCCTCGCTGTCGGGTTCGGCCTGCTGATCTGCGGTTTCCTGCTCATGTTTGACTTCGTCTGCTGACATATTTACTCCAGGATGTCTAAATTCTTGTCTGCTCGGTATAGTAGGGGCATGACAGCCAGTTTCAAGTCTAATGTCGGAGTGCTTCGCTGAGAATGCGCGCGGTCACATCGACCACCGGCACCACCTGATCGTATTGAATACGTGAGGGGCCGATAACACCGAGCACACCGAGGATCTGGCCATCGACGCTATAGGGCGCGGTGACCACACTGCAATCCCCAATCCCTTCGATGCCGACTTCGTGGCCGATAAAAATTTTCACGCCTTCGGCCTGAATGCATCTATCCAGCAGGCCGAGCATCTTGCGCTTGTGGTTGAACATTTCCAGCAATTGCTGAAGTTGCCGAGAATCCGCACCGTGACGCATGAGATTGCTCTCTCCCCTGAGTACATAGGCCTCGGCTTCGCCGTTATCCTCGGTGGTCAATGCCCGGGTGGCCACTTCGACCGCGCTCTGCATGATGCTATCCATGCGTTCGCGCGCGGTTTCCAGCTCATGCAGCAGGCTTTCGCGGATTGCAAACACATCCTTGCCAGCAAAGTTCTGGTTGATGAAACTGGCTGCTGAGCGCAATTCATCGGCGCTGTATTCGCGTTCCAGATGAATTACCCGGTTTTGCACTTCTTTTTCGTTAATCACCAGAATCGCCAGCACTCGCCGCTCGCTCAGCGGCAAAAACTCGACATGGCGCAGAGCCGACTGATTCGGTCGCGGGATGGTGATAATACCTGCCATCT
This sequence comes from Gammaproteobacteria bacterium, assembly GCA_030148865.1. Lineage (GTDB taxonomy): Bacteria > Pseudomonadota > Gammaproteobacteria > SZUA-229 > SZUA-229 > JASBSR01. Next base: position 32,463 of record JASBSR010000037.1, read on the forward strand.
GAGTCAGCTGTGACACCATCCGGCTGGCGTTGTTGAGCAGATTATCGGTGCCTTTATCTGTGTTCAGCTGTTTTTTCAGCTGATTGACCAGCTGGCGTTTCAGCGGCGTGATTTCGAGCAGACTGTCGACAAAAAAGCGCAGGCCTTCTTCGGTCGGAATGCGTCCCGCCGAGGTATGCGGTGCGGTCACCAGCCCTTTTTGCTCCAGGCTCGACATAACGTTACGAATCGTTGCCGAGCTGATATCCAGACCGGCATCGTGGGCAAGTTTTTTCGAGCCCACAGGCTGACCGTCGCTGATATAACTGAGTACCAGTTTTTTCAGCAGCAGCGCGGCACGCTCGTTGAGAATTTGAGGTTTATCAGTAGCAGTCATATCAATGATCTGCGTGGTCAATGGCTATGAGCATTGTCATCATTGAAAACCATATCGGTCAGGGTCTGGAGCGCAGATTGGCACTCATAAACATCGAGTGCCAGCGGAGAATTATGGGAGCAAAGCCGGCGAGGGTCAAGGCGGTACTCATCTGGCAGTGAGTACACCATCCTGCAATTGATAGACAGTGTTCATACGTCCGGCAATTTGCAAGTCGTGGGTAACAATGACCAGCGCAGTGTTAAAATTTTTATTCAGCTGGCTGATAATTTCCACCACCTGTTCGGCGTTGCGCCGATCAAGATTGCCGGTGGGCTCATCGGCAAATACGCAATCGGGATGATGAATCAAAGCGCGGGCAATCGCTGCGCGTTGGCGTTCGCCACCAGAAAGCTCACCGGGTTTGTGGTGCAAACGTTGCCCCAGCCCGAGTTCGTCGAGCATGCTCAGCGCCTGCGCACTGGCATCCTGCGGTGAGGCGCCGCCGATTAGCAGGGGCATGGCGACATTTTCCAGCGCCGTAAACTCTGCCAGCAAATGGTGAAACTGATAGACAAAGCCCAAATGCGCATTGCGCATCCGACAGCGGGTTTTTTCATCCAGCCGATTGATATTCTGACCGCGCACCAGCACCTGACCGGAACTGGGTTTGTCGAGACCACCGAGCAGATTCAACAAGGTGGTTTTGCCAGAGCCGGAAGCCCCAATAATCGCCATGCTCTCGCCGCGTACCAGATGCAGATTAATATCACGCAGCACATGCAGTTCTTCGCCGCTGCCTTCACGATAGGCCTTGCCCAGCGCCTGTGCCTGCAGACTAAAGTGTTGCTCGCTGGCCTCATTCATAGCGCAACGCCTCGGCTGGCAGAGTGCGCGATGCGCGCCAGGCTGGATAGATCGTTGCCAGTATGGTAATCACAAAGGCTGATACCGCGTAGCTCATGACATCGTAGAAACGCACATCGGCGGTGATGTCACTCACGTAATAAACATCGGCAGGCAGAAAATCGGTGTGGAATAACTGTTCAAGCCAGCTCACGATATCAAACACATTGACCGCCACCGGCACACCGAGGGCAACGCCAATGAGCGTGCCGAACAAACCGATCACCGCGCCCTGGACAATAAAGATTGCCATAATGCTGCCCGGGCGTATGCCCATGGTGCGCAAAATCGCGATATCGGCTTCCTTGTCGGTCACCGTCATCATTAGCGTCGAAATAATGTTGAGCGCAGCGACTGCGATCACCATCAGCAGAATAATAAACATCACGGTTTTTTCTGTTCGCAGCGCTTTGAAAAAGTTTTTGTGTTGCTGGGTCCAGTCGCGCACCCAGTAATGCTCACCCAGATCACGATCAAGATCATGGGTGATTTGTGGTGCTGCGAACAAATCTTTCAAACGCAGGCGCAGACCGTTGACACGGTCGCCCATACTGAACAGTTTAGCTGCATCGTCGATATGCATATAGGCCACCGCACTATCGAACTGGTTCATACCAACTTCAAACACGCCAACCACTTTGAAACGGCGCAGGCGTGGCATTATGCCCACTGCGGTCACACTGGCCTGCGGCGTAATCACAGTGACACGATCACCTTCATAGACACCAAGCGCACGCGCCAGCTCGCGCCCCAGCACAATACCGTACTCGCCCGACACCAGATCGGTGAGTTTACCCGAGACCATTTTATTGCCAACCTCAGATACCGTGGCTTCTTCATCCGGGATAACGCCATTAATCAGCGCGCCGCTAACACGGCTGCCATTGGACAGCATGACTTCTTTACGAATATAAGGTGCAGCCGCGACCACGCCGGGTTGCCGCAGGGATTGCTCTGCCGCCTGCTCCCAGTTTGTCAGCGTGCCATCAAAACCGGTGAGTGTGGCATGTGAGGTCATACTTAGCGTGCGGTCGCGCAGCTCGTTGCCGAAGCCATTCATCACCGAAAGCACGACAATCAGCGCGAACACACCCAGCGCCACACCCATGATAGAGATGAAAGCGATGAACGAAACGAAGTGATTTTTACGTTTCGCCCGGGTATAGCGCAGGCCAATGAAAAGTTCTTTAGGTTGAAACATAGTCTTGTTCTTTGAATTCGCGTGAGTATATCTCATCTTGGGACCTCTCGGAGGCGTAAAAGAGCTGCTGTATTTGCAGAAAACAGCATAAAATGCGGCCATGAATCCTACCGCACAAAGACCAGTCACACCCGGCCTGGAAGGTGAGCGCGAGCTCACTGCAGCGACGCGTCGCCTGCCCGCCGAATGGGAGCCACAAGATGGCCTGATGCTGGCCTGGCCGCACCCGGCCAATGGCTGGCAAGGTGATATCGCTGCGGTCGAAACCGTATTTGTTGAACTCATTCACGCCACCGCCCAACGTCAGCGTGTATTACTGGTGTGCAAAGACGAAGTTCTGCGCGCGCACGCGACACAGCTGTTACAAAACGCCAATGTCGCGCTTGCTAACTGCACGCTCAGGATTGCGGCCACCAATGACGTTTGGGTACGTGACACCGGGCCGATCGGAATCATCGAAAACGGCACCCCTAAATTACTGGATTTTAGATTTAATGCCTGGGGGGGGAAATATAATGCCAGCGATGACGATCAAATCAATACTCGATTACAACAGCAGAACGTATTCGCCTGCGACATGCAGTCATTACCGCTGATACTCGAAGGCGGCAGTATAGAAAGCAACGGCAAGGGTACCTTACTCACAACGCAAAGCTGTTTGCTCACCCCGACCCGCAACGGCTGCTACGACCAGAGGCGAATCGAAGACTTGCTCAAACACTTTTTCGGTGTGGATACTGTGCGCTGGCTCAGGCATGGCCACATCGAAGGCGATGATACTGATGGTCATATCGACACACTCGCACGCTTCTGCCCTAATGATGTCATTGCCTATGCAAGTTGTGACGATAAAAAGGATGTCAATTACACTGAACTCGCTGCTATGCAAACTGAGTTACAAACAATGACACAGGCAAACGGCAGTCCGTACCATTTGGTTGCATTGCCCATCCCCTCGGCAAAAATCGGTCTCGCGGGCCAGCGCCTGGCCTGCACCTATGTTAATTTTATGATTATCAATGACGCTATCCTGTGTCCACTATACAACGACCCCATGGATGCTTACGCAATCAAACAACTGCAAATGATTTTCCCGCAGCACGAAATTATCGGCATCAACGCCCTGCCCGTGGTTGAACAATGCGGCAGCTTTCATTGTCTATGCATGCAACTCACTCAGGGCACGTTGAAATAGCTATGTCGCGACGCACACTTAATATAGCATTGCTGCAACTGTCTTTCAGCGACGATCTTGATGCCAATCAAAAAAAACTCGCTGACAGTGTAGCTAAAGCCTGCGCACAAAAAGACAAACCGGCATTAATCGTATTTTCAGAATTACACAACGGCCTGTATTTTTGCCAGCAGGAAAACGCTGATGCTTTCACTCGCGCCGAAACCGTGCCAGGCCCGACCAGCGAATGGTGTTGCGCACTCGCTAAACAACATCAGCTGGTGATCGTCGGCTCGGTGTTCGAAAAAACGACTGACGGTGATTATTACAACACCGCGCTGGTCGCTGACAGTGACGGCAGCCTCGCTGGCAGGTATCATAAAACGCATATTCCGTATGACCCCGGCTATTATGAACAGCATTATTTCAAATCCAGTAGTGAAGGCTTTCACCCGATTCAAACCAGCATCGGAAAACTCGGTGTCCTGATCTGTTTTGATCAATGGTTTCCAGAAGCCGCACGTGCCATGGCACTGGCGGGCGCCGAGTTATTGATTTACCCGACAGCCATTGGTTATGACCCGGAGAACAGTCAGGCGCAACAAATTCGTGATCGTGAAGCCTGGATTACCGTACAACGTGGCCACGCAATCGCAAACTTAATCCCCGTTGCCAGCTGTAATCGCATCGCTTACGAAGCCGCACCCGATACCAGTCAGTCCAGTGGTATTAACTTCTGGGGTTCGAGTTTTGTCTGTGGACCACAGGGCGAGTTTCTCGCACAGGCCAATGACCAAGACGAAACTATCGTGCATGCGACTGTGGATTTATCACGTACAGAAGAACTGCGCAAAGTCTGGACATTTCTGCGCGACCGCAAGCCAGAGATGTACCACAAATAGTCATTGTTACCACAGTCGCTGAAATTCTGCACTTTTTACTCAGCCCTTGCTGCGGTTTTGTTTCTGGCACTGCCGTGATCATTATGGCATCGGCCAGTCAGGTATCTACACAGGAGGAGCACATCAGTGAATCACGAATTAAACGAACTGTTATTCGAAATTCGCCGCTTGCAAAGCGAAGTCGAAAAACGTTGGGAGAGCTTACGGACACAATTCAACTATACTCTCGAGGGCCACAAAGTTCGTTTTGCGGCAGAAGTCAGGCGATTACATAAACGTTATAAAACCGGAGTATTCAGATATCTAATCCTGGCCAGACCGCTCAGTTTGCTGACTGCGCCGGTTATTTACAGCATGATTCTGCCGATTGCTCTGTTCGATGTCAGCATCACTATTTATCAGCATATCTGCTTCAGAGCGTATGGCATACCTCGTGTCAATCGCCGCGACTATATTATAATTGACCGACATCAGCTGAGTTATCTCAATATCATAGAAAAATTCAATTGCGTGTACTGCGGATATTCAAACGGATTTGTCGCTTATGCACAGGAAATTATCGCTCGTACAGAACAATACTGGTGCCCCATCAAGCATGCGCAACGTATTTATGCAGCCCATAAACACTACGATGAATTCGCCGAATATGGTGATGCGGAAAATTACAGGGCACAACTGACTGCACTGCGACAGGCACTAGCTGAGCTTGATAACAAATCGAAAACCAGTAGCGAATAAAAGCAAATCTGCATATTTTTCTTTTGTAATTTTTATCTTTTATCTAAAACAGCTCCAGTCGTTCCAGTGTCCAGTACAGACCTATCACCGCGATCAATAACGAACCCGGTACAATGATCAGTTTGCGATACCATGGCTTGTGCCTGAACCAGACTCCCACTGCCAGAAATGCGAGTGAGATGACTGCCAGCTGACCGAATTCGACACCCACATTAAAACTAATCAAAGCGGTAATGAATGCATTTTCGGGCATGCCAAAATCACCCAGCACACTGGCGAAACCCAGTCCATGCAATAGACCAAAACCGAAAACCAGAAATAATCGGCTTTTGTGCAATGAATGCGCAAACACATTTTCAATACCCACATAAGCAATCGATAGCGCGATCAGGGGCTCAACCACGCTTGCTGGCAGAGTGACAATGTTATTCATCGACAGGCCCAGCGTAATCGTATGCGCCAGCGTGAACATAGTCACCTGCCAGAGCAGAGGTTTCATGCGAATGCTTAACAGAAAGATACCCAGGATAAACAGGATATGATCGAGGCCTTTGGGCAGGATATGCTCAAAGCCTAGCGTGATATAAGTAAACACCACTTCGTATACCGGACGTTTGGTAAACAATTCGGTTAGTGAAAATTGCTGACTTGGCGCATCCTTGCGCTGCCATTGCCATTCGGACCAGTGCCATTTTTGATTTTCCGTATCCACCTGACGCACACGCACTGCATAGTCAGCAAAACGTGAGGGGTAATACCATTGTAAGGCTTTGGCACTGCGATCCAGCTCGCCCGATAACTGAACCGTGCTGATACGCGGCACTTTGGTATAACCGGGCTCAGGAATATGAATATCACTAACGCGTAGTTGCACCGCCTTGCCATCAGCTTTCAGCCAGATTTCGCGCAGCAACTCGCGTTCGAACGAAACGAACTCTGCCTTTAAATCAGCCGGTCGCATGACTCTTAAGGCATCATACTCGTCAGCATTCGGTGCTTCTTTGGTATTTTTATAACGCGAATTAATTCCAGTGAGCAAAGCTTCAATGCTGGCACGCAGCTCGACCACCACCCGGCCATCGGTATAGGCACTTATCTCGATCAGTGCCGGTTTGACCACGTCCGCCTGTACACTGGTCGAAAATGCCAGTAGCATAAAAATGAAAAGTGTAAATTTAGTCATGAGACGGGCATAATACAGCATTGCCTGAGGACTTCTAGTAGGGGTAAACCCCCTGTTCACGACTGCGGCTATTTTGAATAAACTCAATATTACTGCGTCTAACCCTGAGGCCAGCCAGTTGCTATTAAAAACTCCATTCATCTGGATAAAATTAAAACAGCCATCCCGTGAGGAAAAACCATGCCCAAAATTGATCGCCGAAGCTTTATAAAAATGCTGGCCGCCAGCGCTGCCGCAGGGTCTGCACCCTGGTTAGCCGGCTGCAGCAACCCGACTGGAACCCAGGCAATATCCAGAGACTTCTATAAGGTACCGATGATGGGTAATGCCCGCATCCTGCATATGACAGATGCTCACGGTCAGCTCAACCCCGTGTATTTCCGCGAACCCAACGTCAATCTGGGCATGGGCGATGCCTATGGTCGTCCGCCGCACATCGTCGGCAAAAAAATGCTCGACTATATGGGCCTGAAAGAAAATACCCCAGAAGCCCACGCCTACACCTATCTCAATTTTGATAAGGCCGCACACGAATATGGTCGTATGGGTGGCTTCGCCCACATCAAAACTCTGCTCGACAGTCTACGCAAAGATGCCGGCGGTACGGAAAACACCATCACACTGGATGGCGGTGACCTCTGGCAGGGTTCGGGTACATCGCTGTGGACGCGCGGTGTCGACATGGTCGAAGCCTCGAATATTCTCGGCGTCAATGTCATGGTTGGCCACTGGGAGTTCACCTATAAAGAAAACGAAGTACTGAGCAATGTCGCTCTCTTCAAGGGTGATTTCATTGGTCAGAACGTGCGCGTCAAACCTGACTCACTGTTCAGTGATTCATATTATCAGATGGTCGAAAAATACGATGGCCGCGGTCTGTATGATGAAGATGCCGGCTATGCCTTCCAGCCATATGTGATGAAAAATGTTGGTGGCGCACGCATCGCTGTCATCGGTCAGGCATTCCCACGCACAGGCAATGCCAACCCACCAGAGTTTTTCCCCGACTGGTCATTCGGTCTGCGCGAAGACGACATGATCGCGCTGGTGAAAAAGATTCGTGAAACAGAAAAACCCGATGCAGTGATTCTGCTTTCACACAATGGCATGGATGTGGATATCAAAATGGCGGCAAGTTTGCCGGGTTTGAATGCCGTCTTCGGCGGCCACACGCACGATGGCGTTCCGCAACCCATCAAAGTCAAAAACGTCGCTGGTCACGAATGCTGGGTTACCAACGCCGGCTCAAACGGCAAATTTGTTGGCGTCATGGATTTCGCCATCCAGGAAGGCAAGGTCATCGACATGCACTACCAAATGCTACCGGTTTACGAAAATGCACTGCCAGCCGACAAAGAAATGGACGCGTACATCAAACAAATGCGCAACACAGTTTATGATGAACATATTGTAGAAAGTCGCGCCAGCAACCGTTTCTACGACAAATCCCGTCTTGGCAAAACGTTTGACAATATTCTCAACGAAAAACTTGCGATTGCAGATCGTACACTTTATCGTCGAGGCAACTTTATGGGCACCTGGGATCAGGTGTTATGTAACGCGTTGCGCGAAGAATACGATGCCGATATCGCCATGTCAGCCGGCGTTCGCTGGGGCACCACCACGCTCGAAGGCGACTGGATTACTATGGAAGATGTCATGACACAGTGTTCAACCACTTACAGTGAAACCTATGTTTCAGAAATGTCCGGTAAGCAAATACTCGATGTCATCGAACAAGTGGCTGACAATCTTTTCGACCCCGACCCGTTCCTGCAGTCTGGCGGGGATATGGTGCGTCTCGGCGGCATGGATTACACCATCGACCCATCGAAGAAACTCTACGAGCGTATCACCGATGCTCGTCTGGATAACGGCGACTCGATTGACCCCGACAAGATTTACAAAGTCACTGGCTGGGCCGTGGTCAATCGCACTCCCGATGGCCGCATGATGTGGGACGTGGTTCGTGACTACATTCTGAAAAACAAGGATAAGGACAATGTTCTGCGTTTACCCAGGATCAATCGTCCGAAACTGGTCGGCGTGAATAATGATCCAGGTCTTGCTGACTATAAAGGCGAGCTGGGCTAAGGCTGTAGCTATCCGGTAGCAAGAACTGTTACCGCAAAGGTCGCAAAGAAAGCTCTAAGCTTGTTTTTTACTTTGCGCCTTTGCGGTTATCGCATTTACCTCGACTTAACAAACCGCTGCTGATAAGCCCTATAACCCAGTAGCACCAGCAATATGCCCGCATAAATTAACGGTTCCCGCGTATCGGCTTTAACCAGCCAGAGAAAATGCAATACGCCTAACACCGCAATCACATAAACCAAGCTATGTAATTTAGTCCAGTTGCGTTTTAAGCGCCTCATCATTTTATTGGTGGAAGTCAACACCAGCGGAATCAGCAGTACAAAAGCACTAAACCCTACTGTAATGAAGGGTCGTTTCGGGATATCTTTCACAATTGCGGCCCAGTCAAAATACTGATCGAACCAGATATATGTCGTAAAATGCAGGCTTACATAAAAAAATGCAAACAGCCCCAACATACGTCGAAGTTTAATCAGCCAGCTCTGGCCAGTAATCATTCGCAACGGCGTTACACTGAGCGTGATCAACAAAAACCTTAAAGCCCAGCTACCGGTTTCCAGAGTCAGCGTTTCTACCGGATTCACGCCAAGGCTGCCCATGAAAGCGGCGTACACCAGCATGACGAACGGCAGCAGGCATGCCAGGAACACCACTGGTTTGATGATGAAGCTGATAGTTGTACTTGAAGGCGATGACATAATGAAAAATTGAAAAGTGTGTGATTTAGCTATAGATTTTATCGAGGTTAATCCTTCACTTTTCATTTAAAAAATTCTAAAAGAATTTTTTAAGGTCCATACCTTCATACAACTTTGCCACCTGTTCGCCATAACCATTAAACATCAGCGTTTTATGTTTAGGCTTCCAGAACGGTTCGCCAATACGTGTTTCTTTAGCCTGGCTCCAGCGCGGGTGATCGACTGCTGGATTAACATTAGAATAAAAACCGTATTCACGTGGCGCAGCAATATTCCATGTGGTGCTGGGCTGAGTTTCAGTAAAACGAATTTTCACAATCGACTTGATACTTTTAAAACCATATTTCCAGGGCACCACCAGCCGAATCGGCGCACCATTCTGATTAGGCAATACATCACCATACAAACCCACTGCCATGATGGGCAGTTCATTCATCGCCTCATCGATACGCAGGCCTTCAACATACGGCCAGTTGAGCACCCGACGCTCCTGCCCGGGCATGCGCGATTTGTCGAACAGCGTGGTGAATTCAACAAATTTGGCTTTCGAAGTTGGCTCAAATTTTTTCAGCATATCCGCCAGTGAAAAACCCGCCCACGGGATCACCATCGACCAGCCTTCGACGCAGCGCAAACGATAAATACGCTCCTCTATAGTTTCGGATTTAATAAAATCTTCCAGATCGAATACGCCAGGCCTGGCGCACTCACCTTCTACTGCAATTGACCACGGTCTGGGGGTGAAATTTCTCGCGTTTTTTGACGGATCGCTCTTGCCTGTGCCAAATTCATAGAAATTATTATAGGTCGTTATCGCTTCGAGAGTGTTGGGTTTTTCGCTGGTGCTGAAAGCGCTGTTAGCAATACCTTCCCAGGGTTTTGCCCAGGCTGGCAGCATGGCGTTCATCCCCAGCAGGACACTGCCTGCCAGCGAGCGTTGCATAAACCTGCGACGATTAAGATATATCGACTTTGGGGTAATCTCAGACGACTTGATGCCTGAGCTTTGCTTGATCAGTATGACCATAAAAATCCTGTAGATATCCGAGCTTAAACAAGAGACCGGCTTACAATAGCAAAGTTCGCCCGATAAAGTATCACAAAGCTATCACGCTTTACTGCGACCAGTCATCACGGCAAATCGAAGCAGGTTTAAGATGCCCACCCTGAAACCTGATGATTCCTTTCATCCAGGTTCATTCAAATGTATAGGCCACAACCTGGTTATCCATCATCAAAGGCACAATGAGCAGGTTTTTTTCACGTATGTAGTAAAAGTCGGCAGCACCATATTTTGTGGTTACCGATCTCCTCACGCCTCCTTTGCCATCAAAGAGCAGAATTTCTCCTTTTATAAAATCACTGATGAGCCATTTGTTTTTTGCATAAGGGTAGATGCCATCCATATTGATCCAGCGATTGTTCTGGGGAAGTGTTTTGATGTTTTTGGTCTTGAGCGAAATTTGTTTGATGTTACCTGAGGTCCCTGTGGTGAAATCCTGTTTAGGTTTCGCTCCCCACGAGGCAACGTACAGATTGTCGTTGTCCACCCATAGCCCGTTGGGTGAATTCAGTTTAATGCTTTCAAGCCAGACTTTTAGTTCACCATCATCCAGGGTATAAATTCGGTTGCGGGCCAGTCAGAGATAAATACGGTTCCCGTTTTGCTGATGGTAATGCCATTGAATACCATGGAATCATCGGCAGCATAGCGTGCGACCAGTTTTCCACTATCAACATTTATCACCACCAACTGCTTAACGTCAGCAACGTAAAGTTTGTTGTTGTGCAGCGCCAGCCCTTTTGGGGAGTGTCACCCTGTCACCCAGTCGACATTGACAAGCTTGCCGCGGGCATCAAGCAGGCCGATAGATCCATTACCGTCCTGTTCCATCACGCCGCCATTAATGTTGGACACATAAATCCGTTCACGTTTCCAGTCATATTCAACAGATTCCGGCATCTTCAATCCTGATGCGACCCAGACGGGGTTATCGGCGGTAAACAACAGCGCAGTCAGTAAACCAGTCATTTTGCGTGTATTTTTCATGTGTAAAGTCTCTCGTGCGAGTTAGGCAAGCAGTTGGAATTGAGAAGCCATCCCGGCATCACGTACTGGAATGAGTGCCTGGTAATTACTGGCGTGATACCACCGGGTTGCATCTTCCTTTGAGGGAAAGGCAACGATCACCTGCATGGGGTAGTCAGCATCACCGTGCAGGGATTCCACCGGCCCCTTTATCACGATTTCACCGGAGTGCCTGGCCAGGGTGGCAGGGACGGAAGCGGCATATTGTTGAAGTTTTTCCGGGTCTTTCGGCGTAAATCCGACGATGACGTAAGCTGTCATTTGCGCTCTCCTTTGTTTGAGGATGTTAAGGTGAAAAGAAGTCTATAGCGGGTTATAATTCAGAACAATATCAATAAAGTTGACTTTCTGTTTAGAAAAAATGAACAATATTCGACAACTTTCCCGCTTGATGGTGTTTGCGAGCGTCGCAGAAAAAGGCTCATTTACCCGTGCGGCGGAAACGCTTGGCATTACTAAATCGGCGGTCAGCCAGCTGGAAAAGGAACTGGGCATACGCGTCCTGAACCGGACGACACGGGGCGTGTCGTTGAGCACCTTAGGTGAAAAACTGTTGCGGCGTTGCCAGTTATTACAGGATCAGGTTAATTTGGCGTTCACGGATATCATCAACGCCGGCGTGGATCCGCAGGGGCGTTTTGCGGTAACTTTTCCCCACTCGCTGGAAGTGAATGTGGTGATACCGGCAATTGAACAACTGTGTGTCGAATATCCCGGCTTGCTGCCGGAACTGGCGGTGAGTGATAAAACCCTGGATCTTGTCGAAAACAAACTGGATGTGGCGATACACGCAGGCGATTTACCAAATAGCAGTTATCGCGCCTTACCCATCGGTACCATGACCGAAATTTTTTGTGCCACACCGCTTTATCTGCAACGCACGGCTATCCCCAAAACAGCGAAAGAACTTTGTCAGCAGCGCTGGATCGCAACAAGTTGGCAGCAGTGGAAAATGTCGATATTGCAATTAGACAGCAACGAGAGTTCGACCATCAAACTCAGCCAGTTTGCCCAGACAAATACGCTCACCTGCGCCCTGGAAATGGCGCTGCGTCATCTGGGTATCGTGTTGTTGCCTGACGTGGTGGCAAGACCCTTGTTAAAAACAGGGGAGCTGGTCCATATTGTGGATCAAATAACAGGTCCACGCCGGCCTGTGTACAGCTTACACGCCTACCAGGGCGAGAAGCCAATACACGTGGCTCGCTTTCATCAGTTAGTAAGTCGTTTTTTTACAGAACTATAAAACCGTAGCAGATTTAGTCCGGTCCCGGTTATTCGATTTCAGTAATCTGCGAAAAAGATTTAAATGTATTACCGCCTATATTTTTGGCTTTATACATTGCAACATCCGAACAATTAATTAGCTTATCAATATCTTCGGCATCGTCCGGAAAAATACTGATGCCCACGCTACCAGTAACCATCAGTTTATGCCCCTTCAGGTTAAAAGGCACGTTGAATATTTTAACGATGCGCTGTGCCGCCTGCTGAGCATTTTGGCGCGACGTCAAGTCGCTTAGTAATACGATAAATTCGTCACCGCCGAGTCGTGCCACACTATCGCTATCACGTAATACGTCACGCAAACGACTGGCTATGTTTTGCAACACATCATCACCAAGCGCGTGTCCGAGCGTGTCATTAATATGCTTAAACTTATCCAGATCGATAAATAAAATCGCAAAACGGCTTTTGTTTCTTTTCGATCGGTCAATAGCCTGAACCAGACGATCCATGAATAAAAATCGATTAGGCAGCCCTGTTAATGAATCGTGAGTCGCTGCAAATGCGGTCACATCAATCTGTTCCTGCAGTTTTTTGTTAGTCGCTTCCAGCTCACGCAAAATAACAACATAGAATAACGGCAATATCGCAAGCCCAATGACCAGTCCCGAGGATAGCCCCAGGTACAGTCTCCAGAAATCTGAGTGCATCATGGCAAATGACAGAAAAACGACAGCAATCACTGTGGCACTGAGCAAATAGCGCACACCAAAACGCAGACCGTTGCCCACAATCACCCATAAAAATAGCGGATAAAAAGTACCGCTGAATGAACCGGACAGATAAAACAAGAACGACAGTGCCCCAAGATCAATAGTCATGGCCATGCCTCGTCGCCAGACTACTCGCGAAGGATAATGCCGGATGACCGCATTGAGCCCCACAGCATAGAATAAAAGAGCAACGACAACCCAGACAACAAGCTGCTGATATGGAAACGTTTGACCAGAAACACTGATCACCAGCAAATACAGCAGCGTCATTGCCGTAATAATAATGCGTGCGACAGATTGCGAGAGCTCAGTGCGTTTTTGTCGTGATATAAAGACATCGACTAGATACATAGCTATACTGTATAGCAAATCATAATAAAATTGCCTGGCTCAACGATAAAAACAATGACCGAAGGCAGGCGATATAACGACCAGGATTGCATGGATACTAATTAACCTGTCATCTGTCGAGTATCCCCCGGTGTCCAGCGGCATACAGTAATTCTGTCGGGAGAGATGGCCAGGCCACGGAATACTAGATTCACAGCTTTTTTCTGACTGATTGCGGTAATGACACCCAGAGGCTTTGCCCCAGCGCCACCCACCTGCGCGTCGCCCTGGTAACACAATTGCGTATGGATCAATTGAATCGTTGTATCACAAACCCGGAAGGGCCAGAGGCAGGACGCTCAAAGTAATATCTGACAAATGGCACGTCCATGTGCCCCTTTTTCGGTAAGCACTGAATAACACCTGCCTCGAACAGCAGCGTGGCAGATTAAGCAAGCAGCAAAACAAGATCTAAACCTGCCACTGCACGCTTTACCTACTCAACATATTGTAGTATCGCCTTCAATTTCTCGGCTGGTGGTGCGCCCTGAACTATTATAGCCTGGCCATTGCTAGTGCGGAAAAGAATGCTCGGTACCGCATCAAAACCAGTGAGCCTTAACAGATCTGCATTCACCTTCAGCGCTTTTTTCGCTGTTACCGTACCCTCCAGTGCCTCATCAATTGCGCCACCATCACTGCCTGAATAGTGTTCTTCGTTCTGATAAAACAACTTCAGAGGGTCTTTGGCATCCAGAAGAGTCAAAGCCTTGCCATAACTGCTTGCAGTTAAAACGCCCACCGGAATCCAGCGTAATTGAACCTCGTTATTTTTAATCCAGTCACGGGTATCAACATAAACACGATGACAGTAAGGACAGTTAGGATCGAAAAAAATATAGACTACATGCGCGCTCTTACCCTCCGCGATCCATGTCGCCTGATCAACCCTGGACAGTATCTTTTCAGCAACACCGGCCATACCCCCTTCTGCCGCAGCCGAGGTCGTCGATACCATGAAATTTACGCTCAGTAGAGCCAACAGCAGCAATACCCTGCCAGTAAGTATTTGTCGCATAATTATCCTATTTTTGTAAGATTCTGGTTTAGAGAATCGTTATTGACCTCATTTGTGATCAATAGTTTACGATATGTGACTATCGGCAGTATTTTCGAGAACTGAAAGCATGCCTCACGGATATAACCGCGTTGGCTTAGATGTAACAGGTATGTGGCAGTACTATTCGAGGCCGTCCGGGCATGAGCTATTTTCCTTAATTGGCGAGCGGCAAATGCTACCACAGAAAACCGTGATCTGTCCCCAATGGCACTTAAGTGTCATTCCTCTCTGAAACCTGGTTATCTTCAATCCCCAAATATATCATCCGACAAGATAATGCCGACATAAGGCGCATAGGTTAAAACAGCGCCCTGAACAACGCCAAGCTTTGCAAACGCTTTATTAAGGGCATCTAAAAATGAGGCGTCGTCCGGGTCATTTTTTAATGCTTCTAGTGCAGCGATTAAAGGTTCGATATCTGGATCATTAACAAATTTTTTTAATAATTCAATTGATTCTTCAACTCTCACAACGTCTATATTTTGTGGGAAATCAAACATATTCTTTTCAGCCTTGTTTAGTATAAAAGGATTTTAACCCCTATTCTCACGCAAACTCGTCATGCCGGAGAAGTAGCACACGGATGTGCTGTTTACGGACCGAAGGATGGAATCCAGAAGTTTTAATGCATCGTTTAATCAGTTAGTTACTGGATATCGGCATTACTCCAGGCATCCTGCCTTCCGCCCTGACGGGCCAGATTAACTGATTGAAATTTAATTTATTTCATCGAAATAATCACTGTTTTAGTGGCTTAAAAGCAGCATTTCACGGGCTAAATCAAGCTGGTAGGCGAATTCAGGTGCTTTTATGTGTAGCAGTCGCCATTTGATTGTACAGTCCGGATATCTTGTTCTGTTACCTGCTAACACTGGGGGTCGACCAGTCAAAGTGCTGTGAACAACAGCAAGTCAAGGACGGTATACAGCGGTGGCGCTGGATTATTCCGGG